>CAZZAF010000021.1:0-37973 GCA_964652135.1 uncultured archaeon
CGGCCATGAGAACGTGGTTTCTGTAAGAACCGCTCCAGCAAGGAGTATTGCAAACTGCAGCCCCATGAGGGTGATTACCGGTATGAATGCGTTTTTCATCGCATGGAACGCAATCTTCGAATTTCTGATTCCTCTGGCTCTGTATGCAAGTATAAAGTCCTGATTGAGAACTTCTATGAGATTGTTCCTCACGAGCCTCGTGTAGGCTCCAGATAGAACTATACCAAGCGTTAAAGATGGAAGGAATAGGTGCAGCAAAGCACTGCCCAACGCCTGAAAGTTAAGAGTTAGCAAACTATCCACCACATAAAGCCCCGTCAATCTTTCGGGCTCAAGACCGGGATCGATTCTACCACCTATCGGGAAAATACCGAGGTATATTCCAAAAATCATCTGAAGAAGCATACCAAACCAGGGGATGAACAGGGTATAGGCAACAATGCTGTATATTCTCATTGAGGCATCAACATAACTTCCCCTTTTGAATGCTGCAATAGATCCTGTAACAAGCCCAATCAACACGCTGAAGGTAAATCCAAATATCGTGAGCTCAAGAGTAGCAGGAAATCGATCCATAATCTCATCAATAACAGGCCTCTTACCCCAGATCATTGATTTGCCAAGATCACCTTTGAAGATGTTCAGGAGATAATCCACATACTGAAGTATAAGCGGTTTATTCAACCCCGCTTCCTCTCTCATCTTCTCAAGCACTTCAGGAGGGACTTTCTGGCCAACCATGGCAGCGATAGGGTCTCCGGGCAGAATTCTCAGAATGAAGAACACCACAGTGAGCAGGATCAGTACTGTTGGAATAACCATCAGCGCCCTTGTCAGTATGTATGCTCTGAGAGACGACATTATGCTCTCACCTGTTAGCTCTATTTATAAATCAATAATATTAATAAATAAAAAAATTGAAATTCTAATTTTAGCCCTCCCACTCTATCAGCCAGTATCTGAAGATCATCGTTGGGTCCAGAGTGATGCCGCCGATGTCTTTGTTTGCAACTATGTAGAGCTTGCCCTGAATGAGCGGTATTATTGGTACGTCCTCTGCAAGCAGGTCCTGAGCCTGCTCGTAGTACTTCGTTCTCTCGTTGATGTCGGTTGATGTGGCAGCCTTCTCAAGAATTTCGTCCATCTCTGGGTTCGAGTAGCCGCTACCAGTCCACTTGTTGCTACCACTCTTCAGGAATGGTGCTGTGTAGTCATCTGGGTCGAGGTAGTCTGGATACCATCCAAGCAGGCTGAGCATCATTGCTCCCTTTCTGAGATAGTCAACGTAGGT
Organism: uncultured archaeon; assembly: GCA_964652135.1. GTDB lineage: Archaea > Halobacteriota > Archaeoglobi > Archaeoglobales > Archaeoglobaceae > CAZZAF01. The sequence goes on from CAZZAF010000021.1 coordinate 1,292, forward strand.
GGACCATTCAGCACTCTTCAGCTCAACTTCGATAACGCCTGTTGCTTCAAGCTGCTCCTTGAGGACCTGTGCAAGATCCTTCTCGGTATCGCCATAGTGGGTTGGTGTCCACCATAGCTCAACCTTCAGCTTGTTGTTCTCGTCATAGCCAGCCTTTGCGAGCAGTTCTCTGGCAAGCTCAATGTTGCCATCTCCGTACTTGTCCTTGAAGACTGGCTTGTGACCCCACATTCCCATTGGTATGAGTGTGTAGAGCGGTTCAACAGTGCCCATGTAAACCCTCTGGGCTATATCGTTGCGGTCAACTGCTGCAGCGATTGCCTGTCTGACGAGCTTCTCATTTGTTGGCTCCATTCCCACGTTCACAACGATGTATCTTATGTAGGCTCCCGGAGCTTCAATAACCTTCAGATTCTTGTTATGTTTGAGGGATTCGAGATCTACTGGCTTGAGTGTTCTCCATGCAATGTCAACGTCGCCCTTCTCAACTGCAAGCCTGAGTGTTGTAGCGTCCTGGTAGAATCTGACCACAATTCTCTCAGTCTTCGGCTTTTCACCGAAGAAGTATGGGTTAGCTTCGAGAATGAGTTCTTGGTCTCTGACCCACTTAACGATCTTGTAAGGTCCGACACCACCAGCGGTCTGGTCTGGGTCGATTTCATCTGGCTTGTATGCTGGATGTACCGGGAAGTATGGTGGGGTTGCAACCAGAGCAAGGAAGTATGACACAGGTTTCTTGAGGGTGAACTTTACCGTGTAATCGTCAATAGCCTCAACCTTTTCAACAAAGTCTGTGACGAGCCATGCAGGGTCTCCGTTAATCTTCATAACTCTCTCTATAGATCTAACGACATCATGTGCTGTACATGGCGTACCATCGGCAAACTTGAGGTCTTTTCTTAGGTGGAAAATGTAAACAGTTCCATTTTCTTTAATCTCGTAAGATTCAGCCAGATATGGTTCAAGCTCGGTTGTTCCGGGCTTGTAGCGCATCAAACCGCCCATGGTGTTGTACATCACTTCCCATGTGTAGAAGTCGTATGCATTGCTTGGGTCCAGATCCGTAACCTTGTCTGTTACACCGATAACTATTTCCTTCGCCTTGGTTTCAGTGGTTTCGGCAACAGGTGTCTGTGTTTCTGCAGGAACCTTCTCCTTCTGTGCACAACCGCTTGCAGCAACGACAATTGCTATTATTGCAACCAATAATGCAATCTTGGAGATTGTCTCCTTGAGTCCCATGCCTTCACACCTCCGACGGAGAATGGGTTGAAAAGTTAATAAAACTTTCTAATAAAATTATTGAAGACCCCTCTAAGGTTATGATACTTTGTCACAGTCTAACAAAAATGATTAATACTTGTTCTTTAAGTATTAGGTGAAATCACACTACCTATTCCTCCCCACAACATTATATTAGATCATTTCTAAAATTAGAAAATAAAATTTAAGTCGGTTTATATTAACGTATTGAACCATAAAAAACATTATCGTAAGATTTTAGAGAAATGTCATATTAACACCCCTATAAAATATATTGTCGGGTACAGCACAGTCGAGATACAAACAATAGCTGTGCAAGAATGCAACTGCCCCAGGAAAAAACATAATATGTGCGCCTGACACCCCCAACCATCATCCAATTGTCGGGGTATACAGTATGTGCGAAGTAGAAAAAATGGTTGGCATTGAGCGCTACATTTCATCATCCCAGGGTATAGGGGGAAGAATCAAGGATGAAGCGGAGCATTTCTACGTTGAGGAGATTGCAAAGCTTCCTGACTTGCACAAGGATGGTAGATACACGATTATAAAAGTTAAAAAGGTCAACTGGGACACAATGAATTTTGCCAGAGTTCTGGCAAAGATTTTGAGAATAAGCCAAAAAAGGATAGAGTATGCCGGTACTAAAGATAAAAAAGCTGTATCCGTCCAGTATTTCAGCATAAGCAATTTAGATGATGATAGGTTTCAGAAATTAAAGGAAATCAAAATTAAAGATGCTGAGATAGAGGTTATTGGGAAAGCGAGAAAACCGATAAAGCTGGGAGATCTGATAGGCAACAGATTCAAAGTAAGAGTTGTCGATGCAGACAACGGAAATAAGATAAAATCAATCTGGGCCGAGCTTGAGAAAAAGGGAGTCCCGAACTATTTTGGTCTGCAACGTTTCGGTTCTATACGATTTATTACTCATGAAGTTGGTAAGTATCTTCTCAAGAGGGATTACGAGACCGCCTTCTGGATTTACGTGGCAAAACCCTACGAAGGTGAAAACGAGGAGGTAAGAAAAATAAGAGAAGAGCTCTGGAACTCAAGGGATCCAAAAATTGGCTTAAAAGAATTTCCAAAATATCTCAGGTACGAACGTATACTTCTGCAAAAGTTGAGAGAAGGAAAAAGCGAGGAGGACGCTATTCTCTCACTTCCAAAGAACCTAAAAATGATGTTTATCCACGCATATCAATCCTATGTTTTCAACAGGCTATTATCTGCGAGGATTGAGGAATTTGGAAATTTGAAGAGTGTGGAAGTTGGAGATATCGCAGATTTCGTACAATTCGTGTTGTTGGATACTGTTTATCCATATCCCAGAGAAGATTTCACAAGAATAACCAGAACAAACTACGAAAGGGTTAAGTTTCTGATTTCTGAAGGTAGAGCTTTTCTGGCACTTCCGCTTCCCGGATATGAAACTGAACTGGGCGATGACTGGGCTTCTCAGAAGGTGAAGAGTATTCTTGAAGAAGACGAGATTAGCTTACAGGACTTTCGCCACGAGCACCCGGAGCTTTCCTCAAAAGGTAGCTACAGGGTTGCAGATATGCTCTTATCATCATTTGAATACTCCTGCTCAGAGGATGGAATCGAATTCTCATTCTTCCTGCCAAAGGGTTGCTACGCAACTTCTCTACTAAGGGAATTTACTAAGACGTGTCTTTCCTGAATTTAATGGTACATGGTAACGAAAAGATGATAAACAAATAATGAGATAATTTCAACGGCGATGATGAAAGGACCCCACTGAACAGTGATGAGGGTATTGAGTTCTGAGCTGCTCATTCCCTTTTCAGTTTTTCCATTACCGATTCAACTTTATGCTCCATTGGAGTTGCCTTAACTCGGTGGTCAGCTTTGATAACTGTGTAAACTCTTGGAGCGCCTTTAGCCACAAGTTCTTCGTTTATTCTGTCGAGTAATTTACCAAGCTCCTCAAAATTTTCAATTTCTAGAATGGTGCCCATCGGAGTGAGCTGATATTTGTATCCCGAATTCTCAATTACTTTTATAGCTTCTGCCACAAATTTGCTTAGTGATTCACCAACACCAATTGGAACAATGGAAATTTCCACAATCATGGTTTAAACTAAAAAATAAAAGAAAGAAAAAGGTTGTGATTAAAGCACGTCTATTCCCATCACACTCATCTTTGGCTTTAAGGGTTTTATTTTAGCAGTTTGTTTTGAATTTGCCTTAGAGGCGTTTGAATAAGATCTTTCCTCAAAGGAATCGATTTTTGTTCGTTCAAAGGACTTTTCAAATTCTTCTTCCTTCGAAAGAATGTTCGGAGACTTCACACCGGTCATTATTGCTACGACTCTAACCGCACCTTCCAGATCATTATCGATTCTCGCACCCCATATGACATTTGCCTTGGAATCGATTTCAAATGTAAGGTTATCAACTATTTCCTCGGCCTCCTTAATTGTCAGGTCCTGTCCACCCGTGATGTGTATCAATGCTCCTGTTGCACCCCTGTAGTCCACTTCAAGCAGCGGATGGTTCAGACAGTCCTTAACGACTTCCTGAGCCTTGTTCTGTGATTTTGCTTCGCCAACAAGCATTACTGCCACTCCACCATGACCCATTACAGCCTTAACGTCTGCAAAGTCGATGTTCATCAAAGATGGCTTGTTGATTGTATCTGTAATTCCCTTAATAGTCTCGGCTACAAGCTGATCCATGACGCTGAACGCCTGTTCTATTGGTAGATTTGGATAATACTCGAGCAGTTTGTTGTTGTCCAAAACGACAACAGTGTCCGCATGCTTTCTCAGTTCCTCAAGACCCTCTTCCGCCTTCCAGATTCTTGCTCTTTCAACTCTGAAAGGTGTCTGAACCATTCCAATTACAATTGCTCCCTGCTTCTTTGCTACCTCTGCTACAACTGGAGCGGCTCCAGTTCCAGTTCCTCCACCCATTCCAGCACAAACAAAAACCATGTCCTCATCCTTTAAGAGTTCTTCAAGCGTTCCCCTTGCGAGCTCGGCAGCCTTCCTACCAACTTCAGGATAGCCGCCGGCTCCAAGCCCCTTTGTCAGGCTTCTACCGATAAGAACCTTTTTATCAGCCTTGATCATTAAGAGATGCTGCTTGTCCGTGTTAATTGCGATGGTCGTAACACCATCCACACCTATATTCTTCAATCTGTTCACTGTGTTGTTTCCTGAACCACCACAACCGACAACAACGATCCTTGGTAGCCCAAATTCTTCGATATCAAAATTGTCCTTACATCTCTGTTGCCTTTCCTTCTCAAAATATATCTGGGCTTTACTAACAATCGATTTCATATCCCCTCATCTCCTACGTAAAGGAGCCAAGTCTCTGGCTCCGTTCTAATATTTCCTTCTTATCTTCAAGAAGACGCCTTATTGCGTCTCTAATTGCCTCGCTAACCGAGGCATATTCTCCCGCCGTCACCAATGCTTCAAGCATTTCATAATGCTGTTCAGTAAGGCGAACTGAGATTTTCCTCATTAAGTTCTCCTCCAATACCAATACGCCACTCTTGTCATCCCTGTGTCCCCCTTGTGTCTCCCATGTGCCATCTCAGCGCCACCCGCCTGTCACCCACTTGTCCGACAATGTCTTACATTTGTCGGACACGATCATATTTAAGCATTTTGGTTATTTTATTCAATAAGCAAATACTATTAAATAATAGCCACAATCATAATAATGGCTGGATTGAGCATTCTTTTCTTAAAGCTTATTGACAATTTCAAAAAATTAATATCAGCCAGCTCAAACTCAGCGCATGCAACTGCTGAATATTCTCAAAGAATCAAATAAAGCTCTTTTGATTGGTATTGGCGGAGGAGGAGATATCGTAAGTACTATTGCTGTTGGGGCGATTCTAAAGAAACTCGATGTAGAATGCATTTTTGGAGGGGTTGTCTGGGAAAGATTCAGAAGAGACCCAAAACCTGGACCAAGAAGTATTGAAGAAATTGAAAACTGTAAAAAAATAAATTCCTGTCTGGCATGGATAAGTAAGGATAGTAAGGTGGGGGATCTCAAGCTAATCGTGTCGCAGGTTGCAGAATATGCTGGTAGTGAGGTTGTTGGTGTTGACATTACCAAAGGCGAGAAGCATCTCTACAACAGCCTGAAGGATTTCGTAGAGTCTGAAAACATAGACATAATCGTTGGTGTTGATGCCGGTGGCGATGCTCTTGCGAGGGGGGTAGAAGAAGGGCTTGTTAGCCCTCTGGCAGATGCCATCATAATTTCAGCTCTCAGTAAACTGCCCTCCATAATAGCTGTAACTGGTTTTGGTAGCGATGGTGAGCTAAGAAGGGATGAGCTTGAAAGATATCTCAGCGAGATAGCTGCAAAGGGTGGACTTCTAGGAGTCAGCGTGTTGACAAAGAGTGAGGCAGAGGAACTGTATCCATTTGTCCAGAAAGTTGAGACAGAGGCTTCACGTGTGCCCATTCTGGCAGCTATGGGATATTACGGAGATTACAACCTGTGGGATGAACAGAGGATACACGTTTCACTACTTAACGCTTTAACATTCTACATTGATGTCAAAACTGTTTACGATCTGAGCCCGCTGCCAAAGGCTGTAGAAGGGAGCGAAAGCATCGAAGCAGCCAACGAGATGTTGCATAAGCTTGGAATAAAGACTGAGCTCGATCTTGAATGGGAATTATATAAAAAACAGTATGAATAAGAAATAGCTAAAGCTCTTTTCTCAAATCTATAACTCTTTTTGCTTTGAGAGTAAACCTTTCGAGTGTTCCTTTTTCAACGAGTTCAACGTTTGTTCTCAGCCCAAGCTCCTTTTGTAACTCTCTCATCACTTTGCTCTGAATTCGCTGAATGTCAGAAAGCTCACCAGTGAAAATTTCATCTCTCATCTCAACCTTAACAGTTATTTCGTCAAGCGTCCCATTTCTTGTAATCACAACCTGGAAGTTGTCACCCACTTCTGGAATTTTCATTAAAACATGTTCTATCTGACTTGGAAAGACATTTATGCCTCGAACCACAATCATGTCGTCTGTTCTGCCAAGAATTCGGTGTATTTTTGGATGAGTTCTTCCGCAGGAACACTTTTCACCATCCATTATGAATGTGATATCCCCTGTCTTGTATCTGATGAGTGGCAAAGCTTCCTTCGTTAATGGTGTCAGCACGAGTTCACCTTTTTCACCTTCGTTAAGTGGTTCACCGGTCTCTGGATCCAAAACTTCTATAAAATAGTGATCTGCCCAGATGTGCAGACCATTTTGCTCTTCACATTCAAATGCAACACCCGGCCCATTCATCTCGCTCAGACCATAAGAATCAAAGGCTTTTATTCCAAAAGCATCTTCGAGTCTTTTTCTTGTGCTGTTGCTCCAGGGCTCTGCTCCAAAGCAACCTATTCTGAGCCCTATTTCATCGGGTTTGATACCCATTTCCTCAGCAACCTCTTTTATGTGCATTGCATAGCTTGGAGTTGCGTGAATAACAGTCGTACCAAAATCGAGCATATACTGTATCTGCTTCTCAGTGTTGCCCGTCCCTGAAGGGATTACCATAGCACCAATCTTCTCAGCAGCATAGTGGAATCCCAAACCCCCGGTGAAAAACGTATAGCTGACCATATTCTGAAAAACATCATGACTGCGAACTCCGACCATGTATAAGCATCTTGCAACCATGTTTATCCAGTTCTCAAGATCGTTTCGTGTGTAGCCCACAACTTTCGGTTTGCCAGATGTTCCACTTGATGTATGAATCCTGATTATCTTCTCCTTTGGAACTGCAAAAAGCCCAAAAGGATAGTTCTCTCTCAAATCTTCTTTCTTCGTGAATGGTAGTTTCGCAATATCTTCTCTTTTCTTTATATCGTCTGGATGAATTCCAGCCTCCTTAAACTTTCTTCTATAAAATGGAACATTTTCGTACGCATGCCTTACTACCCATTTCAACCTTTTAAGTTGTAGTTCCTCGATCTCTTTTCTTGGCATAATCTCCTCTTTTTGCCAGTATTTTTCACTGTATGGCATGCTATCACCTTGATTGGTAGTATGTTTCTCACTAGCAAAGAGGTATTTAAGATTTAAGAATTTTAAAGTTTAATAATTTCTTAAAAGCAAAAAGATATATTTGAAGTAATTTTAATGAACAACGAACTCCTTCTGTTCCACCTTAATTCCATTCACAAAAATAATTATTTTGTAGGTACCACTTTCGAGCTTTCCAAGCTCAATTGTCTTTTCGTACTTCTTTAGAACCTGTATACATACCTTCTCCGGATCTGGCGGAGTGTGGTTGAAATTGAGGATAAAAGTATTATCAATTCTTTCAATTCCAATAAACCCCATCTTATGACATGGATTTGGCAGGGTAAATGTTACCAGAACTTTCCAGGTTTCATTATGCTCAAAGAAGGCGATATATGGTTTGAGAACATGTTTGGTATCATCAGCCTCCGGTGTCTGAGGTACTGGTGTAGACATAGGTGAAGGTGTTGCGTGGGGAGAAATGCCCGTATCTGGTTTTACACACCCTACTATCAGAACCGCCAGCACTAGAATTATTGGAACCACTTTCATTTGATACTAGGCTATGGCTTTTCGATTATAAATGTTCCGCAGAACTTTCACAAGTTAAAGCATAATTCGGTAAAAACAAGAATCTGAAATCAACAGTAAATTTTAAAAGATTAAATTTTTAAAAACCAGGGGTCGAGTTTTGCATTTATTCTATGATAAACAATATCCAAAGATAATAATTTAATATAGAAACTTTTCAAGCTCGATCAGACTCCTCAAAACATAATCTGCAAGATGCAAGAAATCTTTAGCCATTATTCTGTTTCTCTCTGTCAATAAAAGAGCGGTTTTTGTTCCCGCTGCCTTTCCAGCCATTAAATCAAATTTGAAATCACCAATGGTTATACTTTTCTCGGGTCTGCTATTTGCCATCTTGAGAGCCATTAAAACGGGTGCAGGGGATGGTTTTGGCTCGGCATCCTCTCTTGTAATAATGAAATCAAAATCAAGCCCAAAGCGCTCGGCAATAATCTCCACACTTTCTCTGCAATTCCTCGTAACAATTCCTTTTTTAAGACCCAGGCTATCAATTTTATCCAGAATATCTTTTGCGTGTGGCATTAGGCGTGTTCTTTTTGCAGCTTCAATCTCAAACTGCTTCAGAATTTCGAATTTTTTCTGCCTTTCATCTTCATCAAGATGCATTATACTTTCTAAGATAAACCTGCCGCGGATATCGAGGGTTTTTCGTATCTCATCAAAGGGTAAATTCAGCTCCACCAGTGTTCCATCCATGTCGAAGATGAACGTCTCGAAACCCACGTCTGTATATAGAAGCATCATGTTCTAAAAATTTAACCCAATTCGTGCAAGTTCAACTCAAAGACAGTTAATAAACCTCAAATGTAGGGGACTTAACTTAAAAATACAGCCATCGCCCGCAAAGTTTTTGTTTCTGATGACTAAAATAAAGTGCATGAGAAAATTATTGCTGCTAATTGCCCTTGTATTGCTCATACAGACGGCAACCGCTCAATTCGTCAACGAGCGCGAAGTCAATATAAAAGCTGTTGCTGTAACAAGCGGACCAGAACCTGAGGGTGCGGTCATAAATATAACTGTTATAATAACTCCCGGGAATGGAAAGGTGTTCGTATCCACATCACCGTATACTGAGATAGATATGCAGGGCAGTGCCCAGCTTGCCGCACTAACAGCATGTGACGTGCTTGGCTTGGATTTCATGAAGTATGATTTCTTCTACGTAATAGAGGCTGATGCACCCATTGTTGGTGGACCATCTGCCGGCGGTGTAATGACCATTGCAACAATGGCAGCGCTGAAGAACCTGAGTATAAGAAAGGACGTATTTATGACTGGAATGATTTACCCTGATGGGTTCATAGGTCCCGTTGGCGGTATTCCCTACAAACTTGAAGCTGCTGCAAAAAATGGTGCCAAAATATTTCTCATTCCAAAAGGTCAGCGTGTAGTTTACGTCCAGGAGCAAAAAGAGGAAAGGCGTGGGCTATTTATATTCATTACCACAAAGACACGTCCCGTTGACCTTGTCGAGTATGGAAAACAATTAGGTGTTGAAGTAAGAGAAGTCGAAACGATCGAAGAAGCTCTTGCATATTATACGGGATACACCATCACCAAACCGCAGCCCCACTTCAATGTTTCTGAATACTCAAATGTACTAAAGATGCTTGCAGATAGAATGAAGAAAGACACGTTAAGTCTGCTCGAAGAAGTAAAACGCTATGCAGATCAAAATGAGCTCAAGCCAGTTATGGAGATGATAGACAGTGCTGATGAAAGTTACGAGAAGGGAAATTACTATACCGCAACAAGCAGATACTTTACCGCAAAAATCAAGCTGAGATACTTGCTATATACTCACACAATAAAAAATGAGGATGATCTAAGCAAAGAATTCACAAAAACTGAGAACGAGCTAAAACACACCCTTAACTACATTAAGAGTGCCAAAGATTTAGGAATAGAGTCGTTCCAGCTATTTGGTGCGGCTGAAGAGAGAATTACAATCGCTGAAGAATATCTACATCTGGCCAGAACTTCAAAAAGCATTGATAAAGCATTGCAATATCTCGCATATTCCAGAGAGAGAATAGAGAGTGCAAAGCTCTGGTTATCACTGTTAGACATAATCAAAAAGGATATACCGATAGGCGAGGAAGAACTTAAGAAGAGAGCCCAATTCTATCTCAACCAGGCAGAGTCTCTGATTGTCTATGCTTCATCAATAGGTGGATACCAGAGTCTCATCAATGAGGCAAAAAAGAATGCAGATCTCTCCAGAAAGCAGCTCAATAAAGGTTTCTACTCTGGAGCAGCGATATCGGCATTGGATGCTATAATAAAGGCAAGCCTCTCCATAGAGCTAATAGATGCCAATGACGAGCTCATAAAGATTAAAGAGGAGTCGGCGAGAAGGTCTGCACAGGCGGCACTTGCTGAAGTTGAGAAAGTTGTCACGCCAATACTCCCAACAGCCTACTACGAGTATGCAGAAACTTCTACGGATACACTAATGAGATTATCTTATTACAAACTCTCAGAGAGACTCGCAAAACTGATATCGGCAGTTGCAAAAGTGTATCCTGAGAGAGAGCTTGTCGAGGTCAACCATGTGCCTTACACGACCCCAACACCTGAAGAATCCAAGCTGCCAATACTAGAACCTGAGATGCCCAGCATATCGGTGCCAGGATTCGAGACATGTATTGCAATAGCTGCCATGGCAGCAGCTTCAATGCTCGGAGCAAGAAGAAAGTCTTAAAAATATCTATGATAAAAACTGATAAAAAATTTTTAAACATTTATTTTAACTCTTTTTCAACCTGTAGTGCAAAACTCAGTATCATGTTTTCAGAGAAGTAATCTCCGATTATCTGCATTCCCACTGGCAATCCCTTGACAAGTCCTATTGGAAGCGATAACGCTGGAACTCCTGCAAGGTTTATTGGAACCGTGTTTACGTCCATCTTGTACATCGTGAGCGGATCTGCTAACTCACCAATCTTAAACGGCAGGGAAGGCATTGTTGGTGCAATGAGCAAATCGCACTCCTTTAAAGCCCTCTGGAAGTCGTTCTTTACGAGTGTTCTTACCTTTAATGCTTTTAAATAGTATTTACCGTAATAACCTGCTGACAGAGCGTAGCTTCCGAGCATTATCCTTCGCTTTACCTCATCCCCGAAGCCCTCAGCACGTACTTTTGAGAAGTACTTTGACCATGACTCAAGTTGATCTAAAGCGTAGCCATATCTTACACCATCGTACCTTGCTAGATTGGATGAAGCTTCACTCATTGCGATGATGTAGTATGCTGCAAGAGCATACTTGAAGGACGGCATTGAAACTTCGCAGATTTCGTGTCCCAGTGATTTAATCAGATCGACAGCTTCGCTGAATTTCTCCATTACCTCGTCGCTGCCACCCATCTCCTTGATAATTCCAATTTTAAGCTTCTTACCTTCAATCTCATCTGGATTGAACGTAAAGTCCTTTCCTGCATTGGTTGAATCTCTCGTATCCTTTCCAGCAATTACTTCGAGCAGCAATGCAGTATCCTCAACGTTAGATGCCATCGGGCCTATCTGTTCAAGGGAGTTCGCATAGGGGATCAAACCATAACGAGAGACCAGACCATACGTTGGTTTTAATCCTACGACACCACAGAAACTTGCCGGACATCGAATGCTTCCACCCGTATCACTTCCAAGCGCAAGAACAGTCTCTCCTCCACCAACTGCAGCACCACTTCCTCCACTGCTTCCTCCTGCAACCCTGTTTTCATCGTACGGGTTTCTCACGACACCAAAATACGACGTTTCCGTTGTTGTTCCCATAGCAAACTCGTCCATGTTCGTTTTGCCGAGTATAATCGCACCTTCCTGTTTCAGTCTTTCAATAACGTGAGCATCAAAAACAGGAACATAGTTGGATAGCATTTTTGATCCACATGTGGTGCGGAGATTTCGAGTGGATATGTTATCTTTGATGGCGATAGGTATTCCGGCCAATTTACCCTCCTTTTTACCCTCGTCGTATTCTTCTGCCTTCTTTAAGGCTTCTTCCTTGTTGAGAGTGATGTATGCATTCAGATTGCTTTTCTCAATTTTATCAAAAAGCTCCGCAACGAGGTCGTAGGCTTTCTCACTTTCAAGTCTTTCACGCCACTCCGAAACGCTGATCATTCGACCACCTTCGGGCCTTTGAAATAACCATCCTCAACATGTTTTGCATTTTTCAGCGCTTCTTCTCTTGGCAGACATTCTTTTGGCGTATCTTCCCGGAAAACATTGCTCAGAGGTAAAACCTGGAAGGTTGGTTCAACATCTTCCTCTACCTCATCAAGAATATCAAAGTATTCAAGAATACTCTGGAACTCTCTTCTGAATTTATCAACTTCTTCGCTTCTTATTTCTATTTTCGCAAGGTTCGCAATATGGTAAACATCCTGCTCAGTTATCATGAAACCACCTCTACATTGAAGTGCATGGATGAATAAAATTTTTTGGGCATTAATCTTTTTCGAGTATTTTCTTCAATTCTGCAAACCAGAGAATGATGAAAGTAGATAGCCTAAATCAGCGATCCAGCGTTGTCTTCTACAGTATAAACAATAAATTAAAGGGTTCAGATTAAAATTCAGGTTCATCTCGGTCCTGAGGACACCAGTATGAGCAGCAAGACGAAGAAGAGCGCAAACATGACGATCATGAAGTTTCTCTGCCTTTTCTGATCTTTTCCAAACACGGTTTTGCAGTCATCACTGCAGAATTTTTCTTCTGGCTCGATAGCTTTTCCACAAATTATGCAGTGTCTGTGAGGAACTATACCGGGCATGCTACCACACTACTCTGACGTTTTATAAGTCTTTTTACACCCAATACAATTCAAAAAAATTTATGGTGGAGGCGGTATAAATCCAAGATCCATTAGCGTCTTGATTTTCTTTTGCGTTGAATTTATTATGGATTCCGCCTTCTCGTAAATCTCTTCTCTGGACAGTTTCAACCTTGCCACACCCTGTTCAATTGCCTTCAATGCAGTTGCAGTAGCCACTTCTGGAAAGACTCCCTCGTCAGTCATATGCGGTATAACGTAATCTTCGCTCAACCCTTTCCTCTCAGCACATTTTACTAAAGCTTCGGCTGCTGCGATGGCCATCTCATCTGTTATTGTTTTTGCCCTCACGTCCAGTACTCCTCGGAATACTGCAGGGAATACAAGGGAGTTGTTGACCTGATTGGGGAAGTCAGACCTTCCTGTTCCAACGATTCTCGCTCCCGCCTCTTTAGCTTCCCATGGCCACATCTCTGGAATAGGGTTAGCTTCAAGGAAAACTATCGCATCGTCGTTCATTGTCTGTATCCATTCTTTCTTTATTACTCCAGGCCCCGGTTTGCTTGCAGCTATGAGCACATCACATCCCTTTATCGCCTCTGCCATCCCACCTGTTCTTCCTTCTCCATTCGTTTCGAGGCAGTACTTCCACTTGTATGGGTTCTTGTCCTTCTTTTCCTCGATGTCCTTTCTTCCAGGATGCAGAATTCCTTTGCTGTCAACCACATACATCTTCTTTGGATCTGCTCCCGCTGCTGTAAGTAATCTGATGGTTGCAACGTTTGCTGCACCAACTCCAATTACAGCAATATGTATGTCCTCAATCTTCTTTCCAACGACTTTCAGCGCACCGAGCAAACCTGCGAGTGTTGCCGTTGCTGTTCCCTGCTGATCATCATGCCATACGGGAATATCCAACTCTTCCCTCAGCCTATCGAGAATGTAGAAACATTTAGGATTCGAGATATCTTCGAGATTGATACCGCCAAATGATGGCGAAATGGCTTTCACAATTTCTATAAACTTGTCAGGATCTTTTTCATTGAGTACTACGGGAAAAGCGTCAACCCCTCCAAGATACTTGAAAAGTAAGGCTTTACCTTCCATAACCGGCAGCGCTGCAAGTGGTCCAATGTCCCCCAGTCCCAGAACCCTCGTACCATCGCTGACCACTGCCACTGTATTCCACTTATTTGTGTAGTCGTAGGCCTTGTCTGGATCTTCCACAATCTCCTTGCATGGTTTTGCTACACCAGGAGTGTACCAGACACTGAAATCATCGAGATTTCTTATCACACACTTTGGAAGAACCTCTATTTTACCACCATAAAACCGATGCCACTCCGGTGCAAGCTTTTCTGGAAGTTTTGCCTTCTCAATAAGATCGTTCGTCTTCTCGTCCATTACCTTCACCTCTCAGTGAGCAAGCTCACATTATAGTTATTGAACTACATAAGTCTTATTATATAGCTACAGCCAATAATGACTAATGCAATATATCTTACATTCAACAGATCATTCTCCTCCCTAAAACCCAATACCACTATAGAAAAATGTATTGTGCGTTACCACATCACCCAGATGCCAGCTTGGGGAATTGGCCACCCCATCCTGCCCCAAACCGCCGTTGCAAGGAATACAGACCATTCCACCAAAGTCTGTAACATATTTTATGCCGACTCATTCCTAAAAATCCTACAAAAACCCACGAGTATCTGTAAAGAACATGGATTGACGCGGTCAATATATACAAAGAATACAGAGTATCCGAGATTAACAGGAGGACGCCCAAAACTTATATATTTTCGGTGAGAACCCAATAATAGATGCCTGAAAAGCTCATCATAGCCATCGACAGAGATGACGATCTTGGAAGGAAGACTGGTATTAAGTCTCCCGTTATAGGTAGAGAAGAAGTACTTCGTGCCGCCATTGAGCTTGCTACTGCAGATCCCGAAGATTCAGATGTAAACACTATGTTTGGAGCCATAAAAACCTATGATGAGCTCAAGGGCAATGGTGAAAACGTTGAAGTTGTTGTCATATGTGGAGACGAAAATGTTGGAGTGTCATCCGATTCTAAAATTGCTGAACAGCTCGATGAACTCGTAAGGAGATTTGGTGCAAGAAGTGCTGTTGTGGTAACGGACGGTTCAGAAGATGAATTCGTCCTGCCGATAATTTCATCAAGATTTAAAATTGATGCCGTAAAAAGAATTGTCGTTAAGCAGAGCAAAACAATTGAAAGCACGTATTTCATGATAAAAAGGATGCTCGATGACCCAAAAATAGCAAGGATGACTCTCGCACCTCTTGGAGTAATCTTCCTCGTGTATGCATTTTTCTCATTTGCCAGGTATCCTGAGTGGGGTTCCGGTGCAATAGTACTTGTAATAGGTCTTTATCTTCTGCTTAAAGCATACGGGCTCGAATCTGCTATCGAAGATTACTTCTCAACCGTGAAAAAATCGCTATTCGAAGGAAGAATGTCATTCATTACCTACCTTATCTCAGCAATGCTCTTCATAATTGGGGTTATCCAGGGCTTTAACATAGTCTGGAAGGTTTACAACCAACCAGTAGCCCCGGGAATTATTATCCTTATTACTTCTTTCATCTATGGTTCAGTCTGGTGGATTGTAGCCGCCGGTATATCTGCAATGTTCGGTAAAATCCTCGATCTTATAATTGAAAGAAAGCCTTTCAGACGTCATCTGGCTGTACCATTTCTTCTGATAGCGGGTGGACTTGTACTATGGGGAGCGAGTATATTCATACTCTCCGGCAACGAAACACTGGGAATTTCGTCAGATTCAGCTTTCCAGTACCTCCTATTCTCAATTTTCGGAGCATTCATTCTAGCCTTTGTTGTAATAATGCCTCTAACAAGAAAAGCATGAAGGTTCGATTTTCACATTTTTCTTTTTTTTTAATTTCAAAAATCCTGGGAAAGATTTCATAATTCTATGAACTTTTTTGTTCAGAAATGAGAACTAATAAGATCATTAGTCTGATCAAATGCACACGTATCTGGCATGGAAGGGATCGCAATGAGTATTTTCGGATTTATTCTTGGTATTGATTACTCCCTGTTCGTCCACTTCCTACTGGCAACGCTGCTTTATATTTCATTTGCATTCTCAATAAACAACTGCTTCGATGCAGAAACTGATCGAGATCGAGTAAACAAAAATAAAAAAGAGCTGTAATCCCTTAGCGACAGGAGAGTTCGGCTACAGCGAATGTCCGTATTTTTCGATATTTCTTGCCTTAATTGGTATATTCATAGAATCTTTCCTCCCATTCAATGCATTCATCGCATACATATCTATGGCACTTCTTGCACTGATATACTCAGCACCCCCACGCCTCAAAATCAGACCGCCTCTAGACGTAATATCCCACGGTTTCTTCTTTTGATATGTTGCCCTTCCTTTTCCTTTTTGGTCTCTATTCAGCTTACGGGAACTTAGAAGGATACGAATTCATCTTGCCATCCCTACTCTTCTACTCCGTATTTCTCGAACTCAAAAATCATCTCGAAGATTACTGGAGCGATATTACTTCCGGAGTGAAAACCTCTGCAGTTCTTTTTGTTAAAAAGAGCTGAACTTATTAAATGGTTGTCTGCCTGCATTCATATTATTTTTATTTCTGCATACACATTCTATGCTCTGCCTGCACTTCTTTCACTATATCTCCTCAGAAAGGAAAGACTCGCCGATCTATTGACGATTCTCATCTATTCAGTAATAGCACTTGAAAAGAGAGATTGCATCCAATAGATTCTTTGAAAATAATAATGCTGAGTGAATTTTATGGCAAAATGGGAGGTATATCATCCCACATGGAGGAATTCAGTGGGTTTCTGCGTAAAAGAGGCCACGAAGTTAAAATTGCCAACAGAAAGGTTGAGAATGAAATAGAATCCTTCCAACCAGACATTGTACACATTCACCATGCATTTACACCACTTACATTCAAAGCCCTTAGAATTGCAGAAAGGAAAAGGATTCCAGCAGTTGTTACCAACCATTCGATTGCTCCATTCCATGATATACACATCTGGAAGTTGTTGAGGCTGGCCATGAAACACCTCGACTCTGCAAGTGCAGTAATTGCTGTTAGCGAGCAGCCAGAAAATTTATCTCAAATTTTACATCCAAGGAGGTAACAGTGATATCCAACGGAGTTGATACCGAACGATTTAAACCAAACAAACGCGAAAAATCTGAAAAGATACTTCTATTTCTTGACAGATTGTCTACAAGAAAAGGTGCTCAGTTTCTGATACCACTCCTGTACAAATATCTAAAAGAGAATGAAGATGTGTTGCTGATTATCGCAGGAAAGGATGAGAAGCCCCCACTAATACCCCTACTAAAGCTTCAAAAAGAATTATTTAGACTGGATGGAAAAGTCAGGCCTCTTAGTTATGTTCCAAACGAATTACTTCCAGAATTGTGCAACCATGCAGAGCTATTTCTTATGCCATCTACTATCATGGAGTCATTTGGTATAACGGTGCTGGAATCTCTTGCATGCGGTACACCCGTGGTATCAACAAAAGTGGGTGGTTTACCTGAAGTTCTCAAGCATGGTGGTGTTGCAACTTCTTTACGAGATTTTCCAAAGATTGTCGAGAACATGCTTTCCAATCCAGAAAAACTATTGGAGATGGGTAATGCTGGTAGAAAGCTAGTGGAAAGTGAATACTCCTGGGATGTAGTAGGCAAAAGGATAGAAAATATCTACCTAAAAGTTATGAGCGGTGGTTAGCATGAGAAATGCTATCTATGATATTGAACAGTTAATCGAGGAATCTAAGTTCAAACCATCTGACATAAGGATATATTCCCTTCTTCTCGAAAAAGGAGGTATGACTGTTAATGAAATTGCAAAAGAATTGAATTTATCGTCCAGATTTGTAAGAGAGAGGCTAAAGAGACTGTACAAAGACGGAATAGTCAAGAAGAAGTTCGTAAACAAAGGATGGATAGTAGGTTACGTTTACGAAGCGGAAAGTCCGGTGAAGGTCTTTATAAGCCTTAAAAGCAGAATAATCGAGAAACTGCAGACTATTGAAAAGCAGTTGATGGAAGAATGAAATCGGCAATTCTTGTGGCATATAAAACGGCAGGGTTTATCGAAGAGAACATTAAGAAACTAAAGAAAATGGGATTCGAAATAATTATTGCTGCTGACGAACCCGATGAAGAGTTATCGAGGATTATAAGAGAATACAAGCCAAAAGTGAGCATTAGTAAAAAAAGAAGAGGCAAATGGAAAGCTCTGAACGATGCAGTGGATCTTGCAACGGGACAGTATCTCTTTTTCATAGATTCTGATACAAAAATTGAATGCGATTTAAGCAACGCAGAAAAGCTGTTTGAAGAGTGTGACGCCATAGAAATCCGAAAAGAGGTAAACGCTTCATCAACGATAGAAAAGCTTGTGAATATAGATTATCTGAACATGTATGTCGTTGCTGTTCTTGCATCCAGGCTTGGCACATCTCTTGGTTTGAACGGAGCAGCATTCGGGATTAAAAGAGATGTGCTGCTCAAACTGGGAGGCTTCAGAAGAAAAATCAACGAAGATACAGATCTCGGTATAAGGCTCGGTGTTAAAGGATACAGAGTGGGGGTCTGGGGAAAAGCAATAACCAAAGCGCCATCCAGTCTGAAAGAGTGGCTCACTCAAAGAGAACGATGGGCCGTTGGTGGCTCAGATGTCTTCATTGAAAATTTTAGTTCAATAATCAGAAAACCAACACTCTGGCTTCCAGCCCTTATCCTTCTGTTTCCCGCCATAATCGGGTTGGCTCTCAACATGGCCCTGCCAGACAATATACTTTTCAAGGCTATGTATCTCATATCTCTTATACCATCCATTCCATCGAATGTTCTCGCAACACTTCTCTTTATTCTGTATCAGGGACATATTCTGAAGAATTTCATAGCTGTCTTTCTCTCTTTTCTGATATGGGCATTTAGCATGGTCTTAATATCCAAAAAAACTGAATGGAGAATCGACTATAAGCTACTTCCAGTTTACTACTTCATATATTCGCCGTTCTGGATGATGCTCTGTTTGATTGCGCTGGTGAGAGTTACAATCGCTAGGCTGATAGGTAAAGAAATTAAAGTTAGAAATTGGATCACCTAGTTTTTGCCTTCTCCAGTTCCTCTCTGAGCACGCATGCTTGACAGACATTCTTTGGTGTTGGTTCTCCGCAACGCTCGCATGCATTGAGATCTATCTGTGGATATAGCTCCCTCAGGCATGGAATTAAAGCCTCAAAACTTCTCATTATTGAGAACTTTCTTCCAGGATATTTATTCTCGAATTCGTACAGGAAGTCTCTGACGGCAGCTCTGACAGGGAAGTGGCTGTAAGGGCATTCGTTCATGTCTATTGGCAGGTCAAACAGCATGCAGTATAGCACGACTTCCTTCTCATAAACCTCCCTGAACGGCTTTATCCTCAGTACAAGCCCCTTCTGAACCCTCTGCGGGACTAGTCTTGCCAGCCGCTCTATATCCGACTGGAGGAAATTCAGCATTATCGTCTGTGTCTCGTCATCCAGGTTGTGTCCCGTTGCCAGCTTCGTCGCCCCGAGCTCCCTTGCAGTTTTATTCAGCAAATATTTCCTGAAGACTCCACAGTACGTGCACGGCTTTTTGTTTCCAATTTTAACCATCTCATCAAGAGTCATTCCAAAATTATCTTTGAACGAAACCACATGATGCTCGATTCCAAGCCGAGAGGTTATTTTCTTCGCAATTTCAACAGTTGGAGGACGATAACCTTCAATACCCTCATCAATCGTTATGGCAACAAATTCAAGATCTTTTCTCTCACCATAGAGTCTGTGAAGTGCATATGTCAATGCTACACTATCCTTTCCACCACTGAGAGCTATAGCTATTTTATCCCCGCTCTCGATCATTCTGTATTTTTTTACGGCAAGCCTGACTCTGCGCTCAAAATCATAGATAAAGTGCTTCCTGCAGAGGTGTCTCCCAGAGTGCCTCTGGTAAAACACTGCTCTTTTTCCACACTGATCACATCTTAGCACAAACCGAGTTGAAGCTAATGGAAAATATATTTAACCTTCGGTGTTTAAATAGAAAGGGGTTTGAATGATTGAACATGTCTTCATTGAAGAATTCAGCTGGATTTCATCCGTATTTTCAGTACCTTTAACACCAAAATATCTGGAGGTGTCTTTATAGACCTAGCCGAATACTACAAAAAAATAAGCAAGCAGCAGTGGAAAATTCTGGATGCGATATTCGATTATCTCTGGGATTACGAGTTTGTACCCTCTGAATTGATAGCCAAAAGAACGAAAATGAACCAGGAAAAGGTTGAAGCAATGTTAAGAACTCTGAGCGACGAAAGAATCGTGGTTAACAAACAGCTTACATATTTTGGCACAACTTTCACATTCCTTGGCCTGTCACTCTACTCCCTGTGGAGATTCGTGAGAAAGGGCGACATCTCCATGCTCGGCAAAAAAATGGGTGAGGGAAAGGAGAGCACAGTTTACAACTGCATGTCAGAAAAATACGGTGAAAGCGTGGTAAAATTCCATCGCGTTGGTTATCCAAGCTTTAAAAAGGTTAAAGAGAAGAGAGACTACGGAACTCTGCATTTTGCTGTTCTGGCCATAAGATCCGCAAGAAACGAGTTTAAAGCTCTGAGAAGATTGTACGGATATGTGAGCGTTCCAAAACCATACGGATGGGAGGGCAACGCCATATTAATGGAGCTAATCGATGCAAAAGAGCTGTTCAGGGTCAGGCTGGAAAACCCACACGATGTACTTGAAATGATAATCGAGGAAATGAAGAAAATGTATGAACGGGGAATAATTCATGGAGATCTGAGCCAGTACAACATTCTCGTAAACCCTGACGGGATATGGATAATTGACTTCCCACAGTTCCTGGATATAAGTGAAGAAGAAATACCCGAATATGAAGACTTCCTCAGGAGAGATGTTGAAAATATATTAAACTATTTCAAAAAAGCTTATGGCATAGAAAAAGATATTAACTCGGTGATAGAATACATCAAAAAATGACTTGCATCTTTGGAGTAGACATTATCAAGGGCTCTCTACACGGGAGAGAGAGGCCCAAATATGCTCTTTTTATTGTAAATGATGGAGAAGAGATTGAGAAAGTTGTTTCAAGAGCAAAACTTTTCAGGCTCATCCGACAGTACAGACCATCAATCGTGTCTATTGATAGCCTTTCAGAACTGTTTGAATCGAAAGAAGATCTAATAAAATTTTTAAAAGAAATTCCATCATCAACAAAACTGGTCCAGGTTTCAAGCGTCGAAAGGGGTTCGCTACCATATCTCTCAAAACGTTACGGATTGAAGATAGATATCAGAAACCCCATGGATGAGGCAAAGGCCTGCGCATACCTCGCAAGTTTCGGAGTTGGAGATGAAGTCTCTGTTTTTGTGGATAAGACCCTGATAACAGTATCCAGAAACAGAAGCCTCGGTAAAGGTGGATGGAGGCAAAATAAATACAGAAGAAAGGTACACGATATGGTAAGAAGTGTTTACAGAGAGATAAAGAGAAAACTTGACGATCTGGGCCTGGAGTACGTTGAAGAGGTAAGGGAAAGTTATGGTGGAATATCTCGCGGAACATTGCTCGTCAATGCACCAAAGGATGCGATACCAATAAATTCCTTCAAAACAAGGGATGTGCAGGTGAGGGTTGAAGCAGTAGAGAAGGAGAAAATAGAGTTCATACCACTCAGAAAAACAAGAATACATACCATTGTGGGTGTTGATCCCGGAACGACCACTGCTGTTGCAGTTCTCGATTTAGATGGAAATCTTCTTGGAGTCAGAAGTAAAAAAGGATGGAGTTCTGCAGACGTTGTCGAATATATCCTTTCTTTCGGAAAGCCGGTTGTTATTGCAACTGACAAAAGCAGCCCACCAGACTATGTTTCAAAGCTAAGAGCTTCATTTCAGGCAGTACTTTACACACCAAAAGAGGACATGAGTGTCGAGAAAAAGAAGAGCCTCGCTTCAGAGTATAAAGTGCTCAACGATCATGAAAGAGATGCCCTCACTGCAGCAATAGAAGCATACAAATCATTCAAAAACAAGCTGAGGAACATTGAAAAGAGGATTCCTGCAGGTATGGACATTGATATGGTCAAAGCAGAGATAATAAAGGGAACTCCGCTCAAGACAATTCTTGAGGGTGAAAAAGAGGAAGAAACCAAGGAAGAAAAAGTCGTTCAAGTAGAGATTTCAAGAGAAGAGATCACAAAGAGAGACAAAATTATACGAGAGCTCGAAGAAGAGAATAGAATTTTGAGGAAAGAAGTTAACACGCTAAAAGAAGAGATTGAAAGATTGAGGAGTAGAATCGTATCATTGCTGAGAGAAGAACAGGAGAAAATCAGAAAGGACAACTACATAAGATCCCTCGAACTCGAAATCAAGGAACTCAAAAATGAGCTAAAGAAGAGGGACGAAATCATCCAGAAACTTGAGAGCAGACTGGAGACAATGAAGAGGATGCGAACACTCGAGTTTAAAGGTTGGAGGAGTATCAAAATGCTCAAGAAGTTTACCAAGGAAGAAATAGATAGGCTTGAAAAAGAATTCGGGATAAACAGCGGAGATGTGATATATATATTTGACCCGAGTGGAGGAGGAAAAAGTGCCGCGGAATATCTCTGTAAAAAAGATATCAAGGCCGTGATTATTGCAAACGATATGTCCCATCTAGCTTCAACGGTTTTTGAAGAGAAGAATATCCCGGTTATCCATGCAGATGAAATAGATATAGAAACCGGGGAGGATTTTGCCATCATTGACTCCGAAAAGTTCGAAAAAGTATATAATGAGAAAGTAGAGGAAATGCAGAAGAGTAGACTGGAGAAGGTTGAAAAATTGCTCCAGGAGTACAGGGCTCAGAGAAGGTTTGGGATTTGATTTAATTGCTTTTGAGAAACATTTCCAAACACTACCCAGTCGCAAGGTTTAACTTCAAGTATTAATCCCTACAATTTCGTGGAGGTTGTAACGTACTCAAGGAATGTTTTCGTTCCCCTAACAAATGCATGCAGAAACCGCTGCGCTTACTGCGGGTTTAGATCTGATAAACCCACTCTGCTGAGTCCGCAAGAGGTTAAAACCCTACTTTCAAAGGCGAACAATGCAAGCGAAGCTCTGTTTACATTTGGAGAAATGCCGGAGGTTTTTTCAGAAATCAAAAAAATGCTGGAAAGTTTGGGATATTCAAACTTTATCGATTACATAGTAGATATGAATAAGCTCGCAATTTCGATGGGTTTACTCCCTCATACAAACGCAGGTGTGCTGGATAAAGAGGAAATAAAGAAGTTAAAGAATTTTAACGCGAGTATGGGGTTAATGCTCGAGCAGGCTGTTGAACTTGAATGTCATGCTGACAGCCCCGGCAAAAAACCCGAAGTCAGAATAAAAATGATCAAAAACGCAGGAAAACTTGAAATCCCCTTCACTACAGGAATCCTTGTCGGTATTGGTGAAACTTTCGATGATAGGCTATACAGTCTTGAGATAATTGCAGACCTCCATGACAACTACGGACATATCCAGGAAGTGATAATTCAGAACTTCAAGCCCAAAACTGGTACCCCAATGGAGAACGTTTCCCCACCATCAATAAATGAAATGCTTGAAGTTGTAAGAGCAGCGAAAAAGATTCTTCCGGATGATATAACAGTCCAGATTCCTCCCAACCTCGTGGATGATGTATATCCCTTCATAAAAGCAGGAGCGAGAGATGTTGGAGGAATATCTGATGTAACACCGGATTTTATCAATCCTGAGTCCCCATGGCCCACCATTGAAAAAATCAAAAGATGTTTAAAAGATGAGTTTATACTAAGAGAAAGACTACCAATTTATCCAAAATATATAAAAATGGGATGGTACAGTAAGGAGATTTCTCAGCTTGTCGAGACCCTTTCAGACGAAGAGGGGTTGAGATGTTAGTCCAGGAATACATAAAACTGATCGAGGAGCCTTTTGAGACGCTTAGACTCGCCGATGAGTTAAGAAAGCAGGCTGTAGGTGACGAGGTAACTTTCGTCATAA
The DNA here is from genome assembly GCA_964652135.1 of uncultured archaeon. Lineage (GTDB taxonomy): Archaea > Halobacteriota > Archaeoglobi > Archaeoglobales > Archaeoglobaceae > CAZZAF01. The sequence goes on from CAZZAF010000021.1 coordinate 25,078, forward strand.
ACAGGAATATAAACTTCACAGACATATGTGTAAACTGCTGTAAATTCTGTTCTTTTCGGAACAGGAGAAATTACATCCTGAGTACCGAAGAAATAAAAGCAAAGGTTAGCGAAGCGGTTGATTACGGATGCACAGAAATTTGCATCCAGGGTGGTCTTTTTCCAGATGCTGATTTAGACTTCTATCTTTCAATACTCGATACTGTTAGAGATGTTTCAAGCAAAATACATATCCATGCCTTTTCTCCAATGGAAATCTTGCACGCTGCCAGAAATAGCAATATGCATGTCGAGGACGTCCTAAGAGAGATGAAGTGGGCTGGCTTGGATTCCATGCCAGGAACTGCCGCTGAAATACTAGATGACAGCATAAGGAGGAAAATATGTCCGGATAAACTCACGACATCCCAATGGATTGAGATTGTAATCACGGCCCACAGGCTGAATATTCCCACAACCGCTACAATGATGTACGGGCATATTGAGAGATGGGAGCACAGAATAAAGCACCTCCTCATCCTCAAGGAGATTCAGCGTAAAACAGGGGGGTTCACAGAATTCATACCTCTCCCATTCATGCGAAAGAATAATGAGCTTGGAAAGATTTCAAAAGGTAGCTCCGGATTTGAAGACTTGCTTGTTGTGGCAATTTCAAGAATAATTCTCTACCCTGAAATAAAGAATATTCAGGCCTCGTGGGTTAAAATGGGTATCAAACTTGCTCAGGCTGCTCTCTTTGCAGGAGCAAATGATCTGGGTGGTACTCTTATGGAAGAAAACATTTCAAAGGCTGCTGGAGCGACTAGTGGAGAGTTTATACCTGTTGAAGAGCTAAAAGCCATAATCGAGGTTGCGGGAAGAATACCAAGGCAGAGGGACACACTCTATAACATCATTGACTGATCGACAAGAATTAACCAAAAAATAGAAATAAATCAGATATCAAAGCTAAGATTCTCAAGTTCGTTCAAATCATTGAGCAGGCTTTCAACCTCTGAAAGATCGTTGAGTACAGTTTTGAGTTCTTGTTCCTCTGGAGTTGTCTGCGTTGTTGTTTCAGTTTGTGGTGTAGTTGTGGTCGCTGGCGTTTGTGATACTACTTCCTCCTTTGCCTTCTCGGCACATCCAAGCACAAATGCAGCCAAAAAGATTGTGAGGAGTATTGCAGCGACCCTTTTCATCACTGTTCACCTCCGAATTCAATTGTTGTCAATCCCGCGTACTCAATTTCTTCACTCATCTCTTCCTGTGGGCTCTTCTTTACCCTGTATTCACCCTCACCATCGAGTTTGAGTGTACCGTAGCCCTTCACTATGAGCTTGAAGTCGTCACCTTCCACCTTGACGGTGAGGTTTTCTCCTCTGATTACTGCCTTACCTTCTCCGCTGACTCTTGAAACGCCACCCTCAACGCTCTTCACGCCGAAGCCGACCAGTGTCACGATCGCATCTTCTGGTGCGACCTCAAGTGTTGCGTTTCCTCTGATCACAACGATACCGGTACCGTTAAACTCAGCAGTACCATTACCATCCACCCAGACTTCTCCAGTCTCGTTTCCGTAGAAGATCTTGCCCTCCCTAACTCTATACTGGTTCATTTCCTTCATCTCGCTGACAACTTCCTTGACATCCTTGAAGGCTTCCTTGAGAGTCTTTATGGCTTCCTTGAGAGTCATGTGTCCTTCAGCAATGTTGCCTTCCTCGAACAGATTTTCAGCCTTGTCAATCAAATCTTCTGCTTCATTAACCTTTGCCGAGAAGTCCTCGAGTGTTGCCTCGAGTTTGGTTGTATCAACTCCTGCAGCATCGAGCTCCTCGATCTTTGCCTCAAGCATTAGCTCTACCTGCTTGGCCTTTTCAACAAGCTTTTCCACCTTGGCAACGGCGACATAGCCAGTAAGAGCCCTCATTTCATCTCTGATTTCTCTCCACTCCTTTCTGATTTTCTTGACAGTTTCTATCAGCTCTTCAGGTGAGGAGGTCTCATTGATTTCGTTCTTCAGCTCTTTGATTTCTGCAAGCTTCTCGTCGATCTTTGCGAGCAGCTCCAGTTTGGTCTCCTCTGTGATCTTGGCCTCTTCACCCATATTCATGACCTGTACCTTCAGTCTCTCCAGCCACATCTCAGCAACGTCTAGTCCAGCTACCATGAATCCCTTGGCCATCTTGAATCCGCGCTCCTCTCTGATGTCCAATCCCATCTTCTTTGCTCTTTCAAACTCTTCTCTAGCCTTCTTGTATCTCTCCTTTGCTTCCTTGTATTCTTCCTTCACCATTTCGCGAGCTTCTTTGCCCATCTTCATTCCATGGGCGCCCATGCCAACGCCCTTGCCCATTTCTTCAGACTCGTTCTCATGTGCTCTTTCACGCTCTGCCATACCATGCTCTTCCTCGTGTTCTGTCTCATTTCCAAATCTGTGCTCTCTTTCCTTTTCCTTCTCTCTTTCCCGCATTTCGTACTTGTGTTCCTCAGCCTTCTCAGATGCTTTTGCGCAGAGTGCGGTTATCTCGCTAGCAAGCTCATAGCCATCGTCCATGAGGTCTTTGGCTTCCTTTATCAGCTCAAGACCTGCCTCAATTTCACCAGCCTTGAACTTCTCCTTTGCCTCCAGTATCTTTGCTCTTGCAAGGTCTATCTTTTCCTTGTGCTCCTTGAGTAACTCTCTGAGTTCTGTTACATCAACACCCTCGCGCTCAAGGGCTGCTATCTTTTCCTCAAGTTCTGCGTGTCTGTGTTCAGCTCTGTGTATAATCATCTCAATTTTGTTTAGTTCAGTACTTACAAGCTCATTGGCAAGATCATCTGCTCCAGATGTATTGCTTGTTCCTACTTCTGTTTCTGTTGTAGTCAAAGTTTCTGTTGCAGTCTGTTCAGTGCTCTGTTCGGTTTCAGTTTTAACCAATGGTGTCTGTGCTGCAGCAAGACCAATGTTCGCCAGCAGCATTAAGACCAGCAATACCGCAACCAACTTCTGTTTCATATCCTATCACCTCAATGAACTCGTCAACATCAAAGAATATAACGAAACTTTTTATCCAATATACGCAAAGTTTTTGCTAAAACTTTATAAAGCTTTACAAACCTTCAATTTACTTTATTTTTGTTTACAGACGCGTGTGCAACGGTTATAACCGACGAAGTCTTCTGCAAATAGCTAGTTTATTCAAGCTAACAACACCAAAAATAAATAAAATTTACAAAATGTTTTTAAAGTTCAAATTCGCTGAAATGGTCAACCTCGTATTCTTCAACCAATCCCCTGTCACACAATCTGGCAAGCTGGGGATCTATTGGTATCTTGGCAACGAGGTTCAGGTTGTACTTCTTGGCTAGGTGTTCAGATTTGCCCTCTCCAAACAGCTTGTCAATGCGACCGCAATCAGGACACTTGTAATAGCTCATATTCTCCACTAGCCCTATGATCTTCGTGTTCATTGTGTATGCCATATTTATGGCTTTTTCCACAATCGATGCAGTCAGTTCCTGCGGTGAAGCGACCATAACAATTCCATCGAGTGGAACTGTCTGCATCACAGTCAAAGGTGCATCTCCCGTTCCTGGTGGGAGATCGAATATCAGGTAATCCAGATTACCCCATGAAACGTTTCCAAGAAAGTCCTTCAGTACGCCTGCTATCATTGGACCTCTCCAGATAACCGGCACTTCTTTGTGAGGGATCAGAAACTGGATAGACATAATCCTTATCCCGTACTTAGCGCTCAGAATCGGTTCAATTCCATCAATGCCCGAAACTGGCTTTTTCCCTTCAAGTCCAAAGATTTTTGGGATGCTTGGACCAAGAAAGTCTGCATCAAGAATACCAACCAACTTTCCTTTTTTGGCAAGATGCACGGCAAGAAGCGCTGTAACAGTTGATTTTCCCACACCTCCTTTCCCACTCATTACGGCTATTTTGTGCTTGATTTTATCCATTTTACTTTTAATATCCTCTTCACTTACCTGCTGGTGCACAAACTCACCCCCTCAAACATCCAGTTTTTCCTTGATTGTGTCCCACATCGCTCTGATATGCTCTGATGCCCCGCATTCAAACGGAATCTTTAGCTGAGATATCAGGGCAGGAAGTTCCGGATCGTAGGGAATTTCACCCACGACTTCGATGCCATTTCTGGAACAGAAATCCCGTATTTTTCCTGTCATATCCATGTTCAGATCGCATTTGTTAATTGCAACAACGCTACCTATTTCGAAATGTTCTGTGAGGTCGAGCACCCTCTGCATATCTCGCAACCCCGAAAGTGTTGGCTCCGTTATCACCAATGCCAGATCTGCCCCTGTAAGCGATGCTATGACGGGACACCCAATTCCCGGCGAACCGTCTAGAAGAAGTACTTTTGCATTTTTCATTTCTGCAATTTTCTTGGCTCTTTCTCTAACTTCTGAAACAAGTTTGCCGCTACTCTCCTCGCCGGGATTTAACATTGCATGAACCATAACGCCGTATTTCGTATTTGACACGAATATCTTTCCCGATTCCACAATTTGCATTTCAATTGCTTCTGCCGGGCATGCATTGTAACACAACGCGCAGCCCTCACACTTCAGCTCATCTATGTGGTATTCTCCATTCTCCTTTTTTTGCACGGCATCAAATCTGCAGAGCTCGTAGCATAGCCCGCATGATACGCAAAGATCGGGATCTATAATCGCTTTTTTACTTCCGTAGAATGGTATTTCCTCAATTACTTCCGGTTTCAGCAGGATGTGAAGGTTTGCTGCATCAACATCACCATCTGCAATAACAACTCCTTTCTTCGAAGCCAGAACGGAGAACATTGCTGTTACAGTTGTTTTTCCAGTTCCACCCTTGCCGCTTACGATCGTAAGCTGCTTAAACAAGCTCCATCACCCCATCGTAAATCTCTTTGAAAATATCTCTGTATTCAAAGAGAAGCTCTCCTTTGGAATATCTTTCAGCTATCTCAGTGCTGAATGGTATCCTGCCCAGCACTGGAATTTTCTCCTGTCTGCAGAATTTCTCTACACCATCAAATGGCAATCCGTGCTTGTTGATTACAGCACCAAATTTCAGATCTAACCGATCGATTACCTTTACTGCCAGCTTTAAATCGTGAAGGCTGAATGGTGTGGGTTCTGCAACGAGCACAACAAAATCAGCATCCCTAATACTTTCCACCATCGGGCATGAGGTGCCGGGAGGAGCATCGATGATTGCATTGCCAGCAATTTTCCTTTTTACAGCTCTTATCAGCGGTACTGGAGATGCTTCGCCGACTTCAAGAACCCCGTATGCGAGATTTATTTCAGATTTTATGCTGATTATCTTCCCAATCGGTCTATCAACTTCACTTATGGCTTCCTGTGGACAGAAGTAGCTGCAAGCTCCGCAGCTGTGGCATAGCTCAGGAAAAATCATTGTTTCGTCTTTGAGTACAACAATGGCGTTGTATTCACAGACATCTCTGCATTTACCGCAGTAATCACATTTGCTCTGATCCACAACGGGCACCTTTCTGGAAACTACTTCAGATTCTACTTCTTTGGCATTTTTGAAAAAAAGATAGTCATTTGGCTCCTCCACATCGAGATCGAACAGGTCGATTCCGTTGAAGTACGCAAGATTTACTGCCAGAGTTGTCTTTCCCGTTCCTCCCTTGCCCGATGCGATGGCTATCTGCATGGTTACCCCTTGAATCTACCCAAACCTCTTTTCGGGGCAGTGGGTGCCGTTATTTCCTCAAGCTCTCCGCCAAGATACTTTTTGACCGCATCACCCACCTTTAAACCGGAAGCTCTGTAGATCCTGACTCCAGCAGCCTGAAGTACGGCAAGAGCTTTTGGTCCAACACTGCCGGTGAGGACAACATCAGCATCCTTATTGACAATGAGCTGGGATGCTGCAACTCCTGCTCCGCTGGTCTGGTTTGCGGCGCTGTTCTTCAAAACCTCCACTGTCTGAATTTCACTACCATCAACGTCCACGATTGTGAACGATTCGGCTCTTCCAAAGTGCTCGGCAACGATGTCATCGATGCCACCTTTAAACGTGGATGCAGCGATTTTCATGATCTCACCTTTTAGCAGAAATGTCCAAACCCGCCGTGTCTGTGTTCACTGCAGGCAATAGCCTCTGTACCTTCCATCAGCCTACCTTCCTGCCAGAGGCGTATTGCATCTCTCACCTTTCCACTCGCACCGACGTAAACCTTTATTCCAAGCTGTCTGAACATCGCTATTGCCTTTGGCCCCAGGTTGGAGCATATCATTACATCCACACCAGCTTTTGCGATGAGTTCTGGCGGTTTGCCAATTCCACCCATGTGCTCGCTTGTGTTTGGGATTATCTCCACCTCACCCGTATCCAGATCGACCACTGTAAACGTTGGGGCTCTTCCAAAGTGCTCGCAGATATAATCGTCAAGCCCTCCAATTTCCATGCTTGGTACACACACTTTCATTTTCTCAGCCTCCTGATCAAAATACAAATAAAAAAAATAAAATCTACAATTACGGCTTTCTCAGTTCATCCAGTCTCTTTCTAATCTCGTTCAGTCTCTCTTCCAGAAATCTGGCTTCATCCTCAAGCAGCCTTATTTCCTCCTCCTTTGTTAGTCCGACCGGCTGCGAGTAATACTTCCAGCACCAGCCCCTGCCAAACTTCCACCCTGGTCTCTCCCACGGAGGGAGATTGCTCCAAGGACCAAATCCCGGATATCTTCCCCATCCTCTCGGCATATGCACCACCTCCTCACCAAATTTTCAATCACCCTTCAACACAGCCTCAACATCCCGAGCGATTCTCTTTCCAGCGATTCTACAGGCATCTGGCTTTTCCTTACCTTCAGCTATCGCAATAGCCAGACTGTAGCAGCTTTCGTAACCGCATGCCCCGCAATCACGTTGGGGGAGCAGTGACAGTATTTTTGCAGCTTTTTCGTCAGCGTGAGATGTATACGCTGAGCGAAACGTTATGCGTCGCCAACACGAGGTAATGCGACGGTTCCAGCCAAACCTCAGCCACTTTTTCCTCTTTCCACTCCTTCCACATCTGCATCTTGCTCTCACGTTATGAATATATATTCAAAACAGTATTTGAATTTTTCGGTCTACCAAAAATCAGTTGTAATAAGAGTGGACATAAAAATAGTGCAAAGAGTAGATGTTTAGCCAGAGTGGTAAAAACTGAGAACGAATTCAGAATAAAAACAGAAAAATCAAAAGATCTGTTCCCAGTCGAGACCACTCATCTTAATTTCTCTTCTCTTCTTCTCAAGGAATCTCTGAACGGTTGAATGTGGCGCACCTTCAATCAGCATCATAATTGCCTCTCTTGCAGCAGAAACATTATCCGGATTGCCTATTATTGCAACCGTCTTCTCATACACAGAAACATTAACGCCGACCATATCTTCAATCATCTTTCTCATTTTACCTTCCTTGCCGATTATTCTGCCCTTCACCCTCTGAAGGGCGTTTGGTGATGACACGTAATCTGTCAGATCAATTATTTCAAGAACGACAAAATCTCCTTCAAGTAGTTTCATTGCAATGTCTGGGTTGAAGCCATGACCTATTGCCTTGATTACGTCCTGAGCTTTGAGAAAACCTATTGCATCTCCTCCACTTTCGACTGTTACAACACCTGTCTTGCTGTTTATCTTTATCTTACATCCTGTGGTCTCCTCAATTCTCTTCTTTATCTCTCCCTCTTTTCCAATTAAAACACCAACTCTCTCATCCGGAATTTTTATTTCAATCGCCTGATGCATCAGCTTCACCCTTCGTTATGTACTCTTTAATATTTTCTGCATCTCTCTTAACACCCAACTTGGTGAAAAATCTTGTTATGTTTCTTATATCTCGCTCCAGATACGTCATTGCAAATGGATGATCTAACAACACACTCTGCCCCATATCTATGAAATACGGCTTCTCGTTGAAGAGCAGGATGTTGTATTCGCTGAGATCAGCATGGACAAGCTCCGCTTTTTGATAGAGGAGCCTCATGTTCTCAATTATGTCATCAAACAGTTTTTCTGGATCGATGATCTCTGCTACATCTGAACCAAGATCTATGAGAGCTGGTGCTGGAATCTCGTTTTCGCCAATAAACTGCATTATAATGATGTTTTTGAAGTATGTAATTGGTCTCGGGACGTTAACACCCGCTTCGTAGGCCCTCAGCAGGTTCCTGTACTCCTTTTCAGTCCAGACGTAGACCATTTCTTTTTTGGATATCCTTCGCATATCAAAGCGTTTGTCACCGAACAGATACTCATCCATTTTGTGGAATTCGCTCGTCTCTATACGGTAAATTTTCACTGCAAGTGGTATTTCCTCACCCTCGTACTCTCCGTCTGCGTAGAAGACATTTGCTTCCTTGCCCGTTGAGATGACTCCACCCATAGCCTTGATTATGCCCTTCGCTGAAAGCTTATAGAGAGCCTTCAGTGTTCTGAGGTCAAGGACCTCAGCGTAGATCTTTCTATCGTCGGAGTCTTTCTCTTTTACTCGCAGCTTATCCAGATAAGCGTCAATTTCTTTCAATTTTGAATCCTTCATCCCAAGACACTAAAACTTGAGATAACCCTTCTTCTCAAGCCATTCAACCTGCGGGTTGGTGTATCTCCAGATTATGTCTGCTCTATCGTCCTGGAAAGACCAGGGCACGATTATCACTATATCGCCTTCCCTGATCCATATTCTTTTCCTCATTTTCCCTGGGATACGGGCAAGTCTCTCTTTTCCATCTTCACACTTAACCTTGACGTGGCCCGCTCCCATCATTGAGTCAACTACTGCGAACATCTCGTTCTTACTTCTATCCGGTAACCTTACCCTTACTACTTCTTCATCCGTCAGAGAACCACCTCAGTGGCTAGTTTTTTTCTTGGATTCTCTAGTAATTTGTTTAAATACTTTGCTGCAGCTTTTTTGAGGTCTGCAGGATGCAATTTACCAGCAGCGTAGTCTGAAGCGAGTTCCTCAAATGATCTGTATTCCACATCGCCGCCGTACTTCTCATCTCTCTCAATTACAACGCTTTCAAATCTGGGAAAGACGTGATATTGCATAATCTGAATTACTGGATTGTCCTCCAGTTGTTTTGCAGGGCAGAATGCTTTGCGAATCTTTTTCTCAACGTCTTCCGCACTATCCCTTACTGAGATGTAGTTACCCTTTGATGAGCTCATCTTCTGCCCATCAAGACCGACCAGAATGGGTGTGTGCAGGCATATTGGCGATGTGTAGCCAAGTCTTGGCAGGTTCTCCCTTGCGAGCATGTGTATCTTGCGCTGATCCATTCCTCCCACAGCAAGATCCACACCGAGATGAGCAATGTCTAACGCTTGCATCAAGGGATATATCATCTGAGATACCATCGGATCTTCCTTTCTTCTACTCACTTCGTCCATACTTCTCCTGGCTCTGTTAACTGTAGTTATTCTTGCCATTTTGAGGACGTCGAGGATATAATCTTTATCGAGCTGGTATGAACTGCCCAGAACGAATTTGGCTTTGCTTTCGTCAAGACCGAGAGCAATAAACGCCTTTTTGTTGTATTCAGCTATTTCTGCAATCTGATCAAAATCACCCTTCTCGTTGAGGTAAGCATGAACATCAGCAAGCAAAACAACAACTTCAAAACCAGCCTGCTGTAAATCCATCAACTTGTTTACAGTCATCATATGTCCCAGATGAATTTCACCACTGGGTTCGTATCCAACGTAAGCTCTTGGTTTCTCCTTCGTTTCAAGCAATTCCCTGAGTTCCTCTTCTGTCACAATTTCAAGGGCATTTCTGGTAACCAGAGCTACGCGTGAGCCAATGTCCATGTTAGAATGCAATACGAGATGATTTTTAAATCTTTGCGAATTGTAAAAATGTGGTTATCAAAATAACTTCTACCTGCTTAGACTCCTAACTGCTTGATTTTGGATGATGGGAAGGTAGTTAAGATTGTTTCAGTTATAGATTGGAGGATCATGAAATTACAGCAAGCGGTTCAGAGCTCCAGTTATTAATTAAAATAATCCATAGCCAGAAGAGATTACAAAACAAAGACAACCATAAATATCAAATACCGAATATATCACTTACAGATAGCGATACCTGCAGTAGCCTTAAAATTCATGGCCACTCTGAACTTACAGGATATGCAAATTAAGAAACCATATGCGGGGGTTGCCGAGCCAGGCCAAAGGCGGTGGACTCAAGATCCACTCCCGTAGGGGTCCGAGGGTTCAAATCCCTCCCCCCGCACTAATTTACTGATTAAATGCGCGAAAACAGCGTTTTCTAGTTATGACATCAAATTAATTTTACACTAGAGCTTAACTGAAAAAGGATACGGCCAAGTCTTTTCCGTCTGGAGTCTCCCTGATGCCACCCCCATCTATATCTGTAAATCTCAGTTCATCCAGAATTTCTTCTGCTTTTGTTTGGTTGTATTCCATTTGTCTTGTTTCTTTAAAGTATTTCCAACCTTCTGGAACGAAACCTGCGTTTGGAACCTTACCGTAACCAGCAGTTATCATTTCGACTATTTTTTCATAGTTTATAGCATAGCCTATAGCGTATCTGAATTTAGTTATATGGTATGGATATTTTTGGTTGTTAAACCAGAGGACACATCCAACGCCCAAATTCGATGCGAATATGAATTTGATGTTACCTTCCTTAATTAGTTGCGGCACGTAGATAAAATCTAGACCCCTAGCGTGGAAGTATATCGTATCGATTTTCTCCTTCCTCAGTGCCATTATCATTGTGTCTGTATTCTTATAAATTTTTATAATAACCTTATTTAAATTTGCCTTCTCTCTAAAATATTCAGGATTAGCCCTATAAACGATTACACCAGCGGCTGGATCAAACCTTTCAAATATGAATTGACCGCAACCTATGTTTTTGTCATCCCCATCATACTTCAATAGATCTTTAACCTTTTCCCAGATGTGTTTTGGAAGTGCTCTCATCGGCAATAGGTCAACGAGTAGAGTTGCCGTAGATTCTTTAAGCTCGATTACGACTGTGTATTTGTCGAGACACGAAATTTTTCTATCATTGACCAATGTCTTTTATAAATAGGTATTTTCTCTATGAGATACTCTATCGTGAACTTAATGTCTTCTGACGTAACAGGCTTTCCATCATGCCAAGTAGCATTTTTGACAAGGTAGAACGTCCATGTTTTTCCGTCTCTTGTTTCCCATTTATATGCTAAGTCTGGAATAAAATTACCACTCGAGTCCATAGTTACAAGACCCCTATGAGTCAAACCTTTAGCTAAGATACTGAAATAGTAATCCGAAAAAATATTATCTGTTTTTATAGGCATAGTCGTTCCTATTTTGAGTGATGTCTCTTCTGATTCTGTTTTTTGCATTTTCTGCTCTGCTTTTTCCCTGTACACCATATAAAACTAGTAGAAACCAGAAAGACTATCAAAATCGCTACAAACTTCTTAATCGTTACCGTTGCCCTCCTAATATAGTTTTTTGGTTAAATAGGTTAAGATAGTAATAAATTTTTCGATATTAGTAGCAATTTTTAAAACAAATTACCAAAAATGTTATAACTAGCATAACAGACTAGTTAAATCATGAGAACCGAAGTAGAACTAAGAGGGCACATAATCGACTCTTTGACTCTGCCAAGGGTGCTGGATGCAATAATGGAAATGGGTGGCGACTACGAAATTCTAGAGCTGAGAGTTGGCAAGACCAAGAACGACGAAAGCTATTGCAGGATGCTTGTCGATGGCGATGAAAAACTTTTCGATGAACTCGAGAAGCTTGGGGCAGAGTTACCAAAAAAAGAAGTGAGAACAGAGGAGGCTCCAGCTGATGGGATTTTGCCTGATGGATTTTACGCCACAACCCACCATCCAACATATGTTTACATTGGTAGAGAATGGAAAAAGGTCAGAGACATCGAGATGGACTGTGTAATAGTCATTGAGAATGGTATACCCGTCTGCAAGAGACAGGGGCTCGTAAAGAAGGGTGAGAAGGTTGTTGTTGGGCTTGATGGCATAAGGGTTGAGGCCCCTCAAAAGCCACGAGATAGTAAAGACATCTTCGGTTTCATGACTTCCGACGTCAGTGCAGAGAAGCCCGTCAATTCTCTCGTCAAAAAGCTTGCTGAGGAGATGAAAAGAGTAAAGGATGACGGCGGTTTCATAATTCATGTGGTTGGAACAGCCGTTGCTCACACCGGAGCAGACGAGGCTCTTGCAGAGCTAATAAGAATGGGCTACTGTCATGCGCTGTTTACAGGCAACGGGTTTGCAGTTATGGACATAGAAAAACAGTTGTTTGGCACGACGCTGGGTATGGACAAGGAGACTGGCAGGGTTTACAGAGGAGGTTTCAGAAACCATCTGGTTGCCATCAACGAGATAAGAAAGGCAGGAAGCATATCCAAAGCCGTGGAGAGGGGTGTGCTGAGGTCAGGAGTAATGTACGAGTGCGTCCGCAACAACGTACCCTTCATAATCGGCGGCTCGCTTCGTGATGACGGGCCACTGCCCGATACAATAACCGACGTAATGCAGGCTCAGGACGAGATGAGGAAATACATACGAAAGGCGGACATGTGCATAATATGGGCATCGATGCTCCATGGCATCGCCACTGGAAACATGCTGCCCTCAACAGTCAAAACAGTAATCGTGGACATGAATCCCTACGTCGTTACGCGACTTCTCGATAGAGGTACGACGCACGCGATGGGAATAGTTAGTGATCCTGGAGTAGTTCTGCCAATGCTACTGAACGAACTGGAAAAAATGGAAGATGGCTGAATTTTCCCAAATTTCCCACTATTCTCGTTCTAACTCACATACTAACCCCCATAAAAATTAAGACAAAATGGTAACACAAATATTGGTAAGAGTCATAACAATTATAT
>CAZZAF010000022.1:0-37536 GCA_964652135.1 uncultured archaeon
TTTGAAGACATTTATGCTGTTCACGAATCCCTTGGTCTAAGCTTTAGATATGCTGGTGTTGGAATCATGGCTTACCTAACTCCAGTAAAGGAGAAAGAAGTAGTCATGGTTTCCAAAGATGCTACTGGGTTATCTGAGGCGATAAGCCTCGTTCTCAGATGTTATCACAGGCTCGGAGTTAGGAGCTTCAACCTTGCGATTTTCATGCCACCACTCGATTCATCTTCAGATTTCCCATTCTTCATGAGGGTCGTTGACAGAGGAGATCTTTCGAGCAGAACGGCAGATATAGGTTGTATGGAGCTTTACGCTGGCACATCCGTCGTTGCAAGCGATCCATTCAAAATTGCTGAAGAACTGAGGGACGAGCTGGAGCTGTAGGTTTTTAGCAAGAGTGAAGACTGAGTTCAACCCCATAAGAGTCTGTAAGCCCTCAGAACTTCGGCAACACTCCATGCCTGTGATATGCAGCCGTTAGGCTCATGCGGAGCATTGCCATCGAAGATTTCCGAAATCGTACCTAAGCCCGCATATTTTACGTGTTCAAGGAGGGGAGTAAGTAAAGCTCTGCAGTAGTCTTTGGATTTGTTTCCATAAGCTCTTAAACACGCTTCAACATAAAAACCAAGAAGCCAGGGCCAGACACACCCATTGTGGTATGACTCATCACCGCTGTACTTTCCATTATATCTCCTGTCGTCAGAAGACAGAGATCTAGGCCCATAAGGAGTAAGGAGTTTTCTCTTTATCAGATCAATAACGCTCTCTGCCTGTTCACCTTCAATAACTCCGAGGGCAACAGCTATAATCTGGTTTGGTCGTATTGAACTGTCATCTGGATCTACAACGTCATAGAGGTATCCCCCATTATTCCAAAATTTAGAAAAAGCTCTTTCAGCATTTTTCAGCAAATCGCGACACTCTACTCCTATTACCTCCGCAAACCTGAGTGCATTAATCCAAAGGGCATTAATCTCTATGGGTTTACCTTCTCTTGGTGTAAATTTGGTATCCATCCATGTTGTACACGCTTTAACTGAAATTAGCCCTTTGTCAAGTTTAGCCACCTCGCTTTCAGGGTAATTGATAATTATCTGCTCAATATATGGCTTCATCTCTTTAAGAAATCCTGAATCTCCCGTTTTCTCAAAATACTTCCTAAGGGCATAGATAAACCATAGAGAAGCGTCGCTTGAGTTGTAATTGTCAGGAAGACGGTTTGGGATCAAACCATTCTTTATATGCAGGGCAAAGAACCTGAAAACTCTCCTTGCTTCTTCAAGTCTCTTTCCCTCAAGTAGAAGACCCGGTAGGCTTACAAAAGCATCTCTTCCCCATGCCTCAGTAAACCAGTGGTAGCCCGCATAAATTGCATTATCCACAATAAAACTGTCGGCAGCAAGTTCAAGACATTCGACGGTGTTTTTTGGTACGCTTAGATTATAATCACGATTACTCCGACAGTTTACTTCCGCTACGATTTCGATTCTGCTATCTCTCACCTTTGCAGCAAAAAATCCAGGAGTGTAAAGGTTCTCGACACACTCATAACCTCTTTCGAAATCTCTTTCATAAAAGACATTCCAGTAGATGTCTGGATTAGCACTAAATTCCGCATTTGACTTAAGCCTGAGCGCTCCAACTGAAACACTGTCTTTAGTTTTCTCTTGGATAAAGTCAAAATTTTTTCTTGTCTCGTGAACACTCCTATCGGTTACGAGGGGCACAATTCTTAGCTCCGCCTCCCCCCATACATCGTAAACGATCCTTACAGTTCCATCGAAGTATATGGTTTTTCTGACAACTACATCGTCAAGAAAGTAATAAAAGGTAGGGGGATAGAGGTTGAAGACTCGAAGATATCTGAGCCCCTCATCGCAAATACCATCGGTATATCTTGCAACCGATATGCGCCTATCGTTCACGAATTCGTCAAGAGAAGAGAGATAAACCCTGCCATTGCATAAAAGGAGGCCGTGGTACTTCCTAGTATTTCCTGCAAGGGAGGATGAACAGTACGAGTCTCCGGAAGTCTGAATGAATTCTCTCTTGCTTGCAAATGCATAGTCCTTCAGTTCTCTACCAAAGCTTATCGTTTCTGGCACCTCTATTTAATAACATATAATTCCTGCAAGTCACAAGACCTCTTTGTAAACATCTATTGTGTCTTTAGCTACAATCTCCCACGTAAAGCATTCGAGAACCCTATTTCTTGCATTTTTGCCCATTTTTTTCCTCAGTTCATCGTCTTTCAGCAACGCAATGACAAATTTTGCTATATCTGCCGGATCGTAGGGATTCACGTGAAATCCGCACGCATTTTCACCTACTGGAACAACCTGCTCTCTAAAGCCCGATATACCCCTCGCTCCTACAACGACAGGTTTGCCCATGGCCATTGCTTCCGTGCAAACAATGCCAAAAGGTTCGTACTTGGATGGGAAAACAGCAATGTCGCAGGCAGCATAGTAAAGCATCCTTTCTTCCTCGCTCACATATCTGAAGTGCATGATAACATTGTTCTGCAATCCAAGAGAATGTACAAGCTGTGTCAGAAGGCTCTCCTGCTCCCCCTTCCCGATGATGACGAGTTTGGCATTGGGAACCTCTTTGAGTATATCGTGCATTGCCCTCACAAGAGTGTCCGCACCCTTAACCCACGTGAGCCTGCCAATAAATAGAATCATCGGATTATCTCCAACACCGATTTCGTTTCTGAAAGATCGTATTTCATCCTCAGAAAACCTGTCAGGCCTATATTTGTTAGCATCCACGCCGTTGTAAACGACGCGTATCTTGTGCTCTGGATATCCCAGACTTACAAGTTCATCCCGCATCGCATAACTGACCGTAACTATGAGATCTGCTTTAAGGGCGGCTAGCCGCTCTATTTCCTTTACTGTAGGTGAACCATCGCCAGTTCTGCCCTGCTCGGTTGAATGGAAATGAAAGACAAAGGGCAGAGCGAGATTCCGTTTGGCTACTATTCCTGCAATGGCAGCAAGCCATTCGTGAGATACAATGATATCAAATCTCCTTTTTTCCCTTGCCACAAGCCTGTTTATCAGCTTTGAAGCTGAAAGGAAGTTGTAAAGCAGCGTCTCCCCAAAAAACTCCTGCGCTTCCATTGGCCACCTCTTAACGTCCTCCGGAATGGATAGCGGGAGCACATCAACGATACTCATAAGGATGGGACGGTGGACTTCAACACCCTCCCATACGTCTCTCGTAGGATCCTCGCCAGTATTCCGGGAAAAGACTGTTGTTGTGTGGCCTAACTTTACGAACTGTCTCGTTATTTCCATGGCATATGTTCCAAGACCACCCCTGAAAAAAGGTGGATATTCATCAACAAAGTTAGCAATTCTCATTCAATCACCTCCTGTAAACGTTAAACACGCGGTCTGCAATGGCATCCCATCGGAATAGCCTTTCAACCTTCTCCTTTCCTCTTCTATCGAGAATGTGGATTCCATTTGGGTCATCGATTACATAGTTTATACCCCACGCAATGGATTCGGGGTTAACATGGACTTTTATTCCATCCACGAAGTTCTCTATGTTTTCTGCAAGTCCACCAACATCCGTTGCAACGACGCACCTTTCTGCACTCCATGCTTCGAGCAGTACCAGACCAAAAGGCTCGTTTCTGCTTGGAATTACCACTATATCGCTTGCATTAAGCAGTCTAACATACTCCATGTCAGGCAGGTGGCCGAGAAACTTTACGGGCAATCCTCTCGCCCTTTCATCAAGATGGAATCGCATATCGCCGTCTCCGACGATGAAGAACTTTGCATCCCATCTGTGCTTCAAAACAAGTGGAATTGCATCAACAAGCAGATCGGGACCCTTCTGATAAACGAGCCTTCCTGTAAATAAAACGAGGGGGGCAAGCGGGTGAATACCATACTCTTCCTTAACCGCTCCAGCATCAACATCAGCATAAAACTCACCGGGATTTACGCTGTTAGATATGGCTGTTATTTTCCAGTCGGGAACATTGTACAGCCACATCACTTCATTTTTCAGAGTGTTTGAAACTGCTGTAATCTTCTTGGTTATTAACCCGGCATACCACTCCTTTCCTGAAATCTCTTTAAATTCCCACCAGTCACTGAAGTTGTTCCCATTTCTACCATATTCTGTCGAGTGGTAGGTGAATACAGTGTTTCTTTCCCTTAACACATGCATTGCTTCAACAACGTGCCAGTCATGGAAGTGCAGAATATCGAACTTTGGCTCATCAAACTGCCGGAATCTTTCAAGCATGCCCAGGCTCATGTCCCGGCAGTAATCGACGATATTATCTCCCCAAGGACGGCAGTAGTGATAGTGGACGCCGTTAATTTCACAGTCTTCATCACCTCTCGTGAAAAAATGAACCTCATGATGTTTTGCAAGGGTCTCGGCAAGCTGCGTAGCAGCTCTTGCGAGCCCTCCAACCTTTTCAGAATATAATGATTCCCAGCAGAAAAAACCTATTTTAAGAGTTTCCATAATTCACACCTTCTTTTCTCAACAACTTCTACCAAATCATCTCTACCATCGCATGATCCAATCTCTTCGGCAAGCTTTTCATCGCCAAGAACGAATCTTATCCACCTTTCAAAGTCCCCATTTTCGATATGGAACATAATAGAGTCTTCCGGAGCAGATTCAATAAGTTCGGCGAAATCGTCGAGGCTGTAGGCTGAAAAGCCTGCATAATCGCCTCCAGAGTACGTGAAGTGAAAGGCATTCTCAGGAGAGAGCGAGCAAAGAGCTATAGCTGCCCGCTTTGATTTCATCCTGCTCGCGCACATCTCCTCGTAGTGCGACAAAATCCTCATGTAAACTGAAAAAGCCTCGGAAGGATGATGCTGACTGAAATAGCTGTGAACCTCCCCGCTTGAACCCTGTTTTGTCGCCATGTAGTACAGGTGGTCACTTGTCTGGAGGTAACGCCATATGGATGGATTACTGTGCATTGCGTAAACCTTGGCTCTTTCAACTGCTTTGAGAGCAGTGAATTGCATCCAGTTGCCGAGCCATGCAGATGTGTCTTTCTCGATATCAGCCCAGGATATCGTTGAGTGGTCACTTACGTTTATTTCATCGACTGCTGGAAGCTTGGCTAGTTCAGAAGGGTTTGCAAATTCAACACTCCTTTGGAGGCATTCATTGGGAAGCCATCTTAAAAATTCGAGGATACCACTTTCCTTCCAGTGGTGCTCCCCAAAAGTTTCGTAGTCTATAAAAATGTTTACACAGTCTCCTTTAGTTATAGAGAGCCAGTATGCGTATTTGTCTGCAGTCAGAGGATATTGATCCCAGTCGCTGTTCGAAAAACGGAAGGCTATGTCGTCAGACAGCTTGTAGTTTCTGAGCAGAACCTTTATTCCGTTGCAGGAGTAAACGTAGTTTGGACTTCTCCAGCCAAGTATCCTTTCGACCCCTTCTGTAAAAATGGCTTTCAAGCCGAGCTCTTTTGCTATGGCAGCGATCGAGTTGTTGAAGACAAACTCCGTGTTCTCGAATACTTCCGGCTTCACACCGAAGGTATCCTTCATCAACTGGATATGGAGTCCTATCTGTTCCTCAAACTCGTCTTTTCCTGCAAAAAGACCTGCAATGCTGTGATAGTATGTTTGAGCAAGAATTTCGGAATTTCTGTGCTCTGCAACCTGTTTAAACAATTCGAAAGCATCTCTATTCCATTTTTCTAGCTGCTCAACTACCGTACCGGAAAGGCTGAAGGCACATTTAAAGCCGTTATCAAGCCCCTCAAGTACTATTTGAGTTGCGGGGATGTAGCACTTCTCAGCAACTTTCCGGAGTATCTCTTTGTTCCTGCTATTGAAGTATAGCTCTATCAGGTTTTTCTTCCCCTTTGCCTCCTCCCGACTGAAATGAGGGTTTATGCGATAGGGTTGGTGGACTTCAAAGGCAAAACACACTTTAGGCATTTGTCATCATTCCATATCTGCCGATAATCCAGGAACTTTTATTCACCCCGCTATACAGACACACTTCAAAAAATCTGGACGTGTGGTTTGGATTGGATTCAAGATGCTTGTGCAACCCGACAGAAAAATAACAACGTTCTAAGCTCCCAGCGGATAAAAACAGTCTTTTCTCCATTTGCATAGCTTTTCTCATTTAACATAACTCCAAATTTCCTTTATACTCTGAGGTATTTAGCTTTTTTCCATATTAATATTTCAAACTTAAATTATTTAGATATCTCCATGCACCCAAAAAGACGAGAGTCGTCAGAAGTAGCCTATCAGGTAGATGTTGCCCACATGAACTCTTTTCAGATGTTTCCTTGCAGCGTTGTAGCACCTCCTTACCTGTTCTCTCGGAGTTACAGGCATATCGCTCAGCCTGTAGTCAGGATGGAAGACGAGAAGGCTGTATGGAATTTCATCACTGAGGGAAGCGATAAAGCGGGCTATGTTCTCAATTTCCTCTTCGTCAACATAATAGGGTACCAGAAGGGTCGTGGCAGAGACAACATCCGGATAATGATCAAAGATCTTTTCAAAATTCCTTAATGTCTGCTCATTACTCCTTCCAGTAAGAATTCTGTGTAGGTTGTCGTTCCAGGCCTTCAAATCGAACTTAACAGTACCTCCACTCTCATGGCTGAGTTTTGCAGCTTTTAAAACGAGATTCTCTTTTCCAGCTCCATTCCACTCCCAGCATACCATAATCTTTCTTCTCTTCAACACTTCCTCACTGAATCTTATGGCAAAGGGTAGCTGGGGTTCAGGTGACCCACCAAAATGACAGATACATTTTATCCTCTCCAGCATTGCCCGCTCCACCATTTCCTCAAGAGAAACGACTTCTCCCTTATCTATTAGCTTGTGTTCCCAGTTCTGGCAGTAAAGACAGTCAAAATTACATCCGTAGTAGAAAACCGCAAGATTTGTACCGGTAAGCTTGCTTGCAGCACAAAACCATGCATTGCAGCAATTTGTTGGCAGAGGATCTTCATACGAATGCAGAATTGATTTTTCAGCGCTGACCAAAGAGAACATTTTACCATTCTCTACACCCCTCAACCCACAGAGTCCAATATCTCCTTCCTCAAGTCCGCACTTATTGGAACATAACCCACACCTTATTCTGGTATCCTTTCCAATTTTCTCTGCTTCAGGATGAAGTAGTTCTACATACTTCAAAGCATCATCTTTCTTTGCACATTCGGGGCATACGAGTATCGCATTCGTGTATGTTTCGCTACCACAAATTTTGCATTTCACAGAATTACTTTTGCGTGATACCTTAAATAACATGCGAACAATTTTGGCAACTATTATAAACTCGTGATTAAAAAATAAATTTGGGAGATTGGACTACTCAACAATAACTGTCCCCTTCATAGAAAGGTGGATTGACCAATAGTATTTATAAACGCCCTTCTCAGAGAACATTCTCTCAAACGTATCGCCCTTTTCCAGCTTTCCACTGGCAACACCATCCTCGAATACTACAGTGTGCACCCTGTTGCTCTCACTAACCCAGCGAACTGTAGTATTTGGATTTACCTTTACGGTTTCTGGATCGAAAGCAGAATCCCTGATTTCTACTACAACAACAGATTGTTGAGATTGCGATGGGGCTTGAGATTGCGTACATCCGGATAACAACACAACCAGAGCAAGAACGAACATGGCTTTTCTCACAAGACACCTCTACACTGAAAGGAATTTTGCATTAATTGCAACTATCACTGTGCTGAGAGACATGAGAATCGCTCCTACTGCCGGAGTTAGAATTACTCCAGCGGAGTAGAGAATTCCTGCTGCAAGTGGTATGGCGATTGCGTTGTATCCTGTTGCCCATAACAGGTTCTGAAACATCTTCCTGTATGTTGCCTTTGAGAGGGTGATAATGTCCACAACATCCCTCGGATCATTTCTGACCAGTATTATGTCAGCCGTTTCAATGGCAACATCGGTTCCAGCTCCTATTGCTATACCAACATCGGCCTGGGCTAGAGCAGGAGCATCGTTTACACCGTCTCCAACCATGGCAACGGTAAGTCCCTGATTCTGAACCTTTTTGATCATCTCAGCCTTCTCGTGTGGCAACACTTCAGCAAAGAAGTCATCAAGCTCAAGTTCCCTAGCAACCCAGCTTGCAACAAATCTGTTGTCTCCGGTTAGCATCATGCACTTTATTCCCATTGACTTGAGTTTTTTAATAGCCTCTCTTGATTCAGGCCTGATTCTGTCTGCTAGAGCTATAGCACCCAGTACGGCATCATTTTCCATAACGAAAACGAATGTTTTACCCTCGCTCGCGATTCTTTCTATTCGTTCGTCTTCAATGCTGATTCCCTTTTCCTTCAGGTATCCTGGGCTTACCACTCTGAATGTCCTGCCGTTAACCACACCTTCCACACCCTTACCCGGTATCGCCCTGAACTCCTCGACATCTCTGATGTCAACGCCTCTCTCCTTTGCACTATCTACAATACCTTTTGCTATGGGATGCTCAGATCTAATTTCCAGCGATGCAGCAATACCAAGAACTTCATCCTCGTTTACATCTGAAAAGGCGATG
Organism: uncultured archaeon; assembly: GCA_964652135.1. Lineage (GTDB taxonomy): Archaea > Halobacteriota > Archaeoglobi > Archaeoglobales > Archaeoglobaceae > CAZZAF01. The sequence continues at coordinate 8,560 of CAZZAF010000022.1, forward strand.
ATGTCGGTTACACCAAATCTTCCCTCGGTAAGTGTTCCTGTTTTATCAAAAACAACTGCCTGAATGTCTTTCGCTTTTTCAAAGGCGCTTCTGTCCCTTATAAGCAATCCACTTCTGGCTGCAATGGATGTTGAAACTGCAACAACAAGCGGGACTGCGAGCCCTAAAGCGTGGGGACAGGCAATAACCATGACGGTCACAGCCCTCTCAATGGCAAACGCTAGATCAGCGTAGTTCAGCCATGCAAGGAGAGTAATCAGCCCTGCACTGAGAGCGACAATGGTGAGAACGAACGCTGCCCTATTTGCAAGATCCTGAGTTCTGGATTTACTCTCCTGAGCCTGCTTCACAAGTTCTACTACCTGCGAGAGGTAGCTGTCCTTTCCAACTTTCCTGACCTCAACCACTATAGAGCCTTCGCCATTTATTGAACCACCTATAACCTCGTCTCCCGGCTTCTTCTCCACAGGTTTTGACTCTCCAGTCAGCATAGCTTCGTTTACAGTTGTTGTTCCATCAACCACAACTCCATCCACTGGAATCTTTTCTCCCGGCTTCACGATGACTCTATCTCCAGGCTTGAGTTCATGAATTGGAACATCCACTATTTCACCATCTTTAATGAGGTGGGTGTGTGAGGGCATCAGCTTGACCATTTCTTCCAGAGCCCTTGAAGCTCCAAGCACAGACTTCATTTCTATCCAGTGTCCCAGAAGCATGATGTCAATAAGCGTGGCAAGTTCCCAGAAGAATACCTTGCCTTTCAAGCCAAAAACTACGGCCGAGCTGTAGAAGTAGGCAACACTTATGGCAACCGCTACGAGAGTCATCATTCCCGGATTTTTCTTCTTAAGCTCGTCAACAAGTCCCTTTAAGAACGGATAGCCTCCGTATAGATACACTATAGACGAGAGAATGTAGAGTACTACGAAATCGCCAGCAAATGATATTCTGAATCCGAAGATGGACTGGATGAAAGGAGATAGAAGGAGTATGGGTATGGTGAGAATTGAAGAGATTATGAACCTCTTTTTGAAGTCTTCCGCCATGTGGGCATGATGATCGTGTGCTTTATGCTCTGCATGATCATTACCCATGCCATGCTCCGTGCCCTTGTCCATTTCCTCCATTTTCTTCATTTCATGCTCATGTTCGTGCGTCTTGTGATCCATTCCATGTTCGTGTTCATGGGCTTCATGTTTGTGATTTCCATGTGCATGCTCTTTTTTGTCATACACTTTACTCACTACCTTCAAGCTCCTTCTTCATCCTGAGGTACTCTTCTCTGCTTATCTCTCCCTTAGCATATCGCTCATCCAGAATTCCAAGCGCTCTTTTTCCCGTTGCAGGCTTCTCTTCCCTCATGACGAGATAAAGTATCAGAAAGAGAAAACCAACCATAGGTAGTATTACCAGTATAAACCACAGGAGTCCATTCATTCCCCGCTTTTCTGCATCCTGGTAAACTAGATACCCAATAGCAAGAAAAATCAGCCACCAGAACACCATTCCAAACCCAAAATATTGGGAACTAAAATATCCGTACATCGGCATAACTCCATCCATATACTATATTTTGAATTAAAGATTTATTTAAACTTTTTTAACTGGATTAGTTAAAATATTTATTTACATAGTCATTTTGCAATAAAAACCATTAATACTAAAAATCCCTAAAACCTTAAATCACAAATCCATCTATAATAGAATTTTCTTGAATACACCAAATGTGCCCAATTTTTGTGATTTTTGCAAAATTAGAAACGTATATATTTCTCTAGCTTAAATTAATTAACAACATGAAAGAGATCAATGTTACTATAACCGGCATAGAACTAGACTTCGAAACAGCCGGAAAAATTGCCAATATTATCGCCTCCAAAATCAACAAAAATTCGATGCTTCTCGCATGGTACGACACTAGAAGAGAGTGTCACTGCCCAGAGACCGATTGCTGTGGAGAAGATGAGTCCAACTGGCAAGCATTTGCAGAACCAAGAGAAGACGCCATAAAAATCAGAGTGAACGGAATATACGAGTTCATTTACATTTCTCCGGCAACGCTGGTCGTACAAAGCCAATGAAATAAAATATAAAAAAACAGAATTTATTGCCCAAACTCTTCTAGAATGTCTTTAAGGTAGATCTTGTATCTTCCGAGCTTACCACCGTAATTTCCGCTTGAAATTTTCACAACCCCATCAACCTTGCTTGCGACATCCATGCAGACGTACATAGCCTTCTTTACCGCTTCAAGGTTAACTCCGTTGATAACTATTTCAGGAATTGATTTTACACCATCCGGCACCTTCGAGTCGGGGATTTTACCCTTCAGCGTTGGGCAGTAGTAGTGGTTTGTCGTTGGACCGATTTCAGGATACTTGGTTTCAGGCTTTGAGCCAGCCGAACAGATATCAAAGGAAGTAACCACACCATCAATCTTCTTCAGAGCTTCAACAGCCGCTTCTCCCGCTTCCAGTGCAGCATCCTCACTCTCACAGAAATACCAGATGTTTCCACCTGCAATTCCTTCTGCATAGCCTATGTAGCGCTCGATAATAAATTCACCAAACATGATTGGGACTCTGATTACTTTCCTGCCCCACATCTCCTCTTCCCATTCGTAGCCGTCGCCACACCTTCCAACATTCAGCTCAGCATCGAAGTAAGTATCACTCTCTGTCGCGTTGAAAACGCGTGTTGTTGGCACAACAAGCACACCCTGTCTTATTCTCTTGCTCATTTCTCTCATCAGAATGTCCATGAACTTCTTACTCTTCGCAACCCACACCTGAGCAATGGCACCAATTCTCCCGTCGGGGGTTTCTTCAGGCGAGAGCCATTTCTCAATTCCACCTTCTGATTCGCCAAAAACAGTTGAGGGTAAGGCTGTAGCTCCATACGCAGCCTTTTTAAGCAACCATTTGTGCTTTGCAGTGATAATAAACCTCGAATAAATCCCATCAAAGGCCTCGCAATAGGTATCTTCAACCGGTACACCATTTATTTCCAGACTCATTTCACCACCATTATCCAGTTTTCCTGAGGAGATAAAATATTTCTGTTTTCCACAATACATATCCAACTACATCCTCAAAATTACCCCCAAAATGTCAGTATTATCTGCGGATTAAACCCTAACAAATTTTCCGTTATCTAAAATCTTAAACCTCATGAATCCTGGCTGTATATCTCTAACAATACTTTGTTCAACACCAATGGTATATATACCCTCACTGAAAAACTCTTCCTTCTCCTTTCTAACCCTCAAAATAACATCATACATCTTCTCAACGACTTTATCCACTCTCCTCTCATAAAGACCTTCTGAGCACAGACCAAATACAGTAACCTTTTTGGGAATTGCGTTAAACAGCCACACCATCCTTTTGAGTGTTTCTTTCCCATATATTGCAGGGAATAGGTAAAGCCCGTAAAGAATGAGTAAATCATCATCGTTGAGCTTACCAAAAATACCTTCCAGCCCATCAAATTCCTCATAGGCATTACCCTGAGGTATGAAGCTGTAGAGTTTTCCAAAAGGAGCTTCTTCATTCGCACCAACTTTAATTATATATGCACTCTCAAGGATTTTCCTAACCTCATGAGAGTCCTGAACAAGTGAATTATAAATTTCCTCAAGCCTTCTGCAGAGCACATCAGAATATGCTGCTATAAATACCCTCTTCGACGAAAAATACGGCAAAATGTGATACAAAAACAGACACAACGCTGCATAGCTGGAGTCATAGATTATCCTGATTCTTCGATGCTCAAACTTTGGTATTATCTCACCAAGTTCAAGATCCATTAGGCGCTATTGAACATAACATATATTTAAAATCTCTTATTAGAATGGACACTCAAAAAATAAAATCAGGAGTTATCTTTACGTGTTATTCGTTTGCTGCCCGTTATAACACCTCAGAATCTTCTTAATGAATTCTGGTGGAACGTGGTCAGTAGTAAAAATCCTACCCTTCTTTCTTATTTCTATTCCTTTATCAATCATGCCCCGAGCATCAACTTCAAGCACACACGGGTTCTGACAGTATCTCTTTCCAACTTCAATGGCTTCCTCCACACTCGATGAAAGATGCACTTCCTTCCGCTTCATCGGCATTATACCTTTCTCCAGAATTGAATCCAGCACTTCAGGTCTTGTACCGTGATAAAGCCTTCCAGGGATTTGCCCACCCTCACTCCATTTCGTGTCAACATCAATACTATGGCCGTATCTCGCCCTTATCCTGTCCCCATCAATCTGAAATCTGCCCTTTGGATCAAAAAACACTATCAGTTCTATTTCTTTCCTTCCAACACCATATCTTTCTCTAACCACTTTTTCAACACTTTTCAGATCTGCCCACCCTTTCGCATCAACCTCTACCCCGAATCTTGAAGGAAAATGCCGCAGTAACCCGCTGAGAAACTTGCTTACCTTCTCTCTCATAATCCCATTTAACAGAACCTTTCCCCTGCCACATTCACATTTTCCTTCAAAGTATCCACATTTTTCACATACTCCAAGAGATTTCATCCCAAAAATAGTTGATACTTGTTTGTATTTAATCTAACGCCATAATCCCAGACATACTTACTACCTAGGAGCATATTCACATAAGTAGCATACTTACCTCGAAAGAAGATAGGTTGCAGCAGTAATTGCCAGGACGCCGGCTATGCCTGTAAGAAGGGGCGGAGAGCTGTAATCTATTTTAAACTCCAGAATTGCTGGATACACAAGGTAAACCAGATAGGAAACGAGGAAAACGTAAGCCCATTGAAGGACAACCAATTTACTGACTTTCAGTCCTCTTTTTTCGAGTTCTTCAGCCTTCTCAGCAGTTATCCAGACCAACTGTGAGAGAACGAATAGCCATGTAATGCCAAGCAGTGGTTGAAGTACGTTTTGACTTGCATATGGAGTAAAAATGGAGTTTAGATATTCTGCGAGACTCTTGAATCCGAAGTAATACATGCTATCCAGAATGGCATAGAATATCTCACTCTTTGCAAGCAGAATTCCCATGTTAAGCGAGATAAGAACAGAGAAGAACGTAAATCCGAAAGGATTTCCCCTTTTCAGCATCAGTAAAATGGGGATTGCTGCAATGACAATGAATGTAAAATCGGGAATGTAGCCCAGCGCAACGATTGGCGAGGCTAAAAATGTTTGATATGCCTGCAAGGCAGCTATTTCTGCGATTATAAGATTTATAAAAGCTGCATAAATCAAATATTTTTTTGTAATCTGCATCATTGTTATTTGGTAGTGGAGAAAATTTAAGTGTTTGCCAGAATAATCTGCAATCTGGTTCATTTTGAGCTGATCTCCTTTAGCAGAACTTTGGAGAGTGGATGATCGATATCCCATTCAATAACTTTCACCCTTACCCTCAGCCTCGACAAAATCGAGTTTCTAAGAGCATTCATCACAAGGGTTGCAAACTCATCATATTCTTCGTCGCTTCTCATCTTAAGCGCTATCACCTCAACAGGAAGCCTCCTTCTTTTCGACATTCTGGAGGCTCTCAAAACAGCATGTACTGGCTTCGAGTACTCCACACGTGTGATGAAGATCATGAGAGGTTTGTAGTTGATGAGAAAACCCTTACAGGCTTCAATTGCCTGATCCAGCGATTCGGGTTTATCGGAGACATCGACTCTCATCAGAGTCTCGCTAATTCTCCTGAACTGCCTCTTACCAACATCCGGATAAATGATGTGTCCGTGTCCTACAACATACAATCCGACTTTATATCCACGGGATGTATAGTAGTAGGCCAGAGAGTTTGCTGCTTCAATGGCAGCCTCAAGGAAATTCTTTATTGTTGTGCCATGGACCATGTAGTTGTTGGCATCAAGAAAAATCCATACGGCTTTTTTACCTTCAACCTCATACTGGTTGACCATTAAACTGTCTTTCCTTGCTGTAGCTTTCCAGTTTATGAATTTAACAGGATCTCCTGGCACATAATCTCTTATTTCTCTGAAATCTGTCCCGGGAACACCTATCTTGGAAATATCAATATCTGGCATTGGTGATTTAGCAATACCTCTGACAACCCCCACTTTGAGTATTTTTTGAATTTTATGACGAACCTCCAGTTCTATTTCAGTTTTTGCCTCTCCCTGGTGTCTTCTACCAGTTAAAAGAGGGTTCTCTGACTCGAAAATGATTCTGTCAAGTCTGTAAAAACCTCTCTTTGTTGGTATTGCTCTGTAATCAAGGTGGATCGTCTTTCCACCAATAACAAAGTCGGCAATGGCATTTGAACCCTCAGCAAGTTCGAAGTGTTCAGGCAGGATGTGCTGCACCTTAAGAATTCCAAAACCTCTTGCCTTTAAAACGATCCTGACGCTGAAGGGTTCACCAACGTATCTTCCACCTTCAATGATTGAGTTTATGACTTCAACCTTAACGGGAATGTGTGGAAGAACGAGGAGAATAAGCGGGAAGGCAGAAAGAGCTACGAGTTCGTAGGAGGTAAATACTATTCCTGCTACCAGCAGAAAAATCGAAGTTTCAAGAAGAATTGCTGTGCTCTTTCTTACCTTCATCTCCCTACTTCCTTTGGCACCTCAACTGCCTTTAAAACATCTTCAACCACTGTTTCCGGTTTCTCCCCCTCAATCACATACTCTACATTCAGAATTATTCTGTGAGCCAGAGCCTCCCTGGCAACCCTCTTAACATCATCGGGAATAACGAAATCCCTGCCATCCATGGCTGCAAAAGCCCTTGAAATTTTTAGCAACGCCAATCCACCACGGGGACTCGCGCCAATCTCGACGAGTTCATGCTCCCTCGTAGCTCTAACAAGTTCCGCAATGTAGCGCAGAATACTCTGATCAACGTAAATATGCTCGATAAATTCCTGCATTTGCCTAAATTCATCAATTGAAACTATGGTTCTTATCTCATCGCTCGGATCGTCTTTTCTCCACTCAATTCTTCTCCTCAGTATTTCCATTTCCGATTCAATATCGGGTGGGTAGCCGGGTGACATTTTCAGCATAAATCTGTCCATCTGTGCTTCTGGGAGAGGATACGTGCCTTCCTGCTCAATGGGGTTTTGTGTTGCGATTACGAAGAAAGGTGGGTGCAACTTGTAGGTTTCACCTTCTATTGTCACCTGCTTTTCTTCCATCGCTTCAAGCAAAGCAGCCTGAGTTTTTGGTGGACTGCGGTTAATTTCGTCGGCAAGCAAAACATTTGTGAAAATCGGACCCTTCACAAGCTCAAAACCAACGTTCTGTCTCCATACTTTAGTTCCGGTAATATCTGAAGGTAGCAGATCAGGTGTAAACTGAATTCTGCTATAGTCTGCCCCTATCACTCTCGCAAAAACTTTGGCAAGCAGGGTTTTTCCAAGACCAGGATAGTCCTCAAAAAGCACATTTCCATTGGAAAGACATGCTGCAAGCAATTTTTCTACCAAATCTGCACTACCCACATAAACACTGCAAACGGCATCAATTATTTCCCGGCATTTTTGCCTGAATTCTTCAAGATTCAACTCTAACACCCTCCTTGATAAGGTAATTCTTCAATTCCTCAACCAGTTTCGCCCTTCTCTTCCTGTTTCTGCCTTCGATAAACTTTCTTTCCCATCCAAATGAAAGAGCAGGTGGTTCTTCATCTCTGTGAGTTACTATCTGAGATACAGCTTTCGCAACTCTCTCCTCACTCCACCCCATCTCAAAAAGAATTCTGCATAGCGATGCGACAAGAAGCGATTTGACTCCCTTCTCAATAAATTCATGCTGTGCTCTTGTAAACATCTCAATCCATTCATCTTTTCTGAGTGAAACTCTCTGTCTGTGTACCTCGATTATTTCCCTTTCATCAACCTCCAGCGAGCGTTTGAGATCTCTCGAAAGCTTGAACAGTACAAGTCCTACTATAAACCACTCCAGAAAGTTTGCAAGTCCTGTTCTGTCAAGCAAATGTGGTCTTATGAATATGTAGTAGATCGAGACCACAAGCAGAGAACCAAGCAGAAATGGTCTTGATCTCCTGAGCCATTGAGCGGCATTACTGCCTGAGATATTCGAGAGCGTTGTAATCGCCAGAACCACGAGAAACGCAAGAAAAATAATTCCTATTTCTTCAGAAACATCAAAGGGTATTTTTGAAAGTATCGAGTATCCGGAAAAACCCATTAGAACAAGTCCCGTTGTGCTGATGGCTGGTTGTGCATATCTGATCCACCTTGCTTCAAACGGAAGCTCCACACGGGCCAGCGCGAATGAAAACAGAAACAGGAAGATGTAAACCTTCAAGGACTGGAAAAGTGGAAACAGAACGGCAAACGACTGATAACTCGAAAGATTAAACACTGCTATCTCCAGAATGAAATATATTGCAGCTGAAAGCGAAAAAGGCTTGAAAGGGCGAGTATAGTTGCTGATTCCCAGAATTACGTACGCCAGAAGAAGTGCATAGATGGTAACAAGGTTCTCCACCCCTATCGCAAAAACTGTTTTGCCGAGATATACATCCTGATAACCTGAAATAGCATAAATCAGAACAAATAAGATTGTGAGTATTACAGCTTTCAGGATTTCGCTACGCATCAATTTCCCTCCTTATTTCAGAATATGCTCTAAAAACTTCTATAAACTCCTTCCTGCTAATATCCCCATAACCGTACTTTGCAATTTCAAACTGCCTGAGTAAAAGTTGCCCTTTCTCACTGTCAAGAGCGTTTATCGTTTTGAGAACTTCTCTTGCAGTCGCATCTTTAAGATCAACATTTTTCTTTTTCTCAATTTCCTTTACGAGCTCTGAAAAGAGATCTACCACAGCATCTCTGTAATCCACTATTTTTATCTCAAGCTCTGCTCTTTCCTTGACCTTTCCATCTACAAGTCTTTCGGCTGTAAGCAAATGTTTCCCGGTTTCAGGAAAAACAAGCTCGATTTTGAGACCTTTTTCATGAAATCCTATTCCCTCTCCATCCAGAAATGCCCTCAGTATTCCGTCTCCAAGATTTTTGACCACGATTCTTACCTCTTCGTTTACGCCCCAGACTGGTGGCAGATCCTCTTCATCACCATCCCACTCAAATACTATGTACCCAGACGTCTTTTTCCATTTCGACGCTATCACATACGCTGCAAATGGAATCAGGGCAAAAAGAACCCAGTACGGAAAAGAACTCCTGCTCACTTCCTTTTTCGATGGCAAGTACATCTCATTGCCTGGGAAAACAACAACGAATTTCTCTGGCAGTTCATCAAATTCGAATTTAGCAACACCGTTTTGCGTTTTGGCAGTAACATTTCCTATCCATACTTCGCCGTTGGCGGGATCTCCCTTCTCATCCTTGAGATACACGAGAACGATCCATTTCGAGTCTTTCTTTACAACGACGTCAAGCTGTGTGGGAGCCCTGATATTGAGGAAAATCGATCCTTCACAGTCCATTCCCTGAATGGTGTAGTTGATTCTAACACTTCCAAGTGGGGAGTTTTCAGGTATCTTTGTTTTTACTTCAAATCGGCCTTCGCTGTCAGTTACCACTTCAGCAAGATTCTCGAAATCGATGGTAACGTGGCTAAGAGGTTTTCCCCTGAAGTAAAGCTCTCCAGTTGAATTCCACCCCTGCCCCCTAATGGCTGTTGTGTTGTGGATTGTAAGCTCGACTCTACCTGCTTCAACCCTCTTCTCAACAGAAATCGGAAGAATGTATTTGGAGCCAGGGTAAGTCAGTCTAATATCGTAAAACCTCTCTTCGCTAAACTCAACTGTGAATTCGAAAAATCCATTTTCATCTGTTCTGATTTCCTCGGTTCTTCCATCAACATTCACAAAAATGATTGCATTCTTCATCGGAGTTCCGTTGTAGTCGTAAAGTCTTCCCTCAAAACTGTGAACACCAAGAGATACTCTGTCAGGAATGTTAACTTCAAGCTCTGGGGGGCTGTATATCCTTATTATTGGGTCGCTCCAAGAACTTCCGTACTTCAGACTGCCAACATAATGCGCCACAACATGGTATTCCCCGGCAATATCCGGTACACTCACATTTCCTTCAAACCAGCCATTTTTTACGGGGAGGAAATCAAGAAGAAGTCCTTCTTCGTTCTTGTCCTTCTTTACGTAAATCTCCACATAGCCTGATGGCACAAAACCATACTCAGATTTCACATATCCCTTTACCGTGAAATTCCCACCTTTTTTCGCAACCCTATCTACGTATGTGATTTCTGTCACAGTTTTGATTCTCTTTGGAGGCGGCGTAGGATCAAACTCTATCCAGCCTTCCTCAAACTTCACCTCTGCCCACATGTGTGCTTGGGAAGCAAACACGGTCTGGTTGTATTCAACCGGCTTCGCCAGATATCCAAACACAGCTCTTGCAGGGAGCCCCAATGACTCGCACATGGCAATGAAAGCGGAGGCGAAATGCTTGCATATGCCCTTCTTTTCGTAGAACAGGAATTGGTAAATTGGATCTTCTCCACTTGGAAAATTAAAGTTTGGATCGTATTCGTAGTTTTCCTCCAAAAATTTCTCTATGGCCTTTGCCTTCTCGTAATCGGTCTTTGCATTCTTTGTTACTTCCTCTGCAAGCTTCATTATCCTTTCGAACTCTTTCTCACTGAGATGTAGTTTTGCTCCGCCATCGCTGGCTGCTTTGTCAGCCTCAATCCTCCAGGAAGCTGAAAATGCCTCGTAGGGCGTTGATAAATTATCTGAAATAAAATACGTTCCCGTTTCAGCGTTGAAGGCAGCAGATGCGGTTACATAGAACGTATCCTTCGCAACAGGTATGTGCTCAGAAAAAGGAACGATCGGCGTTACCCTATACTTTGTAATATGCCCTGATTTTGAAACTGGCTTGTCACCGTATTCCACTTTGTCCTTAATCCACTCTCCATTCCTGTATTCGCTTGAGGTAAAAAGGCGAAGATGATTTGTGTACGAGTTTAAACCCTCGACGAAGAAAAGAGGGGTGTGAGGTGGATCACTCTCTGCACTCAGGTTATGCAGATTAGCTTCAGCCAGAGAAACTGCGATGGGTTTAACCGGAACTTCTGGCGGTTTATCAGATTCTTTGTGAAATCCACCGCCTATGAAACCGCTTAACCCTGTCATGCTGAAGTCAAGTGATGAGATGAAACTGAGAAGTAATGAAAGTCCCACAAGTAGAAGTACAAATGCTGCGGCTTTTCTAGGAATGTCAGCATTCATAAATTACATTAACCAAATTCTATTTAACATTATAAACTTTACCGTCGGAGATCAAATTTATCTAATCCTTTATGTCTAAAGCCAGGAATGGTCTCCAGAGCTCCATAAAGTATTTAACCTGTTTTTACACTGTAGAATATCATGTCAGTACTCGATATACTGCTGAATCCTGACAGATTTTTCAAAAGAGCTAAAGAAGAGGGAATGGATTTTATAAAACCACTCATAGTCCTCGTTGTAGCAGGCATTCTTGCAGCAATCAACGGGTATGTTGTTGCAATACCTCTTGAAAAGGCTGTGATTGAGTTTGCAATCAACAAAGGTATGTCTTACGACCAGGCTACCACAATGGCAAAGGCAGCATATTTCTCATCTATCATAGGATCCTACATTGAAGTGTTCATCACGTGGTTTATAATCTCCGTAATTCTACACATTTTCTCATCCATATTCAGTACAGAAGGAGAACTGACAACCACGCTGAAGTTTATGGCCTTCAGTTTTATCCCATATATAGTGTTATTCCCACTGAACCTATATATCTCTATCTCAAGAGCCGAAATTATCAAAAATTTTGGACTTGAAGGACTGACTTCTGATGCTTTCAGCGGGATCAGAATGGTTTCCATTTTCGTCGGTTTCGCCATACTCATCTGGCAGTACGCGCTATGGACATTTGCCATCAAGAATGTAAGAAACCTAACACTGAGAAATGCCGCAATAGTCGCTGCACTTCCAGCGTTAGCTATAGTCTTGCTGAAACTCTATTCACTCCTCAAATCTATATCGTAATCCAGCATTCCCCCAACAGCACGATTGAAGGCAACCTCACCAATCGACTTGATTTGCTTACAAACACACAGTACAACATTATTCACAAAGTTATGCTTCAACTGGCATAAATCATTGATGATACATTCAAGCATCCTCGTTGACTCTTCAGCCATTCCAAGATCTCGATCCATGTATGCCTGGAAAGCCTTCTGAAAGATATAGCTCAGTTCCCTAACCATGAATGGAATTTCACCAACCACATCATCATCCATATTACCCATTATATATTGCGAGAGATCTCGAAGCAAATCTGCAATCTCTTCAAGTTGTTTGGCAACCATCCTTTCGCCAATGAGGAGTTCCAGCTCATCAAACCTGGTGGGGTTAGACATTTCCCTTATAAGCCTGTTCTCCAGTCTTACAGCGAGCAGGTAAAACCTGTCTGAGTCCTCCTCAAGCTGGAATACTGTCTTCAATTCATGCGGATCTTTCAGCCTTATACCATCTTCAATACACTCCAACATCCCTCTGATAATCTGAGCCATTCTTCTTAGCACACCCTCTACATCAAAGTCAGGAGTTGTGAGACATCTCAGAATGATACGATTGTCTGTAGCGTCAATAATCTCCATTCCAATCAGTCTTCTTACAATTTCACCCATCTTCGTCACAACGCGTGGTGAAAGAGCCTTATCCTCGATTATAATCTCATCAAGTCCCTGAACATACAGTGCATAAATGAACTTCAAAAGGAATCTTTCGTCATACTTTGGTATCTTTTCAATTACAGCTCTCTCGATCCTGTCCTGATCACCAGACTTCTTGGGACATATTACCACACAATCCCCATCAATGTGAAGGATGAGTTCATCACCCTGGGTAAGGCTGTTTGCCTTTATCCATTTCTTTGGCAAACTCACCATGTAGCTTGAGCCACCGATGAGCTGGAGTTTTCGAGTTTCCATACAAATACGTATCCATTTAAAGATGGTATAAATTTTTTTGGGACAGACAATCTACATATATCATGTATAAATAAAAAACAACGTTATTTGAAAAGTATTTAGGTTATTCAATTTGGTTCGAAGGTGGCGTGGTCACGAAATAATGACTGTCATGATGTTGCCCAATTTATAAAGTTATTCCAAGAAACATATAAATATGACCGACCACAAGATTTATATAGAACCACCGTTCCAGCAGAAATTGGTAAATACGGAGGTGATATGAATGGCTATGTTACAGGGGCAGCCCGTGTTGATACTGAAGGAGGGTACTCAGAGAACAACTGGAAAAGATGCGCAGAGAATGAACATTATGGCTGCCAGAGTTATTGCCGAATCTGTAAGGAGCACCCTCGGTCCAAGAGGTATGGACAAGATGCTCGTAGACAGTTTGGGTGACATTATAATCACAAACGATGGTGTCACGATTCTGAAAGAGATTGATGTAGAGCACCCGGCTGCAAAAATGGTTATTGAGATTGCCAAGAGCCAGGACAACGAAGTAGGTGACGGTACAACAACCGCTGTTGTTATCGTTGGAGAGTTGCTCAAGAGAGCTGAGGAGTTGCTCGACCAGGACCTTCACCCGGCAATAATCTCAAACGGTTACAGACTCGCTGCCGAGAAGGCGATTGAGATCCTCAACGAAATTGCAATCCCAATAAGCAAGGACGATGACGAGATGCTCAGGAAGATTGCTGCTACTGCAATGACAGGTAAGGGTGCTGAGGTTGCACTTGAGAAACTTTCAGACATCGTTGTGAAAGCTGTTAAGGCAGTGACCGAAGAAGTCGATGGTAAAACTGTGTTCGACCCAGAATTCGTAAAGATCGAGAAAGTACAGGGAGGAGCCGTAGAAGAGACCGAACTCATCGATGGTATTGTTCTTGACAAGGAAGTTGTGCACCCGGCAATGCCCAAGAAGATTGAGAACGCAAAGATCCTGCTGATTGACGCCGCACTTGAAGTCAAGGAGACTGAGACTGACGCAAAGATTAGAATTACTGACCCAGAGATGCTCCAGAAGTTCATCGAGCAGGAAGAGAAGATGATCAAAGAAGTAGTAGACAAGATCGTTGAAGCCGGAGCAAACGTAGTATTCTGCCAGAAGGGTATCGACGACCTTGCACAGTACTACTTGGCCAAGGCTGGAGTACTGGCAGTTAGAAGAGTCAAGAAGAGCGACATTGAGAAGCTCAGCAAGGCTACTGGAGCCAAGATCCTCAACGATCTGAGAGACGTCAAGCCAGAGGATCTCGGTGAGGCTGCCCTCGTCGAAGAGAGAAAGGTCGGCGAAGACAAGATGGTCTTCGTAACTGGCTGCAAGAACCCGAAGGCAGTGACAATCCTCGTAAGAGGTGGTACAGAGCACGTAGTTGAAGAGATTGCAAGAGGTATCGAGGACGCAGTAAGAGTTGTAGGAGTGGCTCTCGAAGACGGTAAGGTCGTCGCTGGTGCTGGAGCACCAGAGATTGAGGTCGGAATGAGACTCAAAGAGTGGGCTCCAACAATCGGTGGTAGAGAACAGCTCGCTGTTGAGGCTTTCGCAACAGCACTCGAGATCATTCCGAAGACCCTCGCTGAGAACGCCGGTATTGACCCAATTGATGTGCTTGTAGAGCTCAAGTCAGCCCACGAAAAGGGCAACAAGTACGCTGGAGTCTGCGTTGAGACCGGTAAGATCATCGACATGAAGGAGTCTGGCGTTATCGAGCCGCTCAGAGTCAAGAGGCACGCCATCGAGTCCGCTACAGAAGTGGCAGTAATGATCCTCAGAATCGACGACGTCATTGCTGCCAAGGGTCTCGATAAAGAGAAGGGCGCAGGCGGCGAAGGACCTGAAGGCATGGGCGGCATGGAGTTCTAACTGAATTCTAATTTCTTTTTTAATTTTGTTTTTGCTAACTAGACATATATTGAACTGACTTTTCTAACAGATCGATTTAAAATTCGGGTATTTTAATTCTATACATGTAAACTGATACTAATTATCAAAAGATGATTTCCACACAAAACTAGCAATCAATTATTTTTGGATGAAATCAGTGGGGCGGCGGAGATTTGAACTCCGGTCGCCGGCTCCCAAAGCCGGAAGGATAACCAGGCTACCCTACCGCCCCGTAGTGTGTTCGCTTGTTTTACCTATGGCTTAAAAAATCTTATGCCTTTCACCTACAATAAAGATATTTCAATACTACTTTTTTAACTAATTTCTTCCTAAAATAAAATATTCTCCAAAAATATGGGGAAACTGGAGCCCCCTAGTGACCTTGAACAGCATCACCTGGCAAAACATCCAACTACAATTATTGCTGGTTCAACCGATGAGTCAAACTTGTGGTCACCTTTTCCGACGGCAAAGTAATAGCTGTCATACTCGTCAATCCCTTCAAGCTCCTGAACGACCATATCTGCAAACCTCTCCAGAAGAAGTGGATGATAGTAATATTCTGGCTCGTAAATTGTCAGTACAACCCCCTTGGTAAAGCCATAAGGCAGGTAGTGCTCGGGGCATGCCTTACCACTTATTCTGCATTCTAACTCGCTCTCTGCAATATTTTTAAGCCTCGTATCCTCTTTGAACCAGCCTTTTACAGCCCTAAACCTCTCAGAGATCGCGGTGCGAATAGCTTTCAGATCTTCATCCTCAACTCCACGATACATCTCTTTAATCTGGTCGCCATCATAACTGTCCACAACCCTAACTTCCACCACACCAGTTTTCAGAACCTCATAAACTGTTATGTTGGAAATTACGTGCCCATTCATGAGTGATGTATAATAATATGCTCCAATGTGTATGGGTGGCAGATGCTGATCCAGGACGAACAACTCACCGTCTATCTTAACAGCTGCAGCAGCATGACCCACAGACTCATTCTCATAGCTTATGTCCAGAATGTAGACAGGGTTCACACCCAGGTTTAGCAGTAAGGCAGCGGTTAGGATAGAGTAGTCCGTGCATATACCACTACCGCTTGCTGCGGTTTCGAAAGGTGTCTGAATGATAGCATTTTGGATGTTCTCTGCTTTAGAGTAATTATACTCCACATTTTCATCCACCCACTTAAGCACATTCCAGATTTTGTCAATATAGCTCTCCCCATCAAGCTGTCTGGCCAGACCCATTACTTCCCTGAGATAAACATCGCTTAGCACAGATTTCAAAGTGTCCTCGGTAAACCAGCCCCGCCAGCTGACTTCCGGGCTTGTACCTATGCTCAGCTCATACCCATCGCTTAAACCATCACCATCCGTATCGCTATTCAATGGATCCAATCCAAGCTGGATTTCTCTGGAGTCTATAACTCCGTCTTCATCGCTATCACTTTTGTCTGCATATGTGCCGAATTTCATGACTTCATCATAATCGCTCAATCCATCGCCATCTGTATCCGTACTTCTCGGATTAATTCCCAGATCGATCTCGTAACCGTCATCGAGTCCATCGCCATCTGTATCACTATCGGCTGGATTCAGAGAGTTTGATACTTCAAAGAAGTCATTCAACCCATCGCCATCGCTGTCTTTACTCAAAGGGTTTGACCCATATGCCACCTCTTCCCCGTCATCGAGTCCATCGCCATCTGTATCCGGCTTCAGAGGATCTGTACCAAGCTTCAGTTCTTCCCCATCCTTAAGCCCATCTTCATCGCTATCAGAATCAAGCGGATTTGTTCCTAGTCTGAGCTCGTTCCCGTCTGAAACTCCGTCTTCATCGGAGTCGCTTTTGACGGGGTTCGTTTTTAGCTCCACTTCATCAAAATCGCTTAAACCGTCATTATCCGTGTCATTTAACGTCGGGTCTGTTCCCAACCTGACTTCCTCACCATCGGACAGGCCTTCGCCATCAGTATCGGCATTGAATGGATTGGAGCCCATTACCAATTCAGTGTAGCCTGGCAGGCCATCTCTATCAACATCCAATGCCAGAACAGGCATCAAACCGAGTAGAAGTAGTAACAGGATGATCAGGAGCCTCATACAACCCATCTCACGATTTTGTTGAGCAGCATAATTCAAACATTCTTTTTACCTTTACCCACTTAACAATTCCGATTCTTCCAAAGTCTGACAATGCAATGGCCAAAACTGAATCTCATCAGATGATTTAACTCCACCACCCAGCCGAAAACTGGAATTACCAACCCACAATACAACCTCAACCAAGTCATGCATTCGTATTCCCGCTTAATCAAGCAGATTAAGGATATCGAGCTACAAATTTTTGACAATAGCTAGTTTTTGTCAATAATTAGTGCGGGGGGAGGGATTTGAACCCTCGGACCCCTACGGGACTGGCCCCTCAAGCCAGCGCCTTTTCCTGACTCGGCAACCCCCGCTTGAGATGATTAAGATATGGCACCATGCTCCTATAGGCTCACAGGCTGTATTGTAGCAAGCTACCACTCATAATTTAAGTTATTCGGTATTTAGTATTTATGGATGGAACGTACGAACCCTGGCATTAATGCAGTAGTCCAGTTCAAAAACATTACTGGAAAGCTTTAAAGTCTAGCTGACTTAAAAAGTATCGGATGAAATTTGAAGGAAGCCTGATGAGCCAGATAAATAAGTTCAAAGAGCTTGTTGACCAGTATTATTCCCAGCTTGAGGAATTAAAGAAAGTTGCTGAAGAAAAACTCTCCAAAATCCCTATTTTCAGAATTGAAAGTAAAGAAAAATGGTATCTTGACGTGCTGGATGGTAGAAAGGTTGTGGGAGTTGATGGCAGTCAAATTACTCCCCTCAAAGAAGTGGGAATCCCGCTGGGTGCTGTTCAGGTTGCAAAGGTTGTTATTGTCCATGGAATCGGGAAATCAGATATTACCCACTACTCCGCCTTTGTACCAATGGAAGAGAATGTGGATCTGACTCGATTCAGAATGGAAGTCGAGACCCTCATGGAAGAAATGGATGGTAACGGATGGCTTTTCTTTGATGGGAGTTTTATACTATCCTTCACCACAGAACTCAACAGAAGGCTAAGAGAAGAATACATCAACAGCATAACCGCTCTACTGAAAAAGAGTAGAGAGACTCAAACCCCAATCATAGGATACGTTGATAGAAGCTATGCCAAAGATCTGGCAAAAGACCTCGGTATAGAGCAGATTTACGATGCCTACCTCCTATCAGATAAAATGGATCTGATGACATATACACCTCCGTTCAGATGTCATCGTGATGACGTTGAAATGAGTGAAGAGGTAAGCTATGCATACCTCAGAGTGAGCCCTTCACTACCGGTCAGAATCGAATACCCATCCTGGATGGAAGATATGCACGACGAGATAATCAGGGTTGTTGTAGCTGAATGCATGCTTGGAAGCACAAAGGGTTATCCATACATACTGGAGAGGGCACACCACTATTCATCAATTGGTGGTAAAGAGAAAATGAGTTTCATGAAAGCTGTTGGTAGCCATAACATATCCTTCAAATGGATGAGCAAGTTGAGATAGTAATGATGCATCACTTTCGGCAAAGAGGTAAGTTTTTAGAGGAAATGCTGAAATAGTACCGGTGATCGTTTATGACGGGCAAGGTCATTAGGGTTCTCAGCCATAGTGAATTTGAGGCTGAAATAGATGCTGAAGTAGGAGATATTGTAAAAGCCGGAGATATCGTCGCTATTATAACGTCCATCTATCAAGAAGAGCCCGATTACGTCAAATACTTGAATGAGCTTGAAAGAGACGAAATCAGAAGGTTTTTGCCCGACATTTCCGAAGGCAAGAAAATTGCAAGGTGTATACCTCTCTGCCGAACAGATCTACAGGAACCAAGAAGTACTCCCAAGATAGGTGATACGGTTGAGAAAATCGATGATAATTTCCTTAGGCAGATACATTATGCGAACGGCGAGTTCAGAGTCCCTTACCTCATCTCCCTCCTCAACAGATGTAATGACGTTGGAATAGTCAGATCACTCGTTCTTAGACTCATGGATCTCATTCCGGAAGAAAAAGATTTGCTCGAGATAATTCTCGCAGAAATTGAGTACAACAGGATGAAAGGTGTCGAACTATGAAGCCAATTGGACTTGTTAAAGGTCCGGCGGAGTCTCAGCACGAGTTCAGGTTTATAACTCCAGATAAAACGCTGCTGAAGAGTGGTGAATTTGTTTACTACCTTCTCAATGGCAGAAAGGTAATCTGTAGAGTCACGAAGCGATCCCCGTTGAGGTTGTATCCAGACATCTACCTCTCAAACCCAAACATTGAGCCAGAGAGAATTGTGAAAGCTCTTGGAATTAACGCAAAGGAGTTCGAGCTGTTTGATATAAAAGCGAGTATAATGGGGTATTTTGATGATAGACTCGGGTTTGTGAATCCCCGCATTCCTCCAAAACCCGGTCAACCCATATATCTTGCTGAGAGCGAAGTGATACAGGAAGTTTTAATGAAAAAGAGGGTTGGAGAGGTAGGCTCCATTCACGTCGGCTACCTGCTCAACAGAGATGAGGACGTGCCAGTTGTGCTCGATACAGCCCTGGTTACGAGTGAGCACATGTGTATTCTGGCTTCAACTGGTAGTGGTAAGAGCTATCTTGCCGGAGTAATTGCTGAAGAACTCCTCAAGCCATACAACTCGGCTGCTTTACTCATCCTCGATCCGCATGGCGAATACCATACGCTTAAGGAAGTTGAAGGAATCGAAGAGTTCAGAACAGAAGACTACACGCCATATGTTAGAATTTTTGGAAAGGATGAGATAAAGATAAGACTGTGCGAACTCGAATACGATGAGCTTCTCAATTTACTGCCCGAGCTTACTGAGAAAATGGAGGCTTTGCTCAACAAAGCATACAGAGAACTCGAAGGCAAAAAGTTCACAGCCGAGGAGTTGATGGAGAAAGTTGTAGAGGTTGCAGGCGATGAGAAAGACGTTACTGCAAGGGGCATTCTGTGGAGGATAAGGAGGTATATTCAGAATGTGGAGGTCATTGATGATTACGTCCACATGGAGCTCAAAGATTTGCTCAAGCCCGGACAGGCCAGTGTTCTTCAACTCTCCGAATTGAGCGACGTGGAACAGCAGATACTCGCATCTGTATTGCTGAAGAGAATACTAAACGCCAGAATAAACGCAGAAAAAGGGCAGGATGGAGAAAAGCTAGAATACCCTGTTTTTGTGATTGTGGAGGAGGCGCACCGCTTTGCATCGCGTGAAGCAAAGAGCTATCGCGTTTTGAAGACTATACTGTCTGAGGGTAGAAAATTCGGTGTGGGAGTGTGTCTGATAAGCCAGCGTCCTTCCAAGATCGACTCAGACATTCTGAGCCAGTGTATGACTCAGATCATCATGAGGATAGTCAATCCGTCCGATCAGGAGAATATCCGAAGCAGTGTTGAGAGCATTGGTAGGGATCTGATTGAGGAACTGCCAGGATTGACGAAAGGACAGGCACTGGTTGCCGGTGTTGCAATCAACTCGCCAGTTCTCATAAGGGTCAGGAAGAGACTTACAAGTCATGGAGGTACAAGCAAGAACGCTCCACTAGAGTGGATCAGGTGGAGAAGAGATAAAGGTGGCGATGAGAAAGTTAAAATTAAACAAAAACGGAAACAGCTGTTCTGGGACATATGAGACTAGATAGGTTCCTTGTGACAAAGGGTTTCTTCTCAACGAGACAGAAGGCCAAAGAGGCTATAAAAAGAGGTCTTGTCTGCGTCAACGGAAAGATTGCCACAAAACCTTCACTGGATGTTAAGCCGGATGCTGACATAACTGTAAAGGGTGAGGAGAAACCAAGGGGTTACTGGAAGCTGGCCAAAATAGATTCTGAATGGCAGTTGATAAGGGATGGAGACGTTGTCCTTGATCTTGGCAGCAGTGCAGGTGGCTTCCTGCTCTACGCAAGCGAAAGGGCGTTGAGAGTCTATGGGATTGAGTACAGTAAAGAGTTTGAGGATGACTTGAGGGAAATTGAGAAAGATAGAAGTAATGTTAAGGTGTTTATTGATGATGCTTTCACCTTCGACATTTCAAAGCTTGAACCCCTAGATGTAATTCTGGATGATCTCACCCTCGATGCAGAATCTTCCTTTAAAGCCCTGCTCCGGTTTTTGCCTTTGCTTAAAGATGGGGGAAGAGTGCTGTTTGTTTTGAAGACAGGGGTCGAAGATAAAGAGCCCGATTTCTCCAAGGCTGGTTTGAAGATTGTAAGGCAGATGGATTCTGATGAGAGAAAGGAACGGTATTATCTTCTTATGAAGTCATAACTGCTGGTTCGTGACTGGAGGGAACAACTAAACCAAGGAGTTTTAAAAGAAAAATTGGAAATTTATTCGTCTTTCTGGTATATCTCCCTTTTCAGCTCCTCCATTATGTCAAAAATCTTCTTTTCAAGGTTCGTTGCCTCGCTGACAACTTCGGCAAGCCTGAACTCTTCAATTTCTTCCTTCATTTCGGGATGCGATTCAATGAAGTCGCCGATACTCACTATTATTGACTTGGCTTCCGCATATGCGTCGTTGAGTAATCCAAGCATCAACATTAGCTTCGTTCTTCTGTCGAACATAATTATCTTAGCCCTACCAGTTCCTCAAGTGCAGCCTTCGGATCTTTTGCCTTGACAATTCCGCTTGCAAGCAGCACACCATCAGCCCCAAGATCCATGGCCGTAACGTAGTCTTCATGCTTGCTTATACCTGCCCCACATAACACCTTGACGTTGGGGTTTACGTCTTTAGCAGCCTTTACGGAGTTTTCAACCGTCTCCGGTTCAGCTTTAGAGACTGGAATGCCACTTCCTATGAGCTCCGGAGGCTCGACTGCAACATAATCTGGGGATAGAGCAGCTGCTGCAGCAGTTGTTGCCACGTTGTTTGTACATACAACGGATGTTAAACCAAGCTCCTTGAACTTTGAAACGAGAAAGTCAATATCCGCAAGCTTAAGCCTGCGCTCACTGTGATTTATTAGGCTACCTTTAGCCCCTTTCTCTTTAATCATCTCGGCTGTTATTCTGCCAGTATTGCTTCCAAAGTTAACAGCATCGACGTGCTGTGCGTAAACATCTATAGAAACGCTATTGATTATTTCCACCAAGTCTATCATAGGCGGGGCAACAGCAATATAATCGTCAACCTTGCTAGCAACTTCTTCAACAATCTTGGCAAGTTCAAGAGCTCTCTTTCCAGAACCCTCTTTGTAGGCTTTGAAATTTATTATTATAACGCCCATAGAGGTCAGACTTTTTCCATCCAATTTAACCTTTTTGATAGGAGTCTGGCAAATTAGTGCAAGAATTAGAACCAAAGTATACAGTAAAAATATAAAAAATTAGAAGTCGGTCATTACTCGGAACTGGTCGGTGTCGGGCTTCATATAGTTAAGAAATCTTCTGGCTGCACCCTCTATATCTTTGGCTCTTGTTATTGCCCTTCCAACGACCAGTATGTCTGCTCCTGCCGCTATTGCTTCCTGCAGGTTCTCCGGTCTGAGCCCACCTGCAACACCAACGAGGACATTGAACTTCTCCTTTATCTCCTTGGCGTGTGTCCATGGTGGTGGGGCAACACCTTCCACATCTATTGCCCTGTGCAGCTCAACCACATTTGGCAAAACGCCAGCTTCCTGAATCTTCTCAAGCCTCTTTACTGGATCCTCAACGTTCAGCATGTCAACAATTGAGTATATACCCGTCTTCTCTGCCTCTTTAATTGCCTTAACTATTGTCTGAACTGGGGCTAGTCCAGAAATCACAACTGCGTTGGCTGTTGCATCGGCAGCCATCCTCGCTTCGAGATTTCCAGTATCAAGCGTCTTCAGGTCGAGGACAAAGAATGCATTTGGCTTTATCTCTCTAAGCTTGAGTATGACCTCTGCACCATATCTCTTGGCAAGAGGTGTTCCAACCTCGTATATTATGTGGTCGCTGTCCGGGATCTGATTGAGGATTTTAATGACTTCGTTAAGGTCTGGAATATCAATTGCAATCTGGAGGTATGGTGGATCCCACAGTTTTGTGAGTTTCCTTCCAACGAATGGGTGAGCACTTCTATCTTTCTCGTACAACACCTTATCAACATCCGGAAATCCTTTCATTGCTCTTCTCAATGCAAGTTTTGTTGCACCGTAGTTGTAGTAGTATATCTTGTGTTTGTTCTTTGCCTTTGGGTGGATAAAAACACTTACAACAATAACGAGATCTTCAGCCTGTTCCTTTGGAATTACACCTTCTTCAACCGCATCTGCGATAGCCTTTGCCACAGCAGCCTGAGCTGGACCAAATACTAGCTCTGCCTGTTCAAGGTCCTTCACAGTTACCTTTGGGACTATTACAGCCGGCGGTTTCGTTATCAGGTTTGGCCTTATTACTGCAAGCAGCGGTGTGTGGCCGGCAGATAGCTGGGACAGCGCATTCGCGAAAGCCGTTCCTACAGGACCGTTTTTCGATCCAATCATTAGGTCGATGTGAGCAACCTCGTAACCCTCACCGATAAGAGCTTCACCAATCCTCATGTCCATATTGCCTTCCCCCCGGTGTGGGCAAACTTGAAAGAATAAAAGTTTTTGGTTAGAGTCGGGGCAACGACTCCTATCGTATGATTAATAAATAAATATTAATAAAAAATTATCAAATTACTATGACGCTCTCCTCCCAAGCTTTCTAGGCTGTACAATCCCCAGATTCCTGGCACATTTTGGACAGTAGTGTGCCTTGATAGCTGATACGTGAACGTTCTCCCTGCCCACCATTTTTATTATATCATAATCCAGCCTGAACCCCTTGTAACTGACAAACGTCTTGAATCTTGGGACTTTTCTACCACAACCATCACACCTTATCACGTAGTCTTTTCCCCTTGATTTGCTCTGCTTATATTCTCTAACGTATGGCGCCTTCGCCATACATAATATATTCTACCTTAAGAGATACAAAAATTTAACGAAGAGTAAATACACGATTAGACCGGAAAAGACCGGATTACTCAATTTATCTCATACTAAAATTTTTAGACAATATCTATCCTCGCCAATCTATGATGGCATAAAAACGGCCAAACATTTGAACAATTTCCAGCCCGTAATTCTCAAGAAACTATACCTGATCTTTTAGGAAGATTATATTCCCTCTACCTTTCTTGATTTTCTCTATAAGTCCCCTCCTTTCGAGGTCTGCTATAATCAAACTCATTTTTGCCTCAGAATATCCAAGCCTCTTTCTGAGCTCTTTTTGTGTAATTCTTCCACCCTCATTCTTCAGTATTTCAAGAACTTCCTTGAGATCATCAGGTAGTTCTTCCGCTGAAACTTTTTGTTCTACCTCAGGTTCCCCGTACACTGGCTGCCTGACCACTACAACCCCCTTCCGCCTTTTTATGAAAAGGCCAGCACCAATACCGACTAACGCAATAGCAGCTATCACAACTACAGTCTGGACTGGAAAGCTATTCTCTTTTTGTTCTTCTAAGGGGGGAAACTCTATATCCTCCACATCTTCAACCTTAGAGAGTTCAGTAAGAGGGGGAAAGAGAATTATGTCAAGAACATAATCGCCTTCCTCATGTATCGTGATATTTTCCTCAGCATATAGCTTAAGCTCCCCATGCTTGTAGTAAAAAGCTTTGAGTACATAGCTGCCCGGAGGGAGGGTAATCGAATAAGTACCATCTTCAGAAACGATTCTCTGCTCTGGTGTTGTGTTTATTATTATAATTGTCTTTGGCAGAGGCTCGAGAGTTTCCCATGAATAAACAGTGCCATGAATTGTTGCAGCATCAGCTATTTGGACGATTGAGGAGAGGATGATTAAAAGTAATAGCAGTCTTTTAATATTCATCCACCTCCATTATATCCACAGGCATATAAATTTCTTTCACTTAAAAATTTAAAGCATTTCTTACCGCCTGCGGGATCTTTTTAACAACATCCATTGCCGTGAAGTTGAAACCGAGATCCTCCATACATAGATCTCCGGCAACTCCATTTACAAACGCTGCTGCACTAGCACTCCAGAATGGGTCGCTTAAAGCGAGAAAAGCTCCAGCGATACCGGCAAGAACGTCTCCTGTGCCTCCTACAGTCATTCCGGGATTGCCTGTTCTGTTGATTCTAACTCTTTCCCCATCAGATATCATATCTTCCTGAGATTTGAGCAGTACGGTTGCATTGGCTTTCTTTGCAGCTTTCTTCACGTCATCTTCGTTTTCTGCGTCAAATCCAAAAATGCGTTTGAATTCAGCACGGTGTGGTGTCAAGATACATTCAACATTTTCTGGAATTGAAGAAAGCAAAGCATCCGCATCCAGAACAGCTTTTTTAACTTCTTCAAGCTTTAGAACTTCCTCTGCCACTTCCTGAACTTCCTCACTCCTTCCAGCACCCATTCCCATTACAACAACGTGGTGCTTTGCGGCAAGCTCCCGAATCCCTTCCAGATTTTTCATGCCAAGCATATCTCCGCTGAGTTTTCTCACAATCAGATTAGGGGAGAAAGATGCAACAATGTCGTATATGACTTCGGGCACAGCAACTGTAACAACATCGGCTCCTGTAGCATACGCTGCCATTGCTGCAAGGGCCGGCGCTCCGCTATATGGACCGCCTCCAACAATGAGTACTCTTCCATGGTTGCCCTTATGCCCGGCAGGATATCTTCGATAAACCTTTTTAACGTCTCCAGGACCCGTAAGTTTCTCAAAAACGAGAGGTATGCCTATATCTCTGACGACGAGTTCTCCAACAACATCCGCTACATCTGGCTTAACGAGACCTGGCTTTGCTTTGTGGAACGTGACTGTAAGATCTGCCTTAACTGCTGTTACGTATTCTCCCGTGTCGGGGTTCAGCCCCGTTGGAACGTCCACCGCCACAACATAGGAGTTGCTCGAGTTTATAATCTCGACAGCTCTTGCAAATGGTTCCCTCAACCTACCTTTTACACCGGTTCCAAGCATTCCATCGATAATAACATCAAAATCATCCTCTTCGAGCATTGTGGAGTCTCTAATCTCCTTGATGCTAAAACCAGATTTTTTGAGGATTTCAAAGTTTCTCCTCGCTATATCTGTCTTGATGTTTGCTGAAGAACCAAGAAGGAATATTTCGATCTCATAATCTCTATCATATCCATTGAGATGTCTCGCAGCAACAAATGCATCCCCACCATTATTTCCGAGCCCAGCATATATTCCGATTCTTCCAGAATCAAACCTCTTTGCAATTTCTTCAGCCAGACTCTTACCAGCATTTTCCATGAGCTGAAGTCTCGTTAGACCATGATACTCGCAGTTTGTGTCAATGACCATCATCTCGTCGGATGTAATATACTCGTTCATGGATTATTCTTGATATCCAGAAGCTAAAAAAGATTGTCAATTTGAGATTTTGGAAAGACAGTTTTTTGTTCCTGAAAATCAACTACTAAAAATAAAAAAAGAAGTCAGGGCTTGTATATCTCCGATGCGTTTGTTGTGAAGTTTGCACCAAAGCTTGCGTGCATTATAAAGCGGTAATTCTCGATGTCCGGCTTTCCGTCTGCAAATGCATCGCCATAAGTTACATCCACGATTTCTCCTACGAAAAATGTGTGGTCTCCCGTTTCCACCTCATTAACAACTTTGCACTCCAAATTCGCTTGACATTCTTTTATAGATGGGGCTTTTACCTTCTTTGATGCAATAAATGTTACACTCATTTTTTCGGCTTTATTCTCCTTTGCACCGCTCACAGTTCCTGCCACCCACACATCTTTCAGCAATTCGATTGTTGGAACCGCTATTACGAAGTCCTTCTGCTCTTTAATGAGCTTGTTTGTGTATCTCTGGTGTCCTATGGCTACGCCGAGAAGAGGTGGGTTGAATGAAAGGGGCACAACCCAGTCGGCTGTCATAGGATTTGGTTTATCGAAGGTTCCAGCAACGATCAGGTATGTCCTCAATGGGTAGAGGTACTCAAGCATATTCGACCACCATAAGTGGTAAGGCAGTCTGGAATTAAACGTTTGCTATGAATTAAACGGCTCCGACCCTAGCATCCTATATTCTTCAGCAAAATTCAAAATATCAAAGTGTTCAATCATCAACCTCTCTTAACTCTTCCAGAATTTTTCTTATCTGGATTTTTAGCTCGGGTATTCTGACTTTAACTGTTTCCCAGACTATTTGAGGATCAACACCAAAATATGCGTGAATTAGTTTATCTCTCATCCCAGCGATTCCCTTCCAATTCACTTCGCAGTATTTCCTCTTAATTTCATCAGATAAATTTTTTACAGCTTCGCCTATGATCTCCAGATTTCTCACAACAGCATCTATTGTTTTTCTATCATCTATAAAATCATCGTAACTCATTGATTCGATATATTCTTCTATCCGACCTATGGACTCCAGAATGTCTTCCAGAAAAAGTTTCTGGTCTCGTTTAGACATAAGCAACATCTTTCATAATGTATCGCTTTATTCTTTCATTCAGAGCGTTTGGTGTGACTACTTCAACCTTAGCACCAAGTTTCTCAGTTAAATAGTCTTCAAGCTCAACGAGTGTAAAGAAATCTATGGGTTTTTCGAATTCAACAATCAGGTCAATATCGCTACCCTCAGTTTGTTCTCCTCGTGCATAAGAGCCAAAGAGTCCAATATTCTTTACGTGAAACTTTTCCCTCAGATATGGGAGTTCCTCCCGTAAGATTTTGAGAATTTCGTCTATTCTTTTCACATTTATAATTCAGATTCAAAACATTAAAAATTTTTATGGTTCTCCCTGTCTCTAACTCCCGTCAATACTTTGAATTACTTCAACATTCCATAGATCATCAATCGTTCTTCTTCTTGAACTCCTAGAACCCGCCATCTATTTGTTATAATAATCAAAGTAAAAAAGTCAGAAAAAATTGAACAAACCTAAATCTCAGTTTCTATACTTCTATTTTTTAGCTGTGGAAAAAACAGCCAAAAACACACCAATAACCCTAAGAAAAATAGAATAAGCTAGACTAGAGAGGTTTGACTTCAACCACGTACTTCTTGCCCTCTACATCGATCTCGAATTTGCCCTCTACTGCTTTGCCCACTGTTGGGAACGGCTCCTCTTCAATCTCTCCCTTGAGGAACTTGAGTCCTGTCTGTGGGAAGAGAGCATATATCAGCACGTTTTCGTCACTTGCTTCAATTCCCATCTCCTCAAGTTCTTTCTTTCTCTTTTCGAACTCTGGTTCCAGCAGATCTGCTGGTCTGCAGTCAATTGGCTTTTCATCACCCAGTATCTTCTTTATTATCTCCTCTTTAATGGGTGCGGGTGTTCTGCCGTACATACCCTTAACGAGATCTCTTGTCTCCTTGGTAACGACCTTATAGCGCTCGCCAACGAGGACGTTTATAACGGCCTGCACACCAACGATCTGACTTGTTGGCGTTACAAGTGGTGGATAGCCGAGATCCTCTCTTACTCTTGGAACTTCCTTCAACACTTCTGGAAGCTTGTCTAGAGCGTTCTGCTCTTTGAGCTGAGCTATGAGGTTGGAGAACATTCCACCAGGAATCTGATAAACGAGCACATTGGTGTCGGGAATTGTTGAGATGGGGTCGAGGTATCCAGCGTACTTCTCTCTTAACTTCATGAAGTACTCTCTAACTTCCATAAGAACATCCATATCGACGCCAGTGTCATATCCGAGTTCGTTCAATGCATAAACCATACTTTCAGTTGGTGGGTGGGATGTTCCCATGCTGAGCGGAGACATGCACGTGTCTATCATCTCTGCACCAGCTTCAACGGCCTTTAGCAGAGCCATTGAAGCCATACCGCTTGTGTAGTGAGAGTGCACATCAATTGGAAGTCCCACTTCCTTCTTTAACGTTTTAACGAGCTCGTAGGTAACTTTTGGTGAAAGCAATCCAGCCATATCCTTTATACAGATTGAGTCCACCTCTAACTCTGCAAGCTCGTTTGCTATCTCAACGTACTTCTCCATCGTATGGACAGGAGAGATCGTGTAGCAAATGGTACCCTGTACGTGTGCATCCGCATTCTTCGCAGCCT
>CAZZAF010000023.1:0-33877 GCA_964652135.1 uncultured archaeon
TAGATAGTTTTGTGGCATTCTATAACTACTGGAGGTGCTAATCTTGACACCCTCGAGATGGATAAGGATGAAATCATACTTATACACCATACGTTATTCATGATGTTTAAACTTTTCAAAGCCAAAGGCATCACGAACGAATGTCTCCGTTCGTATGAACAGTTCAACGTTTTCCGACACATTTTCACAAGAGTAAAATCGATCATTGCAAGGCAATATCCATTCTCTGTAAAGGGATTCGAGAGGTTTTTAGGGTAATTGAGATAAACTACTACATAGCCAATACCAGTTAATCAATCCTGAACAAACGGCTGAAAAATCCTCAAAATTGTTTCTGAGAAGAGAGCAACCACACCTGCTCCAAAGAAAATAGATATGATAAACTCCAAATCCTTTAATCCCAACTCTCTTTTAGAAATAATCAAAGGCTGGTCTGCAACAACAATCAAAAGACTTTTGAGGATAATATACACCACTATGATAAACAACAGAGATAATATACCCTGTATCCTTGGTTTGAGACTATTTACAATATAGTCTCTCTTTATTTTATGAACCTTTTCATCAGATTTAAGATGAAATCTCCAGCCTCCATTAACAATATATTCAGTAACGTTGGACAGTATCCTCATAACCGCCAGTATTACAAAAGTCGTTCCAAAAATACTCATCCCTATGATATCTTGTCAGCTTATAAGTTGCCTCTAGAAGAATCCGCATCCACAATACAAGAAGGATGAATGCGAAGAGAGATATTGTAATTAAACGAAGAAACACCATTGCACTACTCTATATCCTAAGCATATCTAAACTTTACAAACTGAGCTGTTACTTCCACCAATTCGAGTAATCCGATTAATGCAAAAATCCCAATGCCCATTATATGCCCAATCTCAATACTTGCCCAGATACCGCTTGAAGCGTATGAACTACTGTACTCACCCCAACCATTAAATTCACTGATTTTTAGACCATATAATACTTCCTAACATATATTCACCAACGAATATATTAGACCATAAATTTCCACATTACCCATATCTTTAACTTTTTCTCATTCTCTCTTCTGCAAAAGATCCAAAATGGCTAAAGAAGAATCTCCTTAACTAAAGCTTCTAAAAATTTTGTATAGAATAGGTTTGAAAGGGGTTGTTGCCCGCCGTGTGGAATCCCCCTCATTTTTGTATCAGGGGACGCATGGCTGACGGGCATTATCACTTCTGCATGCAATTTAAAAAATGTTATTGTCTCGAAAAAGATGTTGCATTACTCCGAACTCTAAGGTTCTCTCATATGTGTATTTGTATTATAATATATTGCATAACATTTCAAGATATTTTACATATTTTTTCTTAAATATTCCACGATATGATCATCACAATGATAATAATAAGAAAGATTTAAATAATTGAATGATTAATGATTAAACAGTTTTTTATATGGAGGAGATTTTGATGAAATCCGATATTTTGGATTGTTCGATAGGCAGACGTACTTTTTTAAAGGCTGCTGGAGCGGGGCTGGGAACAGTTTTTGGATGTAAACTGTTGTTCAAAAAAGATCTCGTCGAAAAAGTGCTTGCTCAAACAAACCCAACTCTTGCAATATTCCAACTGGGCACATGCGCAGGATGTCAGGTGTCGTTGGCAGACTTTGGTATGGATATGTCCACCGGCACAAGCAACCCAACTTTCGCCGACGTTTTGTCGTCGTTTGAAATAGTATACCATCCACTACTGGCAGATAAGCTGGAAGAGGATTTTTTGGCATCAACACAGGTTGATATCTGCGTCGTGGAAGGAATTGCCGGAGATACTGTTGTAGCAACAGAGCTACTGGAACACGCGCGAAACATCTCTACTCTGCTGATTACAATGGGTGATTGCGCATCCTATGGTGGTGTTCCTGGGCTGAATGCAGCAAAGAACCTCCTCAACCTGTATCCGGTAGATCAATATGTTATGTCAGACGGTACACTGTTGCAGGTTGACATAAAGATTCCTGGCTGTCCACCACAACCCGAACATATAGTGTATGTTTTAACTGCAGGAGCAATGGGTGAAGCTATTTTGGATGGACAAGTTTGTGATGCATGTATATATGATAGTGGCGGTGCTCGAGCAAATGAACTTGGGGAGCCTGGATGTAAGCGTGATTTAGGATGTAAAGGAGATCCAACAGGGCCTGATAGAACAACCCGTATATGTGCAACCAGTCGTAGCACGGGCGGGGTTTCACCGTGTACAGCGTGTGACGACGTATGTCTCGGCTGTTATGAAGAGGTTTTCCCAAGCACGCCTTTTTATGAGTTGTAATTAAGGAGGTGTAGAAAGTATGGCCACTGTTGAGATAAACCCAATTACTCGAATTGAGGGTGATGGACGCTTAATTCTTGATGTGTATACGGATGCAAACGGAAAATTGAGAGTAACGAACTTACTTCAGGAAACAGATGATGGTACTTTTACAACCATTGACGACGCAACAAGGTATCCAAAGTACTGTGTTTCGGAGTTCAGAGGATTTGAAAAATTTGTGGAAGGGGAGCAGCCAGAAACCGTAACAAAACTTGTACCAAGAATTTGTGGGGTTTGTCCCGTTCCGCATTCGATGGCAAGCGCAATGGCTATAGAGGATGCATACGGTTTTGCAATTCCCTCTAATGCTAAAGCCATAAGAAGATTTATACTTGCTCTGCACACAATCCACAGCCACCTGCTGCATCTGTTCCTTCTTGGTGGTAGAGACTACTTAAACCACGATGTCATCGCTATTGAGCTTCCAAATATTATAAACGCCCACAACAAAGTTCAGACGTGTGTTGCTATGCTTGGTGGGCGACCAGTCCATTCTGCGTCAATAATGCCCGGCGGTCAGACTAAGGTACCCTCATTGGATGAACTTACAACGATTAAGAACTACATTCAGAGTGTGCACGATTATGTATTCGTTACACTCTATCCAACAATAAAAGACGCTTTGCTTGCATTACCAAACGACTTTGGAATAAGACCTGCAAACTACATGAGTTCTGGAATACCGTTTTATACTGGATTATCAACTTCATACACGTATGACGGATCTTCAGGCGGAGTTATTCTGAATGGGGCCTACGACCCAGCCACTTTTGACATAAATACCGCAAACATTGTTCCTTTCGATCAAGCAAATATTGCTGAGCACGAGATAACACCTTACGGCTCTACAGTGGATTTCTTGGGATACTATAGTTACTCCAAGCGACCGTACTATGTATATAACGGTGTAAACTGGATATGTGAAGTCGGCCCTCTTGCAAGACTGGCTGTCGCATACAGGGCTGGAGATATAACGGTTAGAACCTATGTGGACAACTATGCTGCTGATTTTGGTCTTACTGCAAATGATATATTGGCTCCTACAACTCGAAACAGATACATTGCCAGACTAATAGAAACCGACATTTTACTGGACAAAGTTCTTGGAGAATGGGCTGATGCCATAGATCCCACAGCCGATGCGTACATACCGCCAACTCCGGCAGATGGCTCCGGCATTGGAGTTATTGAAGCTCCACAAGGCACACTGATACACACAATAGATATAGTAGCAGGAGTCACATCAGCATATAACTGCATTGTGCCCACCACGATCAATTCTGGCGCCATAGAAGAGGCAATGGTGGATAATCTTGTGGAAATAAGACCGGAGACTGAAGCTTTGCTTACAACCGACGAAGCTTCTGCATTGGCTGCGGGTGATAATGCATTGAAGTATTTGTTAGGCGATGCCTGCAGAACAGTCAGAGGCTTTGATCCGTGCTGTTCGTGCTCTTCCCATTTAATAATCCTGAATGGCGGGATCAACAGCATTAAAGTGGTGAAATTCCTTTAGCCAATTTTTTTATACTTTTTATTTTTAAACTGAATCCGTCTAGCGCATTAATGACAATCCATCATGTTTTTGGTAGAAAAAACATCCTATTGAGGTAAATGTACTCCCCAGAAAAGATCAAATAAGAGATATCTACGAAAACAGGTGAATCTACTGATTCTTTCAATGCACAGGATTTATATAGCGGAATGTATAACTACAAACCATGACAAGATGGATTCGAGATCCAGGATTGACGATGCGAATGTTCCTGACGATGTTCCTGCTCGCGATAGTGTATCTTGCATTCCTCACGGTACTCTACTACTATGGAGTCGGATTCCTTTATCTTGCAATGTTCTCCGGCGCATTTCTCTTCCTCCAGTACTACTTCTCAGATAAACTCGTCCTCATGGGAATGGGAGCGAAGATAGTAAGTGAGGAGGAGGCTCCAGAACTTCATGCAATGGTCAGAAGACTTGCCATGAATGCTGGCTTGCCAATGCCAAAGGTTGCAATAGTTGATACTCCTATTCCAAACGCTTTTGCAACTGGAAGGAATCCAAATAATGCTGTTGTGGCTGTTACAACAGGCTTGCTCAGACTACTTAACCGTGAAGAAGTAGAGGCTGTACTCGGACATGAAATCAGCCATATCAAGAACAGAGATGTTGCAGTTATAACGATAGCAAGCTTCCTTTCCACAATAGCCTGGTATATAATGCACTGGGCAATGTATGCAGGAATGTTTGGCGACAGAAGGGAGAACAACGCTTCAGGAGCCATTATATTCATAGTGTCTGCTATCGTATGGCTGGTAAGCTTCCTGCTAATTAGAGCCCTCAGCAGATACAGAGAATTTGCTGCTGATGCCGGAAGTGCAATTCTCACTAGGAATCCGGATGCTTTGGTCTCCGCACTGCTTAAAATCAGCGGAAAAATGGAGTACATCAGGCCGGAAGCAAAAAGAGAGATCGAAGGGCTCAATGCATTCTTCATAATTCCCGCAATCTCCGGTGAAACAATACTCTCACTATTCTCAACTCATCCACCGATTGAGAAGAGAATAGAGCGTCTAAAGAAGATATCAAAAGAACTCGGTATATATTAATCCTACACAACCTTTATTTTACAAAGGGCAAACTGTTACATTATGCACAGGAAAGTAAGAAGAGGTTATCTTAAAATCGCAGAATTGCCACTTGTTGTTGAAATTAGTGAAAAAGCTAGAAAAATCGTTCGTGATGTACTTGATGATCTTAGACTTTCTGGTGTATTAATGCTGACGAGTCCCACTTCATATGAAGTAGTAGGTTCAAAAATAGAAGAAAGGATCTCAGACTTGCTGGTTGAAAAGTTCTTTGTCGAGAAACCGAGCATAGACCAGGTTAGAAAAATTGAGATGAGCACAGGATACACCGATATTGACTGTGTAATTGGTGTCGGTGGGGGTAAAGTACTGGATGTTGCAAAAGTTCTGGCATCAGAGACCAATGCCGCGTTTATAAGCATTCCTACTGTTGCGTCACACGACGGAATAGCTTCTCCGGTAGCGAGCTTTAAAGAAAACGGAAAACCAATATCCATCTCAACAAAACCACCGACTGCAGTGCTTGCAGATCTTGTTGTTTTGAGACATAGCCCAATAAGGTTGCTACGTTCTGGCTATGGAGATCTAATCTCCAACGTTACTGCCATAAAAGACTGGAAACTCGCCGAAGAGAAAGTGGGAGAAGACTTCAACGAGGTTGCTGCAAGTATGGCTGTGATGCCCGCAAATCTCATGGTAAGTGATGCTGACAGACTGGATCTAAAAGAGACAAGCCATCTGGAGATGCTTGTAAGAGGACTGATCCTGAGCGGTGTTGCAATCTCCATCGTAGGTAGCAGCAGACCGGCAAGCGGGTCGGAGCACAAGTTCAGCCATGCCCTGGACTATCTTGGCTATGGAAATGGTACCCACGGGGAGCAGGTCGCGATTGGAACAATAATCATGGAGTATCTGCACGAAAAATACTACGGTATTGAAGACTGGGAGAGAATAAAAATGTCCCTCGAAAAAATCCAAGCTCCAACAATGGCCAAAGAAATTGGACTTACAAAAGAGCAGATAATTGAGGCTCTAATGTTTGCGAAGACAATAAGAAGAAAGAGATACACAATTCTCGAGGATACCAACCCGACAAAAGAGGAGCTCGAAGTCGTTCTCAGCAAGACCGGTGTGGCATAGAGTCTGGATTGGAATTATCCTTCGTTTTCCCTTATTACGTAATTCAACTGAACTTCGGTAAATATTGTAAATCTTATTCCAATTCCAATTAAATAATAACGCGTGAAAAGGGAAGGTTAATAATTACCTCCTGTAAACACCCCATGCATGAAGTTCGCAGTTATATCAGATAC
The DNA here is from genome assembly GCA_964652135.1 of uncultured archaeon. Taxonomy (GTDB): domain Archaea; phylum Halobacteriota; class Archaeoglobi; order Archaeoglobales; family Archaeoglobaceae; genus CAZZAF01. Next base: position 6,256 of record CAZZAF010000023.1, read on the forward strand.
CCACGATAACGTGCCAGCGATAAGAGATCTAGTGGACAGTCTGAAGAATGAAGACGTAGAGTTTGTTGTCCACGCAGGAGACGTGATATCGCCATTCGCAATGAAAGAACTCAGCAAGCTGAACGCTAAAATCTACCTTGCATTTGGTAATAACGACGGAGATAGACCAAAGCTTATGGAGATAGCTGCAGAAAACGGATGGATTGTTGGCGATATAGTAACATTTCCCTGTGAAGGTGGCGGCGTAGTATACCACGGCACAGACACCAGGATTCGTGAGATACTCAAGAATTCAAAGTACAAGTTCATCGTCTTTGGGCACACTCATGAAGCAAAGAAAGAAATCGAACCTGGTAAAATAGTTCTCAACCCCGGAGAAGTGTGTGGATATCTGACAGGGAGAAGAACTTTCGCTTTGATTGAAGATGAAGATGTGAATATTATTGAATTTTAGTCGGATTTTATAAGTTAAACATTAACCCCAAAGATTTATAATTAGGTAAAACCCATGAGGGTTGATGGGTATGGACATCCTGAGAGTAATTAATCTGGGAGTTGAAATAGAGGGCAAAAAAGTTCTCGAGAATGTTAATATGTATATTCAGGAAGGGCAAACGTACGTTCTTTTCGGACCGAATGGCAGCGGGAAATCTTCACTGCTCTCGGCCCTTATTGGAAACCCGAAGTACAAGGTGTACAATGGACGGATATTCTTCAAAGGAAAAGATGTAACAGACTTGCCAACAGACGAGAGGGTAAAACTTGGCATGGGAATAGCCTTCCAGAATCCACCAAAGGTCAGCGGAGTTAAGCTGCTAGATATGCTAAAACACTGCGCAAGAGTAGGAAACGCCAGTGAGGAGAAGATCTACGAATACGCAGAGATGCTGAAGATGAAAGACATGCTCAACAGAAGTGTGAACGAGGGATTCAGTGGTGGAGAAGTCAAAAGATCAGAACTCCTTCAGCTCTTGCTTCTCAATCCGGACTTTGTCATGCTAGATGAGCCTGACAGCGGTGTTGACCTGGAAAATGTTTCTCTGGTCGGAGAAGCAATAAACATGCTTCTTGAAAGAGATAAGCCCAAGAACAAGAGAAAGAAGTCAGGCCTTCTAATAACTCACACCGGTCACATACTAAAGTACGTCGATGCGGATTACGGTATGATACTTTACAAGGGTAGAATCTCATGTATTGGGAATCCCTATGATATTCTTGATGATATAAGTAAATATGGTTATGAGGGGTGTGTCAGGAAATGTCTGAAAGAGTTCCCGAATTCGAACCAGAAGTAAAGAAGAAACTTGAAAGCGTAGGAATAGAATTCAATCCAGAGCGTAGATCAGCTTCATTTCTTCAGGTTGATCAGAAAGTCCAGCACGTAACAAAATACCTTGAAGGCGTCGAAATAATGGGGATAAAGCAAGCAATGGAAAAGTACGACTGGGTAGGGGAGTACTTCTGGAAGGCTGTAAAAAGAGACCAGGATGAATACACTAAAATGGTGGATGTTGAAGACGTCAATGGATATTTCATCAGAGCTCTACCGGGAGCGAAGGTGAATATACCTGTTGAAGCCTGTCTTTATCTGAAAACGCATGGAGCCAAGCAAAAGGTTCACAACATAATTATTGCTGAGGAGGGTTCGGAACTCAATATAATTTCAGGATGTGCGTCCCATCCAGGAGTAGTTTCTGGAATGCACATTGGAATCTCAGAGTTTTTCGTAAAGAAAGATGCAAAACTAACGTTCACAATGATTCACAACTGGGCCAGTGATATAGAAGTCAGACCAAGAAGCGCAACAATAGTTGAGGAAAATGGAGTTTTCATAAGCAATTACGTCCTCATGAGTCCAGTCAAGCTTGTACAGATGTATCCGACTGCATACCTCGTAGGGGATAACTCAGTCGCAGTTTTCAGCAGCGTAGTGGTTGCGAAAGAAAACACAGTCGTCGATGCAGGTAGTAGAGCAGTTTTAAAGGGAGAAAACAGCAGTGCAGACATCTTGTCAAGAACGATAAGCACGGGAGGAAAGATCATTGCAAGAGGGCATATTATTGGTGAAGCTCCTGGTGTCAGAGGCCATCTTGAATGCAGAGGTTTGATGCTTTCTGAAAAGGGAGCAATTCACGCAATTCCAGAGCTTGAAGCAAGATATCCCAACGTAGATTTGAGCCACGAAGCTGCAATCGGAAAGATAGCAGAAGAAGAGATATTCTATCTGATGTCAAGAGGATTGACGAGAGATGAGGCAACAGCAGCAATCATCAGAGGATTTATGGAAATAGATGTCAAGGGACTGCCAGAGGTTCTCAAGAAAGAGATTGACAAAGCAATAAGCATGGTTGAAAAAGAGCTTACTACCTAATTTTTATTTTGAGCTTTCCTTTTCTTTCCATCTCCCCAAGAAATTCCAGAAATTCTGTAACTGTCATGTCCAGTGATTTTGCAGCTTCACTTATTGTCATGCTTTTGTTTGCTAGAGACTGGATTTTGTTATTGGGTGATGGATTTTTGAGTGAATCCTTAAGCTCAAAATGCTCGCATATTTCAGCCATACCTCCACAACTTGCAAAGTATTTGCAGAAGATACATGACATCAAGTATTCTTGGAATGGCATGGAAATAAACCTTATGATTGGAATGAATGTTGTCATTATCACACGGGATTATTAAAATTAAGCCAGTAATCGCAGTTTTACGAGATTTGTCCTGTCTAAATCCCAGCAACAAATACTACACCAAAAGGTCAAAAGGTCAAATGAACACCCTCGTGACTTAATTAGCAAAACAATTATAAACCCAACTAACTACAGAGTAAACATCCTTCAGACGTCTTGCGCCGGTGGTGTAGCCTGGCTAACACAGGGGCCTGCCACGCCCCTGCCCCGGGTTCAAATCCCGGCCGGCGCACTCTCTGATTCTGATAATTTTCTTGAATTTTACCTGAATTCTTTGAAATGGTATTCATTGTTTCATTTGATAGAGAAATTCAGGCTCTTGGTTTTTGCCGATTATGTCGACACATTAACTTCTTAATCAGGAAATCCAACTCAATTATGTACCAGCAATGGTATAGCCAATTTAGGAGTAGTGTAGATTTTGACTCGCTAGATACTAATATAAGGCAGGTAAGATATATAAAATCCAGAAGATAAATACACCAATACTAATTAAATACCAAATCCCAACTAGTATCTTCCCATAATCCTCTAATTCTGACTCATAGATTTTGTGTTCTTCATATTGATACTCTAAATAGCTCCCAATCTGTTTCAGAATATCCTCTATTATCCAGAGAACTAAACCCAGCAAAACAGTCCAGATAGAGAACAACCTTACTTTACTGGCTTCAATTCCCTTCGTCTCCAGAAACAAAGACAATACTAATATGACACCACCTATGTAAAGAAGGAATCTATACCAGTTCTTTATAGCAAAATTTTCCAGTAGTCCAACTTTTACTTCAGTCATATTCACATTTCTTCTTGTTAACTATATTTATATTTTACCTTAAGAATCAAGATGACTATTTTAAAAACTATTTGCCAAATTTTTTTCAAGAAGGAGACTTCCTTAACCATATTCAAGGTAAGCCATCAAGACAGGCAATGAAAATAGCTCCACACTAATTCTGATAAACCCTCAAAAAACGGAAAAACCAACAGAATCAAAAGTGAAAATGAGAAAATTAAAGCTCTGCCTCGAAGTCCTCGACAGAGTACGGGAAGTCTGTAATCCCTCTGTTTCTAAGGACTTCTCTTGCCAGCAACCAGTATACAAGTGCAAGAGCCTTTCTACCCTTGTTGTTGGTTGGGATAATCAGATCCACGTTTGCTGCCATGTTGTTTGAGTCACAGAGTGCAACGACAGGTATACCAACATCGGTAGCCTCTCTAACTGCTTGCGTGTCAATTGCCGGGTCTGTTACAAGCACAACGTCCGGCTCTCTGTATTCCCTGAGCATCGGGTTTGTCAATGTTCCAGGGATGAATCTTCCAACTATACAGTCCGTTCCAACAACTTTTGAGAACATCTTTGCTGGTTTCTGACCATACTGTCTTGCCGAGACTACAAGAATCTTGGATGGCTCGTATTTCGCCAAGAACTTTCCTGCAAGCCTCAAGCGTTCGTCAAGCTGTCTGATGTCGAGAACGTAGAGTCCGTCTGGTCTGACTTTATAAATGAATTTCTTCATGTCTCCTGTCTTGACCTGTGTTCCAATGTGCACTCCTGCCGCAAGATACTCATCTGGCGAAAGGAGGTATTCGTATACTTCCTCCTCTCTTGCCTTTTCCTTACTTTCCTCCTTTATCATCCTGAACCACCTACAGCCTCCTGATTTTTACCATTGAGGGTGAATCCATATACTCTTCTATTCTTATCAATTCATTAAGCTTTGCAATTCTTTCGCCGCCAACAACACCTGTCTTTATTAATGTTGCGTTGAATGCAACACTCAGATGTGCAATCGTCTCATCTTCGCTTTCTCCGCTTCTGTGTGACACCACAACCTCGTACCCATTGTCTTTACCCATTTTAACAGCCTTGAAGGTGTCTGTAAGAGTACCAATCTGGTTGGGCTTGATGAGAATCGTATTTGCAGCACCCAGTTCAATACCTTTCTGTATTCTTTTAATGTTTGTCACGAAGAGGTCATCTCCGCAGACCATGCATTTCACAGACTTTGTAAGTTCAGCAAATCCTTCAAAATCGTTTTCGTGTAGTGGATCCTCGACATAGAGAAGGTCATGTTTATCTACCAGTTCAGCGATGTAAGATATCTGCTCTTCTCTTGTGAGTTTTTTATCCCTGTAGACATAGTGGTTACCATCCCACAGCTCTGTTGCTGCGACGTCAAGACCAATTCTGATCTCAATTTCAGCTTCATTTTCCACTTTTGCTATTGCTGCCTCGATGATCTCAAAAGCCTGTTCATCGCTTATCTGAGCCGCCCAGGCCCCCTCATCACCCTTTGCTGCAAAAATACCTCTCTTCTTGAATTCCTGTTTTATAGCCTTGTGAACCATAGCATTTGCCATCTGAGCCTCAAAAAACGTCTCTGCACCTACTGGAATTACAAGGAACTCCTGAATATTTGTTGAACCTTCAGCATGTGCCCCTCCACCAATGACATTTCCAAGTGGATAGGGGAGTTCATTCGCAAATACGCCACCAACATACTGATATAGCGGGAGGCCAAGCAGTTCGGCGGCAGCCTTAGCACATGCAAGGCTTGCGGTTATCGCAAAATTTCCACCAATATTTGAGAAGTTTTCAGTACCATCAATTTCTCGAAGAGTAGTATCGATGCTGACCTGATCAAAAACACTCATTCCCACAAGCGCTTTTGAGACTTTCTCCTCTATTTCATCAATTTTATAAGGATCTACTACTATTGCTTCTTCGCTCCCCGTAGAAGCTCCACTTGGAGCAATGGCACTGCCAATTGTTTCAGAGGTAATAACTTCACATTCAATCGTCTCATTACCTCTACTGTCAAAAACAATCCTGTATCTTACGTCTTCTATGATCATTATATCACCTCAGAATAGATCTGATCTTTCAAGCCAGACAAAGCTATTTCTCCTCCTTTTCACTGTGATTGGTACGATACCCTTCTCAAATTCCTCTTTTGCGATTTCAAGAGGATCTGTCTTATCAGTTTCAATAAGAACGGGGGCTCCCATTGCAATCTGTAAAGCCCTGGCTCCAATAATCCTCGCTTTCTCAAATCGCGTATATTCAAATGGGAATGGGCGTTTAGCCACAGATACCGTAATCATCACCTCTCCAGTCTAAACTATAAATGGGGCCGCCGAGATTTGAACTCGGGTCACGGCGTCCCGAACGCCGCAGGATCACCAGGCTACCCCACGGCCCCGTGGAAGCGCGCAAACTCCTTTATCACGGACTTGTAGGTTAGAAACATTCTCCTGCAGCAGTACCTATCAATTCCTAGTTCATCAAGAGCCTCTTTAGGGCTCTTACCCTCCTCGAGCTTCTTGCTGTATTCATCCCAGTAATGCGCTATGACGGCACCACAAGTAAAACATCTGACAGGAAACATAAAAAATTCACCTGTATGAAGTCTGCCTTCTTTTTCTTGCTCCTCTTCCGCCCTGTTTCTTTGGTTCTTTTCTTCTTGTATCGTTGACTAGCAGTGTTCTGTCGTACTCAAGATAAGCCTTTCTTAGTTCTTCATCTCCACTCCATTCAACTAGAGTCCTCGCTATTGCTGTTCGGACAGCCTCAGCCTGGCCCATGAAGCCGCCACCGATAACATTCACATCTATGTCAACCTTGTTTGCGAGGTCCTTTGCCATTATTAAAGGCTCCATTATAATCATTCTCGCCATTTCCGGCTGGATGAGCTCTACTGGTATCTTGTTAATCCTTACCCTTCCCTTTCCATCGCGAATCGTCGCTCTTGCAATTGCCGTTTTTCTTTTACCACTTGTAACGACGATCTTCATGCTTCCACCTCGATGTTATAGCCAAGATATTTGCTCACTTCAGCCAGAGTTACATACTTTCCGGATTTTGAAACTTTCTCAAGTAGTGCTTGTTCAACAACTTCAAATTCCTTTCCTTCAAGTTCTTTAGGTACACCCATAAATACTTTAAGTCTCCTGTATGCATCTCTTCCCCTTCTGCTCTTCCACGGTAGCATTCCTCTGACTGTTCTCTTGAAAATTCTTTCGGGGTGGCGTGGGAAATATGGTCCTTTTTCCTTGCTGCCTCTGTCGTATTTTTGCTTGTATCTCTCAAAGACCATCTGTCTTTCCCCAGTTATAACAGCCTTTTCAGCATTAACAACGACGATCTTCTCCCCATTCAACAGTCTCTTCGCGATTATACTTGAAAGTCTACCAAGAATGTGTCCCTTTGCATCAATTACTGTATAATCCCCAAGCGTGTTTAGAATTCTGCTCACGTTGACTGTCATAATCTCCACCTCACACGATTATTCTGACGTTTGATCCTTCAGGGTTTACCTCAATTAACTCTTTGATTGTTAAACATTTTCCTCCAGCTTCTTCGATTTTCTTCCTTGCCTTCTCTGAGAAACTCAGAGCTGCAACTGTTACTGCCTTGTCTATGCTACCGGTACCAAGAACCTTACCTGGAACAACAATTGTCTCGTTCTCTTTTGCATATTTCTGAATCTTCGAGAGATTTACCTCGGCATAGAGTCTCCTCGGCTTCGCTAGTCTCTCCGCTACATCTTTCCAGACTGCTGCATCATTTTTAGCTCCAGCAGTTAGCAACTCGTCGATCAGCCTTACAAGATTTGGATTACTTTTCCTCTTCTGAAGTTTTCTCAACCTGCTCATGCATCGCTCCTCCTTGATGAGCTTGGATGTTATGCACGAAACCACTTAAGAAGGATATTTAAAGCTATCTGCTCCAAGCACTGTATATAATTTTGGCGTTTGATTTCATTACAGGGTAGGGGATTATCTGAAACTCCAAAGGTACTTTGAAAGTACACCAGCCCCCCTCACAACCCCCTCTGGTGTAAGCATCTTCAGTTTGTCTACGATACCATTGTCATAAAGCATATTTTCACTCAATGGGACGCTTATGCCGTCTGGTTCAAAATCTTTAACGTGTAGACACCCGAGAGGCACTCTTGCAAGTTTTCCGCTTGGCGTCTGGGATGGATCTATAACGATGTGATTCTCCAACTTTTCATGACCTCCTGCTACCTTGAAATCAACTTTCTGCCTTATTTTTCTTACCCATACATCCGTCCATGAGGAAAAAAGTGCACCGCTACTATGATACCTGATTTTTTCTTCGTAAAATTCGGGAGGCTGTGGCTTGTGTAAAAAGCAGTAAATGTGAAAAGAAGAACCTGTCCAGTAAACTGCTATAGACTTCACAAGCTCGTTGAACTCACTATCTTCACTTTTCTGCTTCTCCATAAGATCAATGAGCTGTCTTGCAACAAGCAACGACTTCTCAGCCGGAAGGTTTGTTCTATCAATATCGATGAATACTCTCTCGATTTCTTTTCCCTCCCCTTCTCCATTCGTTGCGTAGAAAAATTCCGAATACTTCCGAGGAACAAAGTAACGCCATAACAAAGCCTGTCTTTGAGTTATCTTTTTACGAACTTCGTTGAGATGGTACCTTGCCCTAAGCTTGAGGAATTCCTCATTTATCTCACCAAAATCTTCAATCCACAAAGCTCCAAGTTTACCAGCCCGATTAAGGAAGTAAGGTATCCTGGATTTTGGAATCCAGGTTTTACTTGCTATTTCTTTTCCCTTCAGAAAATCTACGAGATATGGTGAAACTTTCCAGTATAAATTCAGCACATCAATTTCACCAAAGGGTCTGATAATATCCATAGAATCATTATTACATCAATAATAGAAATAGGTTCCCCACAAAGATACTAATTAAAGCTTGACTGTTTACCTCTCAATCAAAATTTTCTTAAGCTCTATGGTTATAGTTAGAAACCATGAGAAAGATAGTTGTTATGAGTGGAAAGGGCGGAGTTGGTAAGAGCACTGTTGCAGCAAATCTTGCATTCACGCTCGCCCTCAAAGGCTTCAAGACCGGTTTGCTCGACTGTGATATCCACGGACCAAGCATCCCGAAAATGCTCGGACTCACAAACATCCACGGGCTAGAAACAAAAGACAAAAAATTCAAACCAGTTGAGGTAAACGGACTGAAGGTTGTTTCTATGGGCTTTTTACTTCCTAGCCCCGACATGCCCGTTATCTGGAGAGGTCCTGTGAAGCACGGTTTCATCAAGCAGGTTCTCGAGCAGGTTGACTGGGGCGATCTGGACTATCTTGTGATTGATTTGCCACCAGGCACCGGCGATGAGGTAATAAGCATCGTTCAGCTTGCAAAGCCAGATGGGGCTGTAATAGTGACAACACCCCAGGATGTTGCACTTGAAGATGTTAGAAAAGCCGTTAACTTCGCACTTCACGTCGGCTTACCAGTTCTCGGCATTATTGAGAACATGAGCGGATTGCTGTGTCCCCACTGCTCCAAGAGGATAGATGTCTTCGGCACTGGCGGTGGAAAGAAGCTGGCTGAAGAAATGGGCGTTCCGTTTGTGGGTGAAATACTTCTCGACCCTGAGGTCGTTAAGAGCGGAGACGAAGGAAAACCATTCGTGCAGAAGGGTACGAAGACTGCCGAGATATTCAGCGAGATAGTCGATAAAATATTGAGCAATCTTCCAGAGAAGAAAGAGGATGAATCAAAAGAAGCTGCAGACGGAAAAGAAGAAAACAAGGAGTAGGGCAACCAGTCCTGAAAATCTTTTTTCCATCTTTTTGACTAAAGAAAATTAGAAGTTAAGAAATAAGTTGTCCAGTCATTCACCTGCTGAGATTCTGGGACACAAGCTCGGCAACCTTCTTACCGCTCAGTAGCATGCCTCCAAATATCGGACCCATTCTCGGGAGTCCGTAGACCGCTGCAACGGACATTCCTGCGACGTACAGACCCGGAAACACTTCAGATGTCTTCTCCACAACGCCCTTTTCTCCCTTCTCTGCCCACATGCACTTCTCGCCTGCGAGATTCAACTTGCCTGTTTTCCTCGCAACAATGTTACAGACGGATGCGTCATGCCCCGTCGCATCAATGGCTGCCTTGCATGAAATCGTGACAGGATCGACATGCAGACCGCTCATCTCAACTGCAGTCCAGTTGATGACCAACCCAACAAGCCTGTCATCCTTAATCATCACATCCTCCACATTAGTTAGATTGAAGACGCGAGCACCAGCTTTCGTTGCTTTGTAGATGAGTGCACCAGTCATCTCGATGGCATCCGCAACAAAGTGATCGTCATCATATTTTTCATAACTGATTCCGAATTCATCGAGTATTTCGACAGCTTCCTTCTGCACAACGACTTTGTTGAACATCATTCCGCCGCCCCAGATTCCGCCGCCAAGACTCAGTTTCTTCTCAAAAAGTGAAACGCTAAATCCTTTCTTTGCAAGATAATAAGCCGAAACTAGTCCCGAGGGGCCGGCACCAACGATGGCAACATCGCACTGCAGAGCTTCCATAAACTTCTCTGTGTATTTTTCAACAATCGCTTTTGTAACGATAATCTCATCAATCATGCTTCAAGCTTGACACCACTGATAAAAAATTTACTCCCGAATATATGTTAAAAGATTTGGTAATTATATATAAGATCGGTTTACGAACTGATTTTAGAGTAATTAAAATGATAGGGCAATCAAATTGTTTCAAAATTATTGCTGGTCAGTCGAGCGTGTTTGATCTGCCAGCTCCTCCTCGCTTAATCCAGAGATATCCATTACTGTCAAGCCAGTTTTCAAATTCAGTGCCTCTTCTTCACTTATTTCCTCTCTCACAGCGTTTTCAGATATAATCAGACTGTTCCCAAATGGATCCTCAAGAACCAGTGTGAGTTCTTCATTACCTTCCACAGCATTTCTAATCCTTTCCAGAATCCACTCGCATCTCGCAACTTTTTCTGCATCGCCCTCATTCCATTTCCTCGCAAGCTTTACAATATCCTCGATTCTTACCAGCACACCTTCCAGATTCGTTATGAATGCCTGCGATGCGGGGCCGGGCTCCATGTCCACTCCGATCTCAGGAATACGAATTGTTCCGGAGGTTGACCTTATTACCTTGGCAAAGAGGTTATCCTTATTCACTTTAATTTTGAACCTGACAGGTTCTTTTATGTCGACTACAATAGAATCTGCATGTTTGAAACCACACTCACAAGTAATTGATGTTAGAAGGACTTTTCCAAAATATGGTGCATCATATGTGGTGGAAATTATCTTAACTTCCTTCCCACAAGCCGGACAGGGGATCATATTACCTTCTCAATCCCCTTATTTTGTTGCGATCGATTTTAATTCCAGTCGGGGTTATTACAATATAATCTTCTCCAAGCCCCACAATATCTCCATGCACATCCTCAGCAAGCTGTCTGAGGTCCTTGAGAATTCTATCAAGAGTTAACTTGTCATGCTTCAGGAAGGCGATGTCAGCAATGACAATATCACCCTCATAAATCTGTCTTCTGATTTCTGAAACTTCATTCAAACCCGTTATTTCGGCAACCTTCACATACGTTTCCGCTTCTCCAGCTATTTCAGTTTCATATTCACTGAGGTCAAGCTCTTCATACTGTTCAACCTGAACCTTATCAGTCTTACCAAGAAGCTTCTCCATGAGACCCATAATCCTCACCAAACTCATCTTTGTTCATCTGATATTTAAATTATTGGTTCCTCTAAAATCGATTGCATAATCGTGGTAAAGATAATTAAGCGAATTGAAAGATGCTCGTGCAATGAAGTCAATGTCAGCGGTAGATGTCAGAGCATGCGTTAGGGAGCTGCAAAGCCTGATTAATGGTAGGGTTGACAAGATATACCACTACCCACCGGGCGAGATAAGAATTAAGATTTATGCAGATGGGAGGAGAGATCTCACGATTGAAGCGGGCACGAGAATCCATCTCACCAAGTTTGCGAAGGAAAGTCCTCGTATACCATCGAGCTTTGCAATGCTTCTAAGAAAACATCTTGAAGGTGGAAGGATAAGGAAAATTGAACAGCATGATTTTGATAGAGTTGTTTTGATTGAGGTGGAAAGAAAAGATACAAAGAGGATTATTATTGCTGAGCTCTTCTCCAAGGGCAATATAATTCTTGCAGACGAGAATTTGCAGATTATAATGCCGCTCAAACCCATGTTCAAACCCGGAGAGAAATACAGGTTCCCTGAACCCAGGCTCACTCCCATGGACATCTCTCCCGAAACTCTTGAATCAATTCTTGAAAAACGAGAAATTGTCAAGGTTCTTGCAACAAAAGGTGGGCTTGGAGGATTGTATGCTGAAGAAGTCTGCTTAAGAGCTGGAATTGACAAAAATAAATATGCCGATGAGCTGAGCAAGGAAGAACTGGATAAAATTTACAATGCAATCAAATCTGTTTTTGATCCCGTATACAAAGGAGAATTTAAGCCACATATTGTTTTGAATAATGGTGAATACTTCGACGTCTTACCCATTGAGCTTCAGAGATATGCTGAACTGGAGAAAAAATACTTCGAAACGTTCAATGACGCTCTCGATGAATTCTACTCTCACAAAATAATGGACAGCATAGAGGAGAAGAAAGAAAGCGAGGTACTCATAAAGCTCAAAAATAGACTTGAAAAACAGCTTGAAACCAAAAAAGCGTTTGAGGAAAAGATAGAGAGATACAGAAAGATAGGTGATTCAATTTACGAGAACTACACAACCATTGAAAAGATAATGGAGGCTTTCAGGCAGGCAAGGCAAAAAATGTCGTGGGATGAAATATCCAGACTCGTTAAAGAGAAGAAGAAAGAAGGTAAAGGTTTAATTTCACTTGTCGAAGGTGTAAAACCGGAAAAGAACACTGTTGTGGTTAGAATTGCTGGCGAAGTTGTCGAACTAGACCTGAACAAGAGCATTCCACAGATAGCAGACGATTACTATGAGAAAGCCAAGAAGATCAAATCAAAACTTGATGGTCTGCTTAAAGCAATAGAGAAAACAAAACAGGAGATGGAGAGAGCAGAGGAGCTCGAAGCGAAGAGATACGTCAAGAGCCTTAGAGTGGTCAGAAGAAGAGAGTGGTACGAGAGGTTCAGATGGTTCATTACCTCCGACGGTTTCCTGGTTATTGGCGGAAGAAATGCTGCCATGAATGAAGAAATAGTCTCCAAATACATGGAAAGCAATGATCTCTTCTTCCACACACAGAGCCCCGGAGCTCCAGCAACAGTTATGAAGAAAGGTCAGGAAGCGCCAGAAACAAGCATATTCGAAGCTGCGCAGTTTGCAGCATCGTATTCAGTATTGTGGAAAGAGGGAAAGTACAGCGGCGAAGTTTACTACGTCAAACCTGAACAGGTCAAGAGGGCTGCCAAGGCTGGAGAATACCTTGCGAGAGGTAGCTTTTACATCGAGGGTAAAAGGAATTACCTCAGCGTTCCGCTTTCGTGTGCAATAGGTGTCGAACTGGAAAAGCTCAGAGTCCTTGGAGGCCCCCCTTCTGCTGTTAAGAAATACTGCGACTATTACGTCGAGATTGAGATAGGAGATAAGGATGCAAACACAATTGCTGTTGAGATTGCCTCAAAGCTCGTAGAGATGGCAAAAGAGGACGAAAAATATGTGGTAAGGAGTATAGCCACTCCAGACGAGATAATGAAATTCTTACCGCCAGGCAAGTCGAGAATAAAGGAGTAAGCTGTTAAAGATAAACCCATATATCTTTTAAAATCGAAATAATTAGGGACAATTTATAAGATAGGCATAGCATAAGTGCACAGTATGGAGAATACAGGTGGACATCTCTTTGAATCCAGTTTGAGACTCGTCATATTCTACCACGGACAATTTGGTGAAAGATTCATAGCAAATCTCATGAATTACCGCTACTCATGTCCTTCCTTTGGTGCATGTGGCATAGATGCATGTGTGCAGTGTAAAAATGGTGTCTACAGCTTTTCAAAGAATATTGTCGCGACATATGGAATGCTTGATCCTGCGACCATGCCACGATTCATTGAAAATGCCGAGGACTTTCTGCCAAAGACTTTACCTGAAGCAGACATAGCAATAGCCATAAACCTGCATCCTGACGTTCTTGCTGAATTGCCGGAAAAACTTGCTGAATACGGGTTCAAGGCGTTAATAGTTCCTGTGGAAGAGCCAAACTGGTGCCCTTCTGGACTTGCAAAGCAGTTGAAAGAAAAATGCAGCAAGCTGGGAATTGAGTTTGCAGCCCCAAAACCTTTCTGCCTACTTAAACCCTCAGATGAACATCCAACCATCAACAGATTTATTGATGAGATGGGCATGGGCTATTCAGCCTTTGAGATAGAAACTGAAGACAGAAATGGAAGAACTAGAATAAAAACCGTTAAAGTGCTGAGGAGCCAGCCATGCGGGGCTGCTTGGTTTATTGGATTAAAACTCAGAGGGTTTGAGTTTGAGAGCATGAGAGAATTGTGGAACATGGTTTCCGAGCTTCACCACTCATTCCCATGCACGGGCAGCATGGAGAAAGACAGCGAGTACAACGATACTTTGCTGCATGTTGCCGGATATGCTGCCAGACACGCAATCAATCTGGCATTGGGTTACGAAGGTGACGAGGACATTCCAGAACACATACTTAATACTATCAGATAAGCTCCTGCCTAACATCATCTATTATCATGCTCAGCCTTCTACCCCTTTCCTTGGATACCTCAATCGCCCTTTCTAGAATTCTGTAGACATCATCTATCGAGTCAACAACCGCAAGCTCCTCAGCCAAACGCGGTTTTCTTCCAAGCTTACCTCCAACGAGAATTCTGAACTTTATATCTCCACCAATTGCTTTCTGCGGGCATGCAAGCATGCAGTCTCCACATCCAATACAGTTCTCGTTGAATGTTACAACTTCATCAACCTCTACGCCGTTTTCTCTGCAAACATCTTCGCATTTGCCACAATAGATGCAATCACCAACAATCTCGGGTTGAAGAAAGGCTATAACTCCAAAGTCTTTTATATGGACTTGACTGCATGCGTTTGGGCAGCCAGATGCCGCTACCTTGAACTTGGCGTGAGAGAGCAAGGGTTTGTCAGACTCATAACCCTTTTCCTCGAATATCTTCGTTACCCTTTCCAGAAAATCGGAGAAAGGGTATAGGGATCTCCTGCAAAATGCAGACTTACAAACTGAGACTTCAAAGCTGTTCCCTGTTCGCGTCAGCCTTTCTTTATTCTCCAATTCAGGAAAATCCATACAGCTTCATTTGACATTAGTTGTATTGGCTGTTCTCCCTAAAATCTTCGGATTCCTTTCAAAAAGAAACATCAAGGGTATAAAAACAACTGAAAAAAGTTAATAAGAGTTGTATAACTTTTCCTTCCTCAGGTATTCGCCCCTGTCAACGAGGTTTTCTACCACAACGCGATCTTCTTCAACACTTCGCATCCTGTCTGCATCAAATCTACTCTTACCAATGCCGAGGATGTCTCCCTTTGTATTGCAAACCATAACGATGTCGTTTTCTCTAACATCCTCCGTTACCTTCACAACAGAACCTGCAAAGATGTCCCTGCCATACAGGAACAGCATCTCTCCCTTCGAATTTACGTACACCCTCTTTCTCTTCCTCCTTGCCAGATAGAACGTTCCTTCAATGCTGAATCTGAAGCGTTTTCATACCTCTCCAACTTTGATTCCTGCACAAACAATGTTCAGATTTTTGAATTTGTCAATAAACTCAGATAGATCCTTTGAAAGAGCATAAACTTCTTTCTTGTCTCTTTCATACACTAGCAGGTCGTGGTCTTCTAGAAAATCAAGAGAGCCATATGCTCTGAGCGCCTTCTTTATTACTTTTGATTCCCTTCCTCTCGGTTCTCTCAAGTTAAAGCTCATGAAATCCACCAATCATCCTTCTTCTAATAGCTTTTATAACACCAGAGTAATCTCCGTCAATTCTGAAACTCTCAACGGTATTTATAATTACATCCTTACCCCTATATCTCTCAAATTCTTCTTCGAGTTCGGCGGAGAGTATGACCTCACCGTTTGACGATTCTTCATACCCATCCATATGCTCTTCCAGCCCGACTATTCTGTACATCCTTCTAAGAAAGAACGGAGTTGCTTTCTCATCAAAAAACTTCAGCCTTGCATGCGTTTCGTCAGCAATTATCGATGTATTAACCTCGAGGGCCTTTGCGTTTATACCAATCTCCTTCTTGTCCAGCTCACTGCTGAATCCACCAATCTTACTCAGATATATATCCGCTATTATCTCCTTCGGATACAGAAACATACCGTTTTTCCAGAACCTAACTAGTGCAATATATATCTTTTGCCTGAATATTGAGCAAAAAAATTATATTGAACTCCATACCGGTAGAAAAGTATTTTACCTCTCCTAGCGTGATGCTAATGGATGTGGAAGCGTATCGTTGAGAAGTTCGAGAGGTATCCTTCCCAGATTGCAGTTGCAAAGGAATTTTTGAGGCTCGGAATAGCTGTTAGAGATGGTAAAGCCTATTGCGGAGACATCGAGCTCATTCCAACAAAGATTGCAGAAGCGATCGGTGTCGATAGAAAAGTGGTGGTAATGGCAATTCAGAATATCGAGAACGATGAAGTGCTCAGAAAAGTATTCTCATCGCTGAGACCAGTCGCAAATATCACTGAAGTCGCAAGGATTCTCGGCTACGGAGTGTTAGAGGTCTACGCTGAAAGCTATAAGGTTGGAATAGTGGCTGGAATAACATCAATACTGGCAAGGGAAGGTATACCAATTCGCTACATACTAGCTGAAGATCCAGAGCTCAGTGTTGAGTCAAAGCTCACAGTTGTCACAGAAACGAAGATTCCAGGAAGGCTGGTTGATGATTTCCTCAAGGTTGAAGGGGTTCAGAAGATTGTGATAAGCTGACCTTAAACTTTCTTCCAATAAATTACCACCTCTTTATCCAGAAGTACGGGATAAACAGCGCAAGCACCGTGAAAATTTCAAGTCTTCCAATCCACATGTCTATTGCCAGAATGATTTTAACATGATACGGAAACGCTGCATAGCTCTCCGCTGCTCCTGCCAGACCCATTGCCGGACCCACGTTACCAATGGTTGCAGCTACTGCTGAAGCGGACGTTACCATATCAAATCCTGAAAGAGCTATTAAAACAGATGAAACTGCAAAAATGATGATGTAAAGGATGAAGAATGCCGCAACTTCATCGAGCACATCCTTTTTTATGACATCCTCACCGTATTTTACGATCCTCGCAGTCCTCGGTTCAGCAACTTTCAAAATTTGTAGTATGGAGTATCGAATGAGCAAATACAGCCTTATCACTTTAATTCCACCAGCTGTCGAACCCGAACTGCCACCGATGAACATTAGCAGCAGAAGAACAGCCTTTGCCCCATCGCTCCACGTATCAAAATCGTAGGTGGTATATCCAGTTGTAGTTATCAGAGCAACTGTCTGAAATATAGAATAACGGAACGAATTGAAAATATCGAATTTTTCAAGATTTACTATTGTAAGAATTAGTGTGGCGATTGCAATAACCGAGATGTATGTCTTGAATTCTGGATCCTTGTAAATACGTTTTCTCTCTTTAAACAGGTAATAATGCAAGGCAAAGTTTGTTCCACCAATCACCATAAAGAAGACGATAACCCCTTCAATCAATGGGTTGTTGAAGTAGGCAATACTGCTCGTATGCGTTGAAAAACCACCGGTTGAAAGTGTTGTGAAAGCATGTGTAATCGCATCGAAGGCTGGTAAGCCCAAAGCATAAAGAATTCCAGCTTCAAGCAGCGTGTAAAAAACATAAATGATGTAAAGGACAATTGCCGTATCCTCGACCCTCGGCTTAAGTTTCCCAAGGGTCACACCAGGATATTCAGCCTGAAATAGTGCCTCACCTTTCTTTGCCATTGCCGGGAAGATTGCAACAAAGAGAACTATAATACCCATACCACCGAGCCACTGTGTCAGGCTCCTCCAGAATAGTATGGATTTTGGAAGAGTTTCAACAACATCAAAAATCGTTGCACCCGTTGTCGTGAAACCAGACATGGTCTCAAAAAATGCATCAACCGGATGGACTCCAATTACAACGAAAGGTATCGATCCGATGAGCGAAACAAAAAGCCACCCAAGTCCCACAATTGCCAGTCCCTCTTTATAGCGAAGCAGATCGCTTTCAGGCTTTAATGCCATAAACAACGTGCCAAAAATTATCGATACAAGCTGGGCGATAATAAAAGGATTCGGAGATTCACCATAATAAATAGCCACAAGAAGGGGTAAGAGAAGAATCAACGTGAAATACAGCAATATTCTCCCAAGAAAATTAAGAACCAGTTTCGAGTTCATACTATCTCCTTACTCGAATATGCTTTCCACTTCTTCTATCTGATCCCATGTTGTAAATACAAGGAGTCTATCGCCGGCCCTTATTTCAGTCTCACCCCTCGGAATTAGACACTCGTCTCCACGCAAAATACCACCTATGATCGATTTCTTTGGAAGCTCAATGTCCTTTATTTTTATGCCAGAAAGTTTCTCGTTCTTGACCTCCACTTCCAAGACTGCAGCTTCACCCATTCCTACTTCGGCAAGTGTCTCGACATGCATGAATCTAAGCTGCTTTAGCACTTCTGCATACGTGATTCTTCTTGGCGATAAAGCAGCATCAACACCAACCTTTTCGAACAGATTCACATAAGAACCTTTATCGACTTTCGCTATTGCCTTCTTAGCTCCCAGATTCTTGGAGAGCAGAGAGATTAGCAGATTCTTTCCATCGTTTTCAGTTGTTGCTATAACTACATCGGATTTTCCTACTTCCTCTTCCACCAGAAGATCCAGATCGGTTGCATCACCAATTATTACCCTTGTCCTCTTCAAAAATCTGCAGAGATTCTCACAAACCTCTGGATTTGAGTCTATAAGCTTGATATTCAAATTGCTCTTGTCAAGAATTCTCGCAACATAACTCCCAACGACTCCTCCACCAAATATAACAACATTCCTCACGACAGGGTCTCCAAAAACCTCTTTTATCTTTGCTATGCTTTCAAACGTACCAACTACGGCAATTCTGTCTCCTTCCAGCAATTCCGTGTCTCCTCTCGGAACAATGAGATCTCCGTTTCTATAAACAGCCATTAAGATAATATTCTCGGGTAAATTCAATTCCGCAACCCTCTTACCGGCCACCGGTGAATTTGGCGATATAACAATCTCAATCATGTCTATCTTACCACCGCTGAATGAAACGAAATCAACGGCTCCAGGGATTGTAACAAGGTTTGCCATTGCGCTGGCCAAAGCGAGCTGAGGGCATATTACCAAATCGTATCCCATTGGGTGATCCTTCATAATGGGTTTGTTAACGTATTCTGGATTTCCAACCCTTACAATTGTCTTCTTGGCCCTGAGTTTTTTAGCAGCAAGTCCGGCAAGAAGATTGACCTCATCGTGACCTGTTACAGCCAGAAAGATGTCCGCTTCATCAACTCTGGCTTTTTTCAATACATCAAGAGTTGCAGCATTCCCCTGAACCACTTCCACGTTTAAATTGCTGACTTCATCTGCCTTTCTTACATCACTTTCTATAACGATGACTTCGTAATTATGTGAAAGGTCTTTTGCTAAATTGTAACCCACTTCGCCCGCACCGGCGATAACTATGAGCATCAGTTCACCTCTTTCAAAGTCGTTAAAATACTTTCCCGACCTTCAGACAGCATACCATATTTCCCACAAGTTATCAGCAAACTGCGTTAGCGAATCATAGGTCTTTATAACTCTTTTCGTTATCACCCTTCTCCATGAATGATGCCAACACAATGCTGAGCTCATACATGATAACCACAAGCCCCAGAATTATGAGCTGGCTCAACCCAGAGATATCAAACGTCAGGTTTGTTGCAAGAATAAAGACCGCAATATAAACGATTAGCCTTTTTCTCTTTAACCATCTGGAATCAATCATACCAAGCTTGACTGCTATGACCGCCAGGACCGGAATCTGGAAAGCCAGACCAAAGGCCAGAAAAATCTTAAAAACTTCATAAATAGTCTTTTTCACTGATAGAAACGGTTCAGCCCCGAAATATTCGGTAACGACTACACTGTAAAGCTGTGGAATTACAACGAAGTATGCCAGAGCAGTTCCAAGAAGAAACAGAACATACGAAAAGGGTAGAAAAGTTTTCACAAACTTTCTTTCATGCTCGTAGAGTCCTGGCTTTGCAAAGTTATACAATTCATAGACGATGTATGGATATGTGATGAAAAACGTAATAATGAAAGAAAATGTGAGACGGGCCATCACCCATTCCGTTGGAGAGTAAACGACCATGTCCTTGTCTTCAGGAAAAATCCCTCCCCAGAATTCTTTGATAAGGTAGCCAGATGGTCCGAATAGTATTGCTATGCCCGCAACAATAACAGTCGCTACCCTCAACGTTCTGGTTTTCAATTCTGCCAGATGTTCCCTGAGTTCCATCTCCCTGTCTTCAGGGGGTTGCACAACAAGTTTCGAATAGTTGAGAACTTAACATTTTTCCAAATAGTGAAAAAATTTTAAACCCCCGTTCTTATTTCGAAAGTATGTCAGACGTAGTGGTCGTTGGAGCAGCAAGGACACCTGTCGGCAGATTTGGGGGCTCCCTCAAAGACATCCCTGCGTACGAGCTTGGAGCGATTGCAATAAAAGGACTGCTAAAGAAAATTGGTGTTAAACCAGCAAGGAGCGAGGAAGATAAGGAATTTTACCCATCAAAGCTTCCTTTTAGAATGATAGAACTTGAAGAGAAATATTATGATTATTCTGAGGGTGTTGAAGTAAAGATCGACGAAGTAGTTATGGGTAATGTACTCCAAGCAGCCCAGGGACAGAATCCTGCAAGACAGGCATCCATTATGGCTGGTGTGCCTAAGGAAACTCCGGCAACGACGATCAATAAGGTGTGCGGTAGTGGATTAAAAGCGATAGCTATCGCTGCTGCAAGCATTGCAACCGGAGAAAACGAAGTTGTTATCGCCGGCGGTATGGAAAGCATGAGCAATGCCCCATATGCCCTTACAAAAGCCAGATGGGGATACAAGATGTTCAACGATGAGCTCGTTGATATCCTCGTTCACGATGGACTCTGGGAGAAATTCTATGGATACCATATGGGTATAACTGCCGAAAATCTCGTTGAGCTTTATGGAATAAGCAGAGAGGAGCAAGACAAGCTTGCATACGAGAGCCACATGAGAGCGGTGAAGGCGATAGATGATGGAATATTTAAGGAAGAGATCGTTCCAGTCGTCATTCCTCAGAAAAAGGGAGATCCCATCGTGTTTGATACAGATGAACACCCCCGCAGAGATACAAGCCTGGAAAAGCTTGCAAAGCTCCCACCCGTATTCAAAAAGGATGGAACAATAACAGCAGGAAATGCGAGTGGTGTAAATGACGGCGCCTCAGCATTGCTGCTTATGTCTGCAGATAAGGCTGAAGAGCTTGGATTTAAGCCAATGGCCAGAATTGTTAGTTATGCAGCAGGAGGAGTTGACCCTGCATACATGGGACTTGGCCCAATCCCGGCAATTAAAAAAGCCTTGAAGAAAGCGAACCTGACGCTGGATGATATGGACATTATCGAGCTCAATGAGGCGTTTGCTGCACAGGCTCTGGCTGTTGTTAGGGAGCTGGATCTCGATCTAAATAAAGTAAATGTCCACGGAAGTGGTATTTCCCTCGGCCACCCAATTGGCTGCACGGGTGCAAGAATAACCACAACACTGCTTTACGAAATGCAGAGAAGAAAGGCTGATTACGGGCTTGCATCGCTCTGTATCGGCGGTGGAATGGGCTTCGCAATAGTGTTTGAGAGGGTCAGCTAATCAGATACTTTTTTAAATTTTTAATACCCAAATTTTCAAAGAGGGTCTGAAGATGGAGATTGTTGAATCGGATTTGCCTGGAATTGGAAAGAAGTTCGTTGTGAATCTTGAAGAAGGTGGAACGGTTACCATTGTAATCCACCATGATGGTAATAGAGAGCTGTATTATCAAAAAGATGATGAGTCCTTTGTTTTTACTATGAATGATGAGGAGGCAAGGACAATTTCAAGTATTCTTGCCGGGGCATACTTCAGGCCGAAACACGTTGAGGACTCCAAATACCCCATGGGTGGTGACATTTTCGTTACCTGGTTAAAGGTAAAGAAAAGCATTACACTTGGCGAGTTGAAGGCAACTGAGAAGACGGGATGCTACGTTGCGGCAGTAATCAGAAACGGCGATCTTATACCACCCAATCCGGAGCTTCTTCTGGAGGAAGGAGATACGCTTGTGGTTGTTGGCAACAGCAAATCTCTGGAAGAACTCAGGAAGATGTTGAGTTAAATGCTTGAAGATATAATCTTCGCACTGCTGGCTGGATTGATACTCGCTGCGGTTTTCTACAGGTTAAAGCAACCTATCATTGCAGCATATATCCTCGCTGGAATGGTTATAGGGCCCAATGCCCTCGGAATAGTTAGCGATATCAAAACCATAAACATTCTCGCTGAGATAGGTGTAATTTTCCTGCTTTTCTCTGTTGGGCTTGAGTTCAGTTTTTCAAAGATTAAAGAAGTTGGTCTCGTATCGATAATAATCTCCCTGTCTGGAATTATCTCTCTTGCAGTCTTTGGCTACTTATTCGCCATAGCTTTTGGATTGAGCTATCTCGAAGCAATTATTCTAGGCAGTGCTCTCTGTATCAGCAGTACAGCTGTCGTTGCAAAAGTCCTCGTTGATATGAAGAAACTTCAGGAGAGCTTTGTGCCAAAAGCTCTAGGAGTACTAATCGTTGAGGACGTCGTAATTGTATTATTCATGGCATTTATCGGGAGCATTGGAAGTGTAAATACTGATACAATCTTTAATGTTCTTGGAAGGCTCTTTGTTCTCTTTATAGTTTCAGCAGTTTTGAAAAAATCCATGCCGGAGATATTCAGATTTCTCGATCACTATCTTAACAAGGAGCTTGCAACCCTGTCCATATTTGGTTTTGCCCTAACAATTGCCCTGCTCTCGAATATGCTCGGATTTTCATATGCACTTGGTGGATTGCTGGCAGGAATGATTCTCGCAGACTACAAAGAATTTGAGAGATTCTCCAAAGAGATTACATCCATGAGGGACTTCTTTGCCATGCTCTTCTTTATTGCAATTGGTATGCTTGTAGATCCGAAAGATATTGCCGCAAATGCTGAACTGATACTGCTTCTGACAGCAATGGTTGTATTGCTCAAAATTAGTAGCAGAACTATCCCTGCATTTCTGCTTGGCATAAACCCAAAGGATGCACTGGCAATTGGTTTAGCTCTTGTTCAGATTGGAGAGTTCTCGATAATTATTGTTAAACAGGGTGTTGATGCTGGAATGGCCAGCGAATTGATGTATTCCATCGTTGCCAGCGTTATAATTATCACAACAGTTCTAACCCCGTACTCGATCAAGTATTCTGACTCAATATACAATGCACTCGTCAGAACAGTTCCCGTTACAGCGAAGAATTTTGGTATCATACTCAGAACAGGATTCAGCAAGAACGTGAGCGACGTTTACAAGTCGATAATTGCCCTGATCTTCCTTTTCCTGAGCATGTTCACTCTGACATATTTCACCGAACTGACTGTATTTCTTGAGCCATCCATGGGCAGAGCAGCTGTCGCTCCACCTGCTGCAATAATCGTGGCTTTTGCTCTAGCCTCTCTCCTGATAGTAAGAAATGCAATAAAATCGTTCTCAAAAACACTGTCTCAGTCATATTCGGTAAACGAGAACATCACTTCAAAATTCTCCAGAGATGCCTTCCTGATCTTCTTCCTTATTGTTCTACTGTACTTCTCACTCCTTCTCCTCGTGGAAACTGGAGAACCAAAGTACCTAATCATAATCTCTGCAGTTCTACTCCTTGCGATTTACAGAACGTTCAGCCTTTTCAGGAAGAGTTTAAGAGAAGCAGAGTGTGAATTCGGTATATGCGGCATTGACAATATTTTTGCCAACATCGAGGCTTTTATGCTTCCCGAAAACGCTTATGCAGTAGGAAAAAGAATAAATGAACTGAATTTAGGTGAAGTGAGAGTCATTTCCATTAAGAGAGGAAACAGAGCGATCACGTCGCCAGAAGATGAAGTTCTAAGGGCAGGAGATCTGATACTTCTGTTCGGCACACCAGAAAACAGAGAGATTGCAAAGAAAATTCTGGTGGAAGGAGAAGTCGTTAAGACTTCTTTGCCTTCTCAACAGTAGCAGCCATCGCATCAATTATTGCATATTCAACGCCATGTTTGGCAAGCTTTGTTAAACCCTCAATTGTTGTTCCACCAGGAGTTGTTACGCGAGCTATGAGACTCTCGATGTCTTCTTTTTCAAGCATTCCGGCTACGCCTTTTAGAACGGACAAAGTTACTTTTTTCGCAACTTCAGCACTAAGCCCGCTTTTAAGCCCTGCATAAATGAATGACTGAACGATTTTTGCAATATATGCAGGCATACTGCCCGAGAATGCTGTCATTACGTCTATTCCTTCTTCATCATCCACCTTTATTACATCCCCAAGCTGAGAAAGTATCTCTTCGAGTTTCCTTTGCTCATCATCATCCAGATCCGTTGTAAAATAGGCTGTAAAGCCCTCTCCAATCTCAGCACATACGTTCGTCATGGCCCTTACAAGTTTGGCATTCTTGATGACCACCTTCATTTCGTTGATTCTGACAAGTGCTGCAAAACTGACAATGATCTTACCAGCCACAACACCCTCAATTTCAGAAAGCACGCTCAAAACATCCTTTGGCTTAACAGCAATGAAGATTATATCTGCCTTCTGTGCAGCACTGACATTATTGTCCATTACCTCGCAACCAAACTCCTCAAGCCACCTTATCTCTTCAATGTTTCTTCGGGTTACAATTACATGATATTTCTCCGCTAGGGCTTTTGCTATTGCCCTTCCGATGTTTCCTGCCCCAATTATCGCAACATTATTCCAGTCCGAGCTCACCTTTAACACCTACTAAACCTCTTATGGCTATTTCATAAAATTTCGGCAATTCAATTCCAAGCTTTTCAATTTCCCTTATCCTGTTTCTGTCACAGCCAGCGGCAAAGCTTTTCTCCTTGAATTTTTTCTTAACAGTCTTTGGCGTGACTTCTGATATCTTGCCCTTCTTTACGAGGGCACATGCAATTATCAGACCAGAAACGCTGTCCGCAGCCTGTAAAGCAATTTCAACGGGTTTTTCATAGTTGCCAAATAGCATGTGATTGTGCGTTTTAACGACTTCCGCAATCTCGTCATCCACTCCATTCTCTTTAAGAATATCGTAGCCAACAACACCGTGCTTCTGCATATCTCCACCTGTAATCTCGTAGTCAATATCGTGAAGAATTCCGATAAGTTCCCACTTTTCTGCATCTTCTCCAAGCTCTTTAGCCAATTCTTTCATTATTGCTGCTGTTGCGATGCAGTGTTTCACGAGATTTTCATTTTTAACGTATTTTTTGAGTAGATCAAGAGCCACATCCCTATTCATTCATGGTCACCCGTTTTATAGAGAATACATAACCCAAAACTTAAAAATTTACCCTAAACCCCACCGAATAAGAAAAACAGAAAATTACTGTAAAAGTTCGGCAATCTCCTTTGCGTGGTACGTTATTATCAGATCTGCACCAGCCCTCTTTATTGCTACAAGAATCTCATATGCTATCTGCTTCTCATCCAGCCAGCCCATTTTTCCGGCTGCTTTAACCATGCTGTATTCTCCACTGACGTTGTATGCTGCCGTCGGAACACCGAATTTATCCTTGACCCTTCTAATGACATCGAGATACGCAAGAGCTGGTTTTACCATGATTATGTCGGCTCCTTCTCTCAAATCGAGTTCTACCTCACGCAGCGCTTCATTGCTGTTGTGGAAGTCCATCTGGTAGCTTCTTCTATCCCCAAAAGAAAAACCGCTCTCGGCAGCTTCGCGGAAGGGTCCATAGAAGCTGGATGCATACTTTGCAGCATAACTCATTATTGCGACATCTGTAAACCCTTCGCTGTCTAAAGCCTCCCTTATAGCCTTCACCATTCCATCCATCATTCCTGAAGGTGCAACGATGTCCGCTCCAGCCTCTGCATGACTGACTGCTGTTTTGCCAAGTATTGGAAGGGTTGGATCATTCAGGATTTTTCTTCCCTCAACAACTCCGCAATGCCCATGAGATGTGTACTCACAAAGGCACACGTCAGTTATTACAACAGCATCTTCAAACTCATTCTTTATAGATCTCACAGCCTTCTGCACAACACCATCTTTATCAAATGCTGAAGTACCAACTTCGTCCTTGTATGATGGTATTCCAAAGAGTATGAAGGCTTTCAAACCCATTTCCATTGCCTTTCCAACTTCATCAGCTACACCATCTATTGGCAACCTAAAATAGCCAGGCATCGAAGAAATTTCCTTCGGAGAAGAGATATTCTCGTCAACGAAAATAGGCATTATGAAATCATCTACAGTGAGATGTGTTTCTCTAACGAGCGGTCTCAGTATGTCCCTCCTCAATCTTCTCATTCTTAGCCTTGGAAACTCCAATCTCGTCACCTCCAAAGAGATACTCCACCACCTCAATCACATCAGACATCCCGTTTCTGGCGGCCATTTTAAGCCTTATCGTTGGATTCCTTAAAAATTTCTTTATGAATGAATTGGCAAAATCCTCAAGAATTGGTAAAACACTCTCATCAACACCGTATTTTGCAGCCAGTTTATTGTATAGCTCAACTATTTCTTCCCTTTTGATAGTATCAGCGCATGAGTACATCGCACTTATCGCAGAATTGGCTTTTAAGTCCTTCAACATTATTTTGAGATGTTCAAGCTCTTCGGCAATTATTTTCTCAGCTTTTTTGGCCTCATTCATCCTTCTCCTCAGGTTTTCTCTGCTTATCTCTTTGAGGTCATCTATGGTGTGCACGATTACATTCTCAATCTCCGCAACACTCTCCTCTACATCTCTCGGCAACGCTATATCGATTATCAACAACTTGTCGTTCCTAACCTTCATTACATCTCTAACCATCTCTTCCCTGATCACATAATGAGGTGCCGAAGTGGCGGAGATTACAACATCACAGCCAACCATATATTTCCGGAGTTCATCAAATTTTACAGCCTTACCTCTGATTTCATCTGCAAGTTTCTTGGCTCGGGAGAATGTCCTGTTGATAATGTAAACATCACAGTCTTTATGCGCTATTGCCTTTGCCACAAGAGTTGCCATCTCTCCCGCACCAATGATGAGAACTTTTTTGTTGTGAAGGGTTCCAAGTGTCCTTTCCGCCAGTTCAACCGCAGCAGAGCCTATGGAAACGGAACCTTTGCTTATCCCGGTCAGCTTTCTTACTTTCTTTCCAACCTGAATTGCCTTTGTAAAAACAACGTCCAAAACTTCGCCAATTCCACCATACTTCTTACTGAGATTGTAAAAGTCCTTTACCTGGCCCAGAATTTGGTCTTCACCAACCATCATGGATTCAAGGCCTGCTGCAACTCTAAGCAGGTGTTCAAGGCACCGATCATCGCGGTGAATTTCAATGATCCTTTCAGAAACTTGCATGGCTTTTGCAAATTCCTTTAGGGTCTTTTCCGTATCAACTCCTACAATATATACTTCCACCCTATTGCAGGTTAGGAGAACAGCACACTCCTTAACATTTGGATACGAAATTACCTTCTCGATGAGTGAGCGATAATCTCCATGCCATGCCCTCTCAATTTCCTCAATCGTTGCTTTTTTGTGGGAAATCACGAGGTTAGCAATCTCCATTACTTTTCACCTTTCGATGACATATTTGACAAACCCCAATAGACTCCTTAAAGCTTCTCCTATAAGCATTGATCGTTAAACTTAATACGCTGACTGAACTTTTCAATGTTATTGAGCTTCCTATTTCCTGAATGTTCTGTTCAGCGACAGTTTTTAACTTTTCTGGTAATATAGAAGATAAT
>CAZZAF010000024.1:0-33356 GCA_964652135.1 uncultured archaeon
GCAACCATCAGAATTACGCCGATTACCGGCGATACAGCTTTCTCGTCTTTCCTAAACAGCTCCATTGCCCCACCTCCTTTTCCTTGCCTCCTTTTCCTTAGTTTTTTAACTATATCTATAAACTATATAAAGCTTTTCATAGATGCGCTGTAACACCAAATCGCCTAATAATTATAGTCAAAATAATGGTAAAACTTATACAATATCAGCAATCCAGAGTATACATTAACCGCTATACTCAATTTAATAATTTAGATTTAGATAAAAACCATATAGATCTGGCTAATTAAGCCAGTAGATACCTGAAGGTGATATAGCTCGAAAGCAAAAGTACATAAGAGTGTTTTAAACCAGCTTCATACTTCCCTTCCGAAATAACCCCTGCAATTAGCCCAGAAAGAACACCAACCAACAGAGAGATATGGTAAAAAGTCTCTTTTACACTCTCTACATCTAAAACAAAGGAGACTCCTCCAAAACCAGAGGTTGTTATATTCAAACCACTAAACACTCCAAGAAAGCTTTGAAGAATGGTGTATGAGACATACAAAAAGATAAAGAAGGACATATAGATGATGGCGATGTACGTCAACATGCTGCTCCTCATTTTATTCTTCAGCCTTACTTCGGAAGCTGCATAATTCGCAACGGTCTGGAATGTATCCTTGAACGTTGGCGAAGTTTCAAGGGCCCTGATAACTATTGGCACAACCTTGGCAATAATATCGCTTCTGATTCGCATTTCCAACCTTCTAAAAGCCCTAAATATTGACGTCCCCCACTCTATTTCCCTCTTAATTATAGAGAGCTCCTTAGACAGCGTACCAAACTCAGCTGAAGAAAGTATCTTCAGAGCCTCAATCACATTTAATCCGGCTTCATTCAACAATGCAAGCTCCCTGAATATTTCCGGAATCTGCTTCTCAATTCTTCTGATAGCTCTTTCCCTCATCTCGACAAGAATTATACCCGGAATCGCTACTGCAGATATCGTAACAATCGCAAGGGTTTCCGGACTTAATTTCTTGTAACCAAGAATTAGGACTATAATCCCTATAAGGGCTAAATGAAACGAAATTATTCTAAATTCCAGTGTATAGATTGTCTTTTCGATGAATGGATATAGAATAAATTTCTTGAGCTTGGTAAAGAGTCTCCTGTATTTCTTTATGCTAAAAGACTCCCTTACTCCGGGAACCATGTAAACCTTTATCTTTTCTGCACCATCTCTTATTTCCTCAGCTTCTTTGACTCCTACCAACGGTTGCATTGATTTAATGAGGTATGCAAAGAAAATTGTTGCAACGGGTAGAAAAACAATCATTCCATACTCATACAGTTCGAGGGACGTACCACCAAGCATCTGCATAACCACAAGAACAACAAGCAGAAAAAGAGGCAGGAGGATAAACATGGAGAGATAAACCTCAGCCATGACCCCCAGCGACTCCAAATAAGACTCAAAGCTTATTTCCTGTTCCTCAAGATATTCCTCCGACTTACCCTTCAGGAATTCTGGAAGATTACCTCCACCTTCAAGTATAAAGACCAGGTTATCTAAAAAACCAGACAACTTCTCACTGGGTGTTGTATCTCTTACATATCTCAAACTGCTGAATACATCCCTCTTAAAAACTTCAGTCATCTCTATAGCAATACCAAATTCCTTACTCAACTCGCCAAATATGCTTTTAGACTCGGCGATGGTCTTTATAATTTCATAGATGCCCACACCTCCTATCGCCATCCCGTACATCATGTTTATGGCATGGGGTAGATAGACATCAATCTCTCCTTTCCTTCTGTTAGCAATAAAGAATGGATACGAAAGTATGAGGTATTTAACGAGCTTATATGCAATCACTCCAAAAAGCAACCCACCTGCAAGTGGGATGGCTGAGATTAAAACATCGTAATACCCGGCAAAATATCTAGTTAATTGACTCGGGAGATTTGCAACTAACAAAGAGGGAGGGATGAGTACAGAGAAAAACAAATATCCAATAATTAACGCTATTATGAACGAGATCCAGGAGTAAAATGTTGCAATTGCGATAAATTTCTGTAGAGTTAAGGGTAACCTGGCTTTAACTAAAGCCTGTTCTATTTCCCTGTACTTCCAGGGTTTCTCCTTGGTTTTGATAAGATATCTCCTTATCAGGAAAGCAGGAGCATAAACTCTTACTCTTTCCCTCATAGGGTAATCTCCTCTAAAGCTTTTTCAGGATTCCTGTAGTAGAGATGGATATAGTGTGTTACGTCTTTATAGTTCCTTATCCCCTTCTTGAAAATAGCCTCAAGATACATCTTTCTTCTATTCAGCTCTTCTATTACTGCCGATACATCATCTCCCATTATCTGGGCAATTTTCTCAAGTTTCTTGGAGTCTGATAGTTGAGAGAATGAATCTGAAGCCGGATCCCATTTAAAAAGTGGATTTATTATCAGGTTCTTATCCACTGGATCTATTCCAACAATCTCATGCACCTCTCTCGCTCTCCTTTTTCTGATACCCTTCCAGCTCCACATAAACTGGACTATTACTGCATCAAGAGACTGGATCATGACACGCGGAATGCTTAAAGGCTCATTCTCCAACCTGTAAATAAGCTGGTTAACATCACCAGCATGTAAAGTTGAATATGACGCATGTCCAGTTGACATCGCCTGAAAGAGTGTCTGGGCTTCTTTTCCTCTGACCTCTCCAACGATTATGTAATCGGGTCTCTGTCTTAAAGCTGCCCTGAGCAAATCATACATGCTTATTTCACTACCTTCCAACCCTTCTCTTGTAACACTGGCAATCCAGTTCTCGTGATAGAGCTGAATTTCCCTCGTATCTTCGATGGAGACAACCTTTGCTTCAGGAGGAATAAACATCAAAAGTGCGTTCATGGTAGTTGTCTTTCCTGCTGCCGTTTCACCTATAACCATAAAGCTCATTTTATACTCAACAAGCAACCAGAAATACGCCAAAATTGCTGAATTTAGGGTTCCAAATTTCATCAAGTCCACTGGCGTAAACGGCTCAGCCTTGAATTTTCTAATAGTAAAACTGCTACCCCTCGTTGTAACTTCGCTACCATACGTGGCCTGCAATCTGCTACCATCCTGGAGGGTTGCATCGATAAGAGGGTTAGCATAGGAGATATGCTTTCCAGCTTTTTGACACAGTAGCAAAACTAGGGAATCCAGCTCATCCTGCTCAAAAACAATGTTTGTTGGCATTCCACCATGTTTTGTGTGAAATACATACACTGGAATATTATAACCATCACACGATATGTCCTCTAAATAGGGGTCGTTGAGCAATCCATCAATAGCCCCAAACCCAAAAAAGTTTCTGAAGAAATAGTACAGCATTTTGAGGGTTAACTTATCCTCTACGTCAAGCCCATACTCATCGATAAGTTCGTCAATAGACTCAAGCAGGACTTTTGTTTTGGTCTCCATATCCAAAATATACTCCTTAAGCATGAGACTTTTTTTAAGATCATCATATATTATGTTGAGCAGCTCATACTCATTTTCCGCTATACTTGGTTCGAGCAGGTGGTATTTCAGCCTGTAATCAACATCTCTCAGTATCTGCACTTTTGTAAAGTCCGGAATTATCCAGTATTCATCAATTACTTCAGTATCCTTGGGTGGAAGAATTTCTTCCATTACAGGTTGGTTTAATTTTTCCTGAATCTTCAGAAGAACCCTGTAATGTTCTGGTAAATTATTTGTCATCGCTAATCTACTTAACAGACTTTTTTATAAGCTTATCGGATCAAATCAACTATTGACTTCTTTTTCTCTCTTCTAATGAGGATCGGTAGAGAGAAAAGTCTCTTTTTAACTTCTATTTGGAATTCCTTCGAAAAACTACCAACGTTCGATGTTATTTGGATGGTAAAAACAAACTTCCCCTCGTACTTTGGTACTGCCTTTACATATTTTTCAATACTCATTCCTCTTCGGATTGGAGGAAAAGCTATGATCTTTTCCGACAATTCAAAGTATTTCTCCAAATCTGTCAAATCGTATGTGGTATTTTCCAATTCAACATCTGAAAAATTATGGGGTTTAACAACAATCTCAAACTCTTTTCCAATCTTAACCTTCTTCGGTATCTTTACGGAAAACTGTAGCTCAGTTATGACATCAAATGCTGCATTTATTAATTCCAGAGCTTCTCCGTAATTTTTCTTCTTTATTTTTTTATTCGCTTCCTTCATCAGTTTAACTGCCTGCTTTGGCTTCAGCTTCTTTGCTTCCTTCAGTATGTTCTTCAGCATTGCGAGTTTCTTTGAAACCACTATCTGCGGTTTTGGCAGATACTTATAGTCCCTCTCCAGCTTAACAACTGTGGACATTTTTCCGTCAAGAGTATAGGTTATCTTACTCTGATTGAAAAAAGTAACAACAGAGATATTGCTAGCAGTTACATACATATCAACTACCAAATCATCAATTTTTTCCCTCCACAGTATTTCACCCTCAAAGGAGAGAGCTATCACTTCATTTTCTTTCGCTGCAGCAATAACATCTCCAGCAGCCACAGAGATTATCTTACCGAGATGTACTTCCCAAACTACCTTACCATCGTGGGACAGCGCATGAATACCCTTCTCTGTTCCAACGATTATCACGTCACTTATAAAAACACTAAAAACTTCTCCCTTAAATTTTTTAGTCCATATACTGTCTCCATTCAAATCAAGGAACGTTATCTTTTTGCCATGGGCTACAAGAACCCTGTCCCCCCTGTGACACACAGAGGATACAGTTTTTCTTAGCTTCTTTGTCCATAATGTTTTCAGCTCTCTGTTCAGGCAAACAATCTTATTTCCAGTAGCAACTACAATTTCACTGTCAACAGAAACTGAAAGTATGGGTTCGTCAAATTTTAGTTTCCACAATATTTCTTTCCCTTTCCTTGCATACAATGTATATTCAAAGCCAAGGTACTCTATTCCATTATGCTCATCTCTACAATAGACCCACTCTTCCTTCGGTAGAATCAATTTCTTAATAGCATGAACCCTGTTATCACTCTCTTGTTCATTTTGGCTTGATTCTTCCTTTTTTTCCTCTTCTAAAAATTCTACAGACGACATTATCTAGGTATAAAGAGATTTCAGAAAATATTTAAACATTTTCATGCTGAGAATTATTGTAATGAGCAATGAATCCAGATAAGCAATTATTCAAGGGATACCGACCAAATTATAGTTTCCTGGACCTTCTACGAATCGCTGGTTCCTTTCTGCTGAAATCTACGCTAAAACCAATTTCAGTAAGGAATTTCCACGACTTCTTACCATCGCCATGTAACATAAGCTCGAGTAAATCCGACTCGTCATCTATGTCCACACTCGCGTAGAATGAATCAAAAACCGTTGCTTTGATACCAAGCTGTTCTGCCATTTTTAGATGTTTGATGAAACTACCATAATGGTACGATACTCTGAATCTGCCATCTCTGACAAGCAGCATGTTCGTTCCGCCCTTCTTGCCCGGCGAGATGACAATGTCACCATCGCAGTCGAAAAACCTTCGCAAAACTTGAGGGGTGAGGAGCGGCAGATCGGACATCACAATCGCTACTTCATGTTCTGCTTCAATGATCGCATTGACCGCTCCATCGAGATCCCTCCTATCCTCTCTAAAAACAACACAATCGTAAAGTCTCTCAACTTCTTCCCTGAATTCCTGCATTTCATTGGTTTCCGATGGTACTAGAACGATAACTTCCAGATTCGATTTAAAACCCGTAACTGCATCGATTACGTCAAGAAGCATTAATTTCGCAAACTGAACCCTTTCCTCGATACTGAGAACTGACGACAACCTCGACTTGGGATTGGTGATCTTGAAGGGAATGACGACTTTTTCCATATGATTCAGCGTTTGGCTGTATGTTAATAAGCTGTATGGTCTACCGTTTATGCCAAATAATTTAATATTACCGGATCAAATTCAAAGATGTGAAAAACAAAGGAACTCGATTCGAAAGAGAACTAATCCACAGACTATGGGAAAATGGATTTGCTGCAATGCGCTCACCAGGAAGCGGTTCCATCAGTTACCCCATGCCGGATATAGTAGCAGGAAACGGAAAGAAGTTTATTGCTATAGAAGTTAAAATGAGGGCAGAACTACCAGTTTACCTCTCCGAGCAAGAAGTAAAGGACCTCGTAATGTTTGCAAATCTTTTTGGCGCTGAACCATACATAGGCATAAAGATTCCTCGTATTGATTGGAAATTCTTTAGCATAGCCCAGCTTAAAGAGACCAAGAAAGGATACAAAATAGATAAAGAAATCTTTATGCTCGGTATCGATCTTGAAGAAATGCTAGGCAAAAGTATCCAGAACAGACTCGAGGTTTGATTAAGCTTCAACCTGTTAACAATCCTCAAGATAAAAAAGTTAACCCACTAGTTGAAAAAGAAATAAAAAGCATGATTGCTCTATATTATTCGGGGTGAGTTTATGAAGGCACTTGTTATTGGAGACATACACGGAAAGAAAATATCGCTGCCTGAAGAGGCTAAAGATGTTGATGCAGTATTTATCGTTGGAGATTTCACAAATGCAGATACACCAGAATTTGCTGAAGAAGTACTGGATGTTTTCTCATGCAAAGTTTTCGCCGTTCCCGGAAACATGGATAGAAAGGAAGTACTTGAGATCCTCGAGAAGAGAGGAGTCTCAATTCATTCAAAGGCTGTAGAATACAATGGCTTTTCAATTCTAGGGCTGGGTGGAAGCAACCCCACACCATTCAACACCCCATTTGAGTTACAGGAAGAAGAGATAGAAAAAGCCCTCTCCAAATTCAACGACATTTCAATAGCAGTTTTCCACGCCCCACCATATGGATTGTTTGACTGGGTTGGTGGAGGCACATCTGTTGGAAGCAAGGCAATAAGAAAGTGGATAGAAAAGACGAAACCGAAGGTTGTTTTCTGCGCCCACATCCACGAACATCAGGGTGTTGCAAAATTCGGAGAAACTCTGATCGTGAAAGTAGGTACAGCGATGCAGGGAGATGCAGCAATTGTAGACATAAACGACGACATTATCGTGAAGTTCATAAAGTTCTGACTTTCTTTTTTAGTTTTTTATTAATATAGTACCATCAGTATAAAGAAATATTCCAAAGCTTCTGATTTCTCAGCCAGCCATTTCTGATAATAAACGCAGGCTACCAGTCAAGCTTTGCCGCATTGAATACTGGACCTTCCACACAAACCCTCAATCCATTATCAAGCACACAGGAACCGCACAGACCTATTCCGCACCTCATGTACT
Organism: uncultured archaeon; assembly: GCA_964652135.1. GTDB lineage: Archaea > Halobacteriota > Archaeoglobi > Archaeoglobales > Archaeoglobaceae > CAZZAF01. The sequence goes on from CAZZAF010000024.1 coordinate 7,305, forward strand.
TCTCTAAAGACATCTCAACCTTTGGAAGTACATCCATCTCATCAAAATGTCGATAAAGTGCTTTGAGCATTGGCTCGGGGCCGCAGCAGTATATTTTGGCGAATTCCTCAAGATCCTTCTCCTTAACCAGATCGACCACGCTACCATGATATCCGGCAGAACCGTCATCCGTCGCAATTTCCAGGTTTTTGAACCTGTCAGTCCATATCAGTTCTTCAGATGTTCTGGCACCGAACAGGACATGAACATCCGTCCCACTCTTTACAAGATAATCGTGCAGATAAAATAAGGGTGCAACACCTATTCCACCAGCGATAAGAAGTGCCTTTCCGTTTGTTGGTGTGAAAGGTGTACCCATTGGCCCCTTTATCCCTACTAAGGTTCCAACAGGAATGTTGACAAGAGCCCTAGTGGTTTCTCCTACAGCCTTAACAGTGACAGAATTTGAGGATGACATGCTTAAGGGGATCTCCTCGTAGCCAAATATGTTAAGCATTATAAACTGTCCCGGATATGATCTAAGCCTGCAATTGAAGAATATGGTTGCGATGTTTTCAGTATGCCTTATAACTTCCTCAACCTTGACGCTGAACATGATACTACCTCCTGTGAGCTGCTCCTATAAGCTCCGAAAGTTTCTCACCAGTCCATCTTGTATAGGCTATCAGACTTTCTTTAAGGCTGTAAAAGATACGATAGCTATAGAATAAGGCTGAACCAATTTGCACGGCAGTTGCACCAGCGAGCATGAACTCGATGACATCCTTCCAAGTGGTTACTCCTCCTGCACCAATTATTGGAATTTCAAGCTCCTCATATAAGTCCCAGACGCATTTAACGGCTATTGGCTTTATTGCCTCTCCACTTACTCCTCCACTTATATTACTCAAGATTGGTTTTTTGCTGAAAATGTCGATACTCATTCCCTTAACAGTGTTTATTGCGACAACACCGTCTGCTCCTCCCTCTTCAGCAGCTTTTCCAATCTCCACGACATCCCTCACATTTGGAGACAATTTTGCGAAGACGGGTTTGGAAGTTGCTCTCTTAACCTCTATCACGATCTCTTTTACCAACTCGGGATCGCTTCCAACAGCAAGCCCGACATTTCTGGCATGAGGACAGCTCAGATTAAGTTCAAACGCATCAGCCATAGGAAAATAAGATGTCAGAGATGCAAATTCTTTGGGTTTTGATGCATATAGGCTCACAATAAGAGGAGCAGCCTTACTAAAATTTGCTAACTCCTCAGCAAACTTTCTTGCACCGGGAGATGCCAGCCCCACAGCATTAATCATTCCGTGGGAATAATTAATAACTACGGGGTTTTTATAGCCCTCTCTTGCTTCAACCCCTACAGATTTCGCAACAACAGCTCCAGCATTTTCTGCTATTTTATTGAGTGATGAAATATGACTTCCAAGAATACCGCTGGCAAGAATCATTGGATTTTTCAGCTTTAAACCACAGAGTTCAACTTCAAGCATTACATGATCCTGTTGCTGGATGGTATAAAAGATGTTTGCTGATTCAGGTTTGCTGGAATTGCAGTAATTCGTCAGTCAATGAGCTGGATGAACGGTTTATTCCCTCAATTCAGGACTGGCTTAGAATCTTGTAAGCTTCAGCGAGAAGTTTTTCACCTTCTTCAAATTTCTCAACAGCATCCATTATGAGCTTTGAAACTTCCGGGTTTTTATCCTTTATCTTTTCAGCCCATTCCACGTACTTTGCCGTGTGCTCCTTGTTATGTTCGATCCAGTGTTCAAGCAAATGTTTTAACTTTTCTAGGTCGGACATGAAAATGAGCGTTATTAATCGATATAAATACATTACGAAGAAGTGTTACTTTACAACATATGTTATGCTCTGGAAAAGGTCAATTTCAACTTATTATACTACAAAATTTTAACCAGATAGACGAAATGTCTCATTCCAATTGGAAATCCCGCCGATGAGATAGTGAGAGTCGCTGAAAGCGTAAATGCAAGTTTAATTGCCATGGGATCCAGAGGGAGAGGTATTCTGGCAAAGCTGCTTGGTAGTGTTGCAGAAGATGTGATTAAGAAAACGAGAGTTCCAGTTCTAATAATCAGACAGGAAGTGGAAAGCGTTTTTGACAGAGTCTTGTTTGCATATTATCCTCTCAAGTCCTCTGAAGAATCCATAGGCTGTATTAAAAAAATACCGTGCTAAGAGATGATTCTGCTTAACGTTGTGGAGCCAATGCTGCCGTCTGAAGCGGGCAAAAGACAGATGGAAAAAAATATCAGTAAATCCAGAGAGGTTTTGAGTAGAGTTAAATCAAAACTTGAAGACGTAATGGATGTTAGAACAGTTACAAGAGTTGGGAATCCGCCAGGAGAGATCCTCAAAGCTGCCTATGAGTTTGAAGCTACATGTATAATGCTCAGTTCAAGGCTCAAAAGACCGATACTTGGAAGTATAACCAGCTATATACTAAGTCACTCAAAAATTCCGGTTCTGGTATGCAAAGGACTCCTTGATCAGTAATCGTAAGAAAACTGCTCAACAAAAATAAAAATTAAGTTTCAATTCCTGAATTATGAGGATTCGGCACTTTCAGCCATCTGTTCTTCGCATGCTTTAATTGTTATTCCGGGGTGCAGGAGGCGCACTATATCCTCCAGTGCATATACAAGTCTGTAGGAAGGTCTTGAGATTAAGTCAGCATCAATAACATATACTCTTCCATTCTTAACGGCGTTGACACCCTTCAGCTCGCTGATTGCCCACGCATACAGGATGTTCTTTCCACCACCCATACCGCTTCCACTATTCACAATTATCACGTCCGGGTTTCTTTCCAGAACATCTTCAATGCTGACTGCCTTCCAGCCATCCATATCCCCGAATGCGTTTTCTCCTCCTGCTAGGCGTATCAGCTCATCAATAAAGGTGTTTCTTCCACTTACCCATACGGGATCATGCCACATTATGTGAGCGACCTTTGGCCTATCGCTGACATTTGCAACAGATTTCTTAACTTCCTCAATCGTATACTCCATCACCTTCACGAGCTTTGACGCATTTTCTTCGCAGCCAGTTACCTTGCCAAGCAGTTCGATGTTTCTCATGACATCATCCAGGTTTTTCGGATTGAGCACAATAACAGTTATGCCTCGCTCCCTCAGCGCTTCTATGGTTTCAATGCCGTTGCCGTGTGCAGCAACCACAAGATCCGGGTTCAGAGCAATGACCTTTTCAATATCCACCGTTGAATATCCGCCAACCTTTGGTTTCTCCATTGCTTCGGGCGGGTAATTGCAGTAGTCCGTTACACCAACAACCCTGTCTCCAGCGCCAATGGCGAACAGGATCTCGGTGTTGCTTGGGGCAAGAGAGACTATTCGCTGTGGAGTTTTGTTTAATGTTACTTCGTATCCAAAGTCATCCGTGACCTTGATGATTGTAGCTGCTGGTGGAGCAACATTCTCCTCGGGAGGTTTACTGACATAGGCGTTCTCACTGCAACCGGCTATAAAAATTGAGATCAATAACGCCAGTACAGCAAGCTTCCTGATCATCACATACACCTCAAAATAGTCGCAAACACAATTGTATTTAAAATTTCCAGTTCACTTGATTTAATATCAGAAAAACTTTACATCATCTGAATTGAGACCCAGCATTTCATCCAACTTCAAACCCCATACCCTCAAGCTTTTCAAGAGCCTTCTCCAGATTCTCCTTTTTGACAAGTATGTGGTCTGTTGAGTACGAAGATATAACAAAAACACTGATTCCCTCTTCCGCCAGAGCATTTGTTATCGCTGCAAGAAAGCCTACGGTATCAAAGGGCAGAACAGTGTCAAATGTGATGAGCTTCCAGTCTTTTTCTATCTCTATGATGTCTTTATCGTTAACCCTGGTCTGATCGATGATTACGGTAATCTCGTTTCTGTCCTGGACGACTGCAAACGCATCTGGAATAACTCTTTTCGATTTCACAACGGCGAAAGTTTCGGGCCAGACGTAAATTCTGATTCCATCTAGTTGCATATTTGAATTAAATTTGCCCAAAATTTAACGCTTCCTTGTTTACCACTTTCTCAAACTCTCCTTCACAGCAGTCTTCACAGCCCTCCATATTTTGCTTCCAAGCTCGCTTGCTGGGCCCGCATACTCGTAGTACCTTCCACCAGTCTTCGCAATAATGACAGCATCAGTGGTTGTTCCCGTGAATCTGTGTCCCTCTTCAAGCAGAGCCGTGCTCTTCGCTTCAGTTGCTGTAATAACAGCATTCACCATACCGCCTTCAGACACGTCAGCTTCAATCACAACTATGGTGTTTATCGTGCCAATCTTCTCGTTGTGATTTATTACACCAGCTGTAACAAAGGCTGTAACCTCGCCAACCCTTGCGATGGCAAGTTTATCCATTGGAACAGACGTGAGCAATCCAAAATAATTGCGCATGCCGAATTTACTTGCAACTTTTTTAAGATATGCAATGGGATCAGTATAATCGAAATCCTTGCCTACAGTATGGTTGAAGATGTGCTCAACCTTTTTTCGCCCTCCGAGCAACCCGGAACTTAAAGCATCAAAATTTCCTTCAACAATCAGTGTATCCTCCTCTACTCGATATCTCATTTATGTCACCTCACTGCAGGCACAACAAAAATCCTGCCTCTGTGCCGAACTACCTCTACCTTCACTCCAAAAACGTCCATAATGCTCTCGGGGTTTATGACCTCCGCTGGATTACCAGCATAAACGATTTTCCCGTTTTTTACCATGAGTATGCGGTTGCAGAATGAGGATGCCAGGTTGATGTCGTGAATTGCAACGATCGCTGCACATCCTTTATCTACAATCCTTTTCACGATACCCATTATCTCAACCTGGCTTTTTATGTCAAGATGGGATGTGGGTTCATCAAGCAAAAGAAGCTTTGTTTGCTGACAGAATATCCTCGCAAGCATAACTTTCTGCTTTTCTCCCCCGCTCAATTCCGAGAAACGACGGTTTTCGTAACCCTGCATTCCAACCATGGACAATGCCTTCCTTGCAGCTTCCAGATCCCGATTTGACGGGAGTACACCTATATAGGGAGTTCTCCCAAGAAGAACAACATCGATAACCTTGAGATTCGTGGCTGAGATTTCCTGGGGCAGATATCCAAGCAGTTTTGCCACTTCTACAATCTGCATGCCGTGAATGTTTTTTCCATCAAAGTAAACCGCACCACTCACAGGTTTCAGCAATCCAAAAACCGTTCTCAAAAGCGTGCTCTTACCGCTTCCGTTCGGGCCGAGAAGGGCAACCAAGTCTCCTTCGCTAACTTCGAAACTCACATCCTTCAGGACTTCTACACTTTTCAGCGTTACCTTTACTCCGCTGACCTTCAGTATCAATATCTGCCCCTCCTCAGCAGATAAATGAAAAATGGTGCACCCAGTAACGCAGTAATAATTCCTACGGGAAGTTCGCCTGATGTAACAGTTCTCGCAATAACATCTACAGCAGGCATGAAAATTGCCGCACACAGGATTGCAGATGGTATGAGAACTCGGTGATCTTCACCAACGATAAGTCTCATCGCATGTGGGATTATGAGCCCAACAAATCCAATAACACCGCTAACCGCTACCGCAGCGGATGTGAGAAGCGCCGAGCATGCTATGATTATCTTTCTGAGATGGTCAACATCAACTCCAACGCTTACAGCATACTCTTCTCCAAGCAAAATTGCATTCAAATTCCACGAATTGTAAATAATCAATGCTGTGCCGAAAAGCACCGGAAATAACGCAATTTTTACCTTCAACCAGTTTGCAGTCCAGAAACCACCCATTATCCAGAATACAACCTGATGCATATCCTTCCCAGCCAGATAAATAAGAAGCGATGTAATTCCAGAAAGAAACGATGCCATCGCTACTCCCGCAAGCAATAGTGAATACACAGAGTGTCTGCCAATTCTGTAAACCACGTAGGCTGTAACAAGCGCAGAGAAAAATGCTGCAGAGATTATATTCTGCATTGATGCAATGCCGAGCAGTATTACCAGCGCCGCCCCAACACTTGCACCGCTTGAAACACCCAGTATGTACGGATCGGCTAGAGGATTTCTGAACAAAGCCTGCATAGCGCAACCAGCAGTTGCAAGTCCTATTCCCACCAGCATTGCTAGGACAGTTCTCGGCAGTCTGAAGTCGATAATAATTCTGTAAGCTATTGGATTGGCTTCATTTCCCAGCAGAATCTCAACTACATCAAAAAAACCGATGCTGGATGAGCCGACACTGATGCTCGTGACGAAGGATGCGGCGCACAGCACAACCAGCAGCCCAAAGACCAGTATGATGTTTTTGCTGGGCGTTAGTTTTCCCTCCTTTGTCAAATTTATTTTATCAATGGTAAGAATAACTTGATTTATTCCTTTCGATGCATACACGCGGGTTAATCATACCACTTCGAAGAAGTAATTACGATCTAAAAAGATTACATAATTAGAAAAACCTGGTCAATAACGCCCATATACAGTTTCAAGAAACTTCAGCATATTTCTCCAGTGACTACCCACCCAGTAAAGTTTTTTGCATCGTTCACAGTACCACAATTCGAATTTTCTTGCAAGATCTTCCCTCAACCCCTCTCTTTCCATAACCTCTTTTGCCTCCTCTGCTGTTGGTTTGCGCAGCAATGCATTACAAACACTGCAGCGGTTCATTACAGGCTCAAATTTAACCCCCAGTTCCATTACTTCTCTCATCTGCCCCGCAACGCTGTCTGATTTAATTAGAAACACATCCCTTCCTGCTGCTTTTGCACGTCTGTATAGCTCTCTATCCTTTGTAAGCAGAATCCTGTCTTTGTGGTTGTGTAGCATGTAATCGTCTTCGTCTCCCTCAATATTCAGGTCTGCTACATATAGAGTATCGTAACCGGATATTCTCAACCAGGTCGTGAGTTTGCCAAGCATGCGGTCGCAGATGAACTTCAGCTCACTCAAACCTTAGCCACCACCTGTGATCCGAGCTCTTTATAACCTCAGCAAGCTTTTTCGCTGCTTTGGTCTTGAACTCAAGATCCTGGGCGTAAATCATGGCTGAAGGATACGACTCCGAATACTCTTTGGCCTGAAGGAGAAGTTCCAGTTTGTCGGCATCTTCCACGAAGTCTCCAAATTCCTCCATTAGTATCTCGATTTCCTTCCGCATGTCTTCTGGCAGAGACTCAAGCTGCTCTTTGAGAGCTTTTTTGGAGTCCATACTGACATACTTCCGCGAAAGCTTGTGCAGATCGAGTGTACGGCTCTCATGGAAGTCATGAATTAATGCGAGAAACGATGCCTTACTGGCTTTTGAAACGTCAGAAGTTTCCATGTATGTAATTATAAAGGCGATTAAAGCTGTTCTGAAAGAATGTTCTGCAACACTTTCAGGATTTTTTATCCCGATCTTGAACCACCCGGATCGGGGGACGAGCTTGAGCATTCCGGATTCGAAAAGCAGTTTTGCGATGTCTTCCATAGGTATGCGTAGTAGGGTAGCGTATTAATCATTTATTCCCGATCATAGAAACATTAAAAATGGAGAGTACTAGCTATATAACGAAGTATATGACCTTGCAGCATTTAATATTCAGCAGTTTGTTGAGCTCTATCTCAAATACAAGCTTTTTCTTTTATCAGGAGATTACCCAAAAACTCACTCTATTAAAAACTGCTCAAGGAGATTGGAAAAGTTACGGCAAAGCTTGATGAAGTACGTTCGTTTATGGAAGAGCACACAAATGGTATATCTAACCTCGAAAACGCTTATATAACTTCCCGTTACATTCCAAGCGAATTCAAAAGAAAAGAAGTCGAGAATATGCTCAATCTGGCTAAAAAATTAAGGAGTTTGTTGATAAGCTATGAATTTGATGGATGCTGTCAGGGAAATTGCTCGGGAAGAGAGAAAGTACTTTGAGAATTATATGCAATATGCTAGGCTGATAAAAGAAATAGCCGAAAACATTCTTGGCAAGACTGATGTTTACGTGTTTGGCTCAGTTGTTGAGAGAAGGCATACACCTGCAAGCGATATAGACATCCTCATCGTTTCTGAAAGTACGCCGAAGAGCCAGTGGGAGTGAGGCAAAATAAGAGCCAAAATTATGAAGGCAATAGATGTTTTTGCGCCATTTGAGATCCATATTATCACCCCAAGAGAATTTGAGTGGTATAAGAGATTTATACGGACTATGGTAAAAGTCTAGTTTGATAATTTAAACTACTTAGAGTTCTGATCCCTATCACCCTTCTTTTCCCATAATTCCACGTTGATTGTCTCATATCCCCTCTTTTTACAACCCATCTAAAGATAAAAAGATTAAAATTAAGTCATACTCTTAGTACCTAAACCCCTTTTTAAGTACTACTTAAATTTTCAATATTTCTACCCAGATTCTTCAACAGGTTATAACTATTACTACCAAAAATTTTTTATAACATCATATGTTAATACAAAGGTAGAAAGAAGTTGTTACGAGGTGATAAGGAAAATGTGGCTCATAACAACACTGATTGCTGCAATAGCAGTAACGGCCGTATATATTGCGGTACCGAATCCAAAAAAGTACAAACTGCACTGACTATGTCTAATGCTGTGGGGATCTTCATTGATGATACTGATTGACCACATATACGGTTTTGCGGAAGAAGGTGGCGAATTCCTAGAATATACAACAGACGGCCTTATCACAAACGCAACCGTACTAGGAATTGCAATGTTGATTCCTGTATTTACAATATGGGAGATCGCAGTTTTGTATGATAAAATAAAGAGTGGGAGGTGAGAAAAATGGCATGTTTCCTTGTACCAATGGCTCTGGCAATAATAACAACCGCACTGAGGAAGCAGATTCCGTCAGAATACAAGATTGATCTACTAAATCTAATGCTGTGGGGCGGGTGTGTGATGCTAGCAGTTGAGCATCTCGCACACCAAGAAATTGTACCATATCCTCCATTCTTAACTGCAATGGAAAACCCAGCAGATATTCCAACTATGCTACACGAGATGGCAACATTGGGAGGAGCAATGACCATAGGTATACTTGCAGTATGGGCAATAATAGTAGCAATAACCTCAAGAGTTCCAGCAAAAGTTGCGGAAGAAGCATAAATTAAAACTTTTTCTTTTACCAAATTTTTTATGTTTCCTCCTACAATTTTGTTTAATTCTGACTCCTTCGCCAAGAAATTTGTCGAGAATAAAAACATTAATAAAAAACAATAAAAACCAGCATATGTAATACTTAACACACTACGCTTCCCTAGAGCACTTACTGAGGAAACAAAGTGGGGTTTTCCCTCTCTCCGAGGAAAATAAGAATTATCCAAACTTAACATCACTCAACAACAGTACCTATATCCTTTATATCTCCTCTGAAGGCTCTTTCGATGTTCTCAGGCTCTCCTAAGAATATTACAGTCTTTATTCCGCTTCTCTCAATGATTTTCGCTGCAAGTAGATCGATCACATTGCTGCTCCCAGCTTTGGTCTCTCCAGCCGCTACAATATCCACCAGTTCTCTGGCTGTTAGCCTTTCAAATCTAACTGCATTCGGGTCTTTTCTTGGATCTGCTGAATAAACACCGTTAACAGATGTTGCGTTTAGCAGTATGTCGGCTCCAACGAATTCAGCGAGCAACGCTGCAGTTGCATCAGTTGTATGACCCGGAAAAGTTCCGCCCATCACGACAACTGCATGATTCATTGACAGTTCATGTGCTTCTTTGAAGTCCTTTGGAATATTTTTTGGAGCATTTTTGAGAGCTGATGCGAGAAGCATTGCATTTATTCTGGTTACTTCTATCCCAATATAATCGCAGAAAGTTTCGTTCGCTCCAAGTTTTCTTGCCGTGTTTATGTATTCCCTCGCAACCCTGCCTCCACCAATTACAACGAATATCTTGTGCTCTTCCACGAGCCTTTCAATTACCTCAGCATAAGCCTTTATCCTATCCGCATCGAAACCCTTACCTACTAGGACTGAGCCGCCAAGTGAAATAACTGCTTTCATCACCTCAGCATTACAGTAGATCCTTAAATCTTTTTTTATCCGCAAGCCAGAGCAGTGAATCACAGTTTTTTATCGATTTTAAAGCAAATACACCACATAACGTGAGTGAATTCACCGTCAGCAGTTATCTCTGAGAAAGAAGTGAGTCCATAAAGCTGAGCAACAATATAACCAGACGTGAAAGAATAAGGATTATATAAAGCAGACCTTATCTTTTCTCCAATGAAAACACTCATCCTTGCAGGTGGGAGTGGTACAAGACTTTGGCCCCTCAGCAGAGAATACTACCCAAAACAGTTCATAAAACTGTTCGATGGTAAGTCTCTCTTTCAGAAAACCGTTGAAAGAGCACTCATCTTCTCAGACCCGGAGGACGTATACGTTGTCACAAATGATAAACACAAGTTCATGGTAATTGATCAGATTTCCGAAATAGGTGTTGATATTCCACAGGATAACATCATCACCGAACCATACGCAAAAAACACCCTCCCAGCAATATACTACGGGATTACCAGAATATTGCAGCATGGGACTGCGAAGGTGGCTGTTCTGCCATCTGATCATCTAATAGAAGTTAACGAAAAGTACGAAGAGGCTTTCATGAAAGCTGAAAAGCTCGCAGACAAGTATCTCGTAACTTTTGGTGTTAAACCGACAAAACCTCATACAGGATATGGCTACATAAAGCCAGGAGACTTACTCGATTACGGATATAGGGTCGAAAAATTCGTTGAAAAACCCGATCTGGAGACAGCAAAAACGTACCTCAAGGAAGGTTACCTCTGGAATAGCGGAATGTTCCTCTTCGACACCCGGGTATTTACCGAAGAGTGCAGAAAGCATGCTGCTGAGATAGTCCAGGCACTCGAAGAAGATGATATCAATGAAGCATACCAGAAGGTTCCAGAAATTTCAATTGATTACGGATTGATGGAAAAAACAGATAGAGCCGCTGTTGTCCCGCTGGAAACATTCTGGAGTGATGTGGGCAGCTTTGATGCCCTGTATGAAGTCATGGACAAGAATACAGATGGAAATGCTGTCAGTGGAGAATGTATATCCATCGACTCAAAAAACAACCTGCTCTACAGTGAACGATTGATTGCGGCGGTTGGTGTGGATGACCTGATAGTAATAGATACGAAGGATGCAGTCCTCGTTTGCTCGAAGAAGAACTCACAAAAGGTAAAAGATATTGTAAACCGGCTCAAAGAGAGAAACGATAAAAGGGCTGAGTTTCACAGAACAGTCTACAGGCCGTGGGGTTCCTTCACAGTTCTTGAGGAGGGACAATTCTACAAGATAAAGCGCGTGACCGTCCTTCCTAAAAGGAGATTGAGTTTGCAAATGCACCACCACAGAAGCGAGCACTGGGTGGTTGTTAGAGGTACGGCAAAGGTTATTATTGGCGACAAGGAGTTCCTTCTCAGAAGTGGTGAAAGTACATTCGTACCTTCTGGCATTAAACACAGGCTCGAAAATCCTGGTTTGCTGCCATTAGAGGTTATTGAAGTGCAGATTGGCGAATACCTGGGTGAAGATGATATAGTGAGGTTTCAGGATGACTTCGGAAGAAGTGAAAGTTAAATGTCCGGTATGCAAAAAAGAGCATACATTCAAGCCAGAAATTCAGGAGTTCTCCTGCAAGGGCAAGCATCTGGTTTTACTGAAAGATAGACTTGGCTGGAGACTCATGGAGGTAAGGGTAATTTCTGAAAGGGAGGATAGAGAACTCGACAAGATATGGGGCAACGATGAAAGATGATTCAGCAATGCCCCAAATCGCGATTGACAAACCAACAGGCGAATTATTCAGACACTATCGCGCTGTAAAAACCTAAAGCCTGACCTATAATCTTGGCGCTATAACCTCCTGTGCAACTTTCAGATCTTCAGGTGTATCTATCTCAATCCACGGAAGGCCTTTTGTACTTTCATAATGTATTTCATTACCATCATCTATCATTGTCTGAAATGCTTCTTCATAGAAAACCCCTGTTCCCTTCTCCTCTATTGTCCTCTCCACGCTTTCGAAGAATACTCTGGAAAAGTCCTTGTCTATTCTTGTCAGTCCAATGTATTCTCCATCTGCTTCTTCCGGAGGTATCTTCTTGGATATCTTGACTATTGTGTCTCCCTCAATTTTTACCTTCATTTCTTCTTCGCCAAGTTTCACAGTGAAATCAACAGAAAGTATTACACCCCTCTTCTCACTTCTCTTTAACGCTTGAAGGATTCCCTCATGAAATAGTACATCAGAATTTATGAGCATGAAATCCGAGCCTACAAGCTCGTTTTTTGCTAGATAAATGCTATATATGTTATTAGTCTTATCATAAATGTCATTGTGCACGTAACTTACATTCAGTTTATTAGCATAATTTTTATTAATAAACTCCTTTATTTTTTCCCCCATATATCCGGTAACTATTACAATATCCGTGATATCTTCTTTTATAAGACTGTTAAGAGTATAGCCTAGGATGGGCGTTCCAGAAACTTCAACAAGCGTCTTCGGTTTATCTTTTGAATATTCACCTAATCTTGAACCTGTACCAGCGGCAATTATAACAGCCCTCATAGAAAAATTTTTACGCCCTTTGCCATAAAAATCTTTTGTCAGGGGGTGTCGAAAATCAAATGGGAATACGTTATCACCGAATTTGTCTATAGGAGGTTCTCAAGACCTCTCGCAAGATTGCTTGCACGATACAACGTAAATCCAAATTCCATCACATTCTTCGCTGCATTTCTCGGAATACTCTCCGGATACTTAATTGCAATAGGAAAAATCTACGAAAGCGTCGTTATGATATTTATTTCGCAGATTTTCGACTGTGTGGATGGAGATCTCGCAAGATTGACTGGCAGGGTTACCCATAAGGGAGCTTATCTCGATAGAATCTTTGACAGGTTTGTGGATGCTGCGCTTGTAATTGGAATGGTTGCGATTTCTCCTGAAGAGTTATGGCTTGTTGGTATGCTTGCAATTGTAGGATCCTTTGGAGTAAGTATCTCGAGAGCTATGGCTGAGGCTGAGGGTGCAGTATGTAAAGTTGGAATCGGCGGAAGAGACACCAGAATCGTAATAATCATGCTCGGTTTAATCCTCAACCAGCTCTACGCAACGCTGGTAATACTTGCATTCCTGGGATTCCTAACAACAATACACAGAATGGTGCACACCCTTAAACAATTGGATTAAATTTTCCTAACTATTATACCTTTAATTTAAATCCGATTATATATATGTATATACAAAAAGAGAAACGTAGCTGGAATGAACAAATCTAAATTTTTAAAAGGAGATAAATCAAAAACTAATGGGATTACTTACCTCTCCTCTCCTTGGACTTTGGTCTCAGACCCTTGTATCCACACTTCCTGCAAACCTTTGCTTTTACGGGGTTCCTTGCGTTGCACCTCATGCATATCTTCACGTTGAACAATCGAGCCTCTGCTTCTGGAAATCTTGCCATGAGCATCACCCGAACGCAGAAAGACGAGACCGTTATTTAAGCGTTGCGTTGAAAATGGGTGAAAACCACTATATTATAGTTTCCGGATGCATGTTGCTCCCCAATCTAGATAAAAACTACTCCAGTACAATGACGTCCCAACTTTCACATCACACATAAACGAAATATCAACCCGAGTGATAAATGGCTACTGTGAACACAGAAACGCTTGCAACACTCATCGAAAGCAGCAGGTTTGATATTTGTCATTCAAAATGTACATTCGATCCGCATAGCTATATTTACATTTCTAAAGCTGGAAACAGGAGAATTAGGCTGCTTAAAGTTCTTCTCTCCAATCAATGTTCTTTTGACTGCTCATACTGCCCAAATGCATGGAGAAAAGGACTATCGATAACTCCAGAAGAGCTTGCAGATGCATTCTTCTCACTGAAAGAAAAGGGATTGGTTGAAGGAGTATTCATAAGTTCGGCTGTAAGCGGAGATCCGGAGAAAGTAATGGAGGATATTATCACTGCTGGCGAACTGATAAGAAAGAGTGGGTTTAAAGGATACGTTCATCTGAAAATCATACCTGGGGCAAATAGAGACCAGATAAAAAGAGCTCTGGAGATTGCCAACAGAGTGAGCATAAATGTTGAGACAACATCACAATCAAGAATGGGCGAGCTTAGCTCCGTTAAGGATCTGAAAAACGATATCATGCGTAGAGAGAGGTGGATCGCGGAGGAAGTTGGGAGATACAGAAAGAACGGAAGAAGGAGAAGTCACACAACCCAGTTGATAGCAGGTGTTGGTGAGAGCGATTTAGAGATAATAAATAGTATGGAACTGCACTACGGGAAATTTGGAGTCTCCAGGCTATATATTTCACCATTCACACCGGTGAAGGGCACGCCCATGGAAGGGATGAGGCCTGAGAGCAAGAAGAGAGTTATAAACCTGTACAGGGTTGATGCTCTGATCAGAATCTACGATTTTGATGCTAGGCAGATTAAAGAAATTCTTGTTGAAGATATGCTGCCAAATGTTGATCCAAAAATTCTTCTTGCCGAGAAGTTCAGGGATAAAGGGTTAAAGCCAATCCAGATTCCAGGGATAGGTGTAAAGGCTGCAAAACTGCTTGAGAAGGGGTATTCACTTGCTGATCTGAAAAGAATGGGATTCAGCATTAAAAGAGCCTCGGCATACATTAAATCCCAGAGGAGGTTGAGTGAGTTTATGGAGCTTTAGGAAGTCTAATCACCTTTCCTGCCTCATGTATCGGGCACCTTAAACACATAAGTCCCCTTCCAAGCAAAAACTTCCTGCAACCCGCATTTCCTGAATTTTTCAGGGTTTGCGTTGTAATATCTCTCCTCCTCGTATCCCACCACCACATACGTTACATTGTACTTCCTCAGCAGCTCTTTGACGAGAGTACAGTTTTCAGAGGTGTAGATGGCTCTTACCTCAGCCATTCTCCTTGCCAACTCCTCTCCATTACCCCTCCACTGCACCTCATGGCATGCCCATCCAACAACCGTTGGATTGCCAGTAAACGCTGCTATTCTGCCCTGATAACTGTAACATTCCGCGGCAGCCTCAAGCACAACACCCTTTTTATCTCTCAACCACTGAATGGCCTCGTAATCCCCCTCACTTATGTGTCTGATGAATTCCATGCCATCAAGATGTAATTCCGCTTTGTAGTGTCTAACTGGAGTTGCCACAACAGGATATGCTAGAGAAAGAACAAACAGAGTGAGCATAACAGCATTCAGCAGTCTTTTAGGACTCTCAACAGCACGACCCAGTGCCAAAGCCCCGGGGATTGTCAGGAAAAGCCATGCTGCAAGGTAAAACTTGAAGACTGTGTTCATCCTCGATTCTATAGCGATCAGTTCTGGAGTCAGCAGTAAAAGAGTTGCCGCAAATATGAGTGCTGCAAAGAAATCTCTGCGCATTCTTTTCGCTGCAAGCACCGAAAGCGGCAGGACAGCTATGGCAATTGGTATCCAGATAGACAGTACTGCTGAGACAAGGATGCTCAGCAAAAAAATCCTCGATCTGATCTCTTCCCTGAGATAGTAATACGCAAATGCAAGCTGTATCGAGAAGAACAGCAGGAACTGAACCAGATTGCTCCTATCTTCAACAAGCATTGGCTTTGCTGCAGGAGTTTCCATGGTGGAATAGAGAACAACTATTGAAAGGACTGATGCTAGGAAAATTACGGCTGCAAATTTTATTTCCTTCCAGATGTTTTCACCCTTTCTCAGTCTGAGCAGAGTTATGAGAGCTATTAAGAATAAAAAGATCGGTGCATCCCACGAATTCGTGGCAAACAAAATGAAAGACAGTGGCACAAGCATCAAACCGCACAGCCTGTTTCCTCTATAATACTCATATAGCAGAGCAATACCGAGAATCTTTATTGGAATTGCCACAACGTGTGCATGAAAATCCGCATGTATGAAGCTGAAATATGGAAATTCATTGATGGTTTCATCAATCACCCTTGTTGCATTCCAGTAAAACAGATAACCCGGTTTCTGCATTGAGATTATATCAACAAAGAGCTCATACGCAGCATACAGATTTCCGGAAAACAGAACAAAAATGGCTCCGATTATCGCTTTTCTTTCGTCCACAAATCCCCTCAGAAATCCATAAACAAGCAGTGTTGAGAAAGCACCAATGCTCGCCATGGCAATGTTGAAACCAACCTCTGGCTTTACGAATGACATGAGTGTAATCGCTGCACCAACAACGTATCCGAAATAGTAGTAGAAGTTCAGGTTGCCTCCAGCAAAAAATGGATCTGGTGGTGGAAACATTTCAGCTTTCAAAACAGCATTCATAAAGGCAATATCCATGAGTTTCTCTGCCCCGAATGCTTCGGGAACCAGCGATCGCAGAAAGAGAAAATAAGCGAAGGAAATGAGAAACACGCTTTCTTCCTGCCTATCGAAGAAGAATCCCTTTTTAAAGACCATATAAACACCAGCTATGCAGAAAACGAGCAGCGTCGCATAGAATGCATATCTGAATGGGAAGATATAGGAAATCAAAAAGGAAATCAGCGATAGCAGGAGGATGGAGAGAAATCTTGACTGATAGTAATGTTTTAGCCTTACACTCTGGGTTATGAGCAGTGAAAGCGCAATGAAAATGGCAATGCCTATCATACTTCCACCTGCCGTATTATTTTATTTTGTTATATCTCTGATCCTGATATTTAGACTGGTTAAGGCTATCAAACCAAGGAACAGCGTTATTAGATTTTTCAACGCGTGGTCGATGATTGCTGCTGTGAAAGCCAAACCCGGATCGATGCTCGATGCAAGTATTCCCGTCATGGCCGCCTCATAGGTTCCTATTCCTCCAGGGGTTAACGGTAGCACCTTTGTTATGTTTGCAATTGAAACAGCCAGAGCCACGAGAGGAAAGATATCCACGCCAAATGAGAGCAGTATCAGGTGACATACAGCTATGTCAATGAGCCATACGGCAGCAGAGGAAAGAAGTACAAAGAATGAGTCCTTCGTTTTCATCAGATCCTTTGCCTCTCTGAATATTTTACCAATCACATTCTCCATTCTTGAAACGGCAAACACAGCAGAAACCGTGAGTAGGAGAAAAGCTGTAGCGTAAAGCGGTGCTGAAACAAACCTTGTATCGCTCAGAGTGATGATCGCAAGAAATGCAAGTATTACAACTGATATAAGGTCAAATATTCTCTCAACTGCAAGCCCACTAAATGTTGTTGAAATTGGTATGTTCCTCAGCTTGAAAACATATGCTCGGGCAACATCTCCAATTCGTACAGGAGTTATTACATTCATTGTCTGACTTACAGATACACTTTCAGCAGAGAATATAAGCGAGACAGGATATCCTAGTTTTGACATGATATACTGAAATCTCTGACCTCTAACGAGAAATGACGAGGTATAAAGTGCTGCTGCAAGAGCCATGTAGCGTGGATCTGCCGTTGAAAGCACTGCAAGTATATTCTCAAATCCAACGAAAAACGCAAGAGATAGTATGATTAATGCCGCAAGAATGAAGGAGAAGACAAAAAACTTTCTGCTTGATCTTCTCGCTTCACTCCACATCCTGAAGATCTGTGAGAGCATGTAAACCAGATCTCTTCCAAACTTCACCTTGGTGTCAGTTCCCTGTTTCCACTCAACCGGAAATTCCTTAATTCGATAACCCTTACGCTGAGCCAGAACGAGCACTTCGGTATCCCAGAACCAGTGTTTATCCTTCACCTGATCAACTATCTCAAGAATAACTTCTCGTTTGAAGGCTTTAAACCCACACTGGTGATCGTGGACTTTAGAGCCGAGAAGGAAGCGAACAAGGAAGTTGTATGTCTTTGAAGCTAAACTCCTCTTGAAGGGTCTCTCGGTTTTACTCTCCTTTAGCAATCTTGATCCGATTGCAATGTCGTAGCCCTCAACAGCAATAGCATCTATGAGCTGCTCAAGATGTTTCATGTCCGTCGAGAGGTCAACATCCATACTGATGAGAATATCCCCTTTTGCCTCTTTGAATGCTCTTGTAATGGCTCCTCCTTTACCAAGCCTTTCATCGGAATGCAGATGTATTACTTTCTCGTCTTTTGAAGATATTTCAGCAGCTATTCTATCGGTTCCGTCTGTCGACCCATCTTCAGCGATTATTATCTCATAATCGTAGCCAGTCCTATCCAGATATATTTTAACAGTCTCTACGGCTTTTTTAAGCCTATTTGATTCATTGTATGCTGGTAAGACTACCGAAACGATCATTCAAAGGACAGTGGTAGAACCAACTTATTTAGCTTTCGTAAACATCCTTGACGAGCGAGTAGCCCCTGAACGACAATACCGAGTTTTTCGAGACTCCTTGATATTTTTTAAGTATCAGTTTTCTGGTTGCTCTGAATTCAGGAATCGGCTTTCCTTCATAGTTTCTGATTAATACATCTGCAAGATTAATTCCATACACATCTCTGAATAGAATTGCCGGCGTGGTAATCCTTGGATTTACATCAACAACATAGGGGATATCGGAAACTACCAGATCGACACCAACATAACCAAATAGACCTTTTATAGCCTCAACAGCCTTTATAGCTTCTTCAATTACATCGTTCCCACACTCATACGGAACGATTGCTCCTTTATATCTGAAATTATCAATAATCTGCCCGTTAACACTCAACACTCTGATTTCATCGCCTACAAGCAGACTCACACTAACATCCATACCCTCTATGAACTCCTGAGCTATGAATCCTTCAGGAACCCCATGAGAGAGTTCTATTCCCTCCCCTCCACACGAGATGCGTGGTTTTACTACAAATGGAGGGTCGAGAGGTTTTAGAGATGTTTCTGGAGTGTTAACCTTTCCTTTTATTGCCTGATATGTCAACCATTTATCTGAGGTGGTAAAAACTCCTTTCGATGAGCTTCCAAGGTTGGCGGTCTTTTTCTCAACAGCTTTTGTAAGTTCGAAGAGAAGGAGATCGTCTTCTGGAGCTATAATCAGAGTGTAATCGGATTCCTCAGCACACCTCTCAAAATCCTCGAACCAGTTTTCAGTAGAGGGAAACGGAAATATCTCCGTGAATTCCGGTCTGACAAAAGATTTAACGCTTAAAAATTCTCTGAATCCTTCATAAAGAGCTTTGAACATTCCAGCTCCTTCTATCGCTATACTCGCAGGGGTTTCTTCACCACAGGTTGCATATTCAAAAAGAAATATTTTCATGGATTTGTTTTCACGTCTTCAAAACCCAATAAATCCCGGTTTGCCTCTTTGACGTTTTCCTCAACATCATCTTTTAAATCATCCACTTCAACGAAGTCGTCTTCATTCAAAATTATAGCAATATCAGCAGAATTTTTCAGCGCTGCCGAAAAACCTGGCTCGGCACCAATTATTATGGTCTCCTTACCCATCTCCATTGCCTTCTTCAAAACAGCTTTGAAGTCCGCATCTCTCGTAACGAGAGCGATTGCACCGATAGTATCGTTGTATATCATTTCCATAGCCTCTACTGCCATTCTGACGTCCACGTCACCGGAAGTGATGATCGGCTCGAAGCCTTGATTTTCTATAGCTTCAACGAGCTTTTCGCTGGCATACTGATTCAGGAAAACCTTGGCAACCTTAATGTCTCCATACTCGGATAGGATCTCCCTTATTTCGTGTAGATTTATGTTAAACTCCCTTCTGAGCATGTTTGGGCCGTCGACAAGTACACCTACCCTTCTCTTATCGGCGGCCTTTTTGGATGATAGGTAATTCCTTATTTTCTGTAATTTTGAGAAACTAAGTTTCTTCTTGATGGGCATTGCAGATCACTCTATGTCTCGTTTTCATTTCGCCAAAGTTTAAAAAATTTTTGAGTATATCTCCATAGTATCTAGACCAACTCTTCACTAGACATTTCGCTAACTTTAACCAATTCCAAGAGCTAAAACAAAACAGGCGGGCTTGCTATCTGCAGAAGAAACAAATAAACAACCCTTTCCGTGTATAGGGATTCCAGTACCCATTTCACTGAACAATGAGTTTCAATTTGGTCAACTTAAATAAAAAGTGATTGCCTCTATATTGCCACCACACCTCGCATTATATTATATTCTACTATCCTACTGCCCCTCTCCGATCTCTACCTCAAAAAAGGATGGGAGTTTAAGGGAAGGGGGGCGAACCTCCAGGTCTTATTCAGCTAATTCTTTCTTCTTCTTTCTCTTGTGCATGAGGTAGTTTACTGCATGTATGACTGCCTCTATTGAAGCCATTATAATGTCTGGACCTGCTGAACGGGCTGTAAATACATCTCCATTTTCATCCTCGACGGTTACATAAACCTCTGCAAGAGCATCACTACCACCAGTTATGGCATCCATTCTGAACTCGGTAATCCTTACCTTCTTACCTGCAAGTTCTGTTACTGCCTTCAGGGCTGCATCAACCGGCCCAACTCCAATGGCTGATGTAACCTTCTTCTCCCCCAGCACATTGGCGTTGATCACTGCAGTTGGTGTGATCTTGTTACCCGTCAATACAGTAACTTCATCAACGAGAATTGCTTTATCCTCTTTCTTCAACTCACCAAGCACGACTTCAGCGATTGCAAACAGATCCAGATCGGTAACTTTCTTACCCCTATCGCCAAGTTCCTTTATCTTCTCTACGATCTTGGTAAGACGTTCTTCACCGACAACGTATCCTGCATCCTCCAGTATCTTCTTTATCTGGTGCCTTCCAGCATGCTTTCCAATGACGATTCTGCGCTTGTGTCCAACCATTTCCGGTGTTATAACGCCTGGCTCAAACGTTGCCGCATCCTTGATTACACCATGGGCGTGAATTCCACTCTCATGGCTGAATGCATTGTCACCGACAATGGGTGTGTTGGGCGGCATTCTTATTCCTGAAAGTCTTTCAACGAGCTTTGAAGTTTCTACAAGATATTCCGTCTTTATGTTTGTCTTTATTCCTTCAAGGCTGTGGAGGATCATGATCACTTCCGCAAGGGCAGCGTTTCCTGCTCTTTCCCCTATTCCGTTTACAGTAACCTGCACCTCATCTGCCCCAGCCAGAACGGCTGCGTAAGTATTTGCTGTTGCAAGCCCGAAATCGTTGTGGCAGTGTACGTCAATAGGTACTTTGAGATGATCCCTCAGTTCTTTCACTAAATCGTAAAATTTGAAGGGTGTGGCAATTCCAACAGTATCGGGAATGTTTATGATGTCCACTCCAGCATCTTCAACAGCTTTATAGATTGTCTTGAGATAATCAATCTCAGTTCTCGTTGCGTCCATTGCAGAGAACATGCAGATTCTTCCATGGTCTTTAATATACTCTACTGCATCTACGGCCATCTCCACTATCTCTTCCCTGCTCTTCTTAATTGTGTGTTCTATTTGAATCTTTGAAGTGGAGATGAAAATGTGAACCATGTCAACTTCAGCATCGAGAGCTGCATCGATATCTTGCTTTACAATTCTCGCAAGACCACATATTTTTGCATTCAATCCAAGATTTGCTATCGTCTTTACAGCTTCAAACTCTCCTTTAGATGCAACCGAGAAGCCCGCCTCGATCACATCTACTCCTAGCTTGTCAAGCTGTTTTGCTATTTGTATTTTATAATTGAGCGGGAATGACACTCCGGGGGTTTGTTCCCCATCTCTGAGTGTGGTATCAAATACTGATACTTTTCTCAATTCCACCACCTTCTCGCTGCATGCGTAGATTTGTAATAAAATGTTTTGGTATCAAATACCTATCCTTGAGTTCACTAACGTAAAAATATATTATAGATAGCCTAGGTCTCTACAGGGTATTTTGTTGTTGGATTTATCTCTCCAACCAGATTTACTTTAACCAGCCTTTTTGCTTCCTCTAGATCGTAATTTCCAAGCAACCACATGGTTTTAATCAAGGCCACCTCGGGCAGCATATCTTCGCCTTCAATCACTCCTGCCTGGAGAAGGTATCTACCCGTATCGTAAACACGGTCACATACCCTACCCCATAAGCACTGTGAAGTCATGATTATCAGCGAGTCGTCGGAAATTCTCTTTATCGTATCTATCCAGTCTGTTGAAACGTGGCCCAGTCCTGTACCTTCAAGCACAAAACCTCTATAACCCTTATCATAGTAGTAATCCAGTATATCCGGCTGCAATCCGGGGAAGAACTTTATCAAAACTACTTTCTCCTCCAGATTATCTTTGAGTTCGAGTTCCCGCTCTCCTCTCTTGATTCTTTCAGACATCCAGGTTATGTTTCCGGATGGGTAATCAACCCTGCCTATGGGCAGATTATTTACTGACTGGAACGCATCTCTGCGGGATGTGTGATTCTTTCTAACCTTAACACCCCTGTGAATGTAGCAGAAGTCATCGCTTGTCGATCCGTGCATGACTACTACAACCTCTCCCAGATCGGATATGGCTGTTCTTGCCGCACAAATGAGATTCATCGCTGCATCACTCGATGGTCTGTCGCTGCTACGCTGTGATCCCACAAAAACGACGGGTGAAGGAGTAGAAAGCATGAATGCTAAAGCTGATGCTGAGTATGACATCGTATCAGTACCGTGGGTAATAATAACGCCTTCATAACCATCTTTGATTGCCTTGTAAACATCTCTTGCAAGCTCTATCCAGTTCTGTGGTTTCATGTTCTCGCTGAGAATGTTGTAAAGCAGTTCAGCATCGACGTTACATATTTCCACCAGTTCGGGAACTTCGCTGACTATTTCCTCTGCAGAGAACTGGCTTGTGACTGCTCCAGTTCTATAATCAACTTTGCTTGCGATTGTTCCACCTGTTGAAATGATCTTGACATCTGGCAAACCTTCTCTCTTTTCAAGAGGAGGTAACTGTGGAGCTATTTTTCTATCTTCAAGAACCTCTACAATTTCATACTCTGTAAACCCAACATTGTAACCGTTATCGAGCTTCAGGACAAAAGATCCGGTAGAAGATGGCATGACAACGCCAACAAACTCCTTTCCTTTGGCTCTCACTCTTACCCTTTTACCAAGCATTTTATCACCTCAAAACACTCTCGACCTCGAGATATAGTTTTTCAAGTTTTGATGCGACCCTGTCTATTATTGAAGAAAGTTTTTTGGTATCGCTAATAACAAGCTTATTTCTCTCTTCCAGCATTCTTTCAACCTCTGCTTTTGAAGTGCCACCAATATTATTGCGAGACTCAACAATAAGCTTTGGATCTGTTGCTCTTCTCAAATCATCCTCCGTCAGATGCTCACTCACCCTGAATCCAACAACTTCCATAGCAACTTCATCCAGCTCTTCTAGGCTCGGCGAGTATTTTCCTTCAAGTGCAAGCCTGCCCACTATTTTGTGGGCACTCCTAAATGGAATGCCAGCTTTTCTTACAAGTGTATCCGCAAGCTCGGTTGCAGCAGTAAAACTCTTACCAGCTTTTTTCTCCATCACATCCGTTCTGAACTTCAGCTTCCCAAACATTCCCGACATTAACTCAACTGACTGTGATGCAGCCTCAAGAGATTCGTAAAGCAGAGGGTTCATCTCCTGAAAATCCCTGTTGTAGGTAAATGGCATGGCTTTGTAGATTGTTGATGCTGCTGTCAGATTACCGATCATTTTCCCGGTTTTTGCTCTTATAAGCTCTGCAATATCGGGATTCTTTTTCTGTGGCATTATGCTTGAAGAAGAAGCATACTCATCCGGCAATTCGACAAAATCAAACTCAGAACTCCATAAAATGAGCTCCTCAGCAATTCTGCTCAGTGAGAGCATAATGGATGAAGCAACAAAAACAGACTCGATCAGAAAATCTCTCGACGCTACAGCATCCATGCTATTTTCAACAACCCCATCAAAACCGAGGAGTTCGGCAGTATAATATCTGTCCAGCTTGAAGCTTGTTGATGCAAATGCAGCTGATCCCAGCGGGCAGAGATTTACTCTGCCAAACGCGTTCATAGCTCTTTCAAAGTCCCTTGCGAGCATGTCATGATATGCAATCAAATGATGGGAAAGTCTCGTGGGCTGGGCATACTGAAGATGTGTGAAGCCAGGCATTATAGCATCAATATACTCTTCAGCGAGCTCAAGCAGAACTGCACGCAGATCGAGAAGGGATGCCATAATGTGAAGGAGTTTATCCCTCGCATACAACCTCAAACATGTGGCTATTTCGTCGTTTCTTGATCTTCCAGTATGCATCTTTCTTCCGGCGTCTCCAGCCTTCTCAATAACCTTCGCCTCTATGGCCTCATGGACATCCTCGTACTCATCGCTCAGGGTTTCAAACCCTTCATCCCTCACTTCAAGGACAGCTGAAAGTATTTTTCTGGCTTCATCCTGGCTTATATGCCCGCATTTTAAGAGGTTGAGAACATGTGCAAGATCAACGAGAATGTCGTAGTAGAAAATGTTTACATCATGTCCAAGCGAAGACGAGAACTTTAAAGCGAGTTTATCCATCCCTTTTTCAAGACGACTTCTCACCAAGCTCTTCTCCATCTACTTTCCTCCAGAGAGTTTTACCATCGTACTTTATCTCGACAATTCTGTGCATTGGTATGGCCGTGTCGCCGACGAGATAGATAAATTTGTGCCCTATATCTTTTATTGCATCACCACGTACTTCCGAAAACCCCTTCGGCCTATCAATATAAATAACCGATACTTTTTTAAAGTCGTATCCCGGATGCCATTTAAGTTTATTCAGAAGTTCTCTTGTGTTAGACTTCTTCATCCCTTGCAAGCTCCACAAGCTGACCCTTAACAGTTAATTTAAGAGATTTCTTCGCAACTGCTCTAATAAAGAGAGGATCAAGCCCAAGACTCCTGCTTATGTGCGGAACAGACTTTCTTCCAGCTTTTATTTCCTGGATGATCTTGTGAACAACCTCTTCAAACTCATCGTCAGGCATGAATACTACATCCAGTATCTGATTCAAATCCTTGAGTGATGCATAAAAGTTTGCGCTCAGATGCGTGTAGCTCACATGGTATTCTTTCTCTGGTTTCCCCTTAGGATCCGATGGCATCCTCCATTTCACTTCAAGCATCCCTGCATGTTTTAGAATTTTCAGAGCTTCTTCTACCCCTTCTCCAAATCTCTCCCTCAACTCATTAAAAGTCAACCATTCTACAAGCAATGACTCGTAGACGTTTTTATATATATTTGTTGAGAATATCTGGAGAATCGGGACGAACTCCACAATATCGTTTATCAGCTTCGCCCTCTTTACCATGGTCCCACCTTTCAAAAGATACAGGTGTTTTTTTATCACCTAGGATATTTCTATTTTTCCATGTTTTTGTATTAAGGCGAGAGTAGCCAGATGACGGAAAAGATTATTAAATTGACAAATCTTCCTCTGCACGTGAGCAAGCAAAGGCCTACACTAGACGAATATTTCATGGAGATTGCACAGGTCGTTGCTAAGCGTTCAACGTGTGTAAGACAGCAGGTTGGAGCAGTAGTTGTAAAAGATAAAAGAATTCTGGCAACCGGCTACAATGGTGCTCCATCAGGTCTGCCACATTGCTATAACATTGGCTGCCTGCGTGAACAACTTAAAATTCCATCTGGCGAGAGGCATGAGCTGTGCAGAGCGGTGCATGCTGAACAGAATGCAATAATTCAGGCTGCTGTTCACGGCGTGAGTATTGCAGGTGGCACGCTTTACACGACGCACCAGCCATGCATAATGTGTGCAAAAATCATCATAAATGCAAAAATAAAAAGAGTCGTCTATGGTAAAAGATACGCAGACGAGAGAGGGCTGGAATTTCTGAGAGAGGCAGGTATTGAAGTTGTTTACATGCCCACTGGTAATGAAAATACCAAAGAATCTTCAGGAGAGCTTTGAAGAATCTTGTCCATCATTTTAACTTTTATCAAAATTACTTAGCCTAAACCCAACCGGCAGTGTCAAAATAACAGCTAATGATACAACATATGAACCCTACACTCAGCCAATTAGTGGATTACATCAAATCTACAAAAGTCTTTCGGAGGAACA
>CAZZAF010000025.1:0-33256 GCA_964652135.1 uncultured archaeon
TTTGTATATTGTTCCAATTTTAAATAATTTGAAGGTTTAAAACTTTGTTTAATAGCAGCTTATTTAATTGCATTTATATCAATGATAGTAATTTTGGTTACTGGTTGGTATTTTGATCGGGAAAGTGTGAATGGCAGGCTAACTATTTTTTGAATTTATATTTGAAAAAGTTTTTAATAGCCTTTTCAATAACGGTGGTTATGCTTACATTTGTTGGAATCGGGCTTTGGGATGAAAAGGACATAACTTTCAGAGGATATGAGGCTGTAAAAAATGCTGATGAAGTGTATATCGAGTTTTACACTTCAAAGCTAATGGGTACTAACTTACAGAAAATTGAGGAGTTCCTGGGTAGAGAGCTGAAGGTTCTTGAAAGGAGTGATCTGGAAGAGAAAAGCAGGAATATTATCGAGAGAGCTATTGATAGAAATGTAGTGGTTCTTGTTCCGGGGGATCCAATGGTTGCAACAACCCATTCTGCAATAAGACTTGAAGCGGAGCGCATGGGTGTCAAAACAGCGGTAATTCATGGACCGAGTATAATGTCTGCTGTTTGTGGGCTGACTGGTTTGCATAATTACAGATTTGGAAAATCTGCTACGGTAAGCTATCCATACGGTGAAACAATTTCAAAAACACCACTGAATGTTATAAAGCAGAACTGGAGCATAGATGCCCACACATTGCTGTATTTGGATCTCCATCCTGAACCGATGAGAATAAGCCGAGCGGTTGAAATTTTGCAGAAGATTGACGATGGTTCGCTTGCTGGATGTTTTGCTGTAGGGGTTGCAAGGGCTGGAAGCGATAAACCATTTGTAAAATGCGACAGGATTGAAAATCTTAAAGAAATTGATTTTGGTGAGCCTTTGCACATCATGGTTGTTCTAGCGAAGACTCTGCATTTCATGGAGTATGAGTATCTCAGGGATTTCGCATCAGCACCCGAAGAACTCAAAGAACTCGTAGTGTAAACAAATATATAAATGAGTGGTGGAAACATTTTAATTGCTTTTTGCATTTTTATTGTTGGATGAATGGTGCTGTGGGAAGAATTTATGGTGAGGCAAGCTCAACTGAGTTTAATTTTGTAGTTTTCGACCCCAAAGAGGTAAAAAGAACTGATTATGTTAAGGTATGGAATGATGTAGATGGATGGGTAGTTGCCCAGGTTCTCGATATAAAGGCTGTAGCGGATTTTGACGAAAGCGATGCCCTGCAGGGGAGAAATGCTGAAAAGGAGATGTATATTGCGAAAGCGGTTGTGATTGGTAAGAGAGATGAAGATGGTTTGTTGAGGATGCCTAAGACACCATTTGTCCCGGGAGAAAATGTGTTTAAGGCAGATGATGATCTAATCATTGAGGCCCTCGGGCTTGAAAAGGATGGTGTTTACCTGGGTTTGCTTGAAGATAGTGAGATACGGGTCAATCTTCTTGTAAACTCCCTTGTCCAGAAGCACTGCTGTATACTTGCCAAGACAGGTAGTGGGAAAAGCTATACGGCAGGAGTAATTATTGAAGAACTTCTTGAGAGGGATGTTCCACTCTTCATAATAGATCCGCACGGCGAATATGCAACGATGAAATATCCAAACGATGACGGAGATGAAGTTGAGAAAATGCAGAAGTTTGGTATAAGTCCAAAAGGTTACGGTGATAAAATCAGAGTTTACGTTCCCCCTAATTCTCCTTTTACGGACAGGGCGGATGGAATTCTGAAGCTGGATGGTTTGAATCTAACACCTGAGGAAATTATCGAGCTGGCGGGCATATCTAACAACTCCACAGCTCATGCGCTGCTATATCAGGCAATAAAGAATCTGAAGGGGCAGGAATATACTATTGAGGACATCATTACTGAGGTTGAGGCAATCAAGCACAATGGAAAATGGAGTCTGATTGGTCACCTTGAGAGGATTCAGGAATCTGGACTATTCGATAAGGACCCCACACCAATACACGTTTTGCTGCAGAAAGGGAGAGCGATTGTTCTTGATATGCGTGGTGTGCCACCGGAGCATCAGGACCTAATTGTCTCAAGAGTTTGTTCAAAGCTGTTCGAGCTGAGGAAACGTGAGGAAGTACCGCCTGGCATGATTGTGATTGAGGAAGCTCACAATTTTATACCTGAAAGAGGGTTTGGGAGAGCAGTTTCAACACCGGTATTGAGAACAATTGCAAGTGAGGGCAGGAAATTTGGACTGGGTTTGATGGTTATAAGTCAGCGCCCAGCCCGTGTTGACAAGAATATAATAAGCCAGTGCAACACCCAAATAATTCTGCGTGTTACCAATCCGAACGACATCAATGCCATAAAGAGGGGACTTGAGGGGCTTACTACTGAGATGGTTGATGAAATAAAGCGCCTGCCACCCGGCACTGCCATGGTTGTCAGTGCTGAACTTGAGAGACCGATAATTGTGAATATCAGGGTCAGAAAGAGCAAGCATGGTGGAGCATCAATAAACATTGTAAAAGAGGTGAAAGGAAAAACATCCAGGAAGGGAAGGTCAACCGGGAAGGGGAAAGTTAAAGAGTCGAGAGTGAAGGAAGGTAAGGGAAGTAAGAAAAAAGGTGAAAAGCGTAGTCTGTTTAGAAAAATATTCGGTGGTTGATATGGATTATCTCGTCGTGTTGCAAGGGGCATGGGTTGTCAGAAAGGCGAGAAGTGTAGAGGATGCTATGAACATAGCTGTAGCCGAAGCAGGGAAGAGGTTGAGCCCGGATCTGGACTTTGTTGACATAGATGTTGGTGTTGTTGATTGTCCAAAGTGTGGTGAACCACTCAAGAGTGCTTTCATCGTTGCAGGAATGGCTCTAGTTGGCCTGATCTTTGAGATGAAGGTGTTCAATGCTGAAAATGAGGAACATGCAGCAAGAATTGCGAAGTATGAAATAGGTAAAAGACTACAGAAAGTCCCTCTTGAGGTTATCGAAGTGGTTAGACTAGATTAAATAGTAAAGTCTGTTGAATAGCTTTATCTTTCTCATATTTAGTAGAGTATCTGGCTTATTGTATGCTGTTTTAAAGTTTTATCGATTTGGGAAATTTCTAGGTATCTAGAAAAACTTTTAAGTCAAGAAATACTTTTTTGGAAGAATGTTTGTGAGAGTCAGTGATCTTACAAGCTACATTTACTGCCCGAGACTCTGTTACTATCGGCTTAAGTTTTCTAGGGAGTTGCCAAATGAAATGCATGCGGCCAGGGAGCTCTATATTAGCAAGAGAATCGGGATGGGAGAGGAGTGGGCTCTGGAGAAATATAAAACTCTGTATGGTGATGAAAATACATATGTTTTCATTGAAGCTCAGAGGAAATTCAAGTTTAATCCGATGCTAGATAAACTTAAATCTGTAGATTTGGAGGTCTGGCTTGAATCAAGCAAGCTTAGACTTAGAGGGATTCTTGATGAGATTGTGTCTTTTAAGGGGAGCAGACAACCTCTTGTTTTATCTTCAAAGGCACCGGATAATGGCGCGTGGTTTAAAGATAAAATCAAGGTTGCTGCGTTTTGCATGCTCCTTGGAAATTCTGGAAGTAATGGTTTTGTGTACCATTGTTTTGATGGTGAGCTAAGAAGGGTGGAAATATCTAGAAGATACAAATACCATGTTATGAAGCTTATTGAGAGGGTTTTGAGGCTGCATAAAGGTTTTGTTCCTGAAAGAGCTGAAGACGCCAAATGTAACAGATGTATATATGAAGAAACTTGCAGAAATGAGCCTTCTACTTTTGCTTCACGCTTTTTGTAGTTTATTGACAAAAGAAGCTCAACAAATTAAAAATTTGGGGATGTGGTAATTACTTTAGTTCGTCCCACTTTCTTCTGCGTATGAATTTTACTATCCCTACTATCGCTATGGCGATTAGTGCTATTGCTCCAATTCCTATGCCAACCATCTTCAGGTCTATGTTTTCGAATAAACTTGGCTCCTCTGTGGGTTTTGGTGTAGCTCCCTCTTCTCTCATCTTTGCTTTTAGTTCATCAATCAGGGTCTTTGTTGAATCTTCTATTTTCTGTGAAGCCTCTAGAACTTCCAGAGAAATTGTTTTCGCATCTTCGTAAAGCCCCCTGTCCAGATATTCTCTTGCCGTGCGATCCAGCTTGTCGAGCTGGACACTGTATTCGGCTTTTATTTTATTCAGTTTGAATTCATATTCTGTAGTGGTTATGCCCGAGTCTTTAGCCTGTTTTATTGTTATTTCTAGTTCTGATATTAGCGGTAGTATTTCGTCTTCCAGCTTATCTTTGGCTTTGTAGAATAGATGGGTGGCTTCAGCCTTTACGAGCTCTTTCTGGGCTTCTTTAATGAATTCTTCGGCTTTCTTTAACAAGCTGTCAGCTTCGATGTAATTGCCCTTATTGTACTGACTTTTTCCATCGTTGAAGTAGTTTACAGCTAAATTCAGTTTCTCTTTGGCTACGGCAACACTCGCGCCAGCCTCCTCAAGCCTCTCGATCTCTTTATTCAATTTCTGGACCTCTGAGTCTATACTGCGTATATCTTCGTCAAATTTTCCGATGTTTACTATTTTTATCTTGACTGGTGGTAGAACATCAGGATCTGCGTCGGTTACGTTAATCCAGAGAATTGTCTTTTCTTCCACTCTGGTTGTGATGCTTGGAATTTTTCCGCTCACTTCTACTCTAATCGTATCTAGACCATCTTCCCAGTAGCCAACCTTGACTGCCAGGTAGTCTTCCCCTGGCTCGGGATATACAATTGGTCCATTTTTGTAGACTATTTTTGCTTTGATTTTAGGGTTTACCAGCGATGTGTACACCCCATATACTCTCGGGTTGCTGATACTATCTCCGTCAAGTCTTGTGGCTTTATCATCTGTCTTGGGCCTTATATAGTAGGTGATTGCTATGGACTCTCCTGGCTTGTAGTATGTTTTGTTTATTCCCTCTGGGTGTGGATCTGCAAAATCATCTTTTGTGAGTTGCTCTGCTGCCATTGCGAGGGGTGTAAGGCTGGCAACTACGATAAATATGAGCAAAAAAAGAATTAGTTTTGTTTTCATTATACCACCCTTATACGAGTGGTTCAAGATCTTCATCGAAAAGTGAAAGAGTCTTCTCAAGTCTTAGTCTTTCGGCGTTCTCAACTTCTCCTTTAGCCTCTGCAGCAAGTCTCTGCAACTCTCTAACACGTGGGATATCTGTTACGTTTGCAAGAACTACGAGAGCTGCAACGTGCTTTGTCCTTCTTGTTGGGTAATCTCCTGCTCTTACCTCTACTCCTGCAATCTGGTCTTCGAGCCATAGCTTTGCTTTTTCAAGTCCTTTTCTATCGAGGTGCTCTGGTGGGCCAGCAACAAGCACAAGGGCTCTTTCAGCACTTCTTATATTACATGGAATTGTGAGCCTGCCCAGAGCAGCTCTTCTGACAAGCGATGCTATTTTCATGGATTTATCGTCATCCATCATTGCCTCCTCTTTCTTCCTCTTGAAAAATGGAAGAAGCCCTCCTTTCTTATTGTTCTCTTCTGCAAGTGATGTGGCATATCCAATGGAGGAGATTCCACCTCCACGTAGTGTGTTTATTACTTCAGAGCTATCAACAACCATTTCACCTACCATGCCTTCTTCTATGGGCTCTCCTGCTCTGGCAAGAATGGCCAATCTCCTCACAATCTCCTCATTGATCTTGGCAAAGGACTCACGCAGACTCAAACCCTCGAATTTCCATGCTCCGTTGTCTACCAGTATGAGGTTGTCCACATACTTTAGTAATGAAATCATACTTCTGGCAGCATTCAGGGAGTAAAGCTTACCCTCTTCAGGGGCAGGTAGAACTCCTAAAGCATAGACAGGCTCAGAATACATTTCGGACAGATATTTAGCGAGGACGGGAGCACCTCCACTACCCGTTCCACCACCAAGTCCAGCGATAATCAGAAATGCGTCAATTTCATGCGTACCTCTGTGGTCTATTTCGCTCAGAATTGTTTCTATTTCTTCCTGGGCGATCTTGGCACCAAGCTTGTTATCTGTTCCTACACCATGGCCTTTTACAGTAGTTTGCCCGATTAGAATACGATCTTCTTTTGGTACGTGTTTCAAACCCATTAAATCTGTTCTTGCAGAATTTATCGCGAGAGTTTTTAACTCTATTCTGCTACCTCTTCTTTTTTCATTTTCTATGAATAGGTCAAGTATCTTTCCTCCAGCCTGGCCGAATCCTATTGTGAAGAATCTCATGACTGTTCACCTTGCCTACTTTAAGTCATGGGGTTTTAATTTAAGCCTTTCCATCGAATGAAAAATTTTTGGAGTTTTGGTGTTAATACTGAATTTACTGTTTGTAATGTTGGTTGGGTAGAGGTTGTGTAGGTTGAGATGTTGAGATAGGCTCTATGGAACTTCATGCAATTTTTGTCTGTTAATGTTTTAATAATTAATAAGTTTTAGGGGATTTCATCCATTGCGAAATCTTCCCATTTTCTCAGCCCTATCAGTATTTCAAATTCCTGTGGGGTTAGGAGTGGGGCAGGGTAAAGGTTTGCATCATCATAACTTATTCTCGGGCAGGCTGTATTGACGTAGTAGCCGTAGGGGAAGTTTGAAAGTTTTGCGGGGGATATCTCGTCTATCATGATTATATCCAGCTTTTTTCCAGCATTTGCAGCGTTTTCTTTAAGTTTTCTTGCAATACCCAGTCTTTTCTGTCCCATCTTGCTGCTGACGATTATTGCACCCTTTTTCTTGGTATCCATCGCTTTCGCTATTAGAAGCATTCTTTTTCTCAGAAAACTCTCGTGTTTTACTTCTTCAAACTCGTTGCTGAGTGGGCTGAATCTGTATACTTTTTTGCCAGTGTATATTGCAGCACCAATCGGGTGGAAAAGCCCATCACCTATAAACAGGATAGCATCAGCCTCAGAATTCTTCAAAACGGTGTAATTGCATCCCAGCACCTGACCTGGCATTTTAATCCTACTACTGCCCTCTTTAAGCTCTATTTCGTATCCTTTTTCTTCAAGCAAATCTTTGACCTCTTTGAGCTTCCATGCATACTGGGCGGTTGCTATCAGTGCTATTCTTCTTTCTGGAATTTTGAGCTCGGCAACTCGTTTAACATCAAAATCCACAAAATATGGAGCGTATATAACTTTTTCAAGCTCAAATACTGGTGTATGTGCGAAATGAACAAGAACATCGACCTCATCAAGCAACGTAAGGTCTATGTCACATGCCCCATAACATGATGAGCCGGATAAAATAACTTCAAATCCGGCATCTTCTATTTTTTCTACAATCTCGTCACTTTTGAATTTTAGACCGTCTGGAAGTTGTATGCCCACTACTTTTGCATTCCTCCTCTTGAGCTCCTCTATTATATTGTCAAAGTCTATTCTGGCGAGATTAGATGGTTTCATTGCCTGAAAATAAAAAAGAAAGGTTTATTGCAGGTTTCTCAATTTTTCCAACATTATCTTCTTCTCAACTCTCGCAACCGTTTCCCTTACCGTCTGCACAGCGTCTGGATTTGCTGAGACACTGTCAATGCCCATTTCAACGAGCTTCTCCACGACCTTCGGATAGCTTCCGGCCTGTCCGCATATTGACGTCTTCACGCCGTGCTGTTTGCATATCTTTATAACTCTCTCAATGAGTTTCATGACGGCTGGATGCGTCTCGTCGTAGAGGTATGCAACGTTCTCGTTGTTTCTATCAACGGCGAGTGTATACTGCGTCAGGTCGTTGGTTCCGAAAGAGACAAAGGTTATTCCTTCTTTAATTATGTCTTCAATTATGAGTGCTGCAGCGGGTGTTTCCACCATAACTCCGAAATCTATTTTCGAGAGTGGAAGACCCTCTTCAACCATTATCTGCTTGGCTCTTCTAACTTCGTTTGGATGGGTTACAAGGGGCAGCATTATACCCACGTTTGTATATCCTTCTTCAATGACCTTCTTTATCGCTTTTATTTCAGCTCTGAAATGTTCTTCTTCGATCAGATCTCTTCTTATTCCTCTGAAGCCAAGCATCGGGTTTGCCTCTATTGGCTCGTCCTCTCCACCCTCCATGGCTCTGAATTCGTCTGTTGGAGCATCCAACGTTCTTATCCATACTGGCTTGGGGTAGAATGCCTGAACAACCTTCTTGATTCCGTTGTAAAGTTCGTCTATGTATTTGTCAACTTCTCCGTCCTTAATGTACTTCATTGGATGTTTTTCAAGGCCGAGAACCATGTGCTCTATTCTGAACAGTCCGACACCATCAGCACCTGTTGCGGCAACTTTTTCGGCCGCATCTGGAATAGATATATTGACTTTGACCTCTGTTGCCGTGATAATTGGTGCAGCCGCTACCGGTTTAACTACTTCTTCCTCTTTCTTCTCTGCCTTGAGTGCTCCAGCATAAACGATACCTTTGTCTCCATCAACGGTAACAACCATTCCATCCTTCAGAACCTTTGTAGCTTCTTTAGTTCCCACAACTGCCGGAACTCCAAGCTCTCTTGAGACAATGGCTGCGTGGCAGGTCATACTTCCCTCGTCGGTAACGATTGCAGCGGCTTTTTGCATAGCTGGTACCATGTCTGGAGTAGTCATTGTTGTAACAAGGATGTCACCTTCCTTAATCTTCCAGATTTCGTCCTCGCTGAATATAACCTTGACCTCTCCAATTCCAATGCCAGGAGATGCGCCGAGTCCTTTAAGCAGAATCTTGCCCTTTTCCAGTTCTACTTCTGGTTCTTCCGCTTTTCTTATTGTTGTAATCGGTCTAGATTGAAGAATGTAAACCTTGCCTTTTTCTATTGCCCATTCAACATCCTGTGGATGGCCGTAGTGCTCTTCTATAACTTCACCGAATTTTACAAGTTCTTCAATTTCTTCATCGCTTAATACCCTCTCGTTAGCTTTCTCTTCATCCAACTCAATTTTAACTGTTTTTCCATCCTTCTTTGTGAGCATGAAATTCTTCTTAGATATTTTAACCTCGACAAGTTTTCCTTTGGTTCTATCATAGATGTAGGTATCGGGAGTGACTTCTCCACTTACAATTGCCTCACCAAGACCAAAAACAGCTTCAATAATTGCCAACTTCTCACCGGTGACAGGATGGGATGTAAACATTACACCGCTCTTCTCACTGTTTACCATTTTCTGCACAACAACGGCTATACTTACCTCTTCATGTTTGAAACCTTTTTTAACTCTATAATATATTGCTCTGGGTGTATATAGGCTGCTCCAGCATTTTCTAACTTTGTCAATCAAATCTTCTTCTCCTACTACATTCAGGAATGTTTCCTGCTGTCCAGCAAAGCTGGCTTCAGGCAAATCTTCTGCGGTTGCAGAACTTCTGACAGCAACATAGACTTCTTCTCCCTCTTCTTTACATAACTGTCTGTAGGCTTTTTTTATCTCCTCTTCTATGTCGCTGGGGATCGGTGTGGATTCAATCAGTTCCCTTATTTTCTTTGATACAGCATTCAGTTGCTCTGTATCTTCAACTTTAAGGTCTTTCAGAAACTCTATGATTTTTTCTTTAATTCCTGTCTTTTCAATGAATTCCATGAAAGTTCTGCTGTCAACGACAAATCCATTTGGAACGGGTATCTCATTTCTTAGAAGTTCACCAAGATTTGCTCCCTTTCCACCGACGAGGGGAATATCGTTCTTATCTACTTCGCTAAGCCACAGTACACCCATTAAAATCACCTGCTCAGAGATGCTTCTTCAACCTTAAAAGGCTTTTGCAAAATGCCGTATGTTATCATATATCAATATTAAATAATATCCAAATATCCGTGAAATTTATGTAGTATGGCTGTTTAACGCGTAGTGATGTATACATGGCTCATAGTGGGGCTTGGTGGTTTCATAGGAGCAATTTTGAGGTACCTTGTCAGTGGATGGGTACAGAGCAGAGTGGTGGTTGGTGACTTTCCATTTGGAACATTAAGTGTAAATTTCTTAGGATGCTTTTTTATAAGCTCGGTGATGTACCTTTCAGAATACTGGGGTTTCTTTGATAGAGAAACGAGGGTTTTCCTCACAATTGGTATTCTTGGCTCGTTCACAACAATGTCAACCTTCAGCTATGAAGCGTTCAAGATGCTTGAGCAGGGGGATTTACTTTCAATGGCTGTTTACATCCTTGGTACAATTGGGTTGTGTCTTCTCGCAATCTATCTTGGGAAAGTACTCACATTGAGTTTATGGAGGGTCTGATATGAAGAAGGAGGATGAAGCTGTTTTATTAAGGATATTCATTGGTGAGTCAGATAAGTACAAGGGAAAGCCATTGTATAGGTATCTGGTCGAATTTTTTAAGGAGGAGGGATTGGCAGGAGCAACTGTATTGAGGGGAATTTTGGGTTTTGGCAAGACTAGCATAATACACACAACATCTGTCTTGAGGCTATCTTCGGATCTACCTATTGTTGTTGAAGTTGTGGATAAAAAGGAGAAGATTGAAAGAATAAAACCCAAACTGGTTGAGATTGTTAAGGAAGGGCTCATAACAGAGGAGAAAGTGAAGATAATCTTTTATGATGCAGAAGAGAGCCGATAATTGTACCCAAGCAGAAAGCTATGGCGGTTGTATCTCCTCCATTTATGAAATTGCTATTTATAATATTCTTATCCTTTCTATTTTACAAATGAAGCAAAAGTTTATAATCCCACCATTTTTAGCTTCGAGCTAATGAAGGTACTCGTTGCCGATCCAATTCCCAATGAAGCAATTCAGAAAATGCTGGATGCTGGTTTGAGTGTTGACGTGAAAACGGGGCTCAGTAAAGAGGAACTGATTGAAATAATACCTGAGTATGACGCTCTTGTTGTGAGAAGTCAGACAAAGGTAACTAAGGACGTCATTGAAGCTGCAAAGAACCTCAAGATTATTGGAAGGGCGGGTGTCGGTGTTGATAATATTGATGTTGAAGCTGCAACGCAGCGTGGAATAGTTGTTGCTAATGCTCCCGGTGGAAACGCAGTTTCTACAGCTGAGCACACTCTAGCACTAATTTTTGCTGTAGCAAGGAAAATCCCTCAGGCCGATAAAAGTGTAAAAGAGGGGAAGTGGGAGAGAAAGAAGTTTGTTGGAATGGAGTTAAGGGGTAAGACTATTGGAGTAATAGGGCTTGGTAGGGTCGGTTTTGAGGTTGCAAAGAGGGCGAGAGCCCTTGAGATGAATGTTATTGCTTATGACCCATATATAAGTGAGGAAAGGGCAAGGGAGATTGGGGCGAAGCTTGTAAGTCTTGAAGAACTGTTGAAAACTTCCGACATCATTACGGTTCACGTTCCTAAAACAAAGGAAACTGAGAAGCTGATATCCAAGAAGGAATTTGAAATGATGAAGGATGGAGTCTACATAATAAATTGTGCAAGAGGCGGAATAGTCGATGAAGCTGCACTTTATGAAGCATTAGTTAGTGGTAAGGTAAGAGGAGCTGCTCTTGATGTCTATGAAAAGGAACCACCCGATCCGGACAACCCTCTCCTCAAACTCGATAATGTTGTTACCACACCCCACCTTGGAGCATCAACCAGGGAAGCGCAGATGAGTGTTGGTTTGACAATTGCCAATGAAATAATCAATATGGCAAAAGGCCTACCTGTCAGGAATGCTGTTAACCTGCCAAGTATGGATCCAGCCGAATTTGAGTATATGCTTCCGTATCTCACTCTTGCTGAGAAAATGGGTAAGATCGCATCGGCTAGGCTTGGCAGGATAATCAAGACGGTTAGAATAACATTCAGGGGCAAGCTGGCTGAAAAGAACACCGAATTTCTCACGAGAGCTTTGCTTAAGGGATTGCTTGAGCCCATTCTCGGGCCGAACATAAATCTCGTTTCGGCGATGCCAATTGCGAAGGAGCGGGGAATAACGGTTGAGGAAACAAAAAGCGAGAAGAGCGACAGCTATGAAAGCTTGCTTGAGATAAATGTTAATGACGGACAGAAGGAGATATTCATAGCTGGAACGTGCTTCTCTAGGAATGATTACAGAATCATAAAGATAGACCGCTACAAGGTCGACTTCGTTCCGGAGGGGCATTACATCATATCTCTCCACGAGGACAAGCCAGGAGTCATCGGAAGAGTTGGTACGCTGTTGGGACAGCACGGAATAAACATCGCAGGCATGCTCGTTGGAAGGTACGGTGGGCGCGGCGGAATTCAGCTTATGCTTTTGCTGGTCGACGATCCCCCAACGGACGAAATACTTAATGAAATGGTAAAACTTGATGGAATAATAGATGCTGTCTATGTGCATCTTTAATTCCTTTTTAATATTCTTCTTATAGGTTATAATAATTGTTTACTCTCAATCTTTATATACTAAGAGTTCTAATTATTGGTAATGAAAAAAGCACTCGATAGAAAAGACTTGAAGATTGTTGAGATGTTACTCGAGGATTCGAGAACTCCATTTACAAGAATAGCCAAGGAGCTGGATGTAACTGAAGCAGCCATTCGGAAAAGGATAAAGACATTGGAGGAAATGGGGGTTATACTGAAATATACGATTGAAGTTGATAGTGGTAAGCTGGGCTATTCTATTGTCTCTCTTACGGGTATAGATGCGGAGGCAGATAAGGTTATTGAAATTGCAGAGAAACTCAAAGATTTTGATTTTACGAAAAGGGTCTTTATCACTGCTGGTGACCATATGATTATGGCTGAGATATGGGCAAAAGACAAGGACGAATTGGTAAAGATTTTGTCTGAAGAAATAGGTGCTCTTGAAGGTGTGAAAGGAGTCTATCCGGCTATAGTTCTTGAGAAGGTTAAATAATCAGGCTGTCTCGGCCCCTGAAATGGCTTTTAGTACTTCTTCATCGTTCAGTTCGCTGAAGTCTTCATAGTAGCTTGCAACGGCGAATGGGTAATTTTTCTGGATGTTTATAACGAACACATCATCTGCATAAGTTTTTAGCAGATTTACAGTGTCTTTTGGACTGCATGGCGCTGCAGCATACACCTTTTCTGCCCCTTTCTTCCTCAGTAACTGTATTGCTGCTATGGCTGTATAGCCGGTAGCGAACCCGTCGTCGACGAGCAGAATTTTCTTACCACTCAGGTCAGGTATCTCCTTGTCTCTATACACTTTGACCCTTCTCTCCACCTCTTTTTTTACAGAACTGGAAAGTTCTTTGATCTGTTCATCGGAGATATCAATGCGTTTTAATATTCTTTCATTCAGGTACATCGTGCAGTCTTCAGCAATTGCACCAAATCCAGCTTCAGGATTCCATGGAATGGGTATTTTTCTAACTCCTACTATTAGGAGAGGTTTTTGTGATCTTTTTGCTATCTCTGCTGCGACAATAACTCCGCCACGTGGGATTGCTGCAACTACATCGAAATCAGTGTCTTTTACAAATTCTGCAAGTACAATGCCTGCATGTCTTCTGTCGTGAAAAATAGTCATAGATTATGTGTGTAACAGGAAGTATATTAATGCTCCCTTAATGTCCGAAATCATTGAGCAGAGCTTTCGATATTATTGGTGCAACACTAACGTGACTGACAGGGCTAAGAACAGTGTCGCTTCCGACTACATTCTCAACTCCGACCTCAAGGATTCTCCTCAGGGCATCATCTGAGAGTATTGCATGTGTACATGCCACGTATACTTTTCCGCATCCAGCTCTTTTAAGAGCTTTTACAGCCTGAAGAACAGTACCACCGGTGAATATGATGTCATCAACGATCACAACATCTCTACCATTTACTTCCTTTGGAATTGTATCAATTATGACGTTTTCGGCATCAACACGCATCTTTCTGAGAAGTATATAGTCAGTATTGAGTTCATTCGCGACGATCGAAGCCCATTGGGCAGCCTCCTCGTCTGGGCCAACAACGATCGGGTCGTTTAAATCGAAGTTCTGCTTTACATAAGATGCAAGCTCATGCATGGCTGTCAGATTCTTTGTCTCGACTCCAAAGAACTCTGAAAGATCTTCGAGTTTATGCTGATGAAAGTCCACGACATACATTTTATCTATACCAGAGTCTCTGAGCAGTTTGGCGACGATTTTTAAAGAGAAGGCCTCACCTCTTATAAATACCTGATCCTGCCTTGAATATGGTAAATAGGGAAATACTCCGATCACAGATTTTGCTCCGTATTCTTTTAGTGTTTCAGTCAAAAATATTGTCTCAATTAGCAGTTCATCGGGATTACGGGCGAATGAATTGACAATAATGACATCTCTACCTTCAACGTCGCTTGAGATTCTAACATATTTTTCGCCGTAAGGCAGCTTTTCAAGCTGTGCATAACCGGGCTGGAAGCCAGTTAAGCGGGATATTTTTATTGCGAGAATTCCTTGTGATCCTGGAATTACAATGGGTTTGGATGTCATTATTTTGGAACTTGCAAAGTGGATATATTTAAGTTTGGCTATCGCTGAATTTATATTTGGGTCTGAATGTAATTTCGGGAGTTGTACTGGTATTTATTTCGAAATGCTTATATACCATTAATGATAATGAAAAATTTGGGGGTTTTGATGATAAGCATGATGAGAAAATTTGCGGAAGAGTTGGAAGAAATTGCGAATGGTTGTGGAAATGGGAAGCAACCTGAAGAGAGGCTGGCAGAATTGCTTGCATCAATCGGTTTAATCAAAAAAACCAAGGAAGGGTACAAATTAACAGAAGTAGGGATGAAATTCCTCAAGATAACAGCTGAAACATAACCCTTTTTCTACTACTGAGTCATGCACCAAGTCTTTACATCTATCAAACACCGATGTTTTCAGAGAATTCTTCAAATCTGACAAGGCTGATTTTTTAGGGAATTAAACTTCAACTCGGAAAGGTAATATAACTTTTCATCAGGAATAACGCTGGGATGGAAGCAGACATAGTTTTTTTCTCATGGACCGGAAACACAGAGAAGATTGCTAGGTTGATAGCGGACGAATTGCTGAGGATGGGCGTTACTGTAAACGTTCAGAGGATTGTACCTTTGAAAGATCACTCCTATTTGTTCTGGCTAGCTCTATCTTTTTTACCTCGGGTAGGTGTGAAAATCAAACCGGTGAAAACAGGATCGCGGAGTCTTTTCCTCTGCATACCAAAATGGACGTTCAATTGCCCACCAGTAACTGAGTTTATCAAAAATACTGATTTGAGGGGTGTGAATGTGTTTCTTGTTATTACTTTTGGTGGATTTGATGAAAAGCGGTATGCATCTGCTGTAAAAAAGCAACTGGAAAGAAGGGGTGCCAGAGTAGTCAGCACACTGCTAGTCAGAAGAAGGGATATTGGTCGTGAGGATAGTGACGTTAAAGATTGGGTAAGAGATTGTGTTCAATTTATGGTGCAGTAGTTAGGTAATTTTTTAGATGTTTTGTATATTTACTGATGTAATTATTCTTTTATTCTGTTTCTCATAGGGATAGGTATATATACAGGTGGCGCAGGGATTTATATTGGGGAGCGGCGGTGGGCGGCTGACCGAAAGGAGGAAAGTCCCCCCACCGTTTGTGGCGGGCTCCCGCAAGGGAGCGTGCCGAGAGGCACGGCTCCGGCACAGAAACGATACCGGCCGGAGGAAATGCGATGATGCCGAAAGGCGAAGGTCACTCCGGTCCGGATGAAACGTGCCGACCCCGCCGGTGCAAGCCGTAAAGGCGCTCAGACTAATGCCGCCGGAACAGAAGGGGGCTTACTACCGCCACTCCCCCGCATCATTCTCGTTCTTAACAATATGCCTGGGTACTTGGAGATTTGAACTTGAATTTAGCAGCATAGAGGTATTTTTAGTCTTACATTCGCACAAAGACTTTATAACGATTGAACTTACTTCTCGTTGATGAGAGTTTCAGGGATAAACAGTGTTGCTGAAGCTCTGAAGGCTGGCGCTGTTAACAAAGTCTATGTGGCTAAGGAATCACGAAACCCAAGAGTAAAGGATCTTGAAAAGATTGCTAGAAAGAAAGGAGTTCCTGTTATTTATGTGCCAAAAGCCAAGCTCCCATCAGATTCCCGGGGTATAGCGGCTGACATCTCTCCGATAAAATATGCTGAATTTGATTATCTGATCGAGAAATGTCTTAGAACAGGTTCATTTCTTCTATTCCTAGATTCGGTGGAGGATCCAAACAATCTTGGTGCTGTCCTTAGAAGTGCTGAATTCTTTGGATGTGCTGGTGTAGTAATTCCGAAAAGAAGAGCTGCACAGGTTACCGAGTCTGTTGTAAAGGTTTCGGCTGGAGCAGCTCTACATCTCGATATTGCTAGAGTTGAAAACCTTGCCAATTCGCTAAAAAAGGTAAAGAAGTATGATATTCTTGTTGTTGGAGCTGATCCCGGTGGTGAGGATATAAACAATGTAGATCTGTCTCCTCCTGTTGCAATTGTGATTGGGGGAGAAGATAAGGGGCTTTCAAGACCAGTGATGAAACAATGCGACTTTCTTGCTAAAATTCCGGGAA
Source organism: uncultured archaeon (assembly GCA_964652135.1). GTDB lineage: Archaea > Halobacteriota > Archaeoglobi > Archaeoglobales > Archaeoglobaceae > CAZZAF01. The sequence goes on from CAZZAF010000025.1 coordinate 16,426, forward strand.
GAGGGAGGGTTGAAAGTCTTAATCTATCTGTGGCAGCGGGAATCCTGATGTACGAGTTTGTGAGGAGAACCCCGGAGCAGTGAGAATCCAGCGAACATTTTTTGTCTGTTTTGTCAGTACTTTTTGAACATTCTGTGGCAGCAGGAATTGAGAATTGGGGTTATTTTTATAGTGGAGAGGTTGAACGTTAAAAATACGAAAATCTGACTGAATTGGACAAGTGTAGCTGGTTGAAGAAGGCTTATAGGGATGATGGAGTGATAATATATGAGGTCATAGAAGAATCGTAAGTCAACGTGACACGGTATGTTTAAGTACTTCTCTCTTAGCTAAAGGGTTGGTGGAATGATGATTAGGGGTGAATTGCTCGCTTTAATGGCAGCGTTTTTATGGGGTTTGGCACCGCTATTTGACAAGCTTGCAATATCTGATTCGAACATTTCACCCTTTCTGGCGAATACAATCAGAAGTGTGGGAGCTTTCACAACGCTCGTGATAATTGTTCTGCTATTCAGAGATTTCGACTTTACAGCCTTTGATGCAAAGAGAATTGCTTACCTGCTTATATCTGGTTCTATTGCTGGAGGTTTTGCAATGGTTATCTATTATATGGCGCTGAAGCAGATTGGCGTAAGCAGAACAGTTCCACTAACATCAGTCTACCCGCTTTTTGCTGTAACATTTTCGGTACTGCTGCTTGGAGAGAGTATTAGCCTGAGGGTTATTGTAGGGACGATTTTCATTATCCTCGGAATAATCTTTGTTAGTGAGGGATAAAATGGATCTTGAAGGATATGCAAGAAAAATGCTTGAGGAAGGTGAAGAAGAGGTAAAAAGAAAGCTCGTTGAGAGAATAATTGAGATAAAGGGGTGGAGTGAGGATAGGGCTGCCAAGTGGGCAGAAGCTGTGATTGTTGAGGTTAAGAATGCTTACTCGAAAACAACTCCTATACTTGAGTATTATCGCAGTGGAGTTACGATGGGTGAGTTTGGAGTTGGGAGTAGAGGTAAGGGAGATTTTTACGTTCACAGTAAAATTGCAGAGGTTATTGGAGATAGTAAAGCAATCATATCTCCGAGAGAACTTGACGATGCAGGAGTTGTAAGGTGTGATGGTCTGTACATGTCCATTGCGGTTGATGGCATACATTCTCGCCTAAGCGAGTTTCCGTTCATTGCGGGCTTCCACGTCACGAGGGCTGCTATGAGGGATGTTTATGTAATGGGCACAGAACCGGTTGCAGTTTTTTCAGACATACACATTGCCGATGATGGAGACGTCTCCAAAATTTTCGACCACATTGCAGGCATCGCAACTGTATGTGAGCTGACGAACACACCAATTGTCAGTGGTAGCACATTGAGGATTGGTGGAGACATGGTGATAGGGGAACGCATGACCGGTTGCGTTGGCTGTGTTGGGATTGGCGAGCACATTACTGCAAGAAAAAATGCTAAACCTGGAGACGTAATACTGCTTACAGAGGGTGCTGGCGGTGGAACGATTGCAACAACAGCAATCTACTATGGAATGCACGAAATTGTTGAGGAAACACTCAATATAGATTTCATCAGAGCATGCAGGGCAATCTTTGATGCGGGGCTTGTTGAAAAAATACATTCCATGAGCGACGTTACGAATGGTGGCATAAGAGGAGATGCAGAGGAAATATCGAAGGTTTCCGGTACATCTCTTGTGTTCGATTTTGAGAAGTTAAGGAGTATTGTGAACGAAAAAGTCCTCAAAATGCTTGATGATCTCGAGATTGACTTTATGGGCGTGTCCATTGACTCTCTCATGGTTATATGTCCTCCAGATGTAGCCAAAGAGGTCAAAAGAGTTGTAAGTGCAGCCGGTGTTAGGATAGAGGAAGTGGGATGGGTTGAAAAAGGCGATGGAGCTTATTTGCTTGAAGATGGAAAGAAAGTCCCCATCAAACCAAGGTTCAGGGAGTCGGCATATACACCTCTCAAGAAGGTTGTTGGAGAGGAAGAACCGAGGGACTTTGAAGAGATGAGAAGAAAAGTTGATGAAGCTGTCTTAAAGGCCATAGAAAAGAAGAGAATGGTTGTGGAGATGATTCGAAAAAGGATGGATATGAGTTAGGATTCTGGAGCGTGTCCTACTCTTCGGGCGAATCCCATCTATCTCTTGGATCTCCTTTTATATATTTCTTGACCAGTCTGTCCTCAAGCTCTATGTCGAAGAGGTTTGCTATGCTTATGACCATGAAGAGGACATCGGTAAGCTCCTCTCTGATGTTTTCTTTCTCACCTTTTCTCACAGCTTCTGCCAACTCACCAACCTCTTCAAACAGAACTGCAAGGAGAAAAAGCGGTCCAGATTTGGAGTCCGTTTCGTAATATTTTTCTCTGACTGCCTTTTGGAGCTCTATCAGTTCCATGGCGGTTATCTTGATATTTACCTTAAAAAGGTTTTTAGTAGGAGTATTTGTAAAATCTGACGAAACGAGATAGTTTTAAATATCTCTCTGCAAGCTTAACATTTACATGCCTGAAGGCGAAATGTCTGAAAACTCCGATCAACCTGAACTGTATGATCACGAATATGTCGTCATAGGATGTGGAAGTCTTGGATTCAGTGTCGTAAAAGAGCTGGCTAAACGAAAAAAGAAAGTGCTGGCTGTAGACATCTCGAAGGAGAAAGTAGAGGTATTACGTGATGAGGACTACGACGCTATTATTGGAGATGCAAGGGATGAAGAACTCTACAAGAAATTCGATTATACTAAAGTCTCTGTAATTCTGCTGCTTCTCCCCAACGTAGATATTAATAAGAAGGCAATTGAAATCATCAGAGGGATTAGCAAGAATGTTTTCATAATTTCTAGAGCTGCCAATCAAAAGACCAGGGAGGAAATGGAGAGTGCTGGCGCTGACTTTGTCGTGGTTCCATCAGAGGCTATGAAACACACAGTGATAACTGCAGTGAACAAAATGGAGACATTTAGAAAGGTGAAGAAGTTCAAGGAAGTTATAGAGAGTGTGAAGGGAGGAAGGCTGGGCATATTCACTCACGATAATCCTGATCCTGATGCAATCTCGTCGGCATTGGCTTTAAAGGAGATTGCCAAACATTTCGGTGTTGAAGCCGATATCATTTACTACGGTGAGGTATTTCATCAGGAAAACAGGGCTATGGTGAATCTCCTTGAAATCCCTCTTGTCAGGGGTGAGGAGGTAGATCTCTCGTCGTATACAAAATTCGCTATTGTTGACGCCTCAGCTCCAGGAGTAAACAACTCAATTCCAGCCAATTTGAAAATAAGTATTGTAATCGATCATCACCCTCCAGCAGAGAACGTTGAAGCTGAATACGTTGATATAAGATCTGATGTCGGAGCTACAGCGACTATAATGACGGATTATTTGAGGGAATTGAAGCTTAGCCCGAGCAGAACTCTCGCAACAGCTCTGTTCTTTGGAATAAGGACTGAAACGGACGACTTCAAGAGAAACACAAGAACAGCCGATTTTACAGCATCTGCTTACCTTTACCCGTTCGTTGATCATGAGATGATCGAGAAAATGGAAGGTCCAGCCATATCGACAGAAACACTCGACGTACTTGGAACAGCAATCAAAAACAGGCAGATTTTCTCGAGTTTTCTTATCTCATTTGCGGGTTTCATCAATGATCGTGATGCTCTGCCGCAGGCGGCGGACTTTCTGCTGAGACTTGAAGGAATTTCAACTGTTCTTGTTTTCGGTATTCTGAAGGACAAGGTCTACATCTCAGCCAGGAACAAGGATGTGAGGATCAACATTGGTGAGGTCCTCAGGCGTGCATTTGGCGATGTCGGAAGTGCTGGCGGGCATGCACATGCAGCTGGAGGACAGATACCTCTTGGCATATTTGGTGGTACATCGGATAAGGAAGCGTTGAGCAAACTGATTACAGAAGCTATCAAGAAGAGATTCCTCAGTGCGGTGGGGATTGAGGCACAGGAGTAGTCAGGATTTTTTTGAAGCTCGGTTTTTTGATCGCTTGTTGTATGGGTTGATTTGGGGGTTTGTGTGTTTTTTGTATTTATGATTAATTGGAGAGCATCTTAGCTTTTTTGATAAAATAAAATTCTTTGGAAAAACTTTATAAAGTTCTAGAGCAAATTATATCATGTTTAAGGAGTTGTTTGGTGATAATGTATGTTTACATATTTATTATTTGGATTTAATTGTGTTTAGGTGGTGTATGTGATGAGGTATGTAATGGTAATGGCTGTACTTGCTATACTTGCTATGGGTATAGCAGTGGCTCAGCCAGTGAAGATAAAGGATGATATGGCTCCAATGCAGAAGTATCAAGAAGTGAAGGAGAAATACCAGGGTGCTAAAGAGGCTTATGAGAAGGCAAAGGAGCAGTATGCTGGTGTTGCACAGGAGCACAGAAACCTGGAGAATAAAACAACATTCGACAAAGCCAGAAAGTTCCTCCATTCCGGCGCGAGCATGGCCGAAAGGTGGTTGGAGAGACTCAGAGTTCATGTGGAGAACCTGGGAACCGATGTAGAAATCAAAGAGGAAGTGAAATTGAGATTACTTGCTCAGATCAACGAAAGCATAGCAAAAATCGAAGAGAAAAAGAGAAAGATCGATGAGGCATCGTCACCAGAAGAACTCAGAGAATCAGCTAGAGAACTGAGAGACGCATGGCGAGAAGTCAAAGTGACTATGAAATCTGTGGCAGGTCAGATTGCGGTTATAAAAGTTAAGACGGTGATAGATAAGGCGGAGCTGGTACAGCTCAAGCTTGAGGAAAGGATTGAAGAATTGAACGTTTCTGGAGTCGATACCTCTCGGCTTGTAGCACTCCTTGAAGAGTATTCAACAAAGCTGGATCTTGCCAAACAGAAGCTCGAAGAAGCCAATGAAACTTTCGTCTCTATGACTCCTGAAAATGCAGACGTCAAATTTAGGGAAGGGCATATGCTCATAAGAGAAGCCACACAGTATATCAGAGAAGCATTTCAGGATGTAAGGCAGATTGTAAGAGAGTTGAATCAGATAAAGGTTGGCAAAATCTTCTTTGGCAACGAGACTGGAGAGGTATGGGTTAGAGGAGAAGGAAATGCAACTTTTACTGGCACAGCAATAGTGGTTATCAGGGGCAACGCTACAATTGATGTGGAACCAGAAGATGCAATCGTGACACTGGTTGGCTTCGGCGTGAAGAGCGTTGAGGGTGGCGTTTCAAGGATCAGCGGAGAAGGTACGGCAGTAATCAGAGGTGAAAATATAACAGTCAAGGTAGAAGGTGGTGACTTCAAGCTCGTTGTGAAGGGCTTTGGTACGCTCTTCCTTGATGGAAAGGGTATATTCAGGGTTAAGGAATCTCCACAGGCTGAAATGAGCGAAGAAACTCCGTATGATGGTACCATAACAATCGAATTCGGAGGTGGGTAATGATGAAAAGAATCGCGGCATTATTCATCACGATCTTTTTGGCTGTGTTTGTGCTCGGGTGTGCTGAAGAGATACCTGTCAAACCGACTGCCACTCCAGTTGAGACACCAACTCCAACTCCCACCCCAACCCCAGCACCAACAGCCCCTGAGGAAGAGATACTCAATGTCACCATTGATGATCTGGCAGAAGTTGAAAATCTACTCAACGATTTGAAGGAGCTTGAAGATATCCAGTTCGATATCTAATTTTTCCCTCTTTCTTTTTATTCAGTAAAATTGAGATAATTAATAAAAAATTGAGTTTTAATTTTCTTCAGTTTTGGCTTCTTCTTCGCTTTCGCTTTTAGCCTCTTCTTTAGCCTCTTCTTCTTTGGCTTCTTCCGTGCTCTTTTCTTCTTCTATAGGCTTCTCTTCCTTCTTTGTGAATCTCTCTACAATTTCAACTTCTTCAACATCGAGATGTTTGAATATGCTGCTAACTGCAGCGAACTTTCCTATTATAAAGTACTGGTCAATTGATGCTCCTTTTGGAATCTCTACGATTACCTTCTTTCCATCGATTTTAACATCCACTTCCTTACCTGTGTTGATGAAGAAGAGAGCCTTAACCTTCTCAACATCGTCTTCGATTTTCTCCTTTATTTCAAGCTCGAAGATAATTGTTTTACCAGCCAACGGGTGGTTAAAGTCAACAATTGCTCTTCTACCGACGACTCTCTCTACGACACCTGTTCTCTCACCAACTCTTATTCTCTCGCCAACTCTTGGTTTTTCTTTGAACCTTGCGATGCTTACAACTTCTTTGTTTTCAGGGTCGTATTCTCCAAAAGCCTTCTCAGGCGGAACGGTGACTTCTCCTTTGAATCCTACTTCTTTACCCTCGAGGGCCTCATCGAGACCCTGTATAACGTGCCTTTCTCCTACTACCACCACAATGTCCCCATACTTTGCGTTCTCGTTGAAAATTCCATGCTCTTTTGCGACGTCGGCATCTGTTGTGTCAATAACGGTTCCATCTTCCAGCTTTGCCGTGTAGCTAATCTTGACGAAATCACCCTTCTTGATTGCTGATTGTTCCATGCGATCCCCCCACAATTTTTTAAAAGCACCGGAGTGGTGAGATATAAAAAGGTTGGTGTGAGTATGGAGGTAGAGGTTAAATTTAGGGCTGAGAATCTTGACGAGGTTGAAGAAAAAGTAAAGAAAATGGCGGAATTTGTCATTGAAAAGATTGAAAAGGATATTTACTTTAATTCTCCATGGAGAGACTTTAGAGAAAGCGATGAAGCTTTGAGAATAAGGAGTGATGTAGAGGGTATCACTCTTACCTACAAGGGCAAAAAAGTCGATAATGAAACAAAAAGCAGAGAGGAAATTAAGGTTAAAGTTGACAGCTATGAGAAAGCAGTTTTACTTCTCGAGAGACTTGGTTTTGTGCCAGTGAGGGAAGTTGTGAAGAGACGGAAGATTTACCGCATGGGCAATGTTCTGATTTGTCTCGATAGTGTGGAGGGTTTAGGTGACTTTGTTGAAATTGAGATAGGAGCGGATCCTTCAGATTTTGAAGCAGCAAAGAAAAAGGTTCTCGAAATAACCGAAAAGCTTGGATTCAATTTAAGTCAGAGTGTAAGATCTTCCTACCTTGAGATGCTTGAAGCAAAAGGTGGTTAATTTTATACACTGTCCTTTTTGCTTCGTATTTCTTATTTGGGGTCGATATTGGGATTAAAATAGGACTTAAAAGGGAAATTGCGGCTTAAATTACATATACTTCTCCGTTCTGAGGAGCGTAGGCGTCTATACCGATTTCCTCCCTGATCCATTTTGCAAAAGCCTCACACTCTTCTCCATGCACTGTGAATGCTATCTCAGCACCTCTATCTGCAACCTTTTTGACCAGCTCTTTGAGCTGTCTGTCATCTGCATGGGCTGAGAAGTCGTACTGTTCGACTTTCATCTTCAGCCTTACTGTTCGTGTACCCAAATTGATTATACCTTTATTCAATGCCAGGTCACCATTTGTTCCTTCGACCTGATATCCAGTTAGTAGAATCTTTGATTTCTCGTCGTTGTACAGGTGTGAGATGTAGAATAGTGCCGGACCACCATTCAGCATTCCTGCTGTTGTTACGATTGCCGCTGGCTCTTCCAGGACATCCTCTCTCTTACCTCTTTCGACAGGAATCGCTTTCTTGAGTGCTCTTCTCAAGTTTCTAGCGCTTTTTATGTATTCAGGGTATCTTTCGAGTATCTTTCCAACGTCTTTACCCATACCATCGACGTATGGAGTAATTCCATGCTTTTCAAGTATCATCAGTACTTCCTGTGTTCTGCCGACAGCGAATGCTGGTATTATTGCATGTCCACCCATATCCAGTGTTTCAACTACGGATTCAACGAAAGCTCTCTCTAGTTCGCGCCTATCTGGGTGGTTAATACCGAAATATGTGCTTTCAACTATTAGAATGTCTGTCTCCGGGTAGTGAGTGTCAGCAGCCTCGAGCAGTCTTGTCTCCTCCAGCTTTACGTCACCTGTGTAGAGAATATTGACGTCTTTTGAGAGGTGAACACTAGCACTACCGGGAATGTGTCCTGCATTCAGAAGTGTGACCTCCCACCCATCTAGATACTCTGGCTCAATGTAGTCTATTTCAATAGTGTTGCTTTCAAACTGTCTGAACTCTCTCCTACTGTATGGTGGCGTCTCCATTATGTTCATGGAGTCTTTGAGCAGGATGTATGATAGCTCCCTGGTAGGAGGTGTCATGTACACACGGGGGTCGTAGTCCATGAGATTTGGAGCAACACCTACGTGATCAAGGTGACCATGGGTAATTATCACAGATGATGGAGAAACTCCGTTAATTGGGAATTCTGGAGGGTCAGATGGTTTCATTCCATAGTCTAGCATAATGGAATCTATCATTATCGCTGATCTTCCTACTTCCTTGCATCCTCCTAGGAAGTGTATCACGGTCATTCCTCAGACCTTAAGAACTAGAAGATATATATATTTCGGTGTTGGGAATCTTTACTGAAATCACAATTTACAAAAATCAAAAATTTAGATATTATTTTTAATTTTTCAGATTTATTGTATTTTTTTGCTGCTTCTATTTGGTCATTTCGTCTGGGGTTTCCTGAATCTTCACTGGACGGTTTGATAGGTGGTAATTACTTGGAGAGAACTTGGTATTGCTTTTTATATCTACTTCAATTAACGAGCCTGAAGTTGGGTATTTCTTGTAATTAATTTTGAAATCACATATTTAATTTATTCTAGATAATTGCATAGTGTCGTGGCAAAAAGCTTAAATAGCAGCCCCCCGTCAAGGGTAGAACACAGCACGACCCCGAGCAGGGGTGAGATGGGGGGTCAAGAACCCCCCGAAAGATAAATAAACAGATGCAAGATCAAACAAAATACACAGGTCGTGGGGGATTTAAATACCCCCAAACGTGGCAAAAAACTTATAAAGCACAAAGTCCCAATAATAAGTTGCAATAAAACCGCGGGTCCGGCACGAACCCCGAGTGGGCGCAAGCCCGAGATGACGGGGAGGGTTCCCACCCGCGGTATAATTAGTGAGGACGTGGGCGATGTACCACGTCTGAGATGGGCTTGCCGACAGGGCAGATCCAGTGGGCGAGGGACGTATTCATCGCATTTCCCCCGCCAATTCTGGTTGATCCTGCCAGAGGCCGCTGCTATCCGGCTGGGACTAAGCCATGCGAGTCAAGGGGCTTGTCTCCCTTCGGGGAGGCAAGCACCGGCGGACGGCTCAGTAACACGTGGACAACCTGCCCTCGGGAGGGGGATAACCCCGGGAAACTGGGGCTAAACCCCCATAGGTCATGGGTACTGGAATGTCCCATGACCGAAAGTCCCCGCAAGGGGAGCCCGAGGATGGGTCTGCGGCGGATTAGGTAGTTGGTGGGGTAACGGCCCACCAAGCCGAAGATCCGTACGGGCCATGAGAGTGGGAGCCCGGAGATGGACCCTGAGACACGGGTCCAGGCCCTACGGGGCGCAGCAGGCGCGAAACCTCCGCAATGCGGGAAACCGCGACGGGGTTAGCCGGAGTGCCCGCGCATCGCGCGGGCTGTCGGGGTGCCTAAACAGCACCCCACAGCAAGGGCCGGGCAAGGCCGGTGGCAGCCGCCGCGGTAATACCGGCGGCCCGAGTGGCGGCCACTCTTATTGGGCCTAAAGCGTCCGTAGCCGGGCTGGTAAGTCCCCCGGGAAATCTGGCGGCTTAACCGTCAGACTGCCGGGGGATACTGCCAGCCTAGGGACCGGGAGAGGCCGAGGGTATTCCCGGGGTAGGGGTGAAATCCTGTAATCCCGGGAGGACCACCTGTGGCGAAGGCGCTCGGCTGGAACGGGTCCGACGGTGAGGGACGAAGGCCTGGGGAGCGAACCGGATTAGATACCCGGGTAGTCCAGGCTGTAAACGATGCGGGCTAGGTGTCACCGGAGCTACGAGCTCCGGTGGTGCCGGAGGGAAGCCGTTAAGCCCGCCGCCTGGGAAGTACGGCCGCAAGGCTGAAACTTAAAGGAATTGGCGGGGGAGCACTACAACGGGTGGAGCCTGCGGTTTAATTGGATTCAACGCCGGGAAGCTTACCGGGGGAGACAGCTGGATGAAGGTCGGGCTGAAGACCTTACCAGACTAGCTGAGAGGTGGTGCATGGCCGCCGTCAGTTCGTACTGTGAAGCATCCTGTTAAGTCAGGCAACGAGCGAGACCCGCGCCCTCAGTTGCCAGCGGGTCCCTTCGGGGACGCCGGGCACACTGAGGGGACTGCCGGCGCTAAGCCGGAGGAAGGTGCGGGCAACGGCAGGTCCGTATGCCCCGAATCCCCCGGGCTACACGCGGGCTACAATGGCCGGGACAATGGGTACCGACCCCGAAAGGGGTAGGTAATCCCCTAAACCCGGTCTAACCTGGGATCGAGGGCTGCAACTCGCCCTCGTGAACCTGGAATCCGTAGTAATCGCGCCTCAAAATGGCGCGGTGAATACGTCCCTGCTCCTTGCACACACCGCCCGTCAAGCCACCCGAGTGGGCCATGGGTGAGGCCCGCTCCTATGGGGCGGGTCGAACCCAGGGTCCGCGAGGGGGGCTAAGTCGTAACAAGGTAGCCGTAGGGGAATCTGCGGCTGGATCACCTCCTAACGTAGCATCCAGCCCGTCGCCCACTGGAGCCTAATTGTCGGCAAGCCCATGGGCTCGTAGCTCAGCTGGTAGAGCGCCGCCTTTGCGAGGCGGAGGCCTCGGGTTCAAATCCCGACGAGTCCATTTGTTAATATCTATTCAATCAACCGGTGCACCCGGCGATGAAAAGTCGTCGGGGAAGGGTTGATGCCCTCGACATGGGCATGTGATGCCGTGCAGAGGTCTGTTCCCGGATACACACTGGGACCGGCGAATTTCCGGCGTGTATCCCGGCCGGTGGATGGCTGGGCTCGGGCGCCGACGAAGGGCGTGCCAAGCTGCGAAAAGCCTCGGGGAGGCGCAAGGAGCCGTCGAACCGAGGATCCCCGAATGGGATATCCTGTCCCTTCGGGGACGCTCCCATCAGGGAGCGGGAACGCGGGGAAAGGAAGCATCTGAGTACCCGCAGGAAAAGAAAGCAAACGCGATGCCGTGAGTAGGGGCGACCGAAAGCGGCAGAGTCCAAACCGAACACCTGGGGGAAACCCCAGGTGGATGTGGTGTTGTAGGACCCTGCCCAATGCCTCGCGGGGGAAGCCGAAGTCCGCTGGAATGCGGCGCCGTAGAGGGTGATAGCCCCGTAGGCGTAACTCCGCAGGCTACGAGGTGGGGTCTCCTGAGTACCGCGGGTTGGAATTCTCGCGGGAAGCTGGGGGTCATCAACCCCCAAGACTAAATACGTCCCGAGTCCGATAGCGCAATAGTAGGGTGACCGAAAGCTGAAAAGAACCCCGAGAAGGGGAGTGAAAAGAGCCTGAAACCGGCCGGGGATAGTGAGTCGTGGCTCGAAAGGGTAATCCCTCCGAAGGAAAGCACCGCGAGGTGCGAGTACGAGGAGGGATACCGGAGTCACGGCGTACGTTTTGAAGAACGGGCCAGGGAGTGTACGGTAGTGGCGAGGCTAAGGGGCGTAACCCCGTAGCCGAAGGGAAACCGATTGCCCGCAGCCCGCAAGGGTGAGGGGCAGGGTGTGCTCGCCCTGAGTCACTACCGTACGACCCGAAGCCGGGCGATCTAGGCGCGGGCAGGGTGAAGCGGGGCGAAAGCCTCGTGGAGGCCCGAAGGGGTGTTGATGTGCAAATCGCTCCTCTGACCCGCGTCTAGGGGTGAAAGTCCAATCGAGCCCGGGGATAGCTGGTTCCCCCCGAAACATACCGCAGTATGACCCGTCCGGAGGTAGGCGGTGGGGTAGAGCACTGATTGGAGGTTCCGGGGGGTAACACCTCCGCCCTCCTGTCAAACTCCGAATCCACCGCCGCCGTAGATGGACGGAGTCAGGGCTGGGGGGTAAGCTCCCAGTCCGCGAGGGAGACAACCCAGACCGGGGTTAAGGCCCCTAAGTGCCGGCTAAGTGTAAACGATAAAGGAGGTCCCGGGTCGAAGACAGCTGGGAGGTAGGCTTAGAAGCAGCCACCCTTTAAAGAGTGCGTAACAGCTCACCAGCCGAGACTCGGGGCGCCGAAAATGGACGGGGCTTAAGCCGGCCGCCGATACCCCGGGGCGCCGAAAGGCGATCCGGTAGGGGGGCGTACCGATGGCGCAGAAGCCCGGGGCGTGAGCTCGGGTGGAGCCGTCGGTAACGAGAATCCTGGCGGTAGTAGCAGCGTAGTCGGGTGAGAATCCCGACCGCCGGAAGGGCAAGGGTTCCACGGCAATGTTCGTCAGCCGTGGGTTAGTCGGTCCTAAGGCGAGCCGTAACTCGGTGCCGCCGAAAAGGGAAGCGGGTTAATATTCCCGCACCGCCCGTCCGCTGCCGTAAGGCACCCGACGCCTCGGGATAGGCCGAGCGGGAGCTGCCAGCCCGTCCAAGCGTCGAAGCCCCCGGAGGTCCGTAATGGAGAGAAGGGGGTGAAGGCGTGACGGCGTAAGTCGGCCGACTCCTGGGGCCCGTGAAAAGGGGGACGGGTAGGACCGTACCGAGAACCGACACAGGTGCCCTGGCTGAGTAGGCCAAGGCGTGGCGGAACACTCCGGCCGAGGGAATTCGGCAAATTAGCCCCGTATCTTCGGTAGAAGGGGTGCCTGCGGTCTTCATCTAACCGGTGGGGACCGCAGGTCGCAGTGACTAGGGGGGGGCGACTGTTTACTAAAAACACAGGGGGCTGCAACCCGGCAACGGTTAGTACAGCCCCTGAGTCCTGCCCAGTGCGGGTACCTGAAAGCCGGGTACAACCGGTCGAAGGGCCCGTAAACGGCGGGGGTAACTATGACCCTCTTAAGGTAGCGTAATACCTTGCCGCTTAATTGGCGGCTTGCATGAACGGATTAACGACCCCCCCGCTGTCCCCGGCCGGAAGCCGGCGAACCCGACATCCCAGTGAAGAGTCTGGGGACCCCCGTTGGGAAGCGAAGACCCTGTGGAGCTTTACTGCAGCCTGCCGTTGCTGCATAACTGGGGGTGCGCAGCGTAGGTGGGAGGCTTCGAAGCCCCGTCTCCGGGCGGGGTGGAGCCGTCCATGAGACACCACCCACCCTCAGTTGTGCAGCTAACCGCTTCGGCGGGACATCGGTAGGTGGGCAGTTTGGGTGGGGCGCCACTCCCCCGAAAAGGTATCGGGGGAGCCCAAAGGTCGGCTCAGGCGGGTCAGAAATCCGCCGTAGAGTGCAAGGGCAAAAGCCGGCCTGACGTGATCCCGCATAATAAGGGATCACGAGCCGAAAGGCGGGCCTAGCGAACCACCCTGGCCTTTTGGTGAGGCCGGGTGACGACAGAAAAGCTACCCCAGGGATAACAGAGTTGTCTCGGGCGAGAGTACATATCGACCCCGAGGCTTGCTACCTCGACGTCGGCTCTCCCCATCCTGGCCGTGCAGCAGCGGCCAAGGGTGAGGTTGTTCGCCTATTAAAGGGGATCGTGAGCTGGGTTTAGACCGTCGTGAGACAGGTCGGTTGCTATCTAACGGGGGTGTCTGGGCGGCTGAGGGGAAGGAGGCTCTAGTACGAGAGGAACGAGCCTCCGGCGCCACTGGTCGACCGGTTGTCCGGCAGGGCACTGCCGGGCAGCTACGCGCCAAGCGGTTAAAGGCTGAAAGCATCTAAGCCTGAAACCGCCCCCGAAAAGAGCCGCCCTTAAGGGCGCGGGTAAAAGACCCGTTTGATAGGACCGGGGTGTAAGCGGCGAGCCTTCGGGCGAGCCGTTCAGCCCGCGGTCACTAAAGCCCGTGCCGGATCGATTCGCTGGTCCCAGGTATAAACCGTGGAACAGACCTCTGCACGGCTTGTGCCAGGGTGGCAGAGGGGCTATGCGGCGGACTGCAGATCCGCTGACCCCGGTTCAAATCCGGGCCCTGGCTTGCCGACGGCCATAGAGACCGGGGAAACACCCGGACCCATTCCGAACCCGGAAGTTAAGCCCGGTCTCGTTCCGCGTTGTACTGTGTTCCGAGAGGGCACGGGAAGCGCGGAAGCTGTCGGCACCCTTCCTTCTTTATTCTTCTATAACTTTTCAGTTCTTCAGAATCTGTAAGGTGTTATAATGGATTGTCTTGGCGGTTTTTCGTCTAGGGTCGATTTGTAGGTCTATGTAAAATTGAAATACCTTGAACAATTTTCGATGGTTGTGTATGGTGAGCTATTAGCAGTATTGTCTGCGTTCTGTTGGGCGGCAGGTGGATCCGTTTATAAAAAAGGGCTTGAATATACTGATGCCTGGACGGGCAATTTTATGCGAACTTCTGCATCTGCACTGGGTTTTCTAATTTTCATGATTGCAAAGGGTGTAATCAGTAAGATTGTCCTGTCAATTACACCTGAATTGCTTTTCTGGCTTGTCGTTTCAGGCATCTTCGCATTCTTTGTCGGAGATCTTTTCTATATGATGGCTTTAGAACGTGCAGGAGTGGCGAAGGTAGTACCGATTTCATCAACGTATCCCCTATTCGTTGCCTTATGGGCAGCACTCTTCTACCACACTCTTCCGAACCCATCTATAATTTTGGGGAGCCTGCTCATAGTAGTGGCAATATATCTAATCTCGAGGCAACAGGATGAGCGAGAAAATAAGTTTGGAATATTGTTTGCTGTATTTGCCGCAATTTCGTGGTCTGTTAGCATATCTATACTGGATTATCTGACATTTTATTTACCGGCAGAAGCCGTTGCCGGTTTCAGGTTTGTTATTGTTTCGGCCCTTCTATCTCCTTTTGTATTTGGCAAAGGTACAAGGTTCAGCTGGGATGCATTCAAGTGGCTGGGTATTGGTGGGATGACCATCCTTATGCTTGGAAACTACTCACTTGTTGAGGCAGTAAGGATTGTTGGTTCTGCCAAGGTAGCACCAATTTCTGCCACATATCCTGTTATAGCTACGATTTTTGCACGTCTATTTTTAAAAGAAGATTTAACGATCGAAATTATTACTGCAACGTTACTTTCATTGGCTGGCATTCTTCTTGTAGTTTCTGCTTAGCTGTATTTCTTCAGAATCTCTTCAAACGCATTCAGAACAACTTCAAGATCATCTTTTGGCACCATGTATGTTGATAGTTTGAAGTGTTTGGTTAGACCGGGCTTTATTCCGTGGATCTTCCTCTTCTTAAGTTCTTTGTACAGGAAATATCTTCCACCCTTTGCCCTCTTTGAGATCTCATACAGATTTTCAGCATGGAAAAACATCAGGTCGTGGTTGTGAGGTTTGTCGCCGAGCTGAATGATCTCAAGTTCTTCCATTCTGCTTGCAAACCATCTTGCCTTCTTGACTTCCTCATCCCATCGCTTAATCCTTTCAACCACATGTGGGAAGGAAGCCATTAGGGTCATGATTGTAACTCCTCTTGCGGTGCATCCCAGGAACTCAACTTCCTTCACTTTGTATTTGCTTGATTTTCTCAGGATTGGGTCTGCGTAATCCTCTCTTATTCCAAGCACACCAATGGGTCCGGCAGAGGCCATGGATTTGTGACCGCTACCGACGATGAAATCAGCCCCAATCTCTTTCATTTTCACAGGCATTCTTCCAATAGCATAGGCACAGTTGAGAAGGAGTGGAACGTCGTATTCGTGGCATATTTTAGCAACTTTCTTGGCATCCGGCAAATTTCCATAATTTCCATCAGGATATGTAAGAACAGCAAGAACGATTTCACCCTTCTTCTTTGTTTCTTCTATTACTTCTGCATAACTCTCTGGGTCAATTCTAAAATCAGGGTATCCGGAGTTTGGAACTTCTGCGATATTCAAATTGGCTCTTTCGGCAGCGACAAAGCTTGTGTAGTGGGCATTTGAATCTATCACAACCCATGCATCTTTCTTTGCGAGGGCATGCATTACTGCAAACTTCGCCTCTCTAGCCCCATTCGTTATCCTGGCGAAATCACAGTCGAGAAACTTTGGCAACGCATCATGGACGAAATCGTAGATGGGTGGGGTTTTTATCTTCTCAAGTGTGCCTGGGCAGAAATCACATACGCTGTATCCGTCCCCCCACTCTATCAGCGCTTTTTTAGCCTCTTCACTGAGCCTGCCACCAGTTTGAAGTGGATCAATATTGATGAATCCTTTTGTTGATCTTTCGATGAATCCGAATTTTTTCACGATCTCGTCCATTCAACATCCCCGCGATGCTCATGGTTTTTGAGTTTCTTATATTTTTTCTACCAAAAACAAAACTATTTTGTTTTTAGTGGATTTGTTTGATTTCGTGATAGGAAATTTATTTACGACTGCTAGAAGTCGCATTCTTATCGAACTAAGAAATCGCCCGTATACAGTATCCGAACTTTCTAAGATTACAGGTTATTCTAAGCCAACACTCTCCTACCATCTGGATAAATTGTGTGAGGCAGGATTTGTTCAAAGGATTGATGATGGGCGCAAGTGGGTTTATTATAAAATTACAGAGAAAGGCATGAAGGCAATACGCTATGAACTCGCAAAAACAGCCATTCTTCTTGCAGGTGGTCTGGTTTCGATAGTTTCTGGTGTGCTGGGGTTGATAATTGAGAAATTATCCGTCAGAAAAGCTGTGGAAACCACAGAAACCCCAGTGCCAGTTCCAACTACAGAACCAACTAGTACGAAAACTCCAGTACCGGTTCCAATTAGAACACCAACACCTAAAGAAATCGGTTATACGATCAAGCAAGTACAGATGCCCGATGTTTTTTCGGAGATCTCATTACTCTTTATAGTGCTGGGTATTCTGCTTCTAACGGCGTATACTTATCTTAAGCTGAAAAAGTAGTTATGT
>CAZZAF010000026.1:0-31726 GCA_964652135.1 uncultured archaeon
TATTTAATATCAATGCCGGCTGCGCCACAAATATGGAAAATAACAACAATTGAGAATATAAAACTGAATCATTATATTTCTCAGAAAACAGAAATAGAATAATATGAGGACTTAACGTTATTAGGACTCCAGAAATTATCCCAAAGATAAACATGTACTTAGGTAACCGTCTCTTTAATTCAAAAATTGCCGTAGTTTCATCCATTTCAGATAACCTTGGAAAAATTAGTGTGCTTACAACAGAGCTTAAACTTTTTACTTGTTCGGAAAAACCCAAGGCGATCGTATATGATGCCAAATCTGCAAAACCCAAAAATATTCCAATTACCAGCCTGTCAAAATACGTCTGAAGGTTGCTAAAAATATTCATCAATGTAAGATGTCTACCAAACGAAATAGAGCTTTTATCAAATTTCTTACTTTCAACGTCTTTAAATTTTAGAAGAAAATTTAGTTTTATGACAGAGCTAATTAACATATATGTTAATATTATCACTAAAAGATCTTTTGAAAAGTAAATTATAAATATAGTCAACGAGACTGAAACTACTTGAACTAAAACTTGATACCTAGCAACTTTGTCAAACTCCTTGCGCCCCACTAAATACGCATAAACAGTATCCGTTACATAGTATGCTGGAAAAAATAAAGAACTAGCAATCAGACATTTACCAATCTCTTCAGAATTGTCCAAAAAATAGTAAACCCCTATAGCCAACATTACGATGCTTCCCAAAATACTCCATCTGAATCGTATTTTAATCCCCTCTACAAAAACCCTCCCATACCCTCTCGCTACAGCCTGAATTATTGCAGTGTTTACCCCAGGCAACGTGAAAAAAGCTAAGACTCCGAAAATAGACATAACGTAGCTGTATTGGCCGTAAACTTCCTTCGGTAAAAACCTCGCAAATGAAACTGAAAGAAGAAGACCAAAAATCGCAGAAACCATATTTGCAAAGGTCAAATAAAATGCGTTTTTTATATAATACTTTATATTAAGCTGTAAATAATTTCCAAGCTTTTCAAGAAATTTATCTAATATGCGTATCACAAAGTTCGGTAGTAGGATACTTATTTTAAAGCTTCCCCCTCTCATCAAAAATATTATCAACTTGCTCCTCTTTCATATTTAACCATTATTTTTTCAATATTATTTTTAAGAAATCTATTAGATAAACTGATTCCTATCTATTTAGTATTAAGTTGACTTGAAGTTATTTCAACACCTAATTACTAAACATCTATTTAAAAATTCGATGTCGACTCTTCCTTAACCCGATATACCAAGAAATCGTTTCCTTTAAACCTTCTTCGAGACCATACTCCGGTTCAAACCCCAACTTTTCCATTGCAAGAGAGATATCCGCCAAAGAATGTTCTATATCTCCTGGCCTAGGATTAACATACACCGGCCTTAACTTTTTCCCGAGTATTTTTATAATCATTCCAGCTAACTCATTTATACTTATACTTTTACCACTGGCTATGTTGAAGATTCCCTCAACATTTTTCTCCATCGCTAGCAAATTTGCTTTAACCACATCCTTCACAAAGACGAAGTCTCGTGTTTGGTCTCCGTCACCATATATAACAGGTGGTTTGCTATCAATAACCCTTGCTATAAATTTAGGTATCACAGCTGCATATTCGGATGCTGGATCCTGTCTCGGTCCATAAACGTTGAAATATCTCAAGCATACAGTTTTCAAACCATAAATCTCTGAAAAAACTTTGCAATAATATTCTCCCACTAACTTTGATATTGCATATGGGGTTTTAGGGTTTGGTTTCATATCTTCCTTCTTTGGTAATTCCGGCGAGTCCCCATAAACTGATGACGATGAAGCATAAACAACCTTTCTAACACCACAATCCCTCGCAGCAAGGAGAACATTAAGCGTACCCAATATATTCACATCATTGGTCCTTATTGGATCTTCTATCGACCTCTGAACAGACGAAATCGCTGCTTGATGAAACACACATTCGACATCTCTAAAAACATCTTTTAACAAGTTTAGATCCGTTATACTACCCCTTACAAACCTAACGTTTCTCGTATTTGAATCTAAATTTTCTAACCTGCCAGTGGATAAGTTATCCACTACTATGACTTCACACTCTTTAGCAAGCTCTTCCACTAGGTGTGAGCCTATAAACCCACATCCCCCTGTTACTACAACCCTCATCTCGTTAGCTCCCTGATCCATTCGACTTCTCTTTCTAAACCCTCTTTCAACTTTGTTTTAGGTCTATATCCAAGCAATTTCTTCGCCTTAGATATGTCAGCGTAAGTATGCTTCATATCACCTTTTTGACTTTCTTCGTAGACTACTCTTGCATCTTTGCCCAAAACCTCTTGTATAGTTTTTAGTGCTTCCTTCAAGGTAACTCTAGAACCACCGCCAATGTTAAAAACCTCCCCTTTAGTCTCAGATTCCGCGGCAAGAATAGTCGCATCTACGATATCCTCTACATACGTAAAGTCTCTCGTTTGTTTCCCATCACCATAGATCACAATTTTGTCATCATTCATAATAGCCTTTATAAACCGGTGGAAAGCCATATCTGGCCTCTGTCTTTCACCGTAAACAGTAAAGTATCGCAAAGACACTGCCGGCACATGATAATTCATCCAATAGATATGACATAGACTCTCACAAACTAGTTTTGATGCTCCATAAGGAGAAAGCGGTTTTGGGTATTCTTCCTCTTTCATAGGTAATTTTTTCACATTCCCATAAACAGATGATGATGATGCAAACACAAATTTCTTTATTTTTTTATCTTTACAAGCCTCTAAAAGTCTCTGAGTTGCCAAAATATTATTATCCACATATATTTTGAAGTCCCTTCCCCAACTCTTGCGAACACCTGGCTGAGCAGCCTCATGGAACACATACATACCATCTTTTATAATTAAGTCAAGATCTAAACTAAGGATGTCAGCCTCCACAAATTTAAAATTTTCATGCCCTATTATATTCTCCAAGTTCTTCTCCTTTATCCATTTAGGATAGTAATCCGTGAAACAATCAATCCCCACCACTTTGTAACCCATTTCCAGAAGCTTTTCCACGAGATGTGAACCTATAAACCCTGCACATCCGGTCACAAGTGCCCTCATTTATACCACACCTTCCATAGTTATTGGATTGCTCAATTTAAATTTATTTGTGGGTTATGCCGAACATCCATAGTACCCCCAACCCTCATTATATTAAGATTAAATATCTGATGACAAACTTTTTAAAATAGTTGAATTTTAAAATCCTACATGAAATTGACAAAGTCCAATATACACATTTTCGTTCTTTCTGGCATCCTTATTGTAAATGCGATCTTTCTAGCCTATTGGCTATCAGTAGATACTAGACCTCTTAGCTGGGATCCCGCAGCACATATGACCAGCACAATTATTTATTATTACCTGCTTAAAAGCGGCCAGGCAACATTTAGTAATCTAGTCAACGTTGATACATACTACCCGCCATTTTATCATTTATCCGCCGTACCATTCTTTGCTTTGGGAAAAACTCCCGATCACGCAACATTTGTAAACTTTATTTATTTTGCAATTCTCGTTATCTCAGTTTATTGTATTGCCAAAGAGCTTTATAACAAAGAGATTGCCATTTATTCTTCCCTGTTCATATCCGTGTTCGCGCCAGTGCTAACAATGGAGCTTTCATTCTTAATAGAGCTAGCTTTGATATCTCTTGTTACGCTATCAATTTGTTTCCTAGTCAAATCAAAGGGTTTTACAGATCTGAAATATTCAGTCCTTTTTGGTATTTCGCTGGGAATCGCAGAACTGACTAAGTGGACTGCAGCCATATTTATTATTCCCCCAGCCATATGGATAATTTATCAAAAATTAAGAGAAACAAACACCCAAATTAACGATTTGAAGCTTTCCCTCAAACTTCTAACATCAAACGTATGCCTGAATTGTGGAAAAAAGGTTGAAAGAACCTCAAAACACAAAAACTTCTGCTCATCAGAGTGTTTCAAGAAGTGGAAAAAAAGTGGAAACAATACACCACTGATTATTAAATCAATGATAATTGGGCTTGTAATTTCTACAGTTCTCTGTATAATCGTAGCTGCACCATGGTATATGCCCCATTTTTCCGAAGTATATCAGAGAGTATTCGTTACACAACAGCAGATAGGAAAACTAGAAGGAGACCCAGAGATTTTTAGTCTTGAATCAATAATATATTACTTAAACTCATTACTCAGGAGCTTGACAATCTTCATCATCCTACCAGTTGTTTTGCTCGTCTACGCAAGGATAAGAAAAATAATCCGGTTGAAGCAACTCGCACTGCTGATTGTTTGGCTCGTAGTCCCATACATGATACTAACTTTCTTGATGAGGAATAAAGACGGTAGATACATTCTCCCAACAATACCAGTTTTTGCAATAATACTTGCTTTTCTGATATACTATGCTATAAAGAACACAAACCTGAGGAAAGCGGTGGTTGGCATTATTCTGGTTCTTGGAATTATAAATACTGCAACGACTATCCCAAAACCCGCCGCAGAAGATTGGAAAATAGAAGAAATTATCTCAACAATCGCCTCTGATTTACATAAAAATAGAGAACTAGTCAAAAATGGAGTTGTGGTGGGGGTGATTCAGGACCACGTATATATAAACGGTAGAACACTACAATACTATACCTACCAACTTGGGTATGGCTTTACAGTTATTAACTGTGCATACATTCCAGAGGAAACTTTCTACAAGAATTTTAGAATATTTGACTATATAATAATAAAAACAGGCAGCTACAGTAGCCCTTACAAAAATATAACTGATAGAATGTACGAATTTTTCATGAAGCACCGAAAAGAATTCGCTAAAATATCCACCTTTGATCTTCCTGACAAGTCAAAGGCAATAATATATCGTAGAGCTACTTAGAAGATTTATCCAGTCACATCCCTAGTATCTGCATGAACACGCACGATATGCCTTATCAAACACACCATATAACCGAACTTAATAAGATCATGGAATCACGAGTTGTTCTTCCATCTGCTTGGCCTGATTAGTTCAAGTTATACAATTCTTGCATGCTAAGGTCGGAATGGTTCCACATTAAAGTTGCTGCATTCGTCCCACAATATTTCCCACTGCAACTACAGATATTACAGCAACTAGCCCCGTAAACTCAAAAAAAGAACTGGGTAAAAAAATACTTTTGATTCTACTAGGCAGCGATTTCCCAATTAAATACGACAAGTATTGGTATTCCCCACTCAGCGGATATTCTCTAGCCAATACTGCTTTTGAATACCCTTCATAATATGCTCTTTTTAATACATACCCGAATTTTGTCCTGTTTCTTGGAACTCGATGATATACTATCGCATCAGGATCATACAAAATTTTAACATCCGGTTTAACTTTTTTTAACCTCATGGAGAGTTCAGCTTCTTCGCTTCCAAGCAATTTTTTTCCATATCTTCCCACCTCCGTTCTAAAAAGTCCTGCTACTTCAAAAGCCTCTCTACGAAAGCTCATGTTAGCTCCAATTGGATTTCTAACCTCAGTTCTACTTTTGGGCATGCCTTTATATGTGCACCCTACAATCCAATCTAATTCCTCTGGCAACCATCTCGGTCTTTCTCCATCGAAAATAGGTACTATTTTTCCACCAACACCCCAAACTTTTTCGTCTTCGTAATTTCTTAACATATTTTCAAGCCACTTTTCGTCGGCCCATGCATCGTCGTCTATGAATGCAACAATATCTCCCTTAGCATGTTCAACTCCAGTATTCCTTGCATTTGAGAGTCCAAAACCCTTGGACTTCACGACTTTAACTTCATCAGGAACAATGTCACCATAAAATCCCACCAATTCATCAACGGGATCGAGAACGAGCAAAATTTCGTCTGGTTTTATTGTTTGATTTAGAATTGAATTAATACATCTCAGTACATCCGCGCTTCTTTCTTTCGTGAACGTCGACACAATTACGGATACTGATGTTTCCATAATATCATCCCTGATTTTCCTGTAGCAATTTTTACTTTTTCCCTATGCTATTCTGGTAGTTGGGCCCCTAATATTTTTTCAAAATATTCAATATACAAGCGATTAGATAGTCAAACTTTTCTTAATGAAAAAATTTAAATCCTTCTTCGGCATGCAAAATGCGATGACAGGCAAAAACATTCTTAAGAGAAACTGGCAATGGATATTTCTAGGTCTTGCCGTCGTAATGAGCATATATTTCAGAATTATCAATCCCTCGAATTCTGTTTTTAGCTGGACTGTGATACTTGGCGGTAATGACCCATGGTACTATTTCAGACTCGTTGAGAATTGTTTAGCTCACTTTCCTAGTAGAATTTGGTTTGATGCATTTACAAATTACCCGTACGGAACGTACATTCATTTTGGCCCATTCCTGGTTTATCTAAGCGCAATTTTCGCAAAATTGGCCGGAGCAAGTAATTCTGAGTCTATAAGAAGTGTACTCGCCTTTATTCCAGCAATTGGTGGTACTCTATTAGCATTTTCCACTTATCTTTTCACAAAAGAGGTTTTTAACAAAAAAGCTGGCGTAATTGCAGCACTGCTCGTGGTGTCAATTCCCGGGCAGCTTTTGCATAGAAGCATGCTGGGCTTCAACGATCACCACATATGGGAAGTCTTCTGGATGGTTTCCGTGTTTGCCTTGTTTGTATATTCGGTAAACCTGTGGAGTGGAAGGGGTGCAAAAGAGAATCTCAATGACAAGAAAATGTTGTTCGCCCCCGTATTATCCGGCTTAGCTCTTGGATTATACCTCGACACTTGGGCACCAGGATTTATTGCTGCATTGATACTAGTTGTTTATGCCTTTATTGTGTTTCTTATGAAAAAGCATATCGTAGCTGAGACTGAAAATCTCACATATATTGGCATAGTAACCTTCTTGATTGCATCTATAGTCTACTTACCATTCTCTTTCATATATCCGGGACTAAATACAGTATACTACTCACCATTCCAGTTACTCATTCTCCTTGGCTCCGCACTTACTCTTGCAGTCTTTCTTGGAATCGAACTCCTTGAGAAAAAAGGATACTACGCAAAATTGGGCATCAAGGAAGACTATGCATTCCCAGCAACAATCGTCGCAGTTTCAGTAGTAATAATAGGAGGAATATCAGCAATCTCACCTGACTTTCTTAACCTGTTGAAAAGTATCGTTGGAGTTGTCCAACCTAAGGGCGGTGCATTAACAATCGCAGAAGTTCAACCATTCTTCACAATGAGAGGTGAATTCAGCCTAGCTCCAGCATGGCGCAACTTCTCAATGACGTTCTTCTTTGCAATCCCCGGCATGTTTTACACTGGTTATAGACTGCTCAAGGAAAGAAAGAGCCTGTATCTTCTTGCCCTCATCTGGGGCGTTGCAATGTTCATCGCTCTAGTAGGGCAGAACAGATTTGCCTACTACTTCGGGGCAGTTTCAGCGGTGTTTGCCGCTGTGATGCTTGATGTCTTACTTGACAAACTAAAGTTCTATGACGCAATAAATGGTGCCATTAAAAATGGCTGGGATGGTATAAAAAGAGTAAGTTACTTCCGACTTATTATCGCAATTCTCTTCATATTGCACCTCTTCTACCCAACCATCAGCGAAGCAAACACGCAGAGCAAGTATGCTGGAGGCATAAACAAACAGTGGTATGATACTCTCGTCTGGATGCGTGAAAACACTCCGGGCAAGGACTTCTATGACAAATACTACTATGAATTATACAAGCCACCCGAAAAGCTTGGCGAACCATACCCATATCCAGATGGTACGTATGGTGTTATGAGCTGGTGGGACTACGGACACTGGATAACTGCCATAGCCCACCGTATACCCAATGCCAACCCGTTCCAGCAGGGAATAGGCAACAAGTACAACGATGTGCCCGGTGCAGCCCCATTCTTCACCGCATTCAATGAGAGCTATGCAAATAGAGTTGCCGACAAGCTAGGAGTGAAGTTCGTAATCAGCGATGTCGAGATGGCCACAGGGAAGTTCTATGCAATGGCAACCTGGGCTGAAGGATCACTTGAAAAAGCTGGAAGTGTCTACTATCGTGGTCCTGGGTATGTATATATCACACCGGACAACAACATTGGTATCGCATTCTCTAGATACAAAATACCTGCAAATTCCCACGTAATTACGGCCATAAACGTTCCCAGTGAGAACTACTACAGAACGATGGAGGCTCGCTTACACATATTTGATGGCTACGGATTAAAGCATTACAGAATGGTTTACGAGAGTGAATTTGAAGCAAAGAACAGACTTACTATGGAGATTCTTTACAGACTAATCTACAATGGTATGTATGCTCAAAAGCTTGGACTGCCAGCAGTTAATGTAACATCAACGGGTTACGTGAAGGTATTCGAATATGTCAAGGGAGCAAAGATAAAAGGTAAGGTGCCAGAAGGCGTTGAAGAAGTAACACTGAAGACAACGATACAGACAAATCAGGGAAGAATATTCATTTACGAGCAGAAGGTTAAACCAGAAAACGGTACTTACGAATTTATCGTGCCATATGCTCAGGATACAAAATACCCCGTCAAGCCCACAACACCATATGTCATAACAGCTGGCAACGTTACGAAGGAAATATCTCTCAGCGATAATGACGTTGAGAACGGTAATGAGATTACAGTTGATTTAACCTGATGCCAGATGAAATATGTCCAAATAATAGCAGGAGGCATTTCAGGGATAAATTGCCCTTTACGAAACTATCCAACAAAAAACCGTTAATAATAACTTCATCGCTTTATTTTTAGACTACGGATACCATCGAGCTCCTTTTTTTGAGTTTTTGTTGAAATATGAGATAAACTCCCATGGAAGAAGTCTTGCAAGCGCAGAGAGGCGAGTACAGCTACTCCACAAAACTTTCAGCCGTTTTCACGAGCTTTACGGCAATCCTGTACAGATCATCGACAAAATTAAGCGCTTCTTCAACCCTGCTGAGGTCCAAGTGGTTGTAGTGGTGAGCTATAGCATTCCTCAAGCCGTTAAACCTTCTGAGCGTGGCTCCTTCCTCTTCGTCTATGATTCTCTCGTCCACGAGCTTGGATATGTTTGTGTAATCGTCCTCAACTTCCAAACCCACATCCTTCACAAGCATGGCAACGATGTCCATGACAGCCTCTACAGCCGTCTGCAGTGAATAGAGAATAGCCCTTTTGCTAACCTCGTCCTTCATGGCGTGTTCAGCCAGTTCGGACATGAAGCTAATTTCCTTTTCTACCCACTCCAGTTTTTCCGAGTATCTTTTTCTTCTCACCGAGCCATCGCCTCCTGAGTTTAAGTTTCTCATCAACACTTTCAAATGAGTTCTCCTTTATTCTGTGCTCCATGTCCTTCCATATCTTCATCTGCCTGTAGAAGTACAGATCGAGTTCATCTTTTGCGTATATCTTAACGTGATTTCTTACAATATCCACACGAATGTAAAGTGGAAGTTCTTCGAAAACTTTGATATCATACTTCCCACCCAGTTTGCCAAGAACTCTGCTAACTGCCTGATCTGATGGCATAACGAGGCAAACGTCAACATCACTCCTCTTTGTTTCCTCTCCCCTCGCATAGGAGCCGTAAAGCAATATACCAAGGCAATCTGCAGCAAATTCGCTGAAGTCCTCTCTGAGACTCTGAATGATTTTTTCCCTGTTCACATCCCAAAACAGACTTGTAATCTTCTTAAATCTTTCTTCCCACACCAAGTAACTTCTGACAATAGACTACTTCCTTCAATGTTCCTCTCAAACTTATTCACCCGGTGAGCATAGCAAGTGTTCAACCGCCATCTCTGCTCTGTTTTTGTAAATCACGCCACATCCTCAATATCTGCCTGAACATATACAAAATATCCCTGCCAAACCTAACCTTAGTATCTCCACCCTGCTTCCACCTTACAGGAAACTCCTTCACCTTGAATCCTAAACGCTGTGCTAAAACCAACACTTCGGTATCCCAGAACCAGTGGTTGTCCTTCACATTCTTAACCACATTCATCAACGCACTTTTCCTGAATGCCTTAAACCCACACTGATGATCATGGAGCTTGGATCCAAGGAAGAGTCTTACCAGAAAGTTGTAACTTTTAGAGGCAAAATCACGTTTGAATGGTCTTTCAGTCCTGCTACCCTTCATTAACCTTGAGCCAGTTGCAAAGTCATAACCCTCAACGGCAATTGCGTCAATGAGTTCTTTTAGATGGTTCATATCGGTCGAGAGATCCACATCCAGATAGACAAGTACATCCCCTTCTGCCTGCTGAAATGCATTGACCAGTGCTCTACCTCTACCCAATCTCTCATCCGAATGTAAATGCTTTACATTGTTATACCTGGAGGACAATTCTGATGCAATCTTATCAGTACCATCTGTCGACCCATCTTCAGCAATTATAATCTCATATTCATAGCCCGTGTTATCCATATACTGCATGACGGTTTCAACCGTATTTCGAATTCTTTTTGCCTCGTTGTATGCTGGAAGTACGACGCTAACTTTCATTCAATCAAAAGCTAAAAGAAGTGTATTAAACTCTTTCTTAAAAAGGGAAGTTTAAAAAATCCCGTAGCTTATGGATTCTTATGTCTAAAATAAGATACCTGCTTCAAATTTTACTGAGTGTATTGGTTCTATTACTATTATTCGCAAAAGTATCTGAAGACTTTTCCAAAATAAAATCAGTCAGTTTTGATGTTATACCCTTCATACTGGGTATTTTCGCTTACTTTGGCCTCCATATAGTTATGTCCTACAGGATAAAGTTCCTGCTTGAAAAAATGCATAGTAAAATTGACTTCAGGTGTATTCTCGCGTCCCATCTTGGAGGAATGATAGTCGGAGATGCAACACCTGGAAGGAGTGGATACCTCCTCACATCAAAGTTTCTGAAGTTCTTCTGTAAGTGTAAAACTGAAAAAAGTCTTGCAGCCATAATTGCCCCGCAGGGTATTGAGTTTTTAATAAAAGGACTGGGTGCGGGCGCAGCAATAATTTACCTTATCGTTAAATCCGAAATTGTGAAAGATCTGCTGCTCGTATTTTTCCTTGGAATGCTGGTACTGGTATTAGGAGCATTTGTTCTTTTAGGAATCTCCTGGCATAACGAACAAAAAAGCAAAATGCTGCTGGGAAGGTTTCCCTACCTCAGTAATTATGTACATAGACTGGATAAATTCAAAAGTCACAGCATCCAGATTAAACCATACATCACCCAAATTGTCATGCTAAGCATACTCGGCTGGTTTTTTATTGGAGTGCAGTGGTACTTCGTTGGCAAATCTGTCGGTCTTGATCTAACATTTTTAGAGTACTTTCTGCTGCACCCACTAATTACAACCCTAATGTTTGTTCCTATCACTCCTGCGGGTCTGGGTATTATGGAGTCGGGATCTGTAATCGCCCTCTATTTGCTCGGTATCGATCCCGGTACAGCTCTGGTTTTCACAATTCTTGCAAGGGTTAACAGTATAGTTGGAGATTTACCTGGACTGTACCCTCTATTAAAATCACTGGCACCAAACCAAGATTGACACCAACCCAATTTTGATAGTAACACTTCAAACTCCCAAATTTTTAGAGCCTTCTAAAATTAAAAAGAATAAAAAAGGCAAAACTACTCACACTCATCAATTGTAATAGCTTCTTCTGGGCAGGCTTCGACACAGGAGCAACAAACAGAACAGTTTTCCATGTTTACAGGTTCAGATTTGCCGTCGTCGTTGAGCTCGTATACTTCCTCAGGGCAAACAGAGATGCACTCACCACACCCTGTGCACTTGTCATGATCCACAACAATATTCACCAAGCATACCACCTCCAATCTTTTTATAAGATCAGTCTGAAAGGTATTTAAACTTATCCATCAACTAATACAATCTTTATATAATAGATTCTAAAAATTAAAAATCAAAGAATTATTCACATGCATCATTTGTAATTGCCTCATTCGGACAGGTCTCAATACAGGAACAGCAATCAGAACAGTTTTCCATGTTTACGGGTTCAGATTTGCCGTCGTCGTTTAAATCAAAAACATCCTCAGGGCAAACAGCCAAACATTCACCACATCCATCGCATTTTTCCTGATCAACTACAACGTTACCCATAAAACCCACCACCAGAATTTAAATTTCTACCTCACGCGTATTTAGAATTCAACAATTTAAACTTTTTGATTTGACTTCATAAAAATAATCTGCCTCCCCAAAAAAGTCCAATAGTGTTTCACGTATATGACCTAGCAAAAACACTAATCAAAAAACACTCATCAGATTCCAAACCAAGCAAAACTACACAGGAAAAAACAAAAAATAAGGTTTGAGGGGCAGAATTAGCCCTCAAATCTCTTCTTTTCAATTTCCTCAAGATATTCCTTGGTTGTTACATATGTTGTCGAACCGGAAGACCAGTATGCTGCCTTGCCTTCGTCGATGAGCTGCTGCACAGCCCTATCAACGATTTTCTTTTTAACTTTCAGGATTTTGGCAAGGTCTTTGGTCTTCCAGGTCTTGCCCTGAAGCTTCTCAAGGATTTTCTGCTTCAGTTCTTCAGTAACTTCCGTGATCTCCTCGCTCATTTTCTATCACCCCTTTAATCATCAATTTACCATCTGAACTGAGTGGTTGTTCTGTAGGACGAGTAGAAGTACGGTGTGATTCTGTAGTCGTCTATGAGGTGGTGGGTGAACTCAAGCCCTGTGAGCTCGAAGAACTTCTCCCAACCAATCCTCTCAATCCACTCGGCAATTCTCTCGTGCTTTCTGGCGTTGGCAGCCCAAGTCTCAAGGATCTTCTTAATAACATCAACAACTTCTGGCCAGCGTGGCGGGTTGTTTGGAAGCCATGGGACAACAACTTTGGAGAGTACTGGTGGGTGTCTCGCGTTTGAGACTTTACCTGCAATCATTATTGCAACACCGTCGTTCTCTGGGTCGAACAATGGCAGACCTGGACACATTGTGTAACAGTTACCACAGTACATACACTTCTCTTCATCCACCACAACCGTCTTCTCTTTGGCCTTAATTCTAATTGCAGCGGTTGGACATGAGGCTGCAGTCGATGGAAGCTCACATGTTCTTCTAACAACATCATCATTTACCCTTGGAGGAGTCCTGTGAATACCTACAATTGCAATATCTGAAGCGTGAACAGCACCACACATGTTTGCACAGCAAGCAAGTGCGATTCTACAGAGAGCGGGTAGCTTCATTTCCTTGAAGTATTCAAAGAGCTCATCCATTATCGCCTTAACAGGTCCAGATGCGTCAGTAGCAGGGGTGTGGCAGTGGACCCAACCCTGGGTGTGAACGATATTAGACAGAGCATACTTACCAGCAGGTGTGTCTCTGGTACCACCGACTGGGAATCCGAGCTTCTCAACTTCCTCAATTAAAGCATCAATCTTGCTCTCATCAGTGAGCAAGAATTCAATGTTGTTTCTGCTTGTGAATCTCAAGTAACCATCACAGTATTTGTCAGCGATATCACAAATATCCCTGATTGTGTCGATGCTGAGAAGTCTTGGTGAACCAACTCTAACAGTGTAAAGTACATCTCCACTCTCAGCAACGTGTTTGAGTACACCCGGCTTTACTGTCTCGTGGTATTTCCACTTACCATAGTTGTTCTTAATAACTGGCGGGAGCATTTCAGTATATTTGGGTGGGCCAAAATCTGTTTTAGGCATTTATATCACCTCTACCTCAATTCCTCTTTCTCGAAGAACATGAACGGGTTGTTTCTCGGCTCCTTCACCATTCTCGGGTCGGCCTTCATGCCAAGGACTTTCAGAGCTTCCCTCATACCCTTTCTCCATATGAGCTCGGCAACTCTCTCTCTGAACTTTCCTTCTTCGTCCCACCAGTCCCACAGGTTCTCGAGAATTTCCTTAATTTCATCGTAAGGTGGCTCAATCTTAATGAATGGTACAAGCACCCAACCAAGAACGGCACCCTCAAGCATTGGTGCCTTACCACCAATCAGGATTGTTGCACCTCTGTCGTCACCAGGCCTGAGAGCCTTTGGCATCTTGTTTATACAGTGCATACATCTTACACAGTTCTTGTTGTCGATCTTCAATTCGTTACCATCCCATTCGATACACTTGGTTGGACAGAGGTCAACAACCTCACTCTTGATGTCCATTCCGTTCTTCGCGTACTCCCTAACAGCATCCTGATCAATCTTGATCTCATCTCTCCAGGTACCGATAATAGCGAAGTCTGATCTCGCAATTGCAGCAACACAGTCGTTCGGGCAACCAGAAATCTTTACCTTGAACTTGTATGGCCACATTGGTCTGTGGAGTTCCATCTGGTACTCCATCGTCAGGTTGTAACAGAGATCAAGCGTGTCAAAGCAGGCCCACTCACATCTTGCAGGACCCACACAGCAGCTCGGAGTTCTGAAAGCAGAACCCGAACCACCAAGATCAAAACCAGCCTCAGCCAATTCGTCAAAACATGGCTGCAGGTTGTCTGTAGTTGTACCGAGAAGAATGATGTCACCGGTTGAACCGTGCATGTTTGTCAAACCACTACCGTATTTCTCCCAGATGTCACAAATCTTCCTCAGGGCCTCAGTTGTGTAGAACCATCCAGATGGCTGGTTTACACGCATTGTATGGAAGTGTGCAACTCCCGGATATTCTTCCGGCAAATCACAGTATCTACCAATAACACCAGCACCGTAACCAACTACAGCAACAAGACCTCCATGTTTCCAGTGTGTAATTTTGTCTTTATAAGAGCGTTCTAAAAGCCTTAAAGCGTCTTTTGCCATATCATTTTTCTCAGCAGCCCTTTTCATCTCTTTGACAAAACTCGGCCAAGGACCTTTTTCTAACTCATCAAGCAAAGGTGTTTCTGACATTAACCCACCTCCGTTTAATTTTTAACATTGTTTCAGAATATATAAGTCTTTCGAAGTTGAATATATTCAACAATCAACCATTAAAAATAGTTAAACGAACCAAAACCTTATTATATTTTTCAAGAACTTCGAGGCTTGAAAAGGTGGTGAAATGCGCAGTAAGGCTGGGAAAGTCTATATTGTCGGAGCTGGTCCCGGCGACCCTGAGTTGCTCACACTTAAAGCTTTGAGGGTTCTTGAGGAGGCAGATGTGATCTTATATGACAAACTTATTGGGGATGAAATCATAACCATGCTCAAGAAGATGAATAAAAACCTTATTTTCGCTGGTAAAAAAAGTGGGGAAAATGGCAGTAAGAGGCAGAACGAGATAAACCTTCTGATGAAAAAATATGCTGAAGAGGGAAAAATTGTCGTAAGATTGAAGGGTGGTGATCCTTTCGTCTTTGGAAGGGGTGGTATTGAAGCAGAATTTCTGGCAAAAGAAGGAATCCCATTTGAAGTTATTCCCGGAGTTAGTTCGATAAATTCTGTCCCAGCCTATGCAGGAATACCCCTAACCCATCCTTCCTTTTCCTCCTCCATACTCGTTGTTACTGGAAGAGATGATATCGAAGCATGGAAAAGGGCTCCGCTCAACGGAACAATCGTAATTCTAATGGGTAGAGACACGTTAAAAGATGTTTGCGAAAAGCTGATAGAAGCAGGAAGAGATCCGTCCACACCCGTAGCTGTAATAGAGAAAGGAACCACAAAACAGCAGAGAGTCCTGACTGGAAACTTATCTACCATAGCTGAATTGGTT
The DNA here is from genome assembly GCA_964652135.1 of uncultured archaeon. GTDB lineage: Archaea > Halobacteriota > Archaeoglobi > Archaeoglobales > Archaeoglobaceae > CAZZAF01. The sequence continues at coordinate 15,747 of CAZZAF010000026.1, forward strand.
GAAAAGGAGAACATTAACGGACCGACCCTTATTGTGGTAGGCGAAGTGGTTAAAATAGCTAAAACCATCAAGCCCCAGCAGTGAATGTCTTTTATCCCGATTGTGAAAAATGTCCCAATCAGCTAAGACAAAAATCATATATATGTCTCAGACAACAAAGACATAATGAAAGATGAGCTCGAAGAAATTATAGCGGAATTTCACAAACTTGGTCTGCCAGAAGTAGTACCAAGAGAACTCAAAATACCAGTAGATATTAACAGAGCAATAACGATAATCGGCTTAAGAAGAGTTGGAAAAACGTATCTTCTTTACCAGACAATACAGGAACTACTAAAAAATGGTTTAAGGCTTGAAAATGTCTTTTACATAAACTTTGAAGACAATCGTCTGGAAGGATTAACATCCAGAGATCTCTCAAAAATTATCGAAATTTATAGAAAATACAACCCGGATTCGAGGACGATATATCTATTCCTCGATGAGATACAGAACGTTACTGGCTGGGAAAAATTTGTCAGGAGATTGCTCGAGCGTAGAGATGTCCGGATTTTCATAACAGGTTCATCGTCAAAGCTTCTGAGCAAGGAAATATCCACATCCATGAGAGGAAGAAGCATAAGTTTCAAGCTTTTCCCCCTTTCATTCAGAGAATTTCTAATCTTCAAGGGTTTCAAAGCTAAAGAACCATTCATCGAAGACGATAGAGGATTAATTATGAAATACCTTGAAGAATACCTGCAGTTTGGTGGTTTTCCGGAGATCGTAAATTATAGTGAGCATTTAAAGATCAGAACTCTTCAAGAGTATCTTGACATGGTAATTTACAAAGACCTCGTGGAGCGATATGGAATAGAGAAAATTTCAGTTATGAAGGGGCTTATAAGACTCATAGTGAAAAATTTCTCGAGGAGAGTTTCCATAAGGAAGCTATACAACTCTCTGTCATCTGAAGGGTCTTTAAGCAGAAATACTGTCTATGAGTACTTTTCCTATCTGGAGGATGTAGGCTTTGTAATACCTGTACGAAAGTTCAGCTACAGTGAGAGGGAGTCAACGAAAAGTGTTGCCAAGCTATACGTAATTGACAACGGATTTCCAACAATATATGGTGTGAAAGATTTGGGATACAGAATGGAGAATCTTGTGGCTATTGAGCTTCTGAGAAGGAAACATTACTTTAATCCGCTTTTAGAAGTTTCTTACTGGCAGGACAGACAGCAGAGGGAGGTCGATTTTGTTATTAAAGAAGGTTTCGAGGTTAAAGAGTTGATTCAGGTGTGCTATAACACTGACGATATAAACACAAGGGAACGTGAAATAAAAGCTCTATTAAAAGCATCAGAGAATCTGAGGTGCAACAACCTGCTGGTTATCACCCAAGACTATGAAGGTGCTGAAAATATAAATGGAAAGAGAATAAAGTTCATCCCTCTCTGGAAATGGCTTTATCAATACAGGATTCAAGAAAATACAATAAGATAAAAAAATTTAAGTATCTTCTGGATTCTCGCTCCCCCATGAAACTTTTACTCATTCACGCTGATTACATAGAATATGAGGTAAAGAAAAAAACCAAAATTGCCGAACCATTTGATGGCAAGGGGGAAAGGGTTGAAGAAGTTCTCGTAGCCTTTACAGCCATTGAGAAGGGAGATAACGAAAATGTTGTAGAGGCTGCGGCAAAAGAAATTTCTGAAGTTGCCAAGAAGGTGAATGCAGAGAGAATAATGGTTTACCCCTATGCACATCTATCCTCAAGCCTTGCCGATCCTGAAACAGGAGTTAAATTGCTGAAAGATCTTGCAGGAAAACTATCCAAGGATTTTGAGGTTCACAGAGCTCCATTTGGCTGGTATAAGGCATTCAAAATTTCATGCAAGGGACATCCATTAAGCGAGCTTTCAAGAGAAATAAGAGTTGATGAAGAGAAACAGCTTGAAGAAAAGGAAGTTACCCAGGCTCTAAAGGCAGAAGAGAAGGTTGTAAGCTACTGGTACATCCTCACTCCAGAAAAGGAGCTCGTTGAAGTTGAAAAGTTCGATTTTACAGGCTATGAGAATCTGAGAAAATTCGTAAACTATGAGATTGCGAAAAAGAGGGCTGTTGATCGCATACCACCACATGTGGAGTACATGCAGAGGTTGCAGATTGCAGATTACGAAGAGGCGAGCGATTCAGGTCATCTGCGCTACTATCCAAAAGGCAGACTGATCAAAAGTCTGCTTGAGATGTATGTAACTGAAAAATGCATCCGCTATGGAGCGATGGAAGTTGAAACACCCATAATGTACGATCGCAGCCATCCAACCCTTCGCAGATATCTTGAGAGATTTCCGGCAAGGCAGTACATTATAAAAGGTGATAAGAGAGAGTTCTTCCTGAGATTTGCTGCATGTTTCGGGCAGTTCCTCATGAGTCACGATGCTATTATTACGTACAAGAACCTCCCGCTGCGAATGTATGAGTTAACCCGCTACTCATTCAGAAAGGAACAGAGAGGAGAACTCGTTGGGCTGAGAAGGCTGAGAGCATTCACAATGCCGGATATGCACACAATAGTTAAAGACATGGAGCAGGCCAAACAGGAGTTCCTGAACCAGTACAAGCTCAGCGTAGAGGTGTTAAAGGAGATTGGCCTAGAACCAGAAGATTACGAAATTGCAGTAAGAATTACAAGAGATTTCTATGAAGAGAACAAAGAATTCGTACACTCGCTCGTTGACATCCTGAAAAAACCAATCCTTATTGAAATGTGGGATCAGCGTTTCTTCTACTTTGTACTGAAATTTGAATTTAACTTCGTTGATGCTCTCGATAAGGCCTCAGCCCTATCAACTGTTCAGATAGACGTTGAGAATGCTGAGAGATACGATATTTCATACGTTGATGAGAGTGGGCAGAAGAAGAGACCATACATCCTCCACTGCTCTGCGAGTGGGGCAATAGAGCGCTGTATGTATGCTCTACTCGAGAAGGCTTTCCTGCAGAGCGAAAAAGGTTTGCTACCAATGTTCCCCGTCTGGCTCTCCCCAACCCAGGTGAGAATAATCCCCGTATCCGAGAAATATCTCGATTATGCAATTGAGATAGCCAAGAAGATCCACAGCAAAGATATAAGAGTGGATGTTGATGACAGAGATGAAACACTCGGAAAGAAGATAAGGGATGCCTCAAGAGAGTGGATACCATACATTGCCGTGGTGGGCGAAGAGGAAGTAAAAGAGAATTGCATGACCGTCACAATTAGAGCAGAATCCACACAGAAGAAACAGAAGAAAGTGAGGATGAAAGTTGAGGAGCTTGTGGAAAGAATAAAGAAGGAATGTGAGGGTAAACCATTTAAGCCCCTCCCACTTCCTATGCTGCTCTCCACAAGACCATCATTCAGGTGAAAGAACATGACCGAGAAAAAGAGAAAGGAGCAGAAAAGAGAGCAGAGAGAGAAGCCGAAAAAAGAAGAGCCAGAACAGAAGAGCACTGACTACAGAAGTGATGTAGTAAAAACACTGTTCCCACTATTTCTCGGTGCAGTTGCAGGTATAATCTCATACTTCGCAACAATTGGTGCATCACGAGACCCGATTGGAATAATAATCCTCGTGCTGTTCATTTATCTGCACAAGTTCATCCTCCCAAGAATGAATGTAGAACCAAAGGGTAAAGACTGGATAGTGCTATCTTTTCTGAGCTTTGCGGCCTGGTACATCGCCTGGACAATCCTCCTGAATCTTTAGGTGTCTGCAATGAGCGGTTTCAGAATAGCAGTCGTAGATAGGCATCGCTGTCGACCAAAGAAATGCAGCCAGGAATGCGTGAAGTACTGTCCGAAAGTGAGAACTGGAGACGAGACCATCGTCATAGAGGAGAAAGCTGTTATTTCGGAAGAGCTATGCGTTGGATGCGGAATTTGTGTAAAGAAGTGTCCTTTCCAGGCGATATCTATCGTTGGTTTACCGCATGAACTTGAAGGAAAAGAAGTTCACCGCTATGGTGTAAACGGATTTGTGCTTTACAACCTCCCAATCCCCAAAAAAGGATATGTAGTTGGTTTGCTGGGTGCGAATGGAACAGGTAAGAGTACTGCCGTTAAGATACTCTCCGGACAGTTAAAACCAAACCTCGGGAAAGAAGAGGCTACATGGGAGGAGATCTTTGACAGGTTTGCAGGCACTGAGCTTCTCGACTACCTCAAAGCCTTAGCAGATGGGAAGATCAGGACGAGTATAAAACCACAGTATATCGAAGCTATACCGAAGGTTTACAAAGGAAAAGCTGCTGATCTACTTGCAAAAACCGATGAACTTGGAATAATGGATGAAATGGTCGAAAAACTTGGCCTCAAAAATTCAATAACAAGGGACATAAAAGAGCTCAGTGGTGGAGAATTGCAGAGGTTGGCAATCGCCGCATGCCTGATGAGGGATGCCGATTTCTACTTCCTCGATGAAGTCACATCCTACCTCGACATATATCAGCGAACAGAGGTTGCAAAGGTTATAAGAGAGAAAGCAGAGGAAAAGCCGGTGCTTATTGTGGAGCACGATATCGCAATTCTGGATATGCTTGCCGACTTCGTTCACATAAGCTATGGTGAGCCAGGTGTATACGGTGTAATAACGAACCCAAAGGGTGTCCGTGTAGGAATAAACCAGTATCTCAAAGGATACCTGGCGGAAGAGAATATCAGGATAAGAGATAAGCCAATAGAGTTTGAGGTTTTCCAGCCACGTGAGAGTGAGAGTGAAAAAATACTCGTGGAATATCCTTCATTCAGCAAGAAATTCGACGATTTTCAGCTATTTGCCGAAGGTGGCGAAATAAAAGAGTCAGAAGTACTTGGTGTTGTCGGACCAAACGCAACCGGTAAATCCACATTTGTCAAGGTTCTCGCCGGTGTACTGGAAGATGACGAAAAGAAGGTAAAACTGGACCTAAAGGTTTCATACAAACCGCAGTACATCAAAGCCGATGTGAGCATGCCTGTAAGAGTATTTTTGAGAAGCATAAATCCAGCTGTGGACTCTTCCTACTACAAAACGGAGTTTCTGAAACCGTTGAGACTTGAAGAACTGATGGACAGGAACCTCGATGACCTGAGTGGTGGAGAACTGCAGAGAGTTGCAATCGTTGCATGTCTGCTGAGGGATGCAGACCTTTATCTGCTCGATGAGCCTTCAGCACATCTCGATGTGGAGCAGCGTACAGAAGTTGCAAGAATCATCAGGAGATTTGCTCTCAACACCGCGAAGAGTATACTCGTTGTAGATCACGATATTTACCTTATAGACATGATAAGTGACAGGCTGATGGTATTCCAGGGCGAACCAGGAAAGAAAGGCATTGCGAAGAGACCAATGGGAATGAGAGAGGGTATGAACCTGTTTCTGTCAAACCTCGGCATCACCTTCAGAAGGGACGAGGAGACAAAAAGACCAAGAGTTAACAAGCTCGGCTCTCGTCTGGACAGAGAACAGAAGAGTAAGGGCGAGTACTACTACTATTTTTAACAATGAATACAATACCATCTAAAAAAATTATTTTTAAAATTCAGATACATGTTTAACGAACTCCAATTCAACCCTTTTTATTAGCTTCTCGTCTGCAGTATACAGATTCGTGTTTAGCTCCATAGCCAGTGCAACATAGGCTGCATCGTAGATAGTGACGTCTTTCTCGACTGCTATTTTGACGGTATTTTCCGCCAGATTGCCAGACAGCGGGTAAAGTTCAAACCCGTAAAGCTCCAGCGATTTTGCTACCATAATCAATTCATCCTTTTCAAAAAGTCCGCTGTATCTTAAGGCATTCAAAACCTCAAACGGCATCAACTCAGGAGCAACTAAATCCACAGTTCCGTTCACATATTCATCCCGTATTTTTCTCGCATTTTCGGAGTACATTTCGTCTATGAACCACTTGACCACGACGCTTGTGTCAACAACGATCTTCACCATATCTTTCATCTCTCCACTTTCTTATTATGTCTGTGGAGTCAAAATCAGCTTTTTTTCTAACTTTTTCGTTTATCAAAACTGCTTTTGCCATGTTCCTCTTTTCGAGGCTATCGAGAACTTTCTGGAGTTCCTGTCTCAACACTTTGCTCCAGTTAACGTAGGAAAATTTATCCATCCTCTTCTTTAAGTTGTCGTCGATTCTTACACTTATTACTGGCATACATGTAATACGACTAACGAGTACTTAAGTGTTGTTGCTGAAGAATTAAGACACATCAACAATACCACCTCAGATAATTATAGTACCACATAAACAACTCATAGAAGAGATTCCAGTTTCTAACCGGTTTATCAGCAGTGATTGAACAGAAAAATATCTTAATTCTCTGCTTCAAAGAAGAAAATACTGATTCAACCAGACTCCTCTTACCGAAAGGTCTCGAATCCATATTCCAATCCTAAACTCTCCAAAGCCTCTTTTAACCACGGAGCTTTATCCACAAACTTAGGTTTATTTTCACAGTAATTCAGCACTTCTTTGATAAAGGATTTCATCGTAAGTAGACTTCTTGTCGTATATACTCTCATGAGGATTAACTCATTCCTCTCACATCTACAGCAGCATAAACGTAGTAATTCTTCCTGTTTGCTTTGACAATGGTTTCATCAACCGCTATAAACTCTCTTACTTTCTTTTCTGTTGATACTGGTAATTTTTCTTCTACTTTACTTTACCCAGTTCCATACTGCAGTCCTTGAAACTGGATGTATTTCCGACTTGCAGTCTTTCTAGTTGATGACGTCTGGAAGTACGTGCTATTCCAAGGATTTTAATTTTCAATAGGTATTTGGTTCCTCTTGAACAGATCCAGCTGCTTTACGAGTTCTTTTACTGATAGCATATTGTTTCTGTTATATTCATAGATTTATTTGCTTTGGTTATGTTGACATGCTCGCAAGAAGAATATAAAAAACAAATCAATAGGCGTAAATCCTACCATACGGTCTCTTCGAGACTGGAACAAGCTTAGTAAACTTTCCTGCAAGAATTTCGTCTGCATCCAAGCTAAAATATGATGCAAATTCGCCGACGTATTTCTCAAGCGTCTTCCAGTCTTCCTGCTCAAGTTCAACAATCCCTACTTCTTTTCCGAGCTGGTATGGTTCTACTTCGCCCCTAAGATAAATTACTCCACCATGCATTCCCGTGCCGATGTAGTGAGCCTTGTGCTTCCCGTCCTTCAGATTTAACCCAAGCAAAATGACAATACCACCAGCCATATACTCTCCTAAGAAGTCCTGAGAAGATCCTCCAACCACAAGCACAGGTATTTTGTCCTTGTACTGCTTCATGTGAATTGCAGTTCTGTAGCCAACACTGTCCCTGATGAATATCTTACCACCACGCATGGACATTGCCACAACATCGCCAGCTCTGCCCTCCACAATAATTTCCCCGTCGTTCATCGTGTTGCCAACACCATCCTGAGCGTTTCCATGAACAATTATGCGATGTCCATCAAGAAAAGCTCCGAGGTCGTTTCCCGGTGTTCCGTAAATCTCTATTTCAAGCTTCCCTACTGAATGAAGTCTCGTACCAATATACCTCTGCCCGCATACATTTCTTAGGATGAACTTCTTTACACCCTTCTGAACACATTCCCTCATCAGATCATTTAGTTCCTTGTGTTTCAAATCCGATGCATCTATCTCCGCTACCTCACCCTCTATCTTCGCGTACTTCAAAATTTCATCCAATTTTCTGACATCACCGAGGAACATGTCCTTATAGCCAGTCTTGAGCATTATTCACCAGCCCCCTTAATGCCCAAAACCTCAAGCTCCCACTCTTCGAGCCCGACACCCCTCAGATGATCCCTGTTTCCTCTGAGACTCTCAATGGCGTTTATACCCATTCCACCAAGCACATCCTTAATCTCCAGGCTCCAGCCTCTCAGCAGATTAACTAATCTCTTCGCCGCAACGTTTGGATTTAACCTCTTTGAAAGCACAGGATCCTGAGTACATATTCCCCAAGCACACTTACCCGTGTGGCATTTCTGACACATTGTACAGCCCATCGCAATAAGGGCAGCAGTGCCGATGTAAACAGCATCGGCACCAAGGGCTATCGCCTTGACAACATCACCAGCACACCTTATGCCTCCTCCAACAATAATGGAGCACTTGTTTCTGATTCCCTCTTCTCTGAGTCTTCTGTCAACAGCAGCTAGCGCCAGCTCAACTGGAATACCGACATGCTCTCTCATTATCTTTGGTGTGGCGCCGGTTCCTCCTCTAAAACCATCAATGGCAACTATATCCGCTCCAGCCCTAACTATACCAGACGCAATAGCAGCGATGTTGTGGACAGCAGCTACCTTAACACATACCGGCTTTTCGTAGTTTGTAGCCTCCTTCAGAGCATAGATGAGCATGGAAAGATCTTCGATAGAATAGATATCGTGCTGGGGAGCGGGCGAGATTGCATCGGTTCCTTCCGGAATCATTCTTGTCGCAGAGATTGTAGCCGTAACCTTCTCACCTGGAAGGTGTCCACCAATTCCAGGCTTAGCACCCTGCCCGATCTTGATTTCAATAACAGCAGCACAGTTCAGATACTCAGGATCAACACCAAATCTTCCACTTGCACACTGAACAATTGTATTGCTTCCAAATTCTTCACGCATTTCCTTCGGCATTCCACCTTCGCCCGTGTTAAAGAGTGTACCGAACTCCTTTGCCGCCATGGCCAGAGCCTTGAAGGCATTGTAGCTCAGCGCTCCATAGGACATGCCCGCAAACAGAATTGGTGTCTCTATCATGACGTTCGGATACAGCTCAGTCTTGAGTTCCACATCATCTTCATTTACCTCAAGTTCAAGGGCATCGGGCTTCCTGCCAAGGAATGTGCGGAGTTCCATCGGCTCTCTGAGAGGATCAATTGACGGGTTCGTAACCTGTGATGCATTGAGGAGAATATGGTCCCAATATATGCGAACTGGTCTATCGCTACCACATCCGGTAAGAAGGATACCACCAGTCTCCGCCTGCTTCTTTATGTCCTGAATCGCTTCATGAGTCCAGTAATTGTTTGGTCTGTAGGTTGATGGATGTGGTCGGACGATTAGAGCATTCCTAGGGCAATAAACAACACAGCGCTGGCAACCAACACATTTTTCCTCACGAGCAAACATTCGATCGAGTTCTTCATCGTAATAGTGAACATCAAAAGGACACTGCTTAACACAAACCTTACATCGGGTGCATCTTTCATCTATTCTCTCTACGAGGAATTCTGGAAGGAGATGTGACTTCATCTTCATATCCATCACCTTGCCTCTTCAGCATCCTTCTTCTTTTTCTTCAACCTACCTATTACTGGCTCACCGCCATGTGGAGTCCATACTCTGTCCAGATCAGGACACACTGCCCTTATGGCCGCCTCCTCTGACGATACGAAAAGGAGATCTCCCTTCTCTCCTGCTGTAATTGGTCTAAGTCTTATTCTGTCAGTCAGACCGAACATCTCACCATGATGGGCTACGACGATTGTGAAAGGTCCATTTAGCAGCAATGGGGCATAAACCATTCTGAGAGCTGTGTAGAGCTTCCTTTTCTTCTCATCCATACGGTCAATTACATCCCACATTGGTGGGGCAAATATCTTTGCAACAATTTCAATTGGCAGCTTCTGGCGGCGCATGAGTAAATCAACAGCATACGCCACAACTTCGGTGTCCGTAAAGAGCGTACAGTAATAGCCATACATTTCCAGATAGCGGCGGTTAGTACCGTAGGATGAGATTTCACCATTATGAACTACTGTCCAGTCAAGAATACAGAAAGGATGAGCTCCGCCCCACCATCCAGGAGTGTTGGTTGGAAATCTACTATGGGCTGTCCACAAATAGCCCTTATAGAGCTTATCAAGCATGAAAAACTCCGCTATATCCTCAGGGAAACCAACACCTTTAAAGACACCCATGTCCTTGCCCGAGGAGAAAACATATGCATCTTCTATTCTCGTATTTATGTACATTACCTTCTTAACCACGTAATCGTCATCTGATAGGTTCCTTTCTTCACCCTTCTTTTGCGGAGCTACAAAATACCTCCAGAAGAGTGGAGGATTATCAACATTGGCTTCAGGATTCGTTGGAATTTCCTCATCATGAATTACATCAAAATTGTTGTATAAGAACTCATCAACTACATCTTTAGCATCCTTGTTCTTATCCTGAAACATTACATGAAGCGCATAATAGTCCTTATATTCAGGATATATGCCATAAACAGCAAATCCTGCTCCAAGCCCATTACCCCTGACTTTCATATTTTTCATGGCCGTTATTGCGATATCTCCACCAAATCTCTCTCCACTACGGTTCATTACGCCAAAAATAGCACAAGCTTGCATGTCCTTATCGGGTTCTAATCTCCTCCGTACCTTGCAACATTTTTCTGACCACATATCTCAAGCACCACCCTTCCTATGATCCTGACGCGGGAGCATACTGGTTGAGGTTTCCAACCACTTGCCAATCAACCTGCATCTCAGGGACGTGCTTCATAATCTTTTTGTATTATTCATTTGGAAATGGGCAACATACCCATAAAGATCCTTCATAAATAATTTACTCAATTACGGTTCTTACCATCCAGCCCATCCAGCACACCAGGTGTCTCGGGTTCAAGTATCTCCCTAACTGCATCAAAAAATTCTGCATATATGTGGGCGTCAACGGCAAAATGATAATAGACGTGTCCTGAGAATCCTGTTAGCTCAGCCACGTACTGAGTGAGGGTTGAGAATGCAAACATATTCGCATGCATCGCACCATAAGCGTCATTTGAGCGCATGTAGAAAATTCCAGCAAGTATATCATTAACCCCTATAAACTGATAACCACGCAAACACGGTGGCTCATCACTTTTCAGATCCCACTCTCTAGATATTCCAACGTAACAATCTCTCCGGAATTTATCTTTCCTGAGTTTCTGCATCACGGTATATAGCTGGTCAATCCTGACGTCGTCACTCTCGCAGTATCTGGCTCTTTCAGCGTAGGTGTAGGTTTCACCCTCCTTCAGTATTGACTCGCATACTGGCCTGTCAATGCACTTCGCATGGATCATATACTCATGTGCATACTCGATACCGTACTCCCTACTGAACGGAGCTTTATCGTGGATCTGGAACTCGTACGGGTTTTTGACCTCTATGAACAGCCGGTGAATGAATTTGCTTTCAGCCTGCCCCTCGAATAGCTCTCCCCACTCAGTTCTCTTTGTTTTTCCGTTATGATATATGGCATCAAGAGCTGAATGCCACGCTGATGACAAATAGTCTTCAACAAGGTGAGCACCATGCTCTGTAACACCAAAAATCTCTTCTTCGTTATTTCTTTCCTCTTCAGCTCTCTCTAAATCCCTCTCATATATGTGGGGTGCAGTAATAATCATCCCAACAGAACCCTTCTCAAAATCGGTTTTTCTGAGAACTTCATCAAACACATAATTTATGAAATCAAAATTGAAAGTGAAGTAATTCACGACATCAAGACTGCGGATAAATGCCGTCACATTCAGCCTGCCATCAACAACAAGAAAACTAATTTCTGTTATAGCTGGAGGTGTTTCACATTGATGATCCTTTGGTCTCCATATTGGTATTGAGACTCTCCTCGTAAACGGGCTCTTATTCAGTTTCTCCGCTGCAACATCAAAGAGATGTTCGACCCTACCCGTATAAGTTTCATCGCATATCTTCCATCCACTGAAATCATATTCAAACGAATGGAAATAATCTGGCTTTTCAACAATCACAAAAGCTGGTTTGCATCTCACATTATTTCCAAAGCGGGATGGATACGTTTTTCCTTCCCTTAGAATTTTCCCGATTAAGTTCCTTCTTGCATTCTCAGCATCTTTTGAGATGATCATAGTCGACCACTATCAAATTCTGAACATTCAAAGCACCCTCAGTTTACCAAGTATCGATTTAAATTTTTCTTCAACCTCCGAAAGCACTCGATTTACATGAAAGCTAGATGAACACAGAATGAAGAATGAATTTAAACGAAGTAAACCGGAAAGTGACATTGTTCTTTAATTTCATGGGGCTAAACTATTAATATCTGTCTGAGAACTTCCAGCTATGCTACCAGTTAACCCCAACCAGATGAAAAAAATGATGAAACAGATGGGCATAGAGATGGAAGAGGTCGATGCTGAAGAAGTAATCATAAGAACGAGAGGTGAGGAACTAATTTTCAAGAACCCCACAGTTACAAAGATTTCCGCTAAGGGTATGGAGACTTTCCAGATCGTCGGAAGCTATGAAGTTGTGGAGAAAAAGCCACCAATAAGCGAAGAAGATGTCAAGCTAATTATGGAACAAGCCGGAGTTAGTGAAGAAGAGGCGAGAAAAGCACTTGAAGAGGCAAATGGGGATCTCGCGGAAGCATTAATGAGACTACAGGAGTAACCACAAGTATGGAGCTGCCTGTAGTGCTCGTAAGGGGTAAGGATAGCTTCCTTGTTGAAAGATTTGAAGGTGAGCTTCACACTCACAAAGGCATTATCAATCTTGAAGAGTTGAAGAACAAGAAATACGGCGATGAAATTTCCACACATCTCGGTGTAAAATACAAAATATTACCATTCAAAGCCACAGACTTTTTCAAGCATTTCAAAAGAAGTGCAACCCCAATAATGCCAAAGGACATAGGAGCCATTATTGCACATACCGGGCTCAGTCCCGACTCACTCATTCTTGATGCTGGAACAGGAAGTGGAATGATCGCTGCCTATTTGGCCTACTTCAATAAATATGGGGAAGTAATAACCGTCGAAAAGAGAAAGGATTTCGCAAAAATCGCAAGAGAGAATTTCAAGCTTGCCAGACTGAAAAACATACACCAGATTGTCGGAGATGTGCATTTTGTTGCTGATGGCTTCAAAAAAGAGTTTGATCTTGTTGTGCTTGATTTGAAAAACGATTACGAATTCGTACCAAAAGCAAAGGAAATTCTGAAAACGAGCGGATATCTTGCTGTTTACAACCCGTATTTTGAAGCCACAAAAAGAGTTTATGAAGCGATGGTCAAAGAGGGCTTCAAAGAGATGGAAAGCTTTGAAATTATCAGAATAGACCTCGAACACAAGAGAGTTGGAACACGACCATTCACAAGAGTCTGGCATACGGGTTTTATAGTGATTGGAAGGAAAGTGGACTGATTGGCTAGCTACTGACTGCTTATAGCTTCAGCCTGTATCTCCTGTCTCCAAGAATCTCAAATTTTCCTTCTTCAATCATCCTCTTCATTCTTGCAAAATCAAGCATGATCAGAATTCTCTCTTCTTCCTCATCTCTTGGTCTAACCCTCGCCTCTCTTTTCCAGCCGAGCCTATATCTGAGATACATCTTATTCTTCTTTTCTTCCACTAATTCTTCCCATTTCATTCAAGATCTCCTCTACCTCCCTTCTAATCTTATCAAGCTCCTTAAGGGTTCCATCTTCCTCACATCTCTTTTTTAAATATTCCCAGTCAATTCTACCATAATAAAGCAGAATAAGTTCCTTAACCCATCTGCAATCTTCCTTCGACTTCCAGAATACGCAGGCATTAAGTCTGTCTACAATCAAATCCTCTTTTCCAATAACATAAACATTGTAACCATCTATCTCGAAAACCTCTACCTTATCCATACTTCCAGCCAATGTAACGTCAGGAACTTCAATCGCCATATCAAGCTCCTCGCTTATCCAGAATCTGCCCTCCTTTCTAAAACCCAGTTTTTCCAAGAACTCTCCAACAGCTTTCGAGTCTCTACACACAAGATCCACATCAGCTGTGGCATATCCACCAAGCGAGTAGAGTTCAAGGTGCATTACCACCAACAAGAATGGGTTTAATCCCCTTTTTTTCAAGCTCCTTTGTCAATATGCCAACAAGAAGCAATCTCCTTTTAAACGGATTTTCAACTTGTTTAAGCTGTTCAATCATCCACTAAAATTAAAATTAGAAAGAATATATAACTTTGCATCAAAGACATTCATCAACCATTTCCTTTACCCATTTGGGCAATGAAAAAGCTGCAACATGTACTTCTGGTGTATAGTATTCCGTCTTAAGTCCTCTTTCCTCATACCTCTTTCTCAATACATCCAGATCAAACTCAATTTTTTTGTTAGATGCAAGCAGGAAACTCCACATTCCCGCAGGATACATTGGTACATAAGACAGGTAGACCTTCCTGTCAGCAAATGGTCTTGTGTTTCTAATTACCATTTTGAACTCTTTCTGCTGTAAAACCGGTGACTGGCTCTGCATAGCATAGAAGTCTGTTACTTTCGAACACGCCTCGTAAAATTCCTCCGCAAATAGAGGTTCGCTTAAAGGACTCGGATCGGTACCATCAACTATGAGAACATCAAATTTCTCCTTCGCATTTTTCACAAACTCAATTCCATTCTCAAACAATACTGTGAGGCGGGGATCCTCGAAAGCACCCTTATCAGTCCCCACATACTTCCTGCATGCTTCAACAACATTTTTATCAATCTCTACCATGATTACTTCGCTGGGATCGTGATTCAGCACCTCTCTTGCCGTCCCACCATCTCCTCCTCCTATAATCAGGACTTTTTTGGGGTTTGGGTGCATCAGCATAGGAACATGAACAAGCATTTCATGATACGATGACTCAAACTTTTCAATCAACTGTATCTTACCATCCAGGGCAAGCATCTTACCAAAATCTGTAGTTTCAAAAATCTCAATATGCTGAAATCCTTTGTAATCAAAGAGTTTCTCCTTTATTCGAACCATCATCGCGTATCCGTCGTCTGTCTCTACGAACCATTCTTCCATGCTTCACCAACTCGCGTGTAGATTTTAAAAAATTGTTGTTCGAGTCTAATCTTCACGATTATCAATTCCAGCGTATTTCAAAAGCAGCTCAAAGGCTCTCTGCTCCTCAATCCCCCCACACTTCTCGACAATGGTTCTGTAATAGAGTATCTTTTCTCTAAGCTCCTCACTGCAAGAAATCACATAGCGGGTGGCATGCACCAAAGCCTCAATAAGAGCGTTAAAACCCCTGTTAACAGCTCTGAGCGGGACATTCAAAACTCCACCATCAATAAGCCTGAGATTTGCAATGCTACCTTCAAGACTTGCTTCAAACTCACACCAGGCAGCCGCATTCTTTAATATGGGTGGGTTCAATGAACTAAAGTACTCCTCGCTCAGATCCTCAAAGGCTGAAATGACGAAAATCACGGGATCGAAGATTACGTTCGCCCATATTCTGCTACCACTCTCAACGTTCTTCCTCGTGTGGGATGGGTAAAGCCTCGCTTTTGCAAATACCGAATTTTCATCCTCAACAATTATGCCTATCGGCGCTGTATTAAGCCATTCACCCTCTGTTACCGCAATTATTTCATTTATTCCATTCCTCAACCCGAAATCGACCAGCTTCAAAATCTCAGCCCCTCCGCAAATGCGAGAAATATCGAAGATATTGTAAGATCAGCAATTGTGCCTGGATTAATATTCCTCTTTAGAAATTCTTCATCAAGCTTCCTGAAATGTGTGATGTCTCCATCCTCTCCATACTTCTCAAGGACTTTTCCAGCAAGCTCTCTAACCTCCTCAGCCACACTTTTACCGTGTTTCGATATCACGAGAGGATCCAGATATTCAGACATCAGGCTATGGTATGCAAGCACAACAGCCAGATTTATATCTCCTGTTTCATCGTAAAACATGAATAGACGATCCTTACCTTTAAGACTTACCTTAAAACCATTTTTTAGTTCTCTTGCAATTATATTCTCCTCCGGAGCCATAAGCATCCAGTCGTAAAGGTTGATGTTGTTTTTTATCAGCTGATCTGCTGTTTCATCCGAATCGAGACTCAATTTTTCAACCTTCATCACCCTGGCAGAAGAGATCCTGAAAGCCTGAAGAACTGCAAGAGAGTCGTCAACGCTCGTTTTCTTCAATTCT
>CAZZAF010000027.1:0-29145 GCA_964652135.1 uncultured archaeon
ATTTGAGTTTGCATGGTTGCTTATTTATAAATAATACATATATAGCCTTGTCTGCGGTAAATGCCAGAAATAGAATTTTCCCCTCTATGGATGAAGTTGAAGTGTTAACTTTGGTTAAGAATATCATAAACAAAGATAAAGACTTAGACACTTTTATCCTAGAAAATATTAAAAACCCTGAAATAAAAGAAGAAAGAATTAAGTACCTGAAGAGAATGTCGAGGGGGTTTTCTTACAAGCAATGGGTTAACTTAAGGTGAGAACCCATGAATAGTTTTTACGTACTACCCACCAAAGATCGAAGTGATGCTAGAGATGATTATATAATATGCATCAACTCATCCGTTAAAAAAAGACTGCGCTTAGGCAAATTTGCAGTAGTTGAATATTATCATCCCAACATTGGTAGAAAGCTAAAGGCGCCTTGCCGGGTTGCTGTTGATGAAACTCTACACGATAACCAGATAAGAATTGATCAGACTTTAAGAAACGCTATAGGAATACCTTTCAACTATGATAGAAACAAAACCACTGTTGAAATATATCCACTACATTTGTCCTGGTTTCAACGTTTACTAGACATTATTTCCTATATACTCGGGAGAAGATATCTATTCTTTCGTGTTTGTAAGGCCGACATTCCCGATATGGAGAAAAATCTATGCAGGATTCCACTTGATGCTTTTAAGCTATTGGGTTGTGAGGTTGGTGACAAAGTAGTATGTGAGAGCATCGTTTTAGAAGGAAACTCCCATAAACTAAAAGTGCATGGAATAAAGGCCTACGAATCTTCTGATGAAATGATCAAGAGAAGAGAAAAATTGGAAGAAGCAAATGCTTCAGCTCGTTATCCCTCTGCCGAGAAGTTATTGAATGTCTCTCCCGATATCCCCCGCATATTTCTTGACGCACACATTAGGGAAATTCTACAAGTAGACTCCCTTGACCCTATTCGTGTACGACGTGATTTATCCGACTTATTTTTCAAACAGGTAAGAGAATTTGGTATTATTTTCCTCTTGTCCGTACTTGCGGCTGCACAGATTCTTCCAGACGAAATTCGCCAGCAAGTGTTAATCCCAATGGTGATGGCTTCATTGGCGCTTGCAGTCTTTCTAATATTGATAAATATACGAGCAAAGATAAAATAGCTAAAAGCAATGGTTAAAATGGCTTATTTCCCGAACAATAGGTAGTATTTTGATTCAATATAATCTGCCTAATTATTTCCTAACTTAAACTAATTTGATAAACAAATTAGATTAAAATTAATCCTTTGCTGGCTTTTGAGCCTTCAAACCCTTAAACCTTTTACCGATGAAGTACACTTCAGCACTCCTTTTCCTCGACGCAGGAGGAGAATGGAACTTCTTGAAGTAGAAATACCGTTTGAACTCATTGTAAACGTTCTGAATTTCCTCTCCCTGAAACATCTTTACAACAAAATTTCCACCAGGCTTAAGCACCTGCTTTGCAATATTGAAAGCTGCTCTTGCAAGATCCATGGAGAGCAGATGGTCAATCGTCCAATTTCCAGTAATCTTTGGAGAAGCATCACATATAACAGCATCGTATTCCGGCCTGACTTCCTTGATTTTTTCAAGGGTTTCCTCTTTGGTGATATCTCCACGGATAAAAACAACTCCCTCAATGGGTGGCATCGATTTTATATCTACCGCAACAACTACCTCTGCCCCAAGTTCTACAGCAACCTGACTCCACCCTCCAGGAGATGCTCCTAAATCAAGCACAGCATAGCCA
The DNA here is from genome assembly GCA_964652135.1 of uncultured archaeon. Taxonomy (GTDB): domain Archaea; phylum Halobacteriota; class Archaeoglobi; order Archaeoglobales; family Archaeoglobaceae; genus CAZZAF01. The sequence continues at coordinate 1,762 of CAZZAF010000027.1, forward strand.
TTTTTAATTAATCCAAACGTCCTGTTCATCTGAAGCAATTTGAAGGCAGCTCTACTCCTGTACCCCTTCTTCTTTGCCTCCCAGTAATAGTAATCCTGCCTGTCTCTACTCCTTCTAGGCTTCATGGTACTACCTTCACAATTACCTTTCTTGTTCTAGGTCCATCAAGCTCAATAAAAAGAATTCGCTGCCAGGTGCCCAGATCCAACCTACCATTCGTTACGGGTATGACAACACTGTTTCCGAGTAGGAGAGCTCGAAGATGTGCATCAGCATTATTGTCTATGGAATCGTGACGGTAGCCTGCACCCTGGGGTACAAGCTTCTCAATCAAATCAAGCATGTCATCCTTCAAGCCAGATTCATTCTCATTTATAACTATCGCCGTCGTTGTGTGTTTGGTGTAAACCACAGCTATTCCATCCTTTACTCCACTTTTCCCAACTTCCTCCTGAACCCGGGAGGTGATGTCTATAATCTCCACCCGGTTCTTTGTTCGTACCTCAATCATAAAAACACCTCAGGGTATTCGGGATAAACTCTCCTTCATATTTTCGTCAAGCTTTATTTCACTAAATTCAACTGCTGTGACGTTATCCTTAACAGGTGTGAGAACCTCAAGTCTTCTTCCCTCTATGTCCACATTCTTTACAATTCCCATACCCAAATATCTTTCGCCGTAAAGACCTACAAGCATACCCTCAAGTTGCTGAAGAGTGAAAATATTGACATCTTCAACCCCGTAAACTTCTCTCAACGCCCTTATGAGCTCGAAACTGACCTCAAACTCACCATCAACGCAAACATTGAGGAAATCAAAGCCCTTCTCCACAAATACAATATTCGAATCCATAATTTCCTGTATAAAAGATGTATCTACCGGCTCTCCCTTAAATAGGGTTGTATTTCCAAGCTTAACAACATCAACACTGAACGATCTCAGCTCGGAACCTTCCAGCCATTTGGAATAAATTTCGCTCCGTATACTGCTCCTCAATTCCCTGCTCCTCTTCCTGAGGACGAAAGATTCCACTTCAAATACATTGTAGTCCGATAGATAGTAAGGTGGCTTACCAAAACAGACAATTACATCAGGTTTGACCAGTTCAATCTTTGCAAGTTTATAGTCTCTCGCTCTCTTCCCCCTTACCCAGCCGGTAGTATCCACGATAACCCTATCACCATCTTTCAGATTTCTCTCAACAATATCCATTAATTTCGCTACTCCTCTGAGGCACCTTGTTTCTCTACCGGTTGGCGAAATACTACCAACAAAGAATCCGTCAAACATTTCTATATGGGATATCGATATTACTCCTCCATCATTAACTCCCAGACCCATCGCAGCCGGATGCGCAATATCAGCCTGACCGATATCAAAATCAACGACCCACTTTCTGCCATCCATTTTGTTGACAAGATACGTTGCAAGACTGCTCTTACCCGAGTCAGACTCGCCAAAAAGGAATATCCTTCTGTAATCTTCCTCAACTAGCTTCTCCCAGCTCTTAGGGATGGTAGATCCCTTGATAGGAATATATTTCCCCTTTATCCTCACAACAGAATCTTCAACCAAATAAATTGGTAGAGTTTTGCCCTGCTTTATGCTGAGTTTTCTGACAGGGCAACCAAACACTTCGGCTCTACCGTCTACCTCAATTTCAGCTTCACCTTCAACAAGCAGTGTTGTGTTAGCCTCCTCTCTTATTTCTTCCCACGTCATTCTGCCGGTTTAATCTCTACAACTCTGATTTCAGGCTGCGCCCCCAGAATCTTCGTAAAGTTCGTGTCCTGCATCACTGCAACACTGAAACCATCTTCATAGTTCGTGTAGTTGTAGTATGCTGTTACGTTTGATTTTACGAAAGCACCAGTTGTTGTGAAGTGCACGGCAACGACTTTCTCATAAAGGCTACCGTTCATCCTAAAACCAGCAAAGTAGTAGTCAATATAACCTGTTTCATTGCCCTTCATAAGATTCTTTGCAGCATCACCGAAGAAAACCAGTGCGAAGTTGTAATTACCCTCTGGCAACCTTTCAGTATAGTTTCCGGCTACATCCATCTGGTTGCTTGCATTACCAGCTACAACTTCTATAGCCCTGGCAACAGTTCCTGAAGTACCATACACGACAGGAGAGATCTCATCCGTCAAAGCAAGACCCTGCTTTACCTTCATTGTGAATCCCATATAGTCCTCCTTTTTATCATGTGCAAAGTAAACTTTGGTCTTGTTCACGTCAATAAAATACAAAACGCCATCGGGATACCCTGCAACCATCATTCTTTCAATTCCATGCGTGAATTGGATGAGATTCGAACGGAAGAAATAGGGATCCAGATTTCTTTCCATTACATTTACAACATATGAGCGCAGAGTCGTATTTTCTGTGTTTAAATCCATATAAACTGCCTGGCTTACTCCTGCAGGAAGATAACGCATATAACTGCGAAAGTCATCTCCAATCTCAAATTTCACATCTCGCTCATGTGATTTGGAACCCCCTTTGACGGCATAAGCCAGAACACTGCCAAGCATGATGAGCGCAAGCAGTAATGCGAGAATTCTTGCCGATCTTGTTTCCATTCTGCGAGCCATAACTCCCCGTTGAACTACGAACAGATAAATTTTACCTAAGATACTGCCACTACCACTACTTTTAAGAAACTGCAAGTTTTTATAGCAAAATGGAAAGCAAAAAGATTATATCCGTATAACGAATAGATGACGGAGGTGTTATAATTGCCAGCAATAATTGATGAGGAAAAATGTGATGGTTGCGGTACATGTGTTGATGAATGCCCAGTTGGAGCGATCGAAATAAACGATATTGCCCACGTCGATTCAGATATCTGCACGGATTGTGGAACATGTGTTGATGTCTGTCCAAAAGACGCAATTACACTTGAGTGAATTATGCTGAAAAAAGAAGTTTGGCTGCTGTAAGCTATACAACACCACTAGAAATCTCAAGGTGTGAAATCGAGATGGGCTGTTCCAGTACAAAAGTTTTAATTATCAAGTTTGAATAAAGAGACAGAGGGATACTCATGGGACTGATTGCCAAAATTAGAAAAAAATTCGGATTCCTGTTTAAATGGTTCTTCAAAAAGGATAGAATGAGAATTGGAATATACGGACCGCCCAATGCCGGTAAAACTACTCTTGCAAACCGCATTTTAAGGGACTGGACAGGAGATATCATCGGATCTGCAAGCGAGATTCCACACGAAACGAGGAGAGCTAGGCTTAGAGAAGGTGTAAGAATTGAAGTCGACGGAAAAACACTCACACTTGATATTGTTGACACTCCCGGACTGGCTACAAAAATTGATTTTCACGACTTCCTCAAATTTGGAATGAGTGAGGATGAGGCAAAAAGAAGGGCTAAAGAGGCGACAGAGGGGGTCATTGAGGCTATAAAATGGCTGGACGATCTTGATGGAGTATTGCTTGTCATGGATTCGACAGAGGATCCATTTACGCAGGTCAACGTTACCATTGTAGGTAATATTGAGGCGAGAAATCTACCTCTGCTCATTGTGGCAAACAAGATTGACCTGCCAAACGCGTCACCAGCGAGAATAAAGGCTGCTTTCCCACAGCACCCTGTCGTTCCCGTTTCAGCACTCAAGGGATTGAACATGGATAATCTGTACAAAGCAATAGCAGAAAGGTTTGGGTGAGGGAATATGGAAGGTGTACAGCTCAATCTCATCTCCAAGGATAAGCTCGATAAAATGTCATCAATGGAAAAAATAAGAATGATTCTCGAGGAAGTTAAGGCTGGAACGATTGTTGTCCTTGAATCGGGTCTAACTCCAGAGGAGGAGGCAAAACTCATTGAACTTACCATGCTCGAAATTGATCACGAGAACTTCGTGGGTATTGAGGTTGAAACATACCCATACAGTGCGGGCAAATCATTCTTCGGAAAACTATTTGGTAAATCGAAGGGAAGGCTCATGGTTATAGGACCTGCAAACCGACTTAAAACGTTGCAAAAACAGGAAGATTTGATAACTGCCCTTGTAAAACTTGGAGAGTAGCCCTATGCCCCACCGCTGTACAAAATGCGGTAGAGAATATCCCGATGGAGATATGCAAATACTTCAGGGGTGTGAATGCGGAAACAACAAATTCCTTTATGTTCCTAAGGAGAAAAGGGGCGTAAAAGAGCAGGCAGAAGATGTGAAAAATCAGCTCTCAGAGATGGGTGTTGAAAGTGTAAAAATACTGGCACCTGGACAGTACGAAATCAATCTTGAGAAAATCCTCTCACGCGACGAAATAGTAATTGCTCTGCAGGAAGACGGAAGATACGTTATTCATTTACCCTCTTTACTCAAAAGTAGAAAGAAGAAATAGCTCAGGGTTCAGCTTTTTCAGCCTTTGGTATGGTATTATTTATCTCTTCGATCAATTCTTCGTCGCTCTTACCCTCAGGGTTGATGCCTAAGTCCTTTGCAATTTTTTCTAGCTTCTCCCTCTTCTCACTCGCCGAGTACTTACCTTCCCTCAGCTCTTTCTCGAATTCCCTCAGCTCTATCTCTGCTTCTTTCTGTGCTTTCTTGAATTCACCCATGCTTCTGCCAAGACTCCTTGCAAGCTCTGGCAATTTACTCGCTCCAAAAAGCAAGAATGCTATTATCAATATAGCAAGCAGCTCATTTGGACCTATCGAGAACATTACCATCTCCTCCCTTTATCTTACCAACATCCCCTTTATTTAAATAGTTTTCCAGATCCACACTTTTCTGTATTTCAGAATTTACTTCCTCAAAGAGATCAAGCCTTTTCTTTGTAACCTGGTCAATTAAATCTTTGCTTGGAATCTCGTAGCCGTAAAGAATTTCCAATTCGAGTCGTTTCTTTGCCTTCTGATATTCGGCATAAACTTTGCCAAGCGTTCTGGCTACCTCCGGAAGCTTATCCGGACCTAGCAAAATTATGGCAAGTACAATGACTATGGCTAGTTCACCCCATCCAAACATTCAAATCTGGTTGTTCAGCCAACTATTTAATACTTTCTTTCGATCACCAACTTCAAAAAAAAGAATAACAAAATCAACCAATCCAACAGTTTTAAATTGGTACAATAACAACCCACATTTAATGCCAGTAGAACACTACAGCTTTGGTAGGATTGTTGTTGATGGAAAAACGTATACTTCGGACGTGATTGTATCCAGGGATAAAGTAATTCTTGAAAAATGGTGGAGAAAAGAGGGGCATCTCGTTCAACTCGAAGACATAGATGAGATACTAAAGCAAAATCCCGACGTTGTAATATTTGGCACAGGTAAATATGGAGTGATGAAAGTAAGCAAGGAAGTCATAGACGAACTTAAACGTAGAAATGTTGAGGTTATAATGGATATAACCGAAAAAGCCGTGAAAATTTTCAACGAAATGATAGATAAAGGAAAAAACGTTGTTCTTGCAGCCCATCTAACGTGCTGAGGCCAGAAGACCACCATCTTTTAATACCCGGTGGTTCGATGAAAAAACAGATGACAAAATTGAGAGTGTCCGATTACATGACCCGTAGCGTTGTGACGGTTTCTCCCGAGAATACTGTAGATGAGGCTATAGACCTGATTGAAAAAACTGGTCACGATGGATTTCCTGTTGTAGATGAGGAGAAAAGGGTGATTGGTTACATTTCATCCCGTGACCTGTTAAAAAAAGACCCTAAAACAAAAATCAAAGACATAATGAGCAAACAACTTTACGTTGCAAGAGAATACATGGATTTGAGAGATGCAGCAAGAGTAATGTTCAGAACGGGACATTCTAAACTCCCTGTTGTAGATGAGGACGGTAAGCTCGTTGGAATAATCACAAACGCTGACGTTATAAGAAGCCAGATTGAGAGGGCTGATCCTGAAAAGGTTGAAAAGCTTAAAAGGACAATTGAAAAAGTTCACGGAATTAAAGTCAATATTGTTAGAGGTATTGTTGAAGTTGATCGCCTAATTCCAACCCAGACCAAAGTGTTCGCAGATGAGTTAAGAGGAAGGGTTTACGAGCTTCGCAGAGGACTTGCAGAACCTATCGTAGTTATCCAGAAGGGTAGAAGATTCTATTTGATTGATGGACATCACAGAGTCGTGGCTGCAAAGAAAATTGGAGTAAAAGAGCTTGAAGCATATATCCTGAAAGTTCCAGAAAATATTGAACTCGGTATAGAGAGACTTGTAAAGAAGAAAGGAATTAAATCGATTAAGGATATAGAAGTGATTGAAGATGCTCCACACCCCCTTGTAGAGATAACGTTCAAAAATACCAAGTAATGAGTGATAACATGATCCTCGATGAAGTTTATGAGATTCTGATGGACAGAAAGAATAACCCCAAGCCAGAATCATATACATCAAAACTTCTCTACCACGAGAAGGGGCTGAATGCAATACTCGAAAAAATAGGTGAAGAAAGTATCGAGCTCATACTTGCTGCCAAAGATGGAAAAAAAGAAGAGATAATCTACGAGACAGCAGATCTAATCTACCACATTCTCGTTTTGCTTGTTAAAATGGATATAAAACTTGAGGAGATCTGGAATGAGATGGAGAGAAGGAGAAGGTGAAACCAAATACTGCGTTATATGGACTTTCAATATAGACAGAAGAAAAAGCAGATCCGAAGGCAGGAAAATTCCCAGAAGGTTCTCCGTTCCAAATGTCAAGCTGGCCGAGCTCGTGGAGGCTTGCAAAGAGCTTGGTATTGAGTGCGAAGCTGAAGAGAAGAAATATCCAAAGTGCTGGTGGGAAGATGGTGGAAGAGTAATCGTACCAAAAACCGGAAGTAAAACCCAGTTAATGATTAAAATAGCCCAGAAGATAAATGAAATCAGAGAAAGAAAAGGAAAGAAAAAGAAAAAGTAAAAACTCCAGAAAATGAAGTATATTTTCTATTTAACTGGCGATCATCCGGAAGTTGCCAAAGCGGAAGTTTACTATCTTCTAAAAAGTTTTCATCCCGTAAAAATTCTGGACTCCGACGAACAGACAACTGTTATCGAAACTGATAGAGATGCTGAGAAATTATTCCACAGACTTGCTTTAACCCATGAAGTCAGTGAATTCTACGCCTCATGCAATATTGATGAACTCGAAGACGTTTTCAGCAAAATGCCTGTTCCACAGCAAACAGTTTGTGTGAGAGTGAAGAAGATCGGTCCCAGAAAAATAAATTCTCCAGAGCTGGAAAGAAAGCTTGGTGCGATTCTGTGGAGAAGGGGTGCAAAAATAAGCGTTTCCAAACCAGAAAGAATAATAAAAGTCTATATTTCAAGCAAAGCTTACATCGGCTTTTTACTTCATTCTACTGATACCAAACAATTTCTGCTGAGAAGACCTGATAAAAAGCCGTTTTTTAGACCAGGTGTTATTCTGCCGAGATTCGCAAGGGCTCTAATCAACATGACAGGAGTTAATGAAAAAGAGATCCTGCTCGATCCAATGTGCGGGACAGGCACAGTTCTCATTGAGGCAGGGCTGATGGGAATTGAGTTTGCAGGGGTTGAAGCCTTCAGTAACATAGCAAAAGGGTGTGCGGTAAACATGAAATACTTCAACCTCCCCATCAACGTGATATGTGGCGATGCAAGAAAACTCCCGTTTAAAGATGAAACCATTCATGCTATTGTAACTGACTTCCCATACCTTCAATCCTCGAGAAGTTATGGAGAGCTGATTGAATTATACGTCGATTCGATTCGCGAGTTTCATAGAGTTCTCAAGAGGGGCAGGCGAGCGGTAATTATCTCAAACATGGATGTTGATGATATTATTTCCGAACGGTTTGTAATAGAGAAGAAATTCATGCATAGAGTCCACAGAAGTCTCACGAGAAGGATTTTTCTCTGCAAAAAAGAGGAATAAACTAAGATTTATCCTTCGGTTTGTTCTGGAAGTATTCAAGAATCTCGAGAGGTATCGGAAATACAATCACGGTTCCAGGCTCGGATGCTGATTCCTGCATCGTCTGTAGAATTCTGAGCACCATTGCACCCTTGCTTTTCATCAGAACCTCAGAGGCTTCCTTGAGCTTCATTGCAGCCTGCATTTCAGCTTCAGCCCTAATTATCTTTGCTCTTCTTTCTCTCTCGGCTTCAGCCTGCATTGCCATGGCTCTCTGCATGTCCTTGGGCAGCTCAACATCCTTGATCTCTACGGCAGTGACTTTGATGCCCCACGGGTTTGTGGCTTCATCAATTATCTGCTGAAGCTTGACATTGAGCTTGTCTCTCTCAGAGAGAACCTCATCAAGCTCGGCCTGACCGATTACACTCCTCAGCGTTGTCTGGGCAATCTGTGCAGTTGCGTAGCGGTAATCCAGCACCTCAGTAACGGCCTTTTCAGGATCCACAACCCTATAGTAAACGACCGCATTAACCCTAACCGTAACATTGTCCCTAGTAACTACCTCCTGAGAAGGGACATCATAGGTAACAGTTCTTAAATCAACCTTAACCATTGATTCAAGGACAGGGACTACGAAAAATATTCCAGGACCTCGTGCTCCAACAAGCCTTCCCAGCCTGAAGATTACTCCTCGCTCATATTCGTTTACAACCCTGATTCCCGAAAGTATGAACAACCCCACTACTGCAATAAGGCCAAATAAAACCAGATCCAGCATATCCTGTATCTAACAACCATGAATATAAACCTTTCTCAAAAAATTTGATTGAATTTGGAAATATTATTCCCTCGTTTCAATTTCCTTTCCTCTTTCAGAGGGAATTACCTTAATTTTTGCGTCTGGAAAATCAATGCTGAAAACTTTACCCTCCAAAACTCTGTCAAGAAATACTGCCAGAGCCGCTACCTCACTGTGGGGTTGATTTCCTATTGCAATGTTCAGATCACATAGATGATAAACCTCCGGTGGAACTTTTTCAGCACCAACAACAACGAGCACTTTTTCGGCCTTCTTTATCTCATCGATCTTTTCCGGAAGCGGGATTCCATACATTGTGAGGTGAACCTTCAACCCTTCAAAACTCTTTAACAGCTTCTTCCACTCCGTCTGCTGAATAAAGAAATTCCCACCCCATCTCTTCACAACATCCTCTACACTTTCAAATACAGACTCATCGTGGGTGTCAAAATAGATTCCTCTCGCTCCAAAGGCTCTCGCAGTTAACGCAACGTGTGTAGAGATTCTCTTGTCCCTCTCAGGACGATGTCCGAGACGCAGAACATAGACTTCCATTGTCATAGGGTTGTAAGGCATGATTTTAACTATTGCGGGCGGGAAGCCCCCTCCCGACAGGGAGGGAATGAAAGCCCGCAAGCTATTTATATAATCTCTCTCAACTTTCTCTTGCTACCGAAAGGTAACCTAGGGCTGGGACGGCCCGAAGTTACGCCTGTGGACATCCGGCACCTCTGCCCGGAAGGCTGAGAGAGCTACCGGGTAAGTGCTGGTGGATGAAGTAGGAAGCTCCTTGCGGGAGCAAGGGGTAGTTCACTTCTTTTTTCATCCACTTTTATTCCAAACAGTTTTCACGAAATCAGAGGGAAAATAGGGTTACTTCCCTAGCTTAGTAACCTCCCTTGCATGAGCTTTCATTATATCTGATCTGGTTAACATTCCCAGCAGCTTACGCCCATCATGTCTATCAACAACAGGCAACCTACCAATATCATTAATGGCCAGTTTCTTGAGCGCATCTTCCAGGCTTTCATCAGGATACGTAACGATAAGATTCGTTGTCATAACGTCCTTAACCTTTGTTTCACTTCTTTTCTCTACAGGAAGTTTCTCAACATCCTCAAACGCTATTATACCCACAAGTTTGCCATCTTCGATAACCGGATACCCCATGTGTCCTGTTCTCTCAATCATTTGCATAACCTCAAGAATTGTGTTTTCGGGCGAAACTGTAACAACCTTTTCGACTGGCAGCATTGCTTCTCTAACAGTTACGTTTTCCAGCACATCCACAAGCATTTCAGCACGATGAGCCGGACTTTCAATACGTGTTGGAACTTGCTCGATGTAAATCGAGCGATCCCATGTAACCTTATAAGAGACCACCGACGCAAGCATCAGAGCAGGAAGTAGATTGTATCCCCCTGTCATCTCCAGAACCATAATAATTGCGGCCATTGGTGTTTTTGCCACACCCGCAACGAATGCGCCCATACCAACAAGCACGTATGCTTCGGGCTGAGTGACTATGTTGGGAAACAGCTGATGGAAGAATATACCCACCGCCCCGCCAACCATACTTCCTATGACAATGGAAGGGGCAAAGACTCCACCACTACCTCCAGACCCAATTGTGAAGGAGGTTGCAATAATCTTTCCAAGAATTATCAGGATTATGACATATAATGCCAGTTTGCCTTCCATAGCCATCTGTACGTATCCATAACCCATTCCAAGAACGAACGGATGTCCCTCATCAAGAAATACAAGAAAGAGATATCCAATTAATCCCGTAATAAGGCCACCTATCGCCGGTTTGATGTATGGAGAGATTTTCAAAGACTTAAAGAAATCGTGAACTGTGTAAAAGCACCTAATATACAACAACCCAACGAGCCCGGCAATAATGCCCAGTATAAAGTAGATTACCATCTCGAGGGGGGAGTGGATTGCTACAGAAGGTGTGATAAAAACATGCTGGGCGCCAAAAGGAACGTTTTTGATGTATCCCATGATCATCTCGAAAACTGCATATGCTACGACAGACGACGTAAATGCTGGAACGAGTGCTTCGACTTCATAATCTCTTCTGTAAAGAATCTCAATCCCGAAGATAGCACCACCGAGAGGTGAATGGAATATTGCCCCAATTCCACCAGCAGTTCCACAAATTAGAAGAATTCTTCTGTCTCTATCAGAGAATCCAAGCTTGGAGGCAATATAGGATCCAATACCTGCACCCATCTGCACAATGGGTCCTTCCCTTCCGGCACTACCCCCGCTCCCAATTGTAATGGCTGAAGCCAAACCCTTTACTATTGGAACTCTCCCTCTTATGAAACCTCTCAGTTTATGGAAGGATCTGATTACAGCATCTGTTCCATGCCCCTCTGCCTCGGGAGCAAATGTATAAACAATAAGACCACTCAGCAGACCGCCGATTGCTGGAATCAAATAAATCGGTAGCGTACCAAATTGATAGTCAAAAGAAATTATTTCAAGCTCTCCTCCTGCAGAAGGAGGATTGTAGCCACCAAGCCCCCAGAGAAAGAGCTTGGTACAAAGATCCATGAGAAGGTAGAAGATGAACGCAGCTATGCCTGAAATCACTCCAACCAAAGCAGCAACAGCTATCAACAACCTTGATTTCAAATGAAGACAAGTAACATTCATCCTTGTAGTCTTTTAATAGTCTAGGATGAAAAATTTTTTGCTTTTGTTTATTTCAAAGGCAAGTACATATCATATTCATAACTCGGATCCACGACCTTGAACCCCATTTTCTTGTAAACGTGTATTGCCCTAGTGTTTGTTCTACCAGTAACAAGCATTATCCCCTCATATCCCTTCTTTCTGCAGTAATCTATTATCAGCCCGATCATGTGCTGACCAATCCCTCTGTTCTGATAATCCTGATGAACGAAAACAGATAGATCGACCTTTTTACCATCCTCAGTTGGGAGTATAGCCAGATGACCAACTATCTTACCATCACATTCCGCTACAATAGCAAAACCGTTTGTTCCCAGATAATCCACCCAAGTCTCTATAGCCTGCCTCGTTGTTGGAGGTAAGCCGAGACATCTGTTTTCAGGACTGAATGTAACATACATCCCCACGAGTTTATCCCTATCCTTGGAGTGATCATACTGGCGAATAAGGACCATGTCACCTGCCTTATCTTTTATAAACACCGGCTTGAATTCGACATTTGTCTCAGCAGTCAACATCAAAGTTTAATTATTGGCACAATCCTATTTATTATTTTCTTAAGATTATTAATCATTTAGTATATGATAAATCATTGAGAAATTACATAGGCCAGAATAATATATCATCCAGCGAAGCAAAAGCTACACTGCAATTATTTAAGTATTTTGTGAATAATAAAAAACAAACTCACTCCAGCTTCGCTATTTCCCTTTCAAAAAACCTAACCTGGTCCTCGTTTATATCTGCAAGCACTATCTTTTTCAGTTTTGTTCCAGTATCAATGTGTTTTTTGATTTCTTCAACCATTATCTTAGCCGCTTTCTCCTTAGAAAAACCTCCAACTCCCGTTCCAAAAGCTGGAAATGCTATACTCTCAATTCCCAGCTCTTCAGCTTTCTTCAATGCTGCTCTCACTGCAAGCCTGATTTTGTTTTCATCCGTTTTAAAGTCCATACCCATTGTTGGAGAGTGAATCACATATTTTGCCTTCAGCCTGCCGGCCGTTGTTTCAACAGCTTCTCCAATCCTGATTGGTCCCTTTGCCACCGCTTCCTCTTCTATCTCCTTTCCTCCAGCCCTCTTTATTGCTCCAGCAACACCGCCACCCATAACAAGTCTCGTGTTTGCGGCATTGACGATTGCATCAACTTCAAGCTTTGTTATATCTCCATGAAAAGAAACGATTTCCACACCCTTGTAGATCATGCAGATTATTTTGCCAGAAAAAAGTAATAATTCTTACGTTACTATGCTCCTCCATAGAACCTCAATTTGTGTACATCTCCGCCAGGAGTATACACTGCAACAATTCCGGGCATTGGGTTCAGGTTCACCTTCTTCTGAAACTCCGTCTGACTCTGCCAGCAGCTCGAGTTTACGACAAAGACGCCCCTGTAGAAAGAAGTTCCATATGTGTGCACGTGACCGCAGTGTAGTATATCGGGCACATCGTCGATTACAAGATAGTCATCTCTCTCAGGAGCGATTGGAGATCTTCCACCATACATCGGAGCGAGATGTCTTCTTCTGAGCAGCTCTTCCATAGCTTCATGCGGCCTTGAATAGTCAAGGCGTGGGATCTTGGTCATTATATCGTCAAGGCTCCTTCCATGATACATCAATACCTTCACACCCCCTATATCGACCATTGCTGGATTTCCAACATGTATTACGTTGTTTGAGAATAGACTAGCATATTCCTTTGGCAGTGCTGGTTGTGGCTCAGCCTGCCTTACAGCATCGTGGTTCCCCGGAGATAGAATTATTTTGATGTGCTTTGGAATTCTGTCTAGTTGAGCTGCTGCTTCCTCATACTGTTCATAAATATCCATAATTGTGAGCTCCTTTTCCTGATCGGGATAAACTCCCACTCCATCCACAACATCTCCTGCCAGAACCAGATACTTCACGTTCTCAGCAAGCTCTATCATTTTTTCATTTCCTACCTCGCCGTTCAGCCACTTTACAAACGTCTCCCACTCATCCTTGATGAATGTATTACTTCCGAAGTGCGTATCCGAAATAAAAGCGATGCTGAAGTCCTTTTTGATTTTTCTCCCGTTTATAGGTACATCCGGGAAGATAATTCTATCCGCAATTATTGTCCTTCCTTTTAGCGTTCCCACAACACCAATCACTTCATCGCCGAGAAGTTCCATCGCCACTTCCTTGAGCTTTCCAGAAGCGATAACCCTAATTCGATCAGTTTTATCCTCCAGCTCAACAATAACGTTCCCGCTTGAAGATTCCCTGACAGAGTTGACCATTCCTATAACTTCAACCCGCTCCGATTTTACCCTCCCTATCGATGAAATCGGCAATGGGTTTATTCTCGCTTTCAAAATCTTGGATAGCTTTTCAAATCTGGAGTTAAAATACGCAATGAAATCATCTACACCACCTTCACAGCCGGAATATCCTGTTATATCCTTCAGAACATTTACATCCCGTCTCTCCAGCTCAGGTTTTGGTTTCATTACCGGTTCTGGCTTTAGTTCAGCCTTCCTTTCCTTTTTCTCCTCAGCAATTGTTTTTAAAACCGGTAAAACATCGTCAGGAGTAATAATGAAGCTTCCATTCGCAGTCTTACATATTTGAGAGATAACATAATCGAGACTAAATTTGCCAGCTCTCGCTGCCTCCTTCCTCAAAATTTCAACGGCTGTGGGGTGTACATTGTAGCCATGCATTGCAAACTTCGTTATAATTAGCTTGGAGTCGATATCTTTAATTACCATTTTTCAGCCTCCACGTTTGATGGATACCAAAGCCACAGTTACCGAACTCATAAAGGATGTAGTTACCACACTAATTACTGTTGCGGTTATTATTGGTATTGGTATAGTGCTGACTGGCACATGGCCATTCATGGTCGCTGTCGAATCAGGGAGCATGGAACCTCACATGCATAGAGGAGACGTGGTTTTCCTTGTTAGCCCTGACAGGACGAAAATAATCACGTGGGAAGAAGGTAAAAAGATTGGATACAAGAGCTTTGGAGATTACGGAGATGTGATCGTCTACTACCCAAACGGCGACAAAAGCAGAACACCAATCATACACAGAGCCATGTACTGGGTTGAGAAGGGAGAGCCAATGCCAAACGGTGAACCAGCACCGCATGCAGGATACATAACGAAAGGAGACTACAACCACATCCCGGATCAACCCAGGTTGTCCAGTCCTGTCAAAAAAGAGTGGATAGTTGGCGTAGCCAAATTCAGAATACCCTTTATAGGCTACCTGAGACTAATCTTTGGGTGACTATCCCCACACAACTTACCATTTTTAGGGCTAAAAACAAAAACAAAATTGGTAAGCGTAAAGCATTATGGTTTAGTCAAAACACCGTTAGAGGTTCTTTTCAATCCATCTCTTCAACTCGGTCTTTGGCAATGCTCCAATGAGCTGATCAATGGGCTTGCCATTCTTGAAGAATATGAGCGTTGGAATGGCTGAAATTCCGTACGTTGCAGCCAGTATCTGATTTTCATCGGTGTTTACCTTTACAAAGACAACCTTTCCAGCATACTCTTCTGCAAGCTCATCTATGATCGGAGCGATCATCCTGCATGGACCGCACCATTCAGCCCAGAAGTCTACCACAACATTCTCGTTCCCCTTAATAATTTCCTCGAAATTGTCCTCATTAGCCTTAATTGGTTTGGACGTCACCTTCTTACCTCCTCCAGTCATTTTTGACATTAATTCTTTCAGCTTTTTTTGTCTTATTTTCTCGAGTTCATCCATTACAGTGGTGATAATTCCCTCTGTTTTTTAAAATCTTTCGGAGATGTGAGATATTTCTCAAACCTAACGTATTGCAAAGAAAATGTGTCCGCCTCCAATAATAACTTAAGTGAAAAATTAATGTCTGCTTTCGATGAAACTCTAAATCACTGCAGAAATAATCGAGAACCCAGGTTCAGGAGTTATTATCTCGCATTTACATAGAAAGTAAACCGAGTCGTACTTATTCTACTGACGGATATTGATGCTGTATGGTGCACAAAGAATGTAGATTGAAAGTGTTTATACTGTTAATTGGTATATTACATTATGATATAGAGCAATTCTATTTTTACTTAGAAAAATAATATATATTTCTTAAGGGAGTAAAACAATATGGAAATCGGTATAAACTCAGCAGCTGTGAAGGAGTTTTGTAGTAGTGGAGCGATTAGCGCAAAAGATGTCGATTTAATAGAAATATCTCTTGCTGAACAAGATTTTTTAGCCTCCGAAGAGAGACTGACTGAAACGGCCAGAGAAGTGAAAGAGATCCACGACGTAAAATACACAGTCCATGCACCGTACCAAAACTCACCCGTGGAGCATCTTAGAATAAATTTTGCCGAAATAAACGAAAGAAACACGAAACTAATGGAGAAAGTGCTTGAGATTTGCAACAGAATTGACGCGGAGTGTGTTGTGGTTCACGGCGGAGATGCACTGAACGGCAAGGCTCTGTCAAACGTCATAGAGAATTTGAAAGTTATTTGTGACACTGCAGATAAATATGGAATTAATGTGGTCATCGAGAACGTGTTTACTAGTGAAAAGGGAATTAAAAGAGTGGGGGAGACGCCAGAAGAGCTTCTCTACATCGCCGAAAAAGTGTCAAAAGATAACCTAGGAATAAACATCGATGTAGGACATGCGTTCATATCCTCGTTTATACACGGGATACAAATCGAGGATTACTTCAAGATACTTGGTGACTACATTGTGCACCTGCATGTCCACAACAATCACGGTCTACACGGTAACCCATGGGATGAACATTTACCACTTTTCAGTGGCCTAATAGATTACACCAACCTACGCAATCTATTAAAATCTAGAAACGTGGTCCTCGAAGTCAAAAACGGATCAAAAGAGGAAATTAGGGCAAGCTTGGACTTTCTTAGAGTTAGATCTGTAAGACCGAAGGTAAATTACATAATTTAAGAATAATTCGTCATTTAGAATGGTATTGTAATCATAATCCTGATCTATTATAATTTCTTAACAGCCAGTTGAGGAAATAGCTAAACTCTACATTATCTATAGGGGTATAGATTACTACATACTACTTATTAGCTATATATTTTAATTAGATAAGATATATAATCCAAAGTATTGATGATTCCGATATGGAGATAGAAACGAGAAAGATATACTTCAGCGGTGGGAACAGTTACATTGTAACGTTGCCGAAAAGATGGGTCGAGGAGAATGGTCTGAGGGCGGGAGATGCAATCGTAATGCAAATTGGCAAGCAATCTCTCAACATTATGCCTCAAATTGCTGGAAGAGTGAAAAAGGAAGCCGCCATTGATACCGAAGATCTCAATATGGATGCGCTTGCCAGGAGAATAATATCCTACTACCTCGCAGGATATGATTCCCTCAGAGTGAAAATCTACAATAAAGAGCACAGAAGGGCTGTAGACATTGCATCCGATATTCTGGTGGGTACCGAAATACTGGAAGATACTGGAAAAGAAGTATACGTAGAAGTGTTTCTGGATGAAAACAGGTTCAAGACAAAAAATATCCTAGAAAGAATAAGCAACACATGTACTACCATGTTATCAGACTTTTGTCTGGCACTGAAAGACTACAATGAATATCTCTGCAACTCGATAATTATGAGAGAGAAGGAGATCGATAAACTCCACTTTCTTGTTCTGAGAAAGCTAAACTCAGTAAGACATCCAGATATCTCCCATACAATTACGATTACACATAGGGAAGTTCTCGGTTACTGGAGTTTCACGAGACGATTTGAGAGAATAGCCGATCACGCTACAAATATGTCCCGGTGCCTACTTCAACTCGAAAGAAGTATACCGGAATTCTGTGAAATTGCTGAACCAACGCTGGAAATGCTCAAGTCGTCGAGTGTTTCATTCTTCCGGAAAGATGTTGAACTAGCCGAAACTGTACTCGAAGAGTTCAATAAAATACGCAAAATAGAAGAGAAGCTCTATGGGCAAATAATGAACCAAAAGGTAGAGGACGCGCTACTTATGAAATCTATCCTTGACAGTATTACGCGAATTGCTGCTTATTCGGCTGATATTGCTGAAATATCGATAAATCTCGCTGTACCAGACTAGCTTGATTCCAAAGGTTCTACAGTAAAGATGGCCAAAAATATAATACTTAATCTTAAGTTGTTCTGTAGACGTTTGTAGAATATACACTGAGTATATTACATATATTTTATTTAGGTAAAACATATTAATTTTACTGTTGATCTGCAATGAGGGGGATGCAATGAAAAGAGTTACACTTGAAGGAGTTAGCAAATCCTTTGGATTGACCAATGTCCTAAATCATGTGGAGTTATCGATAGAAGCTGGCGAATTTTTCGTGTTTCTCGGATCCAGCGGTGAAGGAAAAACAACAATACTCAACATAGTGGCTGGTGTGATCAGACCCGATAAAGGTGTAGTGAAAATTGGTGATGAGATCGTGGACGACTCCAGCAATCTCTACCTACCACCCGAGAAGAGAGATGTGGGGTACGTATTCCAGAATTATGCATTATATCCCCACATGACAGTTTACGACAATATAGCATTCCCACTAAGAATGCGCAAACTCTCAAAGGATGAGATAAGCAGCAGGGTCAAACACGTTGCTGAGATGCTTAGAATAGATCATCTCCTAGACCGAAAACCAGCTCAGCTATCTGGTGGACAGCAGCAGAGAGTGGCAATAGCTCGTGCGTTAGTGAAGGAGCCCAAGGTCTTACTAATGGACGAACCATTCAGCAACCTTGACCCCTACTTAAGGACCACCGTGCGCACAGAAATTAGAAGGCTGATTAAACAGCTGGGAATAACAACCATAATGGCCACACATGACCAAGAGGAAGCCATGTCTCTGGCAGATAGAATCGCCATACTTAAGAAAGGTGTTATAGAACAAATCGGTTCACCCAACGAGATATACGACAGTCCCAGAACAACGTTTGTTGCAAACTTCTTGGGAAACATGAACTTAATAGAAACAGTTGTGAACAGTGGAGAGGTAAAGATAGGCAATACCAAATTAAAGATAGAAAAGATAGAAAATAATAGCGCAAACCGAAGCAGAGTACTAATAGGTTTCAGACCCGAACATGTTACACTTGGAGAGGGTCCATTAAAGGGTAGAATAGCAGATATGGAATACAGAGGTGGTAAGTGGGTAGTGTTTATAGACGTGAATGGTGAACAACAGATTAAAGCCATTTCTCAAAAACAGTTAGATATTGGTCAGAAGATCAACTTCGGGGCCAAAATACTGTACGTTTACGACGAGGATGGGAAACTTGTAAATGTGTTAAAAATTGAAGACACTTGAATATTTTTGAGTCTACTACTTAGCCCAGAACCAATTCCCAAATCAAAAAAATCTAAATCTACCTCTTGATACCTCCTGTAAATGCCTTTGAGATATTCTTCTGGACTGTCCCGATGAAAAACAGCATTGGGATTATGGTAAGTATATTCGCCGCAGCAAGAATTCCCCATTCTAAACCATATTCACTGCTTATCATATGCCCGATAATCACTGATGCAGTATACAGGCTGCTATCAGAGATTAGAACTGATGCATACATATACTCATTCCATAGCACCAAATAGTCAAGAATTATAGCAGATATTATTCCCGGTATTGCTAACGGGAGCGCTATTCTAATAAATCTATCTACTGGTCCGGCTCCATCGATTCTCGCTGCCAGATCCAATTCCGACGGAATATCTAGGAAAAATGCTGTGAGAACCCAGATGGTGAAAGGCAGTATGTAGGCCTGGTATGCAAGGGCTAAGCCAAGATAGCTGTTAGTCAATCCAATACTCCAAAGCCATTGGTATAGAGGTATAAGAAGCGATGCTGGAGGAATTGATTTTGCTACCAAGAGCATAACCACCACCGCTGCCCAGAGAGACTGAGTAAATTCTGATTTGGCAATCGCATATGAGGTAGGAGTTGCTAAGAGAAGAGCTATCAATACAGATATAGATATCGTAATAAATGTATTTGCAATATTTATATAAAAACCTTCATCCATTAATTCTATGTAATTCTCAAGAGTAATTGTTTTTGGTGGAATTATATATTCCCCGTGTCCCAAAAAGCTTGCCATAGCCAAGCTTGAAAGCGGAACAATGACTGTAAGAGTTGCCAGAACCAGTACAATATCTGTCAGCGACGCCATGATCTCACCACAAAGAGTACATAGGGTATTATAACCACCATGGACAATATGACAAGTATTACAGACATGGCAGCCCCGAATCCAACCTCGAGTGGAAACACGCCTCTGGTATATATTTGAAGCTGTATGGTTTCGGTAGAGACTCCTGGTCCTCCTTTTGTTAGAAGGTACACTTTCTCAAATATTCTGAATGCATCAATCAATCTAATGAGCAGTACAGCCAGAATTACGTTTTTGATCATCGGGAGCATTATGTATCTGACCAAATCGCGCTTCCCTGCACCATCAACCCTGGCAGCTATTGTTATCTCGCGCGGTATTGATGAAAGTGCAGCAAGAACAATCAACATTACAAGCGGTGAAAGCTGCCAGACATCCATCACTATTACCGTCCACAACGCCAGGTCAGGGTCATTCAGTGGATCTAAAGGTGGAAAACCAAGCGTGGTCAGGAAGATGTTTAGCAAACCAAGGTCTGGATGGAGAAGGAAACGCCAGAGTACAACCAAGTTAACCCCCGGAAGTAACATGGGTATTACCAGCAGTGGAGTGAAAACTTTCCTCAGATTGCTCCAGTACAGTGCCAAAGCCAGTAAAATCCCGTAGCATATTTCAAGTAGCGCAGCAGCGATGACAAATACCATGGTGTTTACAACTGCTGTTCTGAAGATCTCATCTCCAAATAGCCTCAGATAATTTTCTAATCCCACCCACTTTAGGCTTCCAGCCCCAAGCCTGTATGCGTATAAGGATATGTACCCGGTATAGACTAGAGCAAATATAAATAATAAAAGAGCTATAAGGCCAGGCGATAGAAACAGCAGCTGGTACCTGTTGGTAATGCCTCTCCTCATGGCTACGCGACCTTAACCATTTCCCCGTGAGCTTTTCTTATAGCCTCCTCTGAGCTAATTTGTCCCGTCAGACCGAGATATAGATATGTACCTACTGATTCAGCCATGCCCATCCATCTCGGACTAGTTCTCACCGGCCTAACGACACTTACAATCTCATAGTATTCCTCAGCAAGCCTGTTTCTACTCTTTACCTCGGGATCCTTGAAAACTTTGAGCCTTGTGGGTGGTAAACCTGCCTCCAAGTGAGCAGTCTTCTGTGCTTCGAGCGATGTTGCAAACTTAACGAAGTTTTCTGCAAGTTTCTTATTTTGGGAGAATGTTGATACCGTGTAGAACCATACACCGGACTGAGCACCAAAGTCAATCTTCTGCCTAGGATAGGACATCACATGAATTTTACCAACAACCTGGGACTTCTCAGGAACGTCAACGTCCTTTATCCACCCATTCCAGACAAGACCCATGGCTACTTCTCCACGTCTAATCGCTTCGGAGTATTCGGTTAAGTTTGTCCACTCGGTTGTCCTTGGATGAGAATACTTGAGAAGTTCCTTCATGAATTCAAGTGCCTCTACAGCTTCCGGGCTGTTAAGTGCAGGAGTTTTTCCATCACTGGCAAAATACTTACCTCCGAAAGGATACAGGAAACCCGGAAATACATCCTGCGCAATTGCCACACCCTTTCTCATATTGGCACTGAAACCATATATCTTAACTCCAGCATCCGTATACTTTTCTTTAATTCTCTTCGCAGCTTTTAAGACATCATCCCAGGTCTCAGGTCTTCCCACACCAACTGCGTCAAGAATGTCCTTTCTATAGAACAGAAAGTTTGCGTTTCCAGTAAGAGGTAATGCGTAGACCCTACTGCCTCTTTTACCCCAGCTAGCCAAGTATTTGGGGTAACCAGACAGGTCTGCTCCATCTATAGGTTCCAACCATCCATTATCTATAGCCAAGGCGATCCACGGTTCATCAAGGTACATAGCATCATACTCGGTTGATCTGTTCCTCATCGATAGCACAAAAAGCTGGTATTCATCTATGTAACCCTTGGGTAGATAATCGAACTTAACGTTTGGATACCTTTGCCTGAAAAGATCCATTAATTTGTTATTTATCTCTTCATGATACGCCGATCGTCCGAGGATCTTCAATTTAACTTGCTGTGTATTCGATGCCTGCCATGAATTTCTGGTTAAAAGCATGCCCCCACCAATACCAGCAAGTATAGCACCTCCAGTAGCTATTAAGAAGTGTCTTCTCGATAACCTGGTCTTTCTATTCTGCCCGTCACTCATGGTTTATTGGAAAAATTCACCTACATATAATTTTTTTCGAAATAAAATAGATATAGGTATATTTAGTATAGTGATAATTACTTGTACAGCCACTACAGCTTTCTAAATTTTCTCAATTATCTATATAGTTGATCTCAGATAGTTGCCCATACACAAAATAATAAAAAACTTCCCACCAGCCCCGAAAATAGATTAACTTTCATGGAATAGGAAAAAGAATAATTCTACTGGATTACAGGCGCTTTTGATCCAACATAAAACGTATATCCTATACTGATAAGACCTATCATCCAATTCTTCCTGTAAGGTAATTCTCGGTTAGTTCTTCCTCAGGCCTCTCAAACATATCCTCAGTCTTTCCAACTTCTATCAGCCTCCCCAGATAAAGGAATGCAACATAATCAGAAACTCTGGCCGCCTGAGCCGGAGAATGAGTTACAATAACTATTGTATACTCCCTCTTTAACTCATAAATTAGATCCTCGATTTTCTCGGTGGCTAATGGGTCTAGGTTGGCTGTTGGCTCGTCCATAAGCAACACTTTTGGTTTCATCGCTAAAGCTCTAGCAATAACGAGTCTCTGCTGTTGCCCTCCACTCAGAGCCGATGGATTCTCATCAAGCCTGTCCTTAACCTCATCCCACAATGCTGCCTTTTTCAGAGCCCATTCAACCCTTTCGTCAAGCTCCTCCCTGCTTTCTACAAGTTTGTTCATTTTAACCCCCAAGGCAACGTTGTCGTAAATGCTCATGTGTGGAAAAGGGTTTGGCATCTGGAAAACCATCCCTATCCGCTTCCTGACCTCTATTGGATTCATTTTGTAAATGCTCTCCCCATAAAGCCGTATGTCCCCCTCAACCCTGGCATTTTCATTCAACTCGAGCAATCTATTAAATGATCTGAGCAGTGTCGATTTTCCACAACCACTTGGACCCATTATGGCAAAAACCACATTCTCTGGAATTTCCAGATTAAAATTCTTTATTACATGGTTACTACCATAGTAAATGTTCAGATCAATGGTTTCGATGGCGCTCATAATTTCACCTCTTTGAGACTCAGTCGTATCGGAATGAATATCGCAAGGAAAACAAGCATTAAAATGAAAGCAGCTCCCCAGGCGATTTCATGATAGTTTTCATATGGCTGCTGGACAAGATTATAGATTAGAAGTGGTATAGCACCAACCGGCTTATCTATACCGGCAAAATAAACTCTGTTTGCACCACCAGCAGTGAAGAGCAGTGGAGCGGTTTCTCCCGCAACCTTTGCCATCCCAATCAGTACGCCAGTGAGAATTCCTTTCTTCGCTATTCTAACAAGCACCATGAAGACTACTTTAAACCTCGACAGCCCCAAACTGAATGCTGCTTCTCTGTATGTAAATGGTATCTCTCGTAAAGCTTCTTCAGTGTAGACGGCAACATACGGCATCATGATGATTGCGAGAGCGAAGGCTCCAGCCAGAGCAGAGTAACTGCCCATAGGTATCACAAGAACCTGCATGATAAACAAACCAACGAGTATGGTTGGAAACTCCACCATTATCTGCAGTAAAACCTTGACAGCCCTTCCAATCAGACTATTCGGATATTCGGCAGCATAAATACCTGTTAGCAGGGCTACAGGCAGCCCCACAATGGACGTCAAAAACACAAGAACGAACGTACCTATTATTGCAGGCGCTATGCCTCCCAGTCCATCACCCGGTGGAGGTAGCGTACCGGTAAGAAATTCTACACCTCCCTTATACAGCACCGGCAGCCCTCTGGCAGTTATACTGAATACTATGTGGAAGAGTGGGAGCACAGTCAAAAAGGCGAGGATAAATACGGCAGCAAGAAACAGTTTCTCCTTCAAAACCCTACCCAGCATACCTGTACCTCCTGAGTATATATATGCCGAGAAGATTAACTGCCAGGCCTATAAAGAACAGTGAAAGTCCTGCAGCAAACAGTGCACTGACCATATAGCGATATATGAACGCATTGCCAAACTGATTTGCTATCAGCGATGATATGGTATATCCCGGAGCGAACAGGCTTGGGTGAATGTTGAAAGTATTGCCCACCACTAGACTGACTGCCACAGTTTCACCAATTGCTCTCCCAAAGGCCAGAATTGTACCAGCTACGATTGCAGGTTTTATATAGCCTATCAGGACTTTTGTTGCCTCATACCTCGTCGCACCAAGAGCATAAACACACTCTCTATACGTGAACGGTACCATTCTGTACGCTTCCCTTATTATGGCGGATGCAAAGGGTGTCACCATTATTCCCAGCAAAACTCCAGCTGACAGAAAACTATAGCCGGTTGAGGGTTCAAAAGAGAAAAGAGGAATAAACGAGAGGTGGTTGTAGAGTGGTTTCATCACATAATCCTTGAGAAGGGGGACAAGAACGAAAGCACCCCACAATCCATAGATGATCGTTGGGAGGCCTGCCATGACATCAGTTGCGATAACCAGCCACTCCCTAAGCTTCCCTGGAGCATAGTCTATTACGAAGATAGCAAAACATATTGAGAGTGGTAGTGCTATTAAAACCGCAAGAATAGATGTGTACATGCTACCATATATTGCCGCAAGCACCCCGTATGACTCCTTCTGCGGATCGTCCTCAGCTGCAATCCACTGATTTGTTGTGTAAATTGCTAGTCCATCCTTCTGAAAGATTTCCATGGAATTTATAAAGTAAACCAAAAGCATTAGAACGAATATGCCAAAAACAAGTCCTGAAAAAGGTAAAAGAAAAATTTTAAGAGTGTCCCTCATATCAGACCCAGCCGACTTCTTTCAGCATCTTTTCTGCGACATCTCCTGGCAGTCCAACGTAGCCAGCCACTACGTACTGATCCTTCTGACCTTCTGTAAGAATCCACCTAACAAACTCTCTAATCGCTTTTTCTTTGCCCTCGTCTGGATAATCCTCCCATACAACCATGTGACTCACAGCCACTATTGGATACGAGTTTTCTCCATCTGCGTTGAGCAGAGATTTCATGTCCTCCTTGTAACCCTCATATGGAGAAGGAATATTCATGCTAACCCTTGAAATTGCAGATTTGATTGTTTCAGGTGATGCTGTGACGTAGTTTCCAGCCTTATTCTGCAAAGCAGCCATCTTCAAGTTCTCTTTCAAAACATATGCCAATTCCGTATAGCCAATAGAATACGGATTATTCTTTATAGCTGTGACCACACCCTGATTTCCCTTTCCACCTACACCTCTCCCCTGCTTGTCAACTGGCCAATCAACGACTTTTCCAGCACCAACCTTGTCATTCCATTCATCGCTTACAAGGCTGAGGTATGTAGTGAATATCTTTGTAGTACCGCTGCTATCACTCCTGTGGACTACAATAATCCTCTCATGAGGCAAGTTTACGTCAGGATTCAGCTCTTTTATTCTTGCATCATCCCAGTACTCTATCTTACCTAGAAATATATCTGCCAGAACATCGTTGCTGAGCTTCAACTTTTCAACACCAGGGACATTGTAAACCACAACAACAGCTCCAACTATGATTGGAAACTGCAAGGGCTGTCCCTTCTTCTTGAGATCATTCCATAAACTCTCTTTCAGAGGTGGATCACTGCAAGCAAAATCCACAAGACCTTGCTTGAAATCGTTCTGCCCTCCACCGCTTCCTTTGCCAGTGTATTCAATCATTACATTTGGATTTATTTTCGTGTAAACTGTAATCCACTTCTCCACCTGGGGTTGCGGGAAGGTTGCGCCACTGCCTATCAGTGTTATTCTCTTAACTGATGTCTTTGTGGTTGTTTGGGTAGGTGCCGGTGACTGTTCGGATGCAGGAGACACTGTTTTTTCAGGTTGCATACATCCTGTAAGTGCAACCGCTAGTGTCACTATTGCTAACCCGACTAACAGCTTGCTTTTCATGGATTAAATGGAGTTTACGGCAGATATATATTTTTTATCTATATAATTTTATACGACATACATATGGTATGGACACATAATCCCACATTGAGGATTCTCTACGATACCTACACATATACATCATGTATACGCGTTTCTACCATTTACCTCCACTGGAGCAGAGATCTAGAAGAAGACAGTTCTGGCCCAAATTTTATCGAATTGGTGGTCATAGAAAAGCCATGCACTGACCAAACAGCAAAGTTTCAATTGCAGTAGACATCCTCCAGCATACAGTTGAAAGCATATCTAAAATAAAAGAAATTTAATTTCACCGAGCTTAGTTTTCCCTTAAATATACCTCTTCATACATAATCTTCTCCGCTTCGCCACCATAAGCACGGGCAGACCATAAGTAGAATATAACCCCAAGAATTGCCCACCCAACGATTATTACCCACTCATAGGGCCACACGAGTGCAGATGGAGCTCCCGGTAGGTAAAGCAGTATGAAACCAAAACTCAAAAGGCAGGCTATGACTCCAACGGCCTTGCCATACTTTACCTTGTACGGTCTCTTCATATCTGGCTCCCTGAAACGTAATACGAGGAAAGAAAGAGCTACCATAAAGTAGGCAATTACTATGCTGAACCCTCCAGCATCTACAAGCCAGACGAGCATCTTCCGCCCAAAGAATGGAGCTAAAGCGGAAAGTATACCAATTAAGATGATTGCATTGCTAGGTGTTCGATGCTTGGGATGCAGTCTACCTAGCCATTCGGGAAGCATTCTGGCTCTTCCCATTGCATAAATAACACGGCTCGCGCCAATATAAAACCCATTCCAGCTTGTCAAAATTCCAGCAACACCACCGAGTATTAATGCATCTGCCGCAAGTTTGTTACCATAAACAGCTGCCATGGCATCCGCCGTAGCAACAGATGCAAAGGAGCGTTCGTCAGGTGCCAGAGCTAAGGAGACTCCCAAGATTATCAAGATATACCAGAGAGTTGCAAGAATAACTGAGAGAACAATCAGCAATCCAAGAGTTCTATATGGTAAATCAATTTCTTCTGCAGCTTGGGGTATGACATCAAAACCGACAAACATGAAGGGCGTCATGATAACTACAAGAAGGATTCCCTTCAGCCCATCGGCTATCAAAGGTTGCATGTTGGATGGTTCTCCGTTCACCAGACTTCCTAGGATGAACAATAAACCAACAACAGCCAAAACTACCGTTAATACTAATTGAACCCTAGTGGAGGGTTTGATACCGTAGTAGTTCAACGCTGCTATGACTACAGATCCAATTACACCTACAGCAACCCAAGTAGCATACACATCCCATCCTGCTATTGTCCATAGATATCCGTATTTATAGGCAGGAAAGATATACTCAATTACAGTCGGCAATGCTACAGCTTCAAAAGCACAGACAGAGACATATCCAAGAATTATGGCCCAAGTACAGATGAATGATGCTTTCAGTCCTAAACCCCTGTAGCTGAAATTATGTTCTCCCCCAGCTAAAGGCATCGCTGAGGTAAGTTCTGCATACGTTAATCCAACAAGACAAACCATCAGACCGCCAATAACAAACGCAAGTATTGCACCTATTGATCCTGCTGTATTCGCCCATTCTCCAGCAAGAACAACCCATCCCCATCCAACCATCGCTCCAAATGCCAGGGTTAACACTTCCTTGCGCTACAGATCCAATTACACCTACAGCAACCCAAGTAGCATACACATCCCATCCTGC
>CAZZAF010000028.1:0-27760 GCA_964652135.1 uncultured archaeon
ATCACATTTTGGCTAGAATCTTCAGAGCTTCATCGTTTTCTTTTAGGCTTTCCTCGAACTCTCTCTTCCAGTCCTTCTCCACTCTCAACTCTCCCATAGGCCTCATAGTCTTACCAAACACAGTACGTATTAAAGTATTCGCACGGTAAATTCTTAGAACTTATTAACCACTAAACACAACAATAATGCATGCGCTGGATCGCTTGTTTGACTTTAGCTATCTCAACATAAATCTCATCGAGCCTGATGCACTAGGTTCAGAATTTCATCTACCACATTCTCGTATGCTTTCACAGCATCCTTTGCATCCTCTGAATTCAGCAATGGTAGTGGCTTGCGAACCCATTCTGAGTTATAAAATTCAATTGTATCTGGAATGGGATTTAATAATTTATTTTTTTCCTTTTATTTTATCAAGCATTTTAAGTATTTCTTTTGTGCGCTCGCTGTTTTCAATGTATTTTGTGGGGAGAATTCCCAATACTTCTACATTTGTTTCGGACTCTTTTTTCACGTCCTCTATAGTTTTTAATAGATTTTTAGTGCTGTTGACCGGAATGAATTCCAACGCGACCGGAATAATGAGGTAATCAGATGTTACAATGATCTCCTTGATAAAATAAATCATGGATGGTGGTGTATCTACCATAACAATGTCATACTACTTGTTGATCTCTTTAAACATATTTCTAATTGCTAGCTGTTTCATATCTCTGTCATTCTTTAGCCCGCACCCTTTTGAGGGCAACAAGTCGTAGCCGAACTCTGTATGCGATATAATATCGTGTGTTCCTATATTTTCTGGAATGTACACTTCATATTCCATAGGTATGAAGCATGTTCCGATCACTTTACTCGGATCGAAACCAGATACAAAAGTAAGTAATGCTGATTGATCAAAGTCTACTGCAAGCACTTTCAGACTTCTTTGTGCAAGTAGGTAGGATAGATTCCATACTGTCGTCGTTTTACCCACTCCTCCTGAGATGCTTATAATTGACACCATCTTTCCTCCCATGTTTGACATTTTTGATTTCAAGATATAAAAAATTTTGTAATATTTATTTTTTGTTCTGTATATACATTAGTGTATATTTACACATCGTTGAGTTTATATTGATAATCGCATTTCCAGTCAGCTTCTATATAATTGCTACTTTATAATCAGTTCATTATGCAGGTTTGGATAGTAACATATAATTCGAAAATTTCGTCATATATCGTAGCAAATACTAAATATATCGTAATAATTCAGCATACTTGATGATGATAAATTTATCCACCGACAGCCTGGAGGTTGAAAAATGAACTTGATCCTGAAGAACGGAATAGTTTACGACCCCATAAATGGAATAAACGGGGAAAAAATGGATATCCTCATAAGGGATGGAAGAATTGTTGAAGACGTCCCGTCTGATGCAAAGGTAATTGACGTGGGCAACAGACTCGTCATGCCCGGTGGATTCGACATACACTCCCACATTGCAGGGGGCAAAGAAAACGCTGGGAGGTTTCTCAGACCAGAAGATAGCGTGAAAAAAGTTTTCGTGCGAACTGGCAGGCTCAGATCTGGAAGCGGTTACTCTGTTCCGAGCATTTTCCCCGCAGGCTACGAGTATGCAAGGATGGGCTACACAACTGTTATGGCACCGGCAATGCCGCCATTGTCTGCTAGACATACACATCACGAACTCAACGACCTACCAATTCTCGACAAGGCTGCGTTTCCTCTCTTCGATGGAAACTGGTTTGTTATGGACTGCATAGCCAGTGGAGACATTGATTTGCTCAGAAACTATGCTGCTTGGTTGCTCGATGCAACAAAAGGGTTTGCGATCAAGATAGTCAATCCTGGCGGAACTGAGGCATGGGGATGGAGAAAAGAGCTAAACGGCTTGGATGATCCCGTGCCATACTTTGGTGTCACCCCGCGGGAGATAATATGCTGCCTAATGAGAGTATGTGAAGATCTCAACCTCCCCCATTCGATCCATTTACACTGCAACAACCTTGGCGTGCCTGGAAACTATGAGACAACGGTGGAAACGATTAAAACGTGTAAAATGAATTCGAAGGATAGACAGCTTCTCCACCTGACGCATGTGCAGTTCCATAGCTATGGCGGTGACTCATGGAAGAACTTTGAATCGATGAGTGAGGTAATTGCGAAATACGTTAACAGATACGACGTGACGATAGATACGGGAAATGTTCTGTTTGGAGACACAACAACGATGACCGCAGATGGTCCGCTTGAATACCATCTCCAGTTGTTAACTGGCAGAAAGTGGGTAAACAAAGACATCGAAGCTGAAACCGCTCCGGGAATTACACCTGTATTATACACCCCTCGATCTCCCGTTAATGCTGTGCAGTGGGCGATAGGGCTGGAGATTGCGTTGCTCGCAGACGTGGAAAAGGTGATGCTGACAACAGACCATCCAAATGGAGCTCCTTTCACAGCATACCCCAAACTCATAGCCCTGCTCATGAGCAAAAAGTACAGAGATGGGGTGATGTCGAGGTTAAATAAGGCTGTTGAAAGCAGAGCAATAATCGGAAGCATAGACAAGGAGTATGACTTCTATGAGATAGCAATGGTAACAAGATCAAATCAGGCAAGAGCCACAAAAATGCTCGACAGAGGACATCTTGGAACCGGAGCGGTTGCAGACATAGCTGTCTACGACATAAATCCAATCGAAATCTCACCTTCAGACTATGCAACTATAGAGAATGCCTTTTCAAGATCGTTCCTAGCAGTAAAAGACGGACAGATCGTTGTTAGAGATGGTGAGGTTGTAAATCCCACGCAGGGTAAAACCTACTGGGTAAAAGCAGAATACGAGAAATGGATTGAAAGAGAGCTCAAAGAGTATTTTGCGGAATATTACACCGTCTCAATACAGAATTTCTTCGTTGGCAGAGATGAGTTGAGGAGGGAAGTCTGTGTGCGTGCTCAGGCTTAAAGATAGATCAGAAATCTGTATTGAGGTGGATTCACTGCTTCCCGAAAAGATCTCGGGCATGAAAGCGGAAGAAGTTGAGAAAGTGAAAATCCGGTATGGCAAATTGCTTGTTGATGCGGGCGAGTTCTTCGATGTAGAAGACAAGGCAAACGACACAATCATTTTTGAAGGCAACCTGGAGAAAGTAAAACGAATAGGTTTCGGTATGACCAGAGGCAAAATCATCGTAAAAGGTAACGCAGGAATGTACGCTGGGGCTTTTATACAGGGTGGACGCATCCTTATTGAGGGCAACGCAGGAAGCTTCGCAGCCCTTGGCATGAAAGGGGGCGAGATAATCATAAAAGGAGACTGTGGAGACCGTGCTGGATCTGCCTACAGGGGTAGTGAGGGTATGACGGGCGGAAGGCTGATAATTTATGGGAAATGTGGCAATGAAGCAGGATTTGGTATGAAGGGTGGGGAGATAATTATAGGCAAGGAATCGGGATTGTTTCTTGGATCAGGCATGGTCGGTGGTGTAATAAAGGCAGAAACTGCAAAAAGAGCTGGTTCTGGAATGCGAAACGGGCAGATATTCCTTGACAGGTATTCTGATGACACATTACCTCCTGGATTTCTGTACAGTGGTGTTGTGGAAGTTGATGGAACAGCATACCATGTGTTTACAGGAGACCATGCAGAAGGAAAAACAAATGGCAGAGTTTTTATAAAATCTCTTTAACTTTTTTAATAATTTTGTTTAGAATTTCCTCATCGCTTAGCACGCCCTCTGGAGGATCGAAAATCTTTTTGAGTTTGATCAGTATTCCATCCATTCTGTACGCTGTCCCCTCCACTTCAATCCCGGATATTGCTGCGGGAATCACAACGTCAGCAAT
The DNA here is from genome assembly GCA_964652135.1 of uncultured archaeon. Classification (GTDB taxonomy): domain Archaea; phylum Halobacteriota; class Archaeoglobi; order Archaeoglobales; family Archaeoglobaceae; genus CAZZAF01. The sequence goes on from CAZZAF010000028.1 coordinate 3,851, forward strand.
AGTTGATGTGAGACTCTCGAAAGGATCTATTACGATGAGGGGTATTTTCTTCATGTAATCTACCGACCGCTTTGGGAAGTGGGCTGCAGGATCTGCAGCAATAACGAGCATTGCGTCAACATCCTCAGCAAGGAGAAGTGAATTCGAGTCTATCTCGCCGGGATTATACCACGGATAACCGCGAGTAAAGTCCACTGCATATGGGTAGCCGGTCTGCCAAGTGCAAACTTCATTGAAGCCTGTCACGTTGTAATGTCCTCTCATGGGCATTATCGCAAATTTTGTAAACCTGTTGAGATCTCTGGTAAGGAGGATCGCTTCACGAATACTTCCACTGCTGCCATACGTATGGGTCAAACCCATTCCGAAGAAGATTATCCCAAACTGGCACGATTTCATCTCTTCAACGAGCTTTACAAGATCCTCTTTTGGAATTCCTCCTATAACGTCACCCCTGCAATCGCCGTAGTTAAGTATCGCGCGCATAGCATTAAAAATCTCGAAATCACTGTTTGGTTTAATCTGTATGAATTCATCAACGATTCTGGAGCTTTCAGTTGGTCTTACATCGACAAGGATCACCCTTCTGTCAAGTCTACCCTTCCTGAAACGCCCGCTCTGAAAGGCAGAATAACGGGACATGTGTCTTGGATGTGCATTCATCGGGTTACACCCCCAGTAAATGATGAGGTCCGCCCTGTTTTTGACCTCTCCAAGGGTAACAGTAGGAAACCCTACTTCCTGTACGGCAAGAATTGTAGGGCCATGGCAGACCGAAGCTGTGCAGTCCACGACACCTCCGACAAGTTCTGCAAGCTCTATTCCCGCACTCTGAGCTTCGCAGCTTGTGGAGGAAAAGCCGTAAAGAAGTGGTTTCTTTGCGCTGACAAGGATCTCTGCAGCCTTTTCGATGGCTTCATTCATATCAACATCTCTACCGTCAATGCGTGGCTTCAAAATCCTGCCATGATTTCTGCTCCTTATTTTTGAAGTTCCCAGAATGCAGGCGTTTTCAACCTTAATTTCTTCATTCTTATCGATTTCCACGAATATGTCGTCGCAGAGTGCTCCGCAGAATGGACAGACGAAAGCTTCAACCCTTGCAGTGCTGAATTCAAACAACTTCACTCTATCACCTTTCAAGCAGCCTGATTATCTCGTCAAGCAGTACGTGGTGCAGACGTTCACCCCTCTCCATTTTTATAGCATTCATACCGCAGGCAGTCATGCAAGCGCTGCATGCGATACAGCGATCCGGTCTGACAGCAAGTCTGCCATCGACAACCCTGAGCACTCCTTTTGCCATCGTCCTGCACACAGCAACACAATCTCCACAACCCGTGCATCGATCCTCGTCGATCACCATAACGAAAGCAGTCATGCTGTAGTGGGCGTTTGGCTGATAGAATTCATCGAGGCTCAGCGTTGTCATGTTTGAGAAATGCTTCAATGCTGACAGAAATCTTGAAACATAATAGGGCTTAAATCCGAGGAAAATAGCTGTATCGAACTTTTTTGCGATCTCCCACTCCCCGTCAATGAAGTAATGCGTTACATGCTGCAGTGTAAAAACACACGTTAGCGGTTTCACACCCTGATTCAGCAAAACTTTGCTTGATGCACCTGTTGCGATAACTGGAATGTGTTGAGCAATTTTTGCAGCATACTCAGCAAGCTTTGGATTTTCCAGCAACACTCCGCCGGTTATCAGAACTGCTCTGGAGTTTTTGATGATGTCTGCTACCTCTTGCGGTGTAATGCACACTGCCCTTTCGCACTGTAGATCTGACTGTTTGTAGCTTTTTGGGAGGAATATGTAGCGTCTCACCTATCTGCCATGAACAATTGTGATGGTTATTAAATTTTTCTATTAATGTATTACCGATTGCAACTAATTTAAAACTAAGTGATATCCAAACTGTAATCAAACCATGGCACGATAATTTGGCAAACCATACGATATGATATCGTGTCTGGCCATGTGGCGTGATGAAAAGTCGTATAACTCAAAATCAAAGCAACCTGTGGGCTATAGATACGAATTAAAGCATGACAGCTTTCATGGCTCTCCACAAAGCATTAACGGAGTCTCTAAGCGGGTGAGATAATTGAATCCAATTTTATAAAATATTGGTAAAGTCTAAATGGTTGCTTCGTGACAACGAAGATTAATTTAAGGAAAGCTAAGAAAAGCATGATTATATATTGGTAGAATGAAGAAAAACTGAAAGATGATTACTTGGAAAGTGAAGGAATCAGGTTTACTCTACTTATGGTTGCACTGACAAAACGCATTGAAGTTCAATTTGGGAACTGTGAGTTAGTTTTTACGATGTTCATGATATTTGAAAATCTGTTCGAGTTTCTGATAAGTCAAGTTTATTTTCCTTTGAATCAACTGAAATTGATATAACTTTAGGGAGTGGTGTATTTTATTGGAGGTGTACTGGGTTGAAGTTACAGACGGCTGTTGGTATTAGAACGTCCAGAAACACAATAGAACCCTTTGACAGGAGTAGGATAGAAGAATCACTGGTTAAGGAGACTGGAGTTGATAGACGCGTTGCCGAAGATATTGCAGTTGATGTTGAAGAAACAATTAAAAAGCTCAGTTTACAGTTCGTTTCCGCTCCACTGGTCAGAGAAATAGTTAACGTCAAGCTGCTTGAAAGAGGGCTGGAGAAGGAGAGGGTTAATTACACGCGTCTCGGTTTGCCGGTTTACGATGCTACAGTGCTGATTGAGAGGGGGAGCAGGGAAAACGCAAACTTACAACACAATCCCGAGACAATCCACAAGCTCGTAGCAGATAGGGTACTGAAGGAATATGCGTTGCTGAAGTGTCTGCCTTTAAGGCTTGCTGATGCCCACATGCGCGGTGAAATACACATTCACGACCTCGAATACTTCGCCACTCGCCCCTACTGCTTCCAGCATGATCTGAGGTGGTTTTTGAAGAACGGTTTAAAGGTTGATGGAACTGGAGAAAACACTGCTGTTGCTGGACCAGCAAAAAATGCTGAGGTTGCAGTTCTTCACGCAGCAAAAGCTCTTGCTGCTGCCCAAACAAACTTTGCTGGTGGACAGGGACTGGACTTCTTTAACGTGTGGCTTGCTCCCTATCTTAGTGGGAAGAGCTATCAGGGGATCAAGCAGCTTGCACAGATGTTCATATACGAAATGAGCCAGATGTACGTTGCAAGAGGAGGACAGACAGTCTTTTCAGATATCGACATAGAGTACGGAGTGCCGAGCGTTGTTGCAGATCTACCGGCTGTTTTACCTGGTGGAATTCAAAAGGACTCGATAACCTATGCAGACTTCGAAGACGAGGCAATGGCCTTTGCAAGAGCGCTGACCGAAGTCTATTTGGAGGGAGATTACGTCGGAAAGCCGTTCTTCTTCCCCAAGCCAAACTACAAGCTCCGCAGGGAGAACTTCAAAAAGGAGGGGTTCGACGAGTTCATGGTTCTGGTTCACCAATGTGTTGTAAAATATGGCACGCCCTACTTCCTGAATCTTCTAGCTGGTTATTTGCCCGACAACGTTTTTGCTCAGTGCTGCAGGCTTGTGCTCTCACCCGATGCTCAGGACTGGGAGGATTTTGCTAAGGGTTGTATGAGAACTGGAAGTTTGCAGGTTGTTACGATAAACCTACCACGCATCGCTTACGAAGCAGAAGGCAACGATAACAGACTGTTTGAATTGATCAGAGACCGCATGCATATGGCGAGGGAGGTTATAGAGATCAAGGCGGAAATAGTCAGGAAGCGTATGGAACAAGGAGCACTTCCGTTCCTGACTCAGGATGTTGACGGCGAGCCGTATTATCGTGTTGATAAGGTGGTAAGGTCGATTGGTTTCGTCGGGCTCAATGAGATGCTGAAAGCCCACACCGGCGAGGAGCTGCACGAAAGCAAGTCAGCATGGCGTTTTGGTCTGGAGGTTATAAGGTACATGATGGATATCGCAACGGAGTGGAGCAAAGATACGGGTTTGAGGTGGGTTATAACACAGACTCCTGCTGAATCGGCAGCCCACAGGCTTGCCACGCTCGACGTAAGAGAATTCGGTGAGAAGGCGGTGGTTCAGGGCGATGGCAGCAGCGGAGTGGTTTACTACACTAACTCCTCTCATTGCAGAGTTAGTGCTGACATACCTCTGTTTGAAAGGCTCAGGATAGAAGGAGCATTCCATCCATTATGCAACGGCGGAATGATGGCCCACGTCTGGATGGGCGAATCATCGCCAAATCCAGAGCTTATGTGGGAATTAACGAGGAAAATTGCAACGAAGACGCTGATCGGTTACTGGGCTTACACGAAGGATATGACGTACTGCAGGAAGTGCGGGAAGATGGAAGGGGGAATAAAGGCAACCTGTTCGTATTGTGGAAGCGAGGATGTTGAGTGCTATTCCCGCATCACCGGCTACTATCAGCGGGTAAACGGATGGAATGACGGCAAGAGAAGGGAGCTTATGGATAGGAAGAGAGTTAGCTTTAGTTAGGAGGGGTGTCAATGTGCGAATCCTTTCATCAGCGTATGCTTGAGAGAAAAATCATTGTCTTCACGATGAAGAATTGCCCGAAGTGTCCTGCAGCAAAGATGCTTGCGGGTGAGGTGGCTGACGAGCTTGGACTAGAATTGGAAGAAGTTGATATCGAAAAGAACATGATTACTGCTCTGCAGTACAACGTTGCTTCTACGCCTTCCATTGCCGTTGGCGACGAAGTTATCGTAAGAGGAGATCTTCCAACAAAAACTGAGCTGAGAGAGATGATCAAAAGGGTGCTGGGATGCTGATTGGTGGTGTGCTAGACCTTTCGACAGTTGATTTTCCCGGCAGGCTTTGCAGCGTTATTTTTCTTTCTCTCTGCCCGTTTCGCTGTCCTTACTGCCATAACCACGAACTTCTCACCGGGGGTATGGAAGCTGACGTATCGGATATTGTCAGGCAGGTTAAGGAAAACTACCTCATCGATGGAGTTTGCATAACTGGTGGCGAACCTCTCGTACATGACATATCCCAGCTTTGCAGAGAGCTGAAAAATCTGGGACTGGATGTTAAGCTGGACACAAACGGCTACTACACGGAGAGGCTTGAAAAAGTCTTGAACTGGATTGACTACGTTGCTATCGACGTAAAAACAACGTTCGAGAAATACGACGAGTTTGTTAAGTGCAAGGGGGCAGCAGAAAGGGTTGCGAAGAGTATAGAGCTGCTTGTTGATTCAGGAATAGAGTTTGAAGCCCGCACGACAGTTGTACCGACGCTCGTTGAGGAAGAAGATGTGCTTCGCATCGCCAGATTTCTCGGCAATGCTGGCGTTAAAAAATACGTTCTCCAGCAATTCAGAAACGAGAATACGCTTGATGAAAGGCTTAGGACTGTAAAACCTTTTAGTAGAGAGCGTATGATAGAGATTGCAGAGCGAATAAACGGTTTAGTTGAAAAAGTGTTTGTAAGGTGTGAGAGAGATTAGTCTCCAATCCATATGACTTCGTTTAACCCTTTGAAATGCTTATCACCAGCAACGATTTTTAACGTTCTGGCAATTGCAAGCACTACTGCATCTGCAAATTCTGGCTTAGACACTCCTTTCAACCTTCGCTTTCTCTTTCTCTCAAGTATTTTCTTGCTATCTCTGTGAGCACGATATCCAGGACGAATATTTCGTCAGCTTTGGTTATTGCTTCTTTAATGATCTCTTCTTTATTGCTTCCTATAAGAGGTATATGTGTCAATAACAAATCCAATCCCCATTAATGGAAAAGAAAACGTTGTAAAGACTGTGTTTATGGTCAGAATTTGTACAATCCAAGCTCGAGGCCTGCATACTGCCCGTACAGGAGTAGAATTCCGACCAAGAAGGACCAAGGCTGACTGGGAAAAAATTTAGATTTTTGTCGAAGGTAAATTTTTTAATTCAATGCAGAGCTATAGGGCCGATGGATATTCGCTTCGAAAGCGGAAGGCTGAAGGTTTACAGAGGCAGGTTTGATGTGAACACGACGATTTTTAATGATACTGTCATCGATCCCAGCATTGGCAGAAACGTGTATTCTGGAGTCAAACGTATCCTTGTAACTCATGGACATGCTGACCACTTTGGAGACGCGGTAGCGATAAATGCGAAGGTCTTTGCCCCGAAGCATGAGGTTCCGATGGTGGAGGATCCAACCATAAACTGGAGAGGTCTATTTAGCTGGGCGGTGCTGCCTGAAGAAGCTGTAACTCCCTACTTCTGTGGCACCGGTGTTGAGGTGGATGGATTCGCTGAAGACACAGGACTTTGTGTACCACTACCAGGACACACACCTGCCCACGTGGGCTACCTGCTTGACAACGTCCTCGTTGCTGGTGATGCTGTCCACACTCCAGAGTACTGGGAGAGGTTTGGAGTTCTCTATTACGTTGATCCTGATTTGATGTTAATGAGCTTGCATAGAATTCTGAGCTTGGACTGGGATTACCTCGTCCCCGGGCATGGATGCGTTCTTGAAAGGCAGGAAGCTGAAAGGGTTGTGAAGTTCAATACGAAGATGCTCGAGAAAGTGGACAGCATAGTCTTCAATCTTATCCCCGAAGACGGCGTGAGGCTGGCAGACCTGATTTCAGACATCGCGAGGGAGATGGGTGTGAAAGGAGAGAAAGCCCTTCTCGTCATAATGCCGGCATTGAAGGGTCACGTCTCGAGTCTGTGCCGCAGGGGGCTCGTTAAAATGGCCGAACGTGACGGCTATATTTTTTTGGAGAGGGTTAGTAATAAATACAGATTTAGTAGGTTTTGGGACAAAATTCGCTGATGCTCTTTTGAAGAAATTATATTCATTCCTGTTATAGCTAAAGTGAGTCTATCTCTGAATGAATATATATTTTACGTGTGACTCCTAGATTACCCCATATCACACAGAAACTGTGTTCGGCACTATACCTCTTCAAAAGAAATCGAAATTAATATTTGATTATATTATTTATATATTCTATCAATATTGAGAGATATCAGGAGTTCGCCATGGTGGGGTACCTCATATCCTTACTGCCAAGATTGTGTATGGATTTAATGTAGTTTATGATGTAAGGGGGTTACGACTTTTTTATAATGTTTTGTGATGATAAGTGGTCAATGATTAGTAGTCAAGTTTGCGTTAATCTTATTATTTGGTAATACTATCTCTGGCAATATGATGAATGATGCTGTAATTCGCGATGCTCTGGAGTATGGGGCAACCAATCAGGATCTATTTGAAGATGTTTTGAAAAAAGCGATAAACAGAGAATTATGGGAAGATGAATGTCTGAGTCTGGAGGAAGCTGCGATTTTACTGAATCCTGTAGACGTTCAGGAGCTGTTCCGTGCTGCAGATATGGTTAGGAAAGCAGTTTACGGTGAGAGGATCCTGATAATCACTCCGGTTTACGCTGCAAATAGCTGCATGTATAACTGTAACTGTAATCTTGGCAGGAACAGTCGGAAAAGCAGGCATGTTTTGAGCTCAGAAGAAATAAGGTCATGTGCAGAGCACGTTAAGCAAGAGGGGGCAAAAAGAGTATTGCTGATCTTCAAACCAAATCCAGACGTTACGTATGAGTACATAAATGCTGCTGTGAATGTGTTTCGAAAAGCAGGAATTGGATGCGACGTTGAAGCTCCACTGTATGATCTGCATGATATTGGAGCATACGTTCACGTTCAGGGTGTTTACAGCAGGGAACTGTATGAGAGGGTATTCGAAAAGTCCTACGACAAAACGTTTTCGAGTCTCGAGGATGCTGTCAAGGAGGGAGTGGATGACTACTTCATATCCATCTGGCTATTCGGCGATGGAGATTACAAGTATGAGGTGCTTGGCGCTATATATCACGCCAGCTACATGCTCGAAAAGTATGGGGTTGGGCCGAGAGCATTCATTGTAAGAAACGCTGGCATTCCTGACTCGGATTTTGCGAGGGCGATAGCTGTTCTGAAGCTGGCAGTACCCTATGCTGGAATTGCTACCACAGATTTGTTTTCAGGGACGTCTATTATGCTTACCAGACCGCGTCCACAAAATGTGACGACAGAATTCGATGAGAAGGTGTATAGCCTGAAGGAATGTATTGAGATGCTGATAAACAGAAACACACCTGTAAGTTTCTGCTCTGCATGCTACCATAACGGCAGGACTGGCCCGGTGTTTATGGCTCTTGCCAGGAGGGCTGTGATAAACAAGCGATGTACTGTTAATGCTATAGCATCCATGATGGAGTACCTTACAGACGCAGATCTGGGTGAAAACGTTAGATCGAAGGGGTACGAAATTATAAAGGAGTTACGCAGCAGGATTAATGAGCCAAGGGCTTTGAAGTGGCTTGAGATGGCTGTTGACGAAATTAGAAGAGGTAAACGAGGTTTGCGCCTTTAAGGTGAAATTATGAAGGACTTTAGGGTTCGCATTGGTATTTTTGGAAGAATGAATGCTGGGAAGTCCAGTCTCATCAACGCGCTGACGAATCAGGATGTGGCAATCGTTTCAGATGTTCCAGGCACAACAACTGATCCCGTATCAAAATCTATGGAGCTTTTACCACTGGGACCAGTTACATTCATCGACACTGCTGGCATTGACGACGCAAGCGATCTGGGCAGACAGAGAGTTGAGAGAGCTATAAACGTGCTGAACGACGTCGATATGGCACTTCTTGTTATTGATGCGTGCTCTCTAAACAGCACGTCACTCGGCAATTACGAAGAATTCATCATCGAAGAAGCCAAGAAGAGAAACGTGCCCGTTGTAGGGGTTCTGAACAAAATAGATCTCTGCGAAGTATCTGATGAAACTCTGTCAAACCTTATGGAAAAATACAGCGTTCCTTTCGTCAGAATCAGTACAAAAACAAAGGAGGGATTAATCACTCTTAAAAGGGAAATTGTGGCTTATGCGCCAGTGGAACATGAAATCCCTCTTGTTGCGGATCTATGCAGAGGTGGTGAGGCTGTTCTTTATGTATTTCCAAAGAAAATCGAGTTTCCGAAAGGCAGATTACCTCTGGTATGGATAAGAGCTCTGAGAGAAACAATAGATCAGGATGCTTACTGCGTAGTTGCCAGAGAAGATAACGTAAAAGAAACCCTCGAATATCTGGACAGAAAAATAGAGCTTGCAGTAGTTGACGCTAAAGCATACGAGAATGCTTACATTCCCGAAACGAAGATCACTTCGTTTTCCGTTCTTGAAGCGAGGTACAAGGGAGATCTTACTACACTTGTACGTGGTGTGAGGGAGCTTGAGAATTTGACAGAAAGGGACACAGTGCTTGTTGTAAACGCGTGTGACATGCAAAACAATCCAGACGATTCCTGGAAAGACTTTGTAGTCAACTGGCTCAAAAGCCGTTGCAGGGTCGAGGTAGGGAATGATGTAAAGGAAGGTTATAGATTGGTAATTCACTGCAACGCTTGCAGACTTAGAAGAGAAGAAATGATCGAGAGAATCAGAAAAGTCAGAAAGTCTGGAGGACAAATAACGATGATTGGTTTATCAGCATGCTGGATTAAAGGCATTTTGAAAGATTTTCTCGATCCGTTTCCTCTCGCGAGAATAGTTCTTGAAGGGGAGGATGTTGGCGAAGTTCCATATGAGTTTTTGAGAGGTGCAAAAACATGTCTGGCAAACGTGTGGAAGTACTGAGAGTTGAGAGAGATTTCCTCGGAGAAAAGAAGATTCCGGCTGACGTTTACTACGGAATACACACCGCAAGGGCGAAAGAGAACTTTCCGATTACTGTAAGGCTTGGCTACAGAATCCATCCCGAGCTGATTAAGGCCTATGCAATGGTTAAGAAAGCTGCAATGCTCGCTTTAATGCAGTTGAAGCAAATGCCAGAGGACAAGGCCAGAGCCATAGTTCAGGCGTGTGATGAGTTAATAGAGGGTAAGATGCGCGATCACATAGTCGTCGATCCCCTTCAGGGGGGAGCTGGCACATCCCTCAACATGAACATCAACGAGGTCATAGCAAACAGAGCTTCAGAAATATGCGGATCCAAGGTTCACCCGCTGGACGATGTTAATATGATGCAGTCAACCAACGACACGTTTCCAACTGCGGCAAGGATAGCAGCTATATTTTTACTAAGGCAGCTTACTGCTGTTGTTGGCGAGTTGCAGGCAGCGCTGGAGGAGAAAGAGAAGGAATTTGCAGGAGTGCTGAAAATAGGAAGAACGGAGATGCAGGAAGCAGTGCCAGTAACTCTGGGCCAGGAGTTCAGTGCCTATGCCGAGGCTATCGCGAGAGACAGGTGGAGGTTGTATAAGGTAGAGGAGAGGCTGAGACAGGTAAATATAGGTGGTACGGCCGTAGGAACTGGTTTAAATGCAGATTTGAAATACATATACCTCGTTATCGACAGGTTGAGAGACATAACTGGTCTAAACCTTGCTAAAGCGGAGAATCTGATCGATCCAACGCAGAACTGGGATGTTTTTGTTGAAGTACATGGTCTCGTCAAGGCTCTTGCAACGAATTTGTACAAGATATCCAACGATCTTATTCTGATGAGTGCTTTTAACGAAATTTCACTGCCTGCTGTTCAGCCAGGGTCATCGATAATGCCTGGCAAGGTCAACCCTGTCATTCTCGAATGCGTCAAACAGGTAGCTGTGAGGGTTATTTCAAACGATGTGGCGATAAACATGGCTGCTTCGCATGGACAGTTTGAACTCAACGCTTTAGCGCCGCTTATGGTTCACTGCATGCTCGAGTCAATGGAGATCCTGATGAATGCCATAGAGGTAATGATTGAAAAGTGCGTGAGAGGTATTAAAGCAAACAAGGAAGTTTGTAGAGATAGAGTTGAGAGAAGTCCCGTGCTTGTAACTGCTCTGGCACCATACATTGGATACGACAAGGCTGCAGAGGTTGCAAAGGAAGCCGTTGAGAGAGGCAGAACGATAAGAGAGATTTTAATCGAAAAAGGATACTTCAACGAGGAAGAAGTTGACGTACTGCTGTCGCCAGAAGAACTTGTAAAGCCAGGAATTGCGGGAGAAGGCAAGATTGCGAAGCAGATAATTAGCAGAGGGTACAGGGATTGAGATACATGGTTGTGGAGTTAATCCCTATCAGAGCCAGGATCGGTGTTAATGCTGGTCTGGACTTTCTTGCTGAAATAATAGCGAAGCATGCACGAAGCAGGGATATTGTTGCAGTATCAAGCAAAGTGGTTTCATACTGTGAGGGCAGGCTCGTCAAACTATCTGACATCAAGCCGAGCAGAAAGGCAGTAAAGCTGGCTTCACGCTATTCTCTACTGCCTGAAATAGCAGAAATCGTGTTGAGGGAAGCAGAAGAGATCGTTGGCGGCGGAGATGGATTCATACTCGCTGTGAAGGATGGTGTGCTTACTCCAAACGCTGGAGTAGACACCTCGAACGTCCCGGAGGGTTTTGCTGTTTTATATCCAGAAAATTCGCAGAAATCGGCAGATATATTGAGGGGTAAAATAGAAGACCTTGTTGGTGGCAGGGTTGGGGTTGTCATAACAGACAGCAGGATTTTGCCGTTGAGAAGAGGCGTCAGCGGGGTCGCAATAGCATCTTCAGGCTTCGAAGCTATAAGCGACGAGAGGGGGAAACCAGATTTATATGGCAAACCTCTAACAGTAACGTTCAGGAATGTTGCAGACATGATTGCGTCTGCTGCACAGCTTGTTATGGGTGAGGCAAACGAAATGGTTCCTGCTGTGATTGTAAGGGGGCTCAATACGAGATTTGGTGATGAAATGTATGATTTGAGTGTGGACGCAAAGACATGCCTCTACATCAGAGCTTTCTCTGATAGTTTTACAGCAGGAGGTAATTGAGTGATAGATAAGACAAACAGGACGTTGATAGCTGGCGTAATCAATATGAGCCCCGAGTCCTTTTACAGCGGATCAGTTTGCAAAAATTCTGATGAGGCATTGCAGCGAGCGGAGAAGATGGTTGATGATGGTGCTGATATCATTGATATTGGTGGGATGTCCACCGCACCATACAAAAATACATGGGTCAGCGAAGATGAAGAGATCAGGCGGGTTCTGCCTGTGGTGAAGGAGGTATCTGCAACACTGGATGTGCTGGTATCTATCGACACAACACGAGCAAGAGTTGCCGAGAAAGCGCTGAGTGAGGGAGCAGACATCGTAAACGCTGTAAAACCTGACGACGACATTATCAGTATTGCTGCAGATTTCAGCGTCCCAATAATAATTGTGGCGAGGGAAATTCCATGGGATCATCGAACCATCGTAAGCTCGACAGTAGAATCCTTAAGGCAGGATGTCATGCGATGTATTGACAGAGGAATCCCACCAGAAAAAATCATAGTAGATCCGGCCATTGGTTTCTGGAGAAATGGTGACGTGGAGTGGTATATACGCGATACATGCCTGCTTGCCAACCTTGATAAAATCAAAGATGCAGTTGGCAGGCGAGTAATGGTGGGTGTATCGAGAAAATCTTTCATAGGGTCAGTTCTCGGACTTGACAATCCGGAGGATAGATTGATCGGGTCGGTTACAGCAGAAGCCATAGCCGTGATGATGGGTACTGACTACATTCGAACGCACAACGTTGCTGAGAGTGTGCAGGCAATCAGAATGGCGGAGTCTATTCGATCTTTCAGGTATGCTGTTGGTTAAGTTAAAATAAAGAAACGTTATGGTTCTTGTTTTTATTGACTTAGAAAATGGAGAATATCCTTCACACCCTGCATATAACCTCTGCATTCATTCTATCAGGATCATCTATGAAGTAAGTTTTGACTCTTGACCTGACAGCTTCTTTTGCGTTCAGGAACTCTTTTCTACTGACTTCGAACTCTTCCCTGTACCTTGTACCCCTGCCCTTTGGCTTGAATCTAAAAATCTTCCAGTTCAGGATTTCTCTCTTCTCTGAAATCTTATCGATGATTTCTGCAAGTTCAGCAAGGTAGTCTATGTTTTTCCTCGTCAGAACAGTTGTTATAGTGAATGGTTTCTCTACCTTCTCAAGTACATTCATAACGATATCGTAATGCCCGCGCATTCTCATCGAATCGTGGATATCTCTGGGTCCGTCGAGTGGAAGATTGATCACATCAATCAGATCGAGGAAATTGATTCTGTCAATCAGTATGCCATTTGTGTGTATTTTCGTTTTTATTTCTCTCAACTTAGCGATTTTTAGTAGATGTTTCAGGTAAGGATAAATCAGTGGCTCTCCACCAGCGAAAACTGCAAGGTCTCCTGCACTCATCTTTGAGAGATGATCTGCGATAATGTTTGGATCGAGATCTCTCTCAGCACTCATGCAGAATTTGCAGTGCATGTTGCATTTGCTGCCGAGAATGAACACCCTGATCATTTTACCACTCTTTCAACGATTTTCACAATTTTTTCAAGGTTATCAACTGATTTGCTGTCTCTGAAAAATGGAGATCCCAGAATAACGTGATCGCAGAGATGTAGCAGTTCAATGATCCTGAATGCTATATCTTCAACACTCCCGCTTGCTGTGAAGAATTTTCTGAGATTGTCAGAGTGTATGGCAATGTCTTCTTCCAGCTCAAGCGATCCTCTGTTCCGCACGATGTATTCAAAGTCTATGCCTGCGCTGTTGATTGGCTTTAACTCCACCGGAATTTTACTACTTCCTGATATAATTGCTGCTGCAAGTATTAGCTCGTTGTAGTGGTTGCTTGGCAGAACAAGTGATGGTGCGTAGCACGCTGTGAAGACGTCATTTTCCAAGTATTTTTTCATCCACCCGATGTGTACCGGATGCGCGTAATTAAATACCACTCCATCTGCAATTCTTGAAGCGGATCTCGTGATGTTTTTGCCAGAACAGCCAACAAATACAGGGATGTCCAGTTCGTTCTTCAACTTCTCTACACATTCAATTACACGTGAAATTTTCGACGATTTTCCTGGAATTAAAGTAACCAGAATCTCATTGCCGAACTTTTTAAAACGTTTTAATTTTGACTTTATTTCGCCACATCTACGCCTGTAAGGGGAGCAGAACACCGCAACCGGCACTGATACATGATCTGCTATGAGTTCCGCTGTAGCAAAAGGATCGAGACAATCAAGTTCGCCCACCCATACCGTAACTCCTGTTTTTTCGGCTGTCACAGCTCTTGCTACAATTTCTCTGTCGTTCAGGTCCCCGTTTATATTCAGTCCAACTTTACCAGATATGGGCTTCATTTTCATCGAAGGAATATTCGACCTTCGTATAGTTCTTCCTCAGGTCTGCAACTCTTGCTGCAACCTTCTCGGGATCTCTTTTGTGGAGTAGAACGTCAGCAATACAGCGAGCGATTTCTTCCATATCATCTTCTTTCATTCCCAGCCTAGTAACTTCAGCAACGCCAATTCTTATTCCACTCGGATCTCTGAAGTTTCTACTTCTTTCTCTGTCGTGCGGGAGGAGATTTCTGTTCACGAGTATCCTGGCTTTTTCAAGCATTTTTTCTGCTCTGTATCCGCCGATGTCTTCAACATCCACCAGCACCTGGTGTGATTCCGTGTATCCCTTGTGCTCGGCAATGACTTTGAATCCCTCGTCAGCCAGTGCACTGGCAAGAGCTTTTGCGTTCTTTACCGTTTGCTTTGCATACTCTTCTCCAAATGCTTTCATCTCGCACAGAGCTATGGCAAGCGCTGCAACGCAGTGCAGATGGTGGTTGCTAACAACTCCTGGGAAAACAGCTCTGTCAATGGACTCAGCAAACTCTTCTCTGCACAGGATAATTCCGTGCTGAGGGCCAAAGAACGTTTTGTGGGTTGAGGATGTGACCACATCTGCACCCTCCTTTAATGGGTGCTGAAAGCGTTTACCGGCAATTAAGCCGAGAACGTGGCTTGCATCGTATGCGACAACCGCATTTACCTCTTTTGCCACATCTCTCAACTCTTTGACGGGATGTGGGAACAAAAAGACGCTTGCACCAAAAAGAACAAGCTTTGGCTCGGTCTCTCTTATCAGCTTTGCAGCTCTGTCAACGTCGATGTTCATTTCATAAATGTCGAAGGGCAGATATGATATGTTAAGGCCAAATTTCCCTGCTATGCCAACTTTGCTCATACTTATGTGCCCGCCGTCCTTTATATTCAGCGCCATCATCGTGTCCCTAGCTTTTGTAAATGCTGCAAAGAGGGCAGTGTTTGCCACACTGCCTGATGTGGGCTGCACATTTGCATGATCAGCGTTGAACATTTCTTTTGCAAGTTCTATCGCAAGCAGCTCTATTCTATCTATAAATTCACAGCCCGCATAGACTCGTTTTCCTGGCAGTCCTTCGGCATAGCGGTGCTGAAGATCGCTCATCAAAGCTCTTCTGACCGCTAAACTCGTGATGTTTTCACTTGCGATGAGTGGAATGGATGAGGCGATAAATTCGTGGTGATTTTTTATCAGGTGGTTAATTTCATCAATCTCTTTCATGATTGCTCACTCTCAGATTCGTATTCGCGTATAACAGCCAGTGCGTCGGGAAACATTTCAAGTGCTCTTGGCAGAATTCCATGAACGAATGCGATTACAATTCCGTAATTCGTTATTGGAACCCCCTTTGCCAGTGCCTTTCTCATGCGGTACTGCATGTGTCTCCTTGTAATTGTGCACGCTCCACAGTGGATAACGAGTTTGTATTCCGACAGGTCTTCCGGGAAGCTACCACCCATAACATGATCAAAGCGGACGTCACCGGCGATGTTTCTTATCCATCGTGGAATCTTCACCCTTCCTATATCATCTGGAGACGGATGGTGAGTACAAGCTTCAGCAACGAGAACGCGGTCACCGGGTTTGAGCTCCCTTATCTGCATCGCACCTCTGACAAGCTCCGGCAAATTTCCGGTCTTGAATCTTGCCTCGAGAATCGAGAAGCTTGTGAGCGGTATCGACTTCGGCGTGTCGGCTGCAGCCCTCATAAAAGCATGCGAGTCTGTTATGACCATTTTTGGATCTTTTTTTAAGCCATCCAGTGCCCATTTGAGCTCTCGCTCCTTCACGACTATACATGATGCTCCTCTGTCGAGTATGTTCCTAATGGCCTGAACTTGTGGGTAGATTAGCCTTCCTTTGGGGGCTCCCAGATCTATCGGTATATTGAGGACGACAAGATCACCCGGATCAATCAAGTCGTCGAGGTACTGGGATTCATCGATGTCGGGAGCAATCTTAAGTATGGTTTTTATCACTTCAGATATGTTGATATCCTGTTTAGCGCTAACTTTGACGTGTCTGTATTTTTTCAGAATTTCATCGTCAAAATCCACAAGATCGATTTTGTTCACAACTACTGCAAACGGGGTTGTGCTTTCTGTAAGCAGTTTGAGCAACCTGTTTTCGTATTCTTCGAAACCAACTGTTGCATCTACTACGAGCAGAGCAACATCGACTTTGTTGAGAATCTCCATCGTTTTTTCCACTCTGAGCTTTCCAAGCTCGCCAACATCGTCAATGCCGGCGGTGTCAACGAACGTTACAGGTAATCCATCAAGTTCAACATCCATAAAAACAGGATCCGTTGTCGTGCCTGGCACATCCGAGACTATCGCGACATCTTTTCCAGCCAGTGCATTGATAAGGCTCGACTTTCCAGCATTTCTTCTCCCGAAAACACCTATGTGCAGCCTGAGGGATCTGGGAGTCTTCATAGGTACAGATCCCTTTCTCCATCTTCTAGCCTTCTTATACCCTCTTCAACAACTTTGATAGCTCTTGGTTCATCAATTTCATCAATTATCGTTTTGATAAGCTTCTTACCTTCATCGATCATGTTCGGTGCATAGTCTATGAGGTATTCGTAGAACGTCAGTATTGCATTGACATCACACCTTTTCTTGATGGCTCCTGACTTGGCGAGGGCCATGAACACTTCTCCTGTTCTACCTCTTCTGTAACATGCGGTACAGAAACTTGGGATATATCCAGCGTTTATACATGCCTGCATTATCTGCTCGACATTTCTTGTGTCCTCTATTTCGAACTGCTCAACATCAAAGGCATTTGGCTCTATACCCTGTTTGTACCCCCCTGGCCAGGTGCGTGAAGCAGCACTCGCCTGAGAGATCCCCAGTCCGAAAAGCTCGTCTCTCAATTCTGGAGGCTCTCTTGTTGAGAGAATCAAGCCGGTGTATGGTACGGCAAGTCTTAATACGGCCGTAATCTTCTTCAATTCTTCATCAGAAACCATATACTCAGTTTCTTGCATTGGAGCGCCGAGAGCTGGTCTCAGGCGAGGTATGGATATTGTGTGAGGACCAACGCCGTAAGTTCTGTTCAGATATCTGCCGTGAGAGATTACTGCAAGAGTGTCATACTTGTAGTCGTACAGACCGTAAAGTACACCCAGTGCCAGATCGTCTATACCTGCCGCATAAGCTCTGTCCATTACAGTAATACGCCAGTTGTAGTCCGATTTCGGACCAGAAGGGTGCAGTTTTTTGTATGTCTCTCTGTGGTATGTTTCCTGGAAACACTGATATGTTCCAATCCCGGCAGCTTGAAGCTTTTCGAACTCCTCAACTGTAAGCGGTGCGACGTTTACATTTATTCTCCTTATCTCGCCCCTTCCGTTGGGTTCACCTCTGACAGAATATATGGTCTTCATGGCTTCAACGTAATAGTCAACACCTTTTGATGGATTATCGCTGGAAACCAGCAAAACTCTCTTGTGTCCCATTGCAACTATGGCTTTTGTTTCTTCAGCGATCTCCTGCATACTGAGCGTCACTCTTTTGAGACTCTTGTTTCCAACTCTGAATCCGCAGTATAGGCAATTACTGCTGCATCTGTTGTCAATGTAAAGAGGAGCAAACAGAACGAGTCTTCTACCATATATTGTCCTCTTTACTTCCCAGGCAGTTTTATATATTTCTTTTAAAAGCCTGTCGTCTTCTGTATGCAATAAAACGCTTACATCAAACAGGTCAAGTCCTTCATTCCAAGTTTTTGGATTTCTTGCCTTTTCAAGAATATGCCTCACAATTGCTTCATCATCCTGATTGTCTTCTCCATAGGCCAGAGCTTCTCTGATCTCTCTATCGTCTACAATTTCTTTGACTCTTGAATTTGAGCAGAATTCTTTGTATTCTGTATCTTCAACATATTTTACACTTCCGACCTTCATGGTGTCACCTTTTTATAACTAATTCGATTTTGTTAACACTAATTAATACTAATAACTGGGTTAGTGCAATTCAATTTATAATTGTTTTGGTTTTTCGAATCCATCTCTTTTTTAAACTGTGCCCAACTTCTCCGCTTGGCTTTAAACCAGCTTCTCTTATTCTTTCTTTTATTTCGTTCAGCCATTCTTCTGGATCTTTGTTTGTGCCCGCTCTGCCGGGGTAGATTCTGTAAAACTGCTTGTATTGTAATGGGGTGATGTTGCCCATTACAACGTTAGCTCCACATCTGAAGGCTATTGTGGAGTTTTCTTCTCCAAAAACAGTTCTCAGTGCAGTTGTTGCTGGAATGTGTGAATTTTTTGTGACAATCCTTGTCAGAGCAATCGTCTTCAGGGTGAGAATAGGGTCTCCAGCAGGATGGTTCTCAAATGGTGTGTCAGCACACGGTACAAATGGACCAATTCCGATCATGTCGAAATCCCATTCTCTGAACATCACAATATCACTGGCAATGTCCTCGATACTCTGCCCTGGTAAACCGATGATATTTCCCGATCCAACCTGATATCCAAGTTCAATTAACCAGCTCAGGCATTGCAGTCTGTTTTCAAGCTTTCGTTCAGTTAACTCCTGAAAAAGCTTCGGATTTGATGTTTCGTGCTTTAGCAAGTACCTGTCGCATCCGGCCAATCTATATTGCAGGTACTCGTCGTAGCTTTTTTCGCCTATTGATAAAACCACTGCTAAGTTTGTTGTTTCTTTTATTGTTTTGATTATGTGGATGATTTTGTTATCATACCAGGTATCCTCGCCCGATTGCAGGACTACCGTTCCGTAACCCAGATCTGCGGCATACTGTGCACATTGTATTATCTCCTCTGGCTTCATTCGATAGCGCTTGATTCTTGCGCTTCTTCTGATTCCACAGTATTTGCAGTTGTTTTTACACACATTTGAAAATTCGATTACTGCTCTGAGGTAAACTTTATTTCCAGCATATTTTTCTCTGATTGAATCTGCAATTCTGAAAAGATCCATTACCTTTTCTTCATCGTCCAGAAGCAGTAGATTTATGATTTCTTGCTTTGACAGCGTTTCGGGCAGCATGGCGCGGCAGTAGGCCATAAAAAATAAAGATTATTGATTATTCTTTTTCGGTTATCTCTACGAGCTCTTTTTCAACCCACTTGGGGTTGTGGTGCTTTGCCCATTCCAGCGGTACTGTTCCGCTTCCCAGTCTGAACATTGAAACGAAGTCTGGCCAGTTTATTATGACCAGCGGGATGTGGCAGCATGTGACGAACAGCGTCACTACTATTGAAACCCAGACATGCCAGTTAAAGAACGTTGCGGCCCAGTACTTGCCTAATGCTTGCGGGAAGAAGTAAAGACACCATCCGGTAACTCCGAGTATTAGCAGGCTTGCAACAACGCTGAGCCCGAGCAGCTTCTGACCAGCATTGTACTTTGTTTGCGGTGGGCAGCCGGGTTTTGCGAACCAAAGGTTCTCGAAGTATTTGTAAAACTTGTACTTTCCAAAGAATTTGTACGGATAGCCGCCGAAGTTCTTCCACCATGCAATCGTATCTTTATCCCAGTGCAGAATCTCTTTGAGGAAAAGAAATGCTCTATCAGGGGTTACAACAACGTATGCAATGGTTATGAAGGTCAGCACGGCTGCAAAGTAGATGTGTAGCTCCATCAGCCACGCTTTCGTGGCATCGCTTGCAAGGTTGAAATACGTTATAATACCTGTAACAAAAAGGACATACCAGCAAACCATATGCACGATGTGAACGATTCTGCTCGATGCCGGATGTCTGAGAACTTCAGTCATCCATCACACCTCCAGTGGAAACGTCTTTATTCTTGGTTCGTAGTGTGTGTGAAGTAATTCTTCAGTGATTTCGCTGAGGGGCTGCTCTCCGAACTCTCTGTAGAATTTTGGTATCATTCTATTGAGATGAGATGCAGGGGCAATTTGATTTCTCACTATCTGGTCGTCTTTATACTGCCCTGCCTGCCGTATCTTTATGTACTTGTTTCTCTGGGCAATGATATCTGTCAGTTTGTATGTTCCAATTGCGAGAGCAGCGATGCCTATTCCAACGATTTTCAGAAACGTTCTTCTTGAGATTATGACTGAAGCAGGCTTTTCAACATACATTTTTTTCTCGCTCATAAAACCACCTCACGCTTTAAGCGGCAGAGGCAGTATCGGATCTATCCACGATGTACCCATCGGGTTGACTGGCTGTCCTCCTCCGTTTACACATCCTCCCGGGCAGCACATTACTTCGATGAAGTGGAATTCACTTCTGCCAGCGATTGCATCTTCAACAACAGCGTCGATGTGGTTCTTTATACCGTTCACTACACAGACCTTCAGATCAAATACGTCAGCTCCAGTCAATTTTCTGAATTCGCTGCTGAGAGGGATCGGTATAGTTGCTTTCACAACGCCCTTTGTGTAACCTCTTACCTCAACAAAATCCCAGCTCTCCGGCTCTTTTCCTGCCAGCACGCAGTATGCTGTTCTTATTGCTGCCTCCATGACTCCTCCGCTCGTACCAAAGATTGTTGCTCCACCGCTGTAGTATTCGAAGTCTTCCTGTGGTCTTCTGACTTCTTCATCATCGCCCATTACCGGGTTTATCTTGAGTCTTCTGAAGAGCTCTGCAAGATCTCTTGTTGTAAGAACAGCGTCAACATCTGGGAATTTTGGTGTGTTTTCAGGAATGTGTCCGTTCTCCTTTAGCCACTTCCACGCGTTGCACATCTCTGGGCGTGATGCTTCAAATATCTTGGCTGTACACGGCATTATTCCGACAGTGTACACATTTTCAGGCTTTACATTCCACACCTTCAGCGCTCCGTACGTTTTTGCCGTGGCTCCTGCCATCTGCTGTGGTGATTTACAGCTCGATAGATGCGGAATCAGCCTTGGATAGTAGAGTTCGACATATCTTATCCACGCAGGACAGCACGATGTGAACTGTGGCAGGGGCTTGTGCTCAAAATGCTCGAGGTTGAACTTTGCTTTTGTACCCCAGACCTCGATTTCAAGCTCTTTCAATCCAAAAAGCCAGTAGGCGATTCTTGCAATGAGCTCTGTACCTTCCTCGAGTATGGTCTGATCTGCTGCAAAGTTGTTGTCGTATATCTTGAAGCCCGCTTCCTTCAAAGCTCTGTACATTCTGTTTACTGTGAGTGTTCCTGGTGGGTAACCAAACTCCTCTGCAAGAGCGACTCTCACGGCCGGAGCAATTATCGCTACAACCGTTTTGTTCTTATCGTTCAGTTTGCTGAGGACCTCATCGACGAAGCTCATCTGTTCAATCGCGCCAAACGGGCAGTTTATCAAACACTGCCCACAGTTTATGCATCTGTCAAGTTCTATCCTGTGGGTAACACCCAGCTCACCGGCTATTGCGTTTGACGGACAGACCTTTGTACATGTGTCACAGCCAACGCAGCGCTTTGGGTTGATACGGATTATACCTTTTAGTTCTCCTTTTCTGAATGTCCCTCCACCGCTTCTTGCATCTGGTGGCTCTTTAAAGGTATTCACTTTTGTAACGCTCATACCTTTCACCTGTTTTGATACTATACCGTCGTTTGGTATGTCTTTTGTAGCAACATATTTATTATTTTTGCTATTTGTTGATACCAATTTGAGTTATATTAACAACAGTTAATCTTCCATACTCTCTGGCTAGGGGAAAAAGTCTGAAGTTTGCAGTTCAGTGCCGACAATTTTTCTTGCTGCCAATCGTCTGAACTGCAAAATAAAAAGAAGGATGTGGAAAATTCAGATCAGGCGCTCTTCAGTTCCTTTGATCTATCGAAGTAATGTGTGTGTAGCAGATGGTGTGCCAGTTTGCTCACGGGTTTCTTGAGGAAATCTTCGTAGATCTGCTTTATCTCCGGGTTCTCATGGGATTTTCTTATTGGTAACTGTCTGTCGTCTGTGTTCAGCGCATCAACTCTGGCCTTTATAGTCTCCTTGTTGGTGGGTATTGGTTGACCGCCTCCTCCGATACAACCACCAGGACATGCCATGAACTCGATGAATGTGTAGTCTGCAAATTCTCCGCCGTTCTTCACAGATTCGCAGATCTTTCTCGCATTGCTCAGGCCGTGAGCAACAGCAACCTTGATTTCCTTTCCGTTGAGCTTAATAGTTGCAGTCTTTACACCTTCGAGCGTTCCGAGTTCTTCGAACTCAAGCTTCTCCAGTGGCTTTCCTGTAATAATCTCGTAGGCTGTTCTCAACGCAGCTTCCATAACACCTCCTGTTCTGCCGAAGATTGTAGCAGCTCCAGTGTATTGACCGAGTAG
Source organism: uncultured archaeon (assembly GCA_964652135.1). Lineage (GTDB taxonomy): Archaea > Halobacteriota > Archaeoglobi > Archaeoglobales > Archaeoglobaceae > CAZZAF01. The sequence continues at coordinate 26,342 of CAZZAF010000028.1, forward strand.
AGGGTCTGGTCCCTCATCTGGCATCTCGGCGAGGTTTATTCCAGCCATCTTGAGGAGCTTGGCACACTCTCTTGTTGTGAGCACGTAATCGATGTCCGGGAACTTTTCGTCCTCACTTACTACCCCCTTTTCGAGCCAGTACTTGAACGCATCGCACATTTCGTCTCTATTACGTTCGAATTTCTTGGCTGTGCATGGCATTATTGAAACAACAACCATTTTTCTTGGGTCAATGCCTAGTTTCTCGGCAGCATATGTTTTTGCTACGGCTCCAAACATCTGCTGAGGAGACTTAGCAGAGGATAGGTGTGGTATCAATTCTGGATAGAATGTCTCGCAGAACTTTATCCATCCTGGACTGCATGATGTGAATTGTGGAAGTGTAGAGTTTACTTCTTCAAGAACCTCTTCATCTACTTCAAATGGCAATTCGTCCTTGCTGATAATTCCAGCTTTTACGAGTCTATATATGAGTTCCGTACCTTCTTCCATAATGGTCAGGTCTGCTGCGAAGTTTGTATCCCAAACTCTGTCAAATCCGGCTCTCCTCAATGCAGCGTATATCTTGCCCGTTACTAATGTTCCAGGCTCCATGCCAAATTCTTCACCCAGGCTGGCTCTGAGAGCTGGAGCAAATTCAACAACAACAAACTTTTCAGGGTCCTTTAAAGCCTCCCAGACCTCCTTTACGTTGTCAATTTCTCTTATTGCTCCGAGTGGTCTGGAGTATGGGCAGAGTTCACACTCGAACCACTTCTTGAACACTTTAACAGCACCGATTTCCTTGCCCATTGGGCATGCGTGTATGCACTGTCCGCATCTTGCACATCTCGCTTCATCTACAAGCACGACACCCTTTTCTTCATCGAAGGCGAGAGCTTCAACAGACTGGACTGTCTTACACGTCTCAATACAGTTCTGGCATCTCACACAGAGCTTAGGATCGTGGAGGATAGATGGTAGCGAGATCCAGGGGTCGATTTCCCATTTTTGTCTTTCTTCCATTGAAATCAATCCACCATTCTCAGCTTCGCATGCGACGAATTCCTGTAAGAGCCTGACAAGGTAGCATTCTTCCTTCTCTTTCAACCAATTCAATCTTTCTGTGAGTTTATCCTCGATGAGCTTTGAATTCGTGTTTATGACCATACCTTCCTTTACTTTCAATCCTTTGAGGATTTTGGGATTTGCAATCCGTCCATCAACTTCAACAATGTTTATCAGTGGACAATCTTCATTTCTTATGAACTCAAGCTGTGGAACTTCGAATGGTCTCCAGAATGTCTTACCTTCCTTCTGGAGCAATTCATAAACAGTTGTACCTTCTTCAACTTCAACATCCTTACCATCGAGCTTTACAACGACCATTTCACTCCCTCCTCTCCTTAAGCGGGTTTGGCCCCAATTTGGTGATCTGCT
>CAZZAF010000029.1:0-27519 GCA_964652135.1 uncultured archaeon
GTATTTGATGGACTAAATCTGTAGGCATAGTAATGGTGATGAGCAAGAGTGAGTTGGGTAGACTAACCGGGTGAAAAGATGTCCAAGAAAAGAAGTGTTAGAATACTCATCGTGGATGACGAACCAGCAATTAGAGAAGTAATGAAACTAATTCTGAAGAATTATGAGATCGTAGAAGCTTCAAATGGAGTAGAAGCCGTTGAAAAGTGTGAGAAGAAGAAGCCGGATCTGATTTTAATGGATATAATGATGCCAAGAATGAACGGAATCGAAGCTACAAAAACTATCCTCGAAAAATTCCCGGATGCAAAAATAGTTGCTGTAACAGCCTATGCAACACATAAAGGAAAAGAGATGCTTGAGGCTGGCGCTTTAGAGATTCTTGAAAAACCTTTTGGAAGAAGGAAACTCGAAGAGCTCGTTGAGAGGTTAATTGATGACGAGAAAAAGAGTAAAGATTAATACGTATATAAAAATAATACACAGTCATTTTTTTAGTATATATTCTCGCAAATCCAGTAGAGATTATTCTGCATTCCCGGAAGTATTTGGTACATTTAACTAGAGTATCCTAAAATCAGGAAATCTTATGAAAAAAATATTATAACATGCGGCTATAATATGATGGTGGGTATAGGGTATAACGACGAAAAAGACTCAGAACTCGCCGCTAGACATGCAGCTAAACAAGCTATTGATGAGTCCGATGAACCCTCTATCACGTTCCTATTTACAACTGACAATTATAACCAGGAAAAAGTCCTTAGTACTGTTAAGGAAGTGATTGGAGAATCGAAGCTCATAGGGGCATGTACACCAGGGATTATTACAAGCAAGGGAATTCTCCGAAGAGGTATAGGTGTTTGTACAATAAGCGGTAAAATAAAAGTGGAAACACATTTAGAGAAAAACTCCAATTCATGGAGAAATGGCGAGAAAGCCGGAAAAATTTTAAAGAATTCAGGAATTAACTCCGGCACAGTATTTGTATTCCCAGACGGTTTTGCAGATAATATTTCAGACATCCTGAGAGGACTTTACAACTCTTTAGGACCAAATTATACATACATTGGAGGTTGTTCAGGAGATAACTTAAGGTTCTCCAAAACATATCAGTTCACGGAGAAGGGTGTACATAGTAGATCGCTTGCAGTTGCAATTGTTAAAGGAATTGAGTTTAGTTCAGGGGTTGGACATGGATTGAGACATACTGGATATCCAATGATTGTCACAAAAGCAGCTGGAAAGAGGGTCTATGAAATCGATGGAAGGCCAGCGTTTGATGTTTATTCGGAGTGTCTAGGTGGTATTAGCAGGGAAGATTTTCCTACTTTCGGAATGAAATACCCTCTGGGTTTGCCGTATGCTAACAAGACCTTTCTTATTCGCGATCCGATTGATGTGAAAGAGGATGGTAGTATAGAGTTCGTCACAGAAGTTCCTCAGAACTCCATTGTTACACTGATGAAGTGCGATGTGAATGAATTAATTGTCACCGCCGAGAAGGTTGCTCAGACTGCAATAGAAGGTGTAAAATCTCCAAAAATAGCGCTTATTTTCGATTGCATTTCTCGTTATATGCTCATGGGCAGAAAGTTTGAGGAGGAGTTTAATGTTGTGAAAAAGACGATTGGAGATCTCCCAATATTGGGAATGCTCACATTTGGAGAGGTGTATGGCTCTTTTAATGTTCCAGTTCTCCATAACAAAACAATAGTGGTGGCAGTTGGAGGAAAAAGATATGGCTACAAGTGAAACACTGGAGTTTTGGATTCTGCACGAGCTTATGTCATTCTCTATCCCAAAACATCACAATGAGTTTCTACACGATGTAATCGAGAAGGCAACACGCGTTTTAGGTGTGAGTCGCTTGGCCATATTTACAAAAGAAGGTGACACTTCCAAACCTCTAGTACTTTTTGGTTTTCAAGATGATAAAGAAGTGCTAAAGGAAATAAACAAAAATAAAAAGTGTGGATATATATACAACTTTACGTATTTTTCAGGATTTATATATATGGAGCAGACGTTTCCTATTTCAGCCCGCGAAGTGAGACTTTTTACAATCTTCGCAAGACGTGTTGAGGAATTCCTAAACTATAAACGACTTGAAGCTGAACGGCGAGAACTTGAAAGAAAAACAACTCTCTTAAATTCAATTCCAGATCCTGCCGTCATTATCACTCCAGATAATGTTGTCTGCGACGCAAATAATGCATGGCTTAAGGCTATCGAAGTTTCTCCATCGGAAATAATCGGTAAACCACTTCACTCAATACAACGCTTCGATGAGAAAAGTAGGGAGAAACTAAAGAAGATGAAAAGGAAGTGGTTATCCAGCACTGACCGCTTGATTGTGAGTGTATATATCAAAGGAAAATATAAATTCTTCGAAGTAAATCCAGCTTCTGTAGAGGGGTCTAGAGATATTGCCCTCGAGTTTAGAGATATTACGAAACTTAAAGAAGTTGAAGAGAAATTCAAAAAGTCTGTTGAACTACTCAACTCCCTCATCAATGCAATGCCAGATAGTATATACTTCAAAGACCCAAATGGACGCTACAGTTTTGTCAATAAGGCTTGTACCAAATTTCTTGGTAAAAACGAGAATGAAATAATAGGAAAAACCGATAAGGAAATTCTACCACCGGATCTGGCTGAACAATGCAAGAAGAGCGATGAGCTCGCCATTGCAAAGAGGGATATCATTAAAGTGGAGGAGAAAACCGAATGGAAAGGTAGAAAGGTTATACTTGAAACAATCAAAGCTCCCATTTACGATATCTACGGTAATTTCAGAGGAATACTTAGTATTACCAGAGATATTACGGAACGCAAGCAGGTTGAGAAATTAAAGCGCTTTAGGACATTTATGGAGTATAGCAGTGACGCTATTTTCATCATACGCGGTGAAAGCGGTAGAGTAATTGATGTAAATAAAACCGCTTGTAAATGGACTGGATACAGCAAAAATGAGCTTCTCAAGTTGAGCTTTTCAGATATTATAGAATTGCCTGTCAAACTCAATGAAGTAGTCAATAAGAAGGATGGTCTAACCATAGAAGGACAATTCTACAGAAAGGATGGTGCCAAATTCCCAGTTTCTGTGAGTCTTAAGGCTGTGGAAGTTGGAGAAGAGAAATACGTTGTAGCCATTGTGCGTAACATTTCAGAACTTAAAGAGGCGGAAGAGAGAATAAAAACTATGAATAAGCAATTAAGCCTGCTAAATAAGATTCTGAGACATGATATTAAAAACAACCTCACAGTAATGAAGGGCTACCTCGAACTTTTTAGAGAAACGCCAGAAGAAGAATTCCTCGACAAAATCGATGAGAGAATTGACATATGCTCAGAGTTTGTATCAATGGTTAAAGATATCGAAAGTGCTTTGACAACTGGAGAAAAAGTAAAAGAGGTTAATCTCTCAGATATTCTCTCGAAGGAAGTTGAGAGGTTGAGAGGTGATGATGTCATCATAATCAGTACTATTCCAGAAGAAATTTATGTTAAAGCTGATGAGATGCTGTCGTCCGTTTTCGGGAATATCCTGTTCAATGCAATATTCCACAACGATAAGGATGTCAAGGAGATAGATGTTAAGGTAAATGAAAAAGATAGGAAGTGGGTTGAGGTTAGGATAGCCGATAACGGACCGGGCATTCCTGAAGATATGAAGGAGGAGATATTCAAGGAGGGAGTAAAGGGAAGTAAAACTGGTAGAACGGGCTTAGGCTTATTTATCGCTAAAATGCTTGTTGAGAAATATGGAGGAAAAATATGGGTAGAAGACAATGAACCTGAGGGGAGTGTTTTCGTCATCAGGCTGAAAAAGGGGGTGTCACCCCGTGGCAAAAAGATTTAAGCTCAGTGAGATTCTCGAAAACATACCTATCCCTGTTTTCGTCATAGATAAGCGTCATCGGGTTAGGTACTGGAACAAGGCTTGTGAAGAATTTACAGGTTACAAGAAAGAAAAGATAATTGGTACGGAAGATCACTGGAAGCCGTTTTTTTCGAAAAAGATGCCTCTACTAGCTGATATTGTCCTAGATGGTGTTGAGGGTATTCGTCAGTCTAAGAAAATAAGGAAAGTTGAAGGTAGCGATGACACTTACGAGCTTGAGTTGTATCTTCCAGACTTAAAAAGATGGATCTACTTGAGAGCTTCTACTTTGAAATCTGATGATGAAGTTATTGGAGCTATAGAGATAATACAGGATATAACAGAACGTAAAAGAATGGAAGAAGAAATTCGAAACCTCAGCGAACTATACAGGCTCGTTGGAGAAGCTGTAAACCAGTCAGGAAGTATTGAAGAAATAGCATCCGAACTTGTAGGAAATCTGCGTAAGGTTCTGGATTTTGATGTTGGTGAAATACTTGTATATGATTCAAATACAAAAAATCTCAAGGCCGTAAAACGCGTAGGTTTTGAAGATCTCCAGGTCGGAGAAAATCCATCAAGTAGACTGCTGGTCGAGGAATGTACTAGAAATGTAGCTGTTATTGCTGCATTGAGAGGAGAACCAGTATACATCCCCAACATGAAGGAAAACGAGTTTACAAGGAATTTCCGTGATGTGTGTATAAAGTATGATCTCAACGAGATGTATTCCGTACCACTTATATCGAAGGGAGAATTACAGGGTGTCATCCAACTCATCGTTAAATCAGGTAAGAAACTTGATGAGAGAGACAGAAGACTCATCGATACAATCTCTGAACAAATGGCCGCAGCCATTGCGAAAATTAGGGCGGAGGAGAAGGTTAGAGAGAGTGAAAGGAAGTACCGTGAGTTATTCGAGTTCTCAATGGATGCTATCCTCCTGACGGATATGGATGGGAATATCCTAGAGGCAAATAATGCTGTAGAGAAGTTATTCGGATATACGAGGGAGGAGTTAAAGAAGATCAATTTTACCGAGCTGTATGTGGATCCTGAAGATAGGAAGAAGCTGATGAAGGAACTGGAGGAAAAAGGCTTCTTTAAGAATTATGAAGTCAAGTACAGAAGAAAGGACGGGCTAATAGTATATTGTCTAGAATCTGCTGTCCTGCTGAAGGATGAGAGTGGCAGGATCGTAGGATGTCATAAGGTAATAAAAGACATAACAGAACGTAAGCGAATTGAGAAGAGATTGAGAAGAGTCAATAAACTACTGAGAGTTGCGAGTGAGATTAATCAGCTTGTTGTTCATGAGAAGGATGAAAGAAATCTCCTGAGAAAGGCTTGCAAAACACTTGCAAATATCGAGGACTATGATGCAGTATGGGTGGGATTACTAGAAAGAAATAGAATTGTACCCATACAAGTTATGGGAAAGATAGACAAGGATGAACTGGAGATGTATCTCAACAATTTCAGCGGATTTTACTGTGTTAGAGATGCTATTGAAACCCAAACTCCAAGTTTAGTAAGTCCGAGAGAAGACAAATACGGGAACTGTCCAGTTCATGTGAGAGGAATGTTTGTCCAGACCTTCGTCTTGCCGATAATGCATGGCAAGAAGATATATGGTGTGATGACGTTCCACTCTTCGCTTCCTGATACGTTCGACAGAGAAGAGACAAATATACTACTCGATCTTGTTGATGATATTGGTTTTGCCATTAGATCTATTGAAATTGAGAGGGAAAGAAGGGAAGCCCTCAAGCAAATTAGGGAAAATATAGAAGTCTTTGAGTATCTCGCAGATAAGCTCAGAAATCCTCTTACGATAATAAAGGGGTTTTTAGAGATTAGGGATGATGTTGGAATTGAAAGAACACTGGAGGTCATTTCAAAGGAGATTGATAGAATTCAAGAGATACTTGACGAGCTAAGAGAAAAAGAAAAGGAAACTTTCAAGCTTGAAAGAAAAGGGCTTTAGGATCCAGTATTACATGACTGTTTATGGTGTATTACAGTAGAAACTTTGAAATTGGAGGATGAGATAAAGAGAGATTCAGAAGATATTCACTATACCCAACAAGAGCGATTATACAATCCTACTTTTTTATAAAATGTTTTTAGAGAAATATTATTGCAAATTCAGAAAACTAAATGGATCGCCAATTCAAAAGGAAATTTGTTTAGGAAACCGAAATAAAATTACTCCTCAACTGAAATCCTCTCTAACTGGCTTGAGACATTCCAAATCAACGTTCTGACATGCATTGGAATGTTTGGATCAGCTGAGATTTCCTCGAGTATAGATATAGCTGAAGCTGCTCTTACCGCTAGGCTGTCTTCCCCATGGAGTAAGTTCTCTTTTATTTCACTTGCAACTCTTCTTATGTTTCTCGGAACTGTGTCGTCGTGTATTATTCTGTCCAGAACCTCCAATACGCTTTCAGGTACTTGCTTTGCCATAACACCACCTCCATAGAAAATGAAGTTTTTAATATCGTATCAGTAGATGTGGTAGTATGGAAGATAAAAAAATTTCGGATGCGGTGAATCTATTATATAAGGGAGCAAAGATGTTATCATACCACTACCCTGAATGCAAGGTACCACTCTTCAGGGATGGAGATAGAGTATTCTGCCCATCTTGCGGAAGGGATGTGATATTTGAGAGTGAAACTTCTCAGTTTGAGGTTAAGGATGAAACTGAGATGAAAGTGGAAAAGAAAGAGACAAAACCGGAGAAGTCAGAAGAGAGAGCACAAGCAAAGCCAATCCAGTCAGAAACCACAAAAAACGACTTTGAGGCTGTAGAAGAATCATTGAAAGAAGCCATACTGAAGTTATCAAATGAACTGAGGAGAGCCAAGAGTACAGAGGAAATTAGGGAAATTGTCGAGGTTATAGATAAAACGACTCAAATTCTTGAAAGATTGAGAAAGTACAGATAGCGGGCAGAGCAGGATGGTTTAAATTAAAAGTCTGGTAAGTTAGTGGATACTAAACTGCTGACGGGATGAATTGAACATACCAGAAAATAATTGGATAAGTTCTGAAGATATAAATAATTTTAAAAGATATTAAAATTTCAAAATTTAAAAACTATGACTATTCCTTGAAAATTTCCCCAAATTCGGAAATGTCCTTCTCTGCTGTAAGAAGTTCCTTGAGAGCTGGCACGAGTTCGTCGATTGATATTCTGATTTGCTTTGTCGTATCCCTGTCTCTTATTGTTACCGTTCTGTCCTCGAGGGTCTGGTGATCGATGGTAACACAGAATGGTGTCCCGATCTCGTCAAACCTTCTATATCTCCTTCCAATGCTGCCTGAATCATCATATTCCGTGAATATTCCAGCTTCCTTTAGCATTGCAGCTATTTCATGAGAAACTGAAATGAACTCGTCCTTTGAAAGTAGTGGAAGTACAGCAACCTGGACTGGAGCCATCCACCTTTTGAGTCTCAAAACTCTTCTCTCCTCTCCATCAACCACGTCCTTGTCGAAAGCCTGTTCAAGTATTGCATAGGTTATTCTATCAAGCCCGAAAGATGGTTCGATTACATGTGGTACGATTTTCTCACCGTGGATTCTCTCCTCGACTTCTTGCACGTCGAAATACTCCCTAGAAACAGTGATTTTTTCACCATCCACATCGAGTTCAATTGAATCTGTTATTTCTCCCTGGTAGTTCTTGAGAAATTCGGCAATCTTCTTTGCTTTGCCCTTGAATTCTGGTCCGAGTTTATTCATTTTTGGAATTATCTTCTTTCTTTTAACTGTGATTGGTTCTTTGAAGGGGATGTATATGCTTAAATCCTCTCCACTGTGCTTTATGTGTTTGCTTAGATCGTAGTCAGTTCTGTCTGCAATTCCCACAATCTCTATCCATCCGTAGCTTGTCAGAGCTTCTGCATCCCAGCAATCCACGGCATAGTGAGCTCTCTCATCATCCTTATGCTGCCTGAATCTCAGTTTGTCTTCTTTCAAGCCGGCCTTTAGCAGAAATCTCCTCGTTTTTCCGATAAAGTAGGCAAGAAGCTGGTGGGCTATGATACCCTTCTCCACAGCCTCCTTTAGTGTTATTTTATGTTCGTTATCGAATTTATCAACAAGCGTTACAACATCGTTCTCGTATAGATGGAAGTATGGGTGCTTCTTCTCCCTTGGATCCACAAAGAATTCCAGTTCAGCTTGATTGAATTCTCTTAGCCTTATGACTCCCTGCCTCGGGCTTATCTCATTTCTATATGCTCTGCCTATCTGTGCGACTCCAAAGGGGAGCTTATCTCTGAAATAGTCTGAAACTCTTTTGAACGCAATGAAGATACCCTGCGCTGTTTCCGGGCGGAGGTATCCTTTCTTACCCTTTCCGGGGCCGATTGTTGTACTGAACATCAGATTAAAAGGTTCTGGCTCTTTGAATGAGCCACCACACTCACACTTAAGATCAAAAGTTTCGAGAATTTCTTTAACAGATTCAACCGTCTCGTCTGCCTCAATTCCCAACTTTTCTTTTATATAGTGGTCGGCTCTGAAAACCCTGCCACATTCTTTACACTCAATTGCAACATCTGTAAAGGATGTAGCGTGTCCGGATGCGATAAAAACTTCTTCAATTCCAATTGTTGGAGTATCAATTTCCACAGCTCTTTCATTGATGACGAAAAACTCCCTCCATAGATTTTCGAGTTTTCTTCTCAATCCATTACCGAGAGGACCATAATCAATGAAACCGGCCATACCTCCATATATTTCGAATGATTGCCAGAGGAATCCTCTTCTGACCAGCATCTCCATTATCTCGCTCATGCTGATCCACTCCGTAGCTCTTTTTTAAAGTTTTTTCTATACCGAGTATCTCGTTAAACTACTATATTTTGGTCTTAGACGGTTGTCTGGGTTGTCTCTATACGTCGGAGAGTTAAATCTTTAGCAGGTTGGATTTATTTTATTTTACCGTGTTTTTTGTGGATACTTCAACGATAATGTCTTTCTTTTGGGGCTATCATGCGATGTAAGTTATTCCCTAGGCAACGACTACTCCAAATCTAAACCACAAAAAATCTGTGGGAAATAAGTTTTTGAAGAGTTACTGAAGACAGTAAAGTTATTGTGGAATTGGGAAGATATCTGGATTTGCTCGTCGATTTAAGGCATTTTAATCCATTCTCTTAAAATTTTTCGATCAGGTGGTAGTGGTGTGTAATTTCCACAGGAAATAAAGGGGTGGGGGAGTGGGGCAAATTTTGAAAAACGATGGAGATTGGATATTTACTTCGAAAAACAGTTTATGTTAAGTTATAGCAGCTAAAAATCAGTAATTAAAGTCTAGGGCGATAATAGAGGTAATATACAGGATATTGGTTTTTGACTTAACCCCTTTATTTCCACTGGAAATTTGAAATAAAAATATTTGTCGAACTTCTTTTGATTTTAACTGATAGAATATCGTATTTTAGTGGAAGGAATGGAATGGTTTGGCAGATAACAAAAATTTTTCATTCTAAATCCGAATGTTATGCAGGTTAAGAGTAAGCCTAGCTTCATATGGAAATGAGATATTGAGATGATAGTAGGGAGTGTGCGGGTTATGGTGTATTGGGGTGTGGCCTTATAGGGAGCTCTGGTATAGGAGGCTGAAGTGAAGTGAGGATTTGAAAACGGCAAAAGTATTTTCTATTTTTGTGTTTAAATTGTTATGTGGAAGCTTTAAAGGACAGAATATTAAAGCTGGTTGGAGATGAAGTTGAAATAGTTGAAGTTGTTGAAATAAACCCAGGAGATTTGAGGATCGACGTGCGGACCAGATGGAAATGCCAGTTTGGGTGTAGCTATTACGGTAAAAGATATTCATGCCCTCCAGCAGTACCACCGCTGAGTGATGCGGAGAAGTTCATTAAAAGTTATTCAAAGGCGTTTGTAATTAAATTCCGCTTCAGCTCAGAGAAATACCTTGAAATGAAACGAAAAGCTCAGCTGTTTCTGGTTAGGGTTGAAAAGGAGTTAATAAGTGATTATCCCTTTGTATTTACCCTCTTTCCTGGAGGTTGCGACATTTGTGAGAACTGCAGCTATACACGACGGGGCTGTAGAAAGGCGGAATATGTTAGGCCCACAGTTACATCTGTTGGCATAGACGTGTCATCGCTTGGCATCAGGATTGGAGATGAAACATCTGTAGGGATTTTGCTTCTTGAGTGAAGAGGTGAATATTTTATTGTTTCAGCATAGGAGTAGTTCATGGAGATTTGTATAAAGCCTCTTGGAGCAGTGGATCCGGACGTTCTTGAATTTTTAAAAGTCATCCTTTCAAAAATATTTGGAAGTGCAAGGGTGATGGCTGAAGGTGAGATCCCAGCCAAGGCTTACAACCCTATCCGTAATCAGTACAATTCAACTCTCATTTTGAGAAGCTTGGATGGAGATTGCGATGTGGTTCTGGGTGTTACTGAGGCCGATCTGTATGCAGGAAATCTAAACTTTGTTTTTGGTGAAGCTGAACTTGGTGGCAGAAGGGCGATAATATCTTTGAAAAGACTCCGACCTGAATTCTATAGAGTGCCCCCCGATAAAAGCCTATTAAAGCTTAGGGCTTTAAAAGAAGCTGTTCATGAAATAGGACATGTTCTTGGCTTGCGCCACTGCCTTAACCCTCGTTGCGTTATGTATTTCTCTAACACAATCCTCGATACGGACTTTAAGGATTGGAGGTATTGCGAGGAATGTCGAAGGAAACTGCTTGGGAGTGGAATTTTTGTTAAATTTCCAGAAGATAGTTGATTATAAGCTCGATTAGAAGCTTGTGGGATCCTGGCAAGTATGGAATGAAGGAATGGTGAATGGGATGAGGTTTGTTGTACAGGAACATTTTGCCTCTCGCCATCATTACGACTTCAGACTGGAAATGGATGGTGTTGCAAAGAGCTGGGCCGTTCCAAAGGGAATGCCAACTGAGAGGGGAGAGAAGAGGCTTGGGATTCAGGTGGAAGATCATAGCTTGGATTACATGGATTTTGAAGGCGAAATACCACCGGGCATGTATGGTGCCGGCAGGGTTTTGATCTGGGATAGGGGGACATACGAGCTGCTGAAAAGGGATGATAGGGAGATAAAAGTCAAGCTAAACGGGGAGAAGTTAAAAGGAACTTATGTACTTATCAGATTCCCAAAAAGTGGAAAGAACGCCTGGCTCATCATTAAGAAAGATTAGAGAAGCGCTTTAATCGGTTTAGGCAATATCTCTAGACGTATCGATCTGTATTCCTTCGCTTATGTAGAACTTGAATGTCTCCATCATTGGAGGCTTGTCTCTTATCTTCAGAATCGACAGCCTGCTTGATATGCGGTCTCCGACTCTCTCACTGTCGATATCGAATATTACATCGCAGATGTCCATGACCATATACACAATGTCGTCAGGGTGTACATCTTTCATCAGGTAGATGTAGAATAAGTTGTTACTCTGTTTTGATGCGACGTAGAGCTTGTTGATGAGCCACTCCTTCAAGCCCTTACCAACATCGAGCTTCAGAAAAAAGGATATGGAGTCAAATATCACGTTGTAGTCTCCGCCATCCTCCAGTATCTTGCTGATGTGATGGTCGATGAAATCGAATATTTCCTTGTCTCTGTATCTATCTTCAAGCACAAACTGTCCGAATTTGTTGAGGTAATACTGGGTAAACACATCTATGAACTCGATATTCTCCAGGTTGAACCCCATTGCAGCGATATTTCGCTGGATATACTGTGCTGGGCGGGAGGTATTGAAGTAATAGGTCTTTCTAACTGATGCGAACTGGTAGAGGAAAGCTTCAGGCATGCTTATTGGGTTAGCATAAACACATACCAGACTACCCTCGGGCAAACCCCCATCCAAACGTTTATCTAGGATGGAAATTCCTGTTGGTTTGCTTTTAATCTCCCTCATTTCTGGTAACCCGGGTCTCTCCAACATCATTACCATCACTTACTAATAATATTTAACCTCAACCGATATTAAACTTTCCTTAGAGAACATAACTGTATCGCACTCGGATTGAGTAGGTAATTGAGTAGGTGAATCCCGAATCCAATTGTGATAAGGGATATTGCTAGCGATAGACATTTATTGGCTGTGAAATGAGGAGAGGGTAATGGAAGCATCAATTGAAGGAGATTTTGTAGTATTGCAGCACTCTAAAAACATTGAAAGAAGAGGTTTTGGTGTTAAGAGAGGAAACAGGCTATTGCTCCATCCGGTCGAGGCAGTTTATCTAGTCTCCAAAGGAAAGATAGGGGTGAGGTGGAAGGGTAGAACACTTACCTTCCCCGAACTATTCAGATGGGCAGTCTCTAGGAATCCAGATTTTCCATCACTCTATTTCGCTTATGAGGATTTGAGGGATAGAGGACGTAAAATCAAGCCGGTTGATAGATTCTTAACTGGTAGGAGCGTATTTCTGCCGTTATCTGAAAGAGAAAAGATTACCATGCCCTGGCTTTTCGAAATCAAGAGGAATTTTGATAACTTTATTCTGGCTGTTGTGGACGAGGAAAGTGAAGTAACGTACTACAAAGTCACCGATATCGAGTTAACTGGGAAGCAGGAGGAAAAAATGGGGAGACTGAGAGGATATTTTGTTGGAGACAGGGTTTTGACCGATAATACAAGCATTTTCAGGAAGTACTTTTATGGAACTGAGAAAAACGGAATTGTTAGCTTATCACTTGTTGAAAGTCTTTATCTGGCTGAGAAAGGAGTTTTGGAAATTTACGCTGATAAAAAACTGGACGTGGAGGAGATTAAGAAATTGAGTGCCACTGTGGAAGACAACTTTTTAAGGAGGTACGAGGTGTACAAGGATCTTAAGGAACGTGGTTTTGTTGTTAAAACTGGTTTCAAGTTTGGCAGCGACTTCAGAATCTACGAGGAAGTTAGGAGTGTAAAAGATCTGCCACATTCGAAGTATCTTGTTGCTGTGGTGGATGATCGGAAGATGCCGTTGTATGAAATTGCAAGAGCTGTGAGACTAGCTCAGAACGTCAGGAAGAAAATGGTTTTCGCATTTGGACGGAATGGGGAAATCAAGTACATTGCACTTGAAAGGGTCAGAGTTTGATCGATTGGATAAAATAATACTGACATATATTTTTATAAGAAAGACACCATCAATACAACAAATATAAAAGGTTTTTAAAAGGAATCACATCAATCCAAGGGCTGAAAGCTCTTCGGCAATCCTTTCAACGGCTTTTACAGCATCCTCGGGATCCTTACCACCGGTGACAACCATTTTACCAGAGCCAAAAATGAGCACGACTACACGCGGTTTGTCGAGCCTGTAAACAAGCCCGGGAAACTGCTCGGGCTCGTATTCGATATTCTCTAAACCCAGTCCAATAGCAATTGCGTTGAGATTCAGGTCAACTCCCAAATCGGCTGAAGCAACAATGTTTTGTACCTTTACCTCTGGTTCAAGGATAACGGGTATTCCAAGCTGGCTTATTATTTTGACAACCTGTCTTACGGCTCTATTCGCATCTTCGACACTCTTGGAGCCGGTACATACAACCTTACCACTTCTGAATATAAGTGCTCCAGCCTTTGGTTCTTTTGTTCTTAGAACAAGCCCGGGAAACTGTTTTGGCTTGTATTCTGCGTCCTTGACTTCTTTTGCAATCTTGTTGAGATCTATGTTTTCTCCAATCTGGGTAGAAACTACGACATTCTCAATTTTTATCTTATAATCCTTTTTCATTATTACCCCCCTTCAAAAAAGGTTTATAAACTATATATATCTTTGCCTCTGGTAGATACTGATGCGAGCATTTCTGGATCTTTTCAGAGAAATGAGGATGAGAAAACTGGTTTATTTTGCTCTAATTGCGAATGTTCTTGGCACTCTCTATGGGTGGTATTACTATAAATTACAGCTTGCAGAAAACCCGCCATATTTATGGATACTCATAACAGATAGCCCCAACTCAACACTTTTCTTTGTTCTGGCTCTGGGGTTTATATTGAAGGGGAGGAAGAATGATTTCCTGTCCTTTTTCGCTGCATCAAATCTGATAAAGTATGGGTCCTGGACATGTTTTGTTCTTCTCTTCCACAGCGACTATTTCTTCTCTCCTTATCGCTGCGCTCTCTACACGGGCATTTTCATAACTCACGCACTCATGGTTGTTGAAGCAATTCCTCTTGTTCGAACAATTGATGGATTCAGATTTCATTATTTCTTGACCCTTGGGTGGCTTTTAGTTAACGATTACTTTGATTACGTTATTGGGATCCACCCGTATATCCCGTTGAAAGGAATTGAGGTTGTTGCTGTGGTTACAGTCCTTCTGAGCTTTGCATCGTTTGCTATCACCTCTTTGATTACTGCTTATAATGTAGAAAAGAAGTAACTGAGATGCTGGTAAGAAATGCTATCCTATATCCTATTTTCTTTTTTGGTTCTCGTTTTTATCATCCAACACCCTTATTATTCTGGCAGGCACCCCTCCAGCAATAACGTTTGGTGGGATATCTGAGTTAACAAGCGAGTGGGCTGCAATTATGGAGTTATCCCCTATTGAAACGCCCGGTAAAATTGTGCAGTTTGCTCCCACCGTCACGTTTTTCCCTATCCTCACCCTCCCTATCCTCAGTTCATTAACGAGGAATTCGTGTGTCAGGATTACGCTGTTGTATCCTATTATGCTGTTATCTCCCACCTCTATTAGTTCTGGGAAGAAAATATCCACTGTGGATTCAAGTCCGAATGACACGTCCTTTCCAACTCTCACGCCTATCCTTCTGTAAAGCCAGCGTTTGAGCGAGAGAGATGGTAGGATACGACATATGGCCACAATAAGATAGTTGAAAGCCACTCTAAGTGGATTTTTTACTTCCGTCCAGTAACACAGCGAGTTTTTCTCCTTTGTTCTGAGGATTATTTTTACCCGTCTCGCCATTGCGACTTCTTTTTTCAGGGTTTGGTTAAATGTCTTCCTATTCCAGGGAAAATTTTGCTGCTAAGAGAATCTGAAACGTTCAATCGGTATTCTCTGACCTTCTTGATGTATACCCTAGCGATATTCTGCCCACCTCATCCTTTATTACAAATCCTTCCTCCTCGAGATCGTCGATAAGAGACTTTATCGCTTCTCTGCTGGCGAACACTGTAAAGCTAGTACCATCAACTTCGAATTTATTTGCTTCAAGTCTTGATTGCACAGCCTCTATTAGCTCAAGCTCTCCTTTTTCTCCATTTTCGAGGGACTTGAGAATCTCCTTGAGCACGATCTCTCTGGCAACAAGCATGTTGCGGACATCTGCCACATCCTCTTCAATGTCGTCCGAATACTCTTCAAGAACTTTAAGCAAATCCTCATCTGCCCAGAGGACTTCAATATACAGCTTGTAGACAACATCAATGCTCGCACTAGTATCTTTGCTGGATCCATCTGTCCTGCTTGTAGCCATTTTATAACAGCGCTCTATCCTGACTTTTCCGAAGTTTACCAGATCAAGAGCAGCTTTTTGTGCCCTATCCAGTTTCCTGAATGTCAGTTCCATACTGCTGGTGTGATCTCTAGAAGTAAAACCTTTTACCTAATCCCTTTTAACCCTAGGCAAATTCCAGCCAAACTTGATGGATGCAATTCTAAGAATCGTTGTTGATAGCGCTGAAATGAACAGAGCTACTTCAAGCGTTGTAAATTCGCTCAGGATATAGAGTCCGGCACCGCCGATAAGGGCAGCAGTTGCGTACAATTCACGTGTGAAAACGAGGGGAACCTCTCCAGCAAGAACGTCTCTAATAATTCCTCCACCAGCCCCGGTAAACATGGCAGCAAACATAACTCCAAGCGGTCCCAGCCCAACGTCTAGAGCCACTGCACCACCAAGCGCGGCAAATGCGCCAAGCCCGATTGCATCGAAGTATACTAGGAGTTTAACTGTATTAGCTAGCCTCCTGTACATACACAGCGTAATAATTATTGATGTTATTGCGAAAAGAAAGTCAAATTCACTTCTAAATGCCAGAGGAGGGACGTTGCCCGCGATTATGTCTCTTGTAATACCCCCTCCAAAGGCTGTAGCAAGACCAAGAAAAGCACAACCAAAAACATCCATATTTTTGTCAATTCCCTTAAGCGTACCGCTTACTGCAAATGCACATACCCCGACATAATTCATTGTCAGTACAACAAGCTCAAGTACGCCCATATTCTTACAAAAAACAAAAAATAGAGAGTTAGCTCTCAACAAGCTTGGCGTACCAGTTCCTGAGTATTTCAAACTGCTGGTGGGTATTCACGATGTCGGTTTCCATTGGGCTCTTGAAGAAGAATCCAAGTTCCTTGACAACCCCGTATACTCCCTTCTTCTTTGCAAGTAGCAGGAATCTTGCAATGTCGATGATCAGTGGTGCTGCGACGATTGCGTCGATGGCATCCCATATGAAGTAGAACTTCATCTTCGTGCCTAGGAACCCTTTGAAGTGTATGAAGTCGAAGGCTGTTTTATTGTCAACTAGGCTCGGGAAGAAGTTTATCTCCGTTATGCTGTATGGTGAGTAGCCGAGTACTTTCTCCAGTACCTTGTCCTTGCTCACAACTTTGCTCTCCTTGTTGTCCCTGTGGCTTAGCACCTTTCCATCGTAGTCGCCAAGGATGTTGTAGCTCATCCATCCCAGAACCTCCAGGTTGCGGTAGAGGAACATTGGTGCAAGAGTTGTCTTTACTAGCGTTTCACCTGTCTTTCCATCGTTGCCAGCATGAGGCACCTTGTTCTTCTCTGCAAGCTCTTTCAATGCAGGAATGTTTGATCCAACGCTTGGCGTGAAGTTGCCGTATGGCAATCCAAGCTTCAGTGCAGCGTATGCGTAGAGCATGCTTGCAGTTGCGTATTCTTTCTTGTCTTCGTCTAGCATTGTTTCAAATCCATCGATGCTGCCGTGGTATTCTTCGCTGTACTTTGGAACGGGCTCTGTTGAGGCGGTGTTAATTACCACGGTTTCATCATCTGCAAACTTCTTCATGTCACTGATAATTCTGTCTGCGATCTCCCTTAGGCTCAGTCCCTCGTTTTCAAGCGTCTCAATCTTTCCGAGCTCCTCTATACCACTTCCGCAGTTTAATGCCGTACCCTTCTCCGCCTTTATCTCCTTCAACTCATCTTCAACTGCATCAAGTATGTCCTTTTCGAAGTGTCTGTTAAGATTCCAGTGTTCCAGAGTAGCTTCATAAGCATTTGACAGTAATCTTATTTCATGTCCACCGAATTCGAAATTGAGGGGTGCGTATTTGTCAAGCCCCTCGAAGAAAGGAAGTTCTGAAACGAGGCCAGTTTTATTTATGATTCCTTTCTCCAGAGCCTTTCCGCCCACCATTGCGGTGGTTGACACAATACCATACGCCCCAATAAGCCACACCTTCATGTTTAACACCCCCTTAAATGAGGTGATAATTATTCTACCGTTAAAATCTAAATTATCCAATATAATTTACTGCTTAATGTATCACCTAACAGAATTCTTCGTATGGGCTTAAAAACTTTCCCCTGTCAGTACTTAGCTTAAGAGGACTTTTAAGGTTTACTGCGTTTATCGACGAATATTAATTCGATAATCCGATAAATTTATTAAGTGTTTGGGCAAGGCTATCCCATGGATTCAGCGGTTAGAGCTTTAGCCGATAAAATCTCCGGCGATATTATCTTTTCCGAGAATCCCGGAAAAACACTGAAGAAATGGAGGCAGATATTTGAAATTTCCCAGAAGGATCTCGCTTTGAAGCTTGGTGTATCTCCTTCAGTAATAAGCGATTATGAGGGAGATAGGAGAAAATCCCCTGGTGTTGCTTTTGTAAGGAAAATTATCGAGGCTCTGATTGAGATAGACAGGGAGAGAGGGTTCAAGACAGTCTCCAAGTATAGGGACATTCTTGCTGGTTTCAAGGTGGATGTAATAATCGACATGAAGGAATACGAGGAGCCAATTTCCTCTTCAAGGTTTGCGGAGATTATTGAGGGGGAATCCCTTAATTCGTTTGAGAAAGCTGTTAACGGGCACACCATTGTTGATAGCCTGAAAGCGATTATTTCTCTCAATTCGTATGATTTTTACAAGCTTTATGGATTCACGACCGAAAGAGCTTTAATTTTCACGAGGGTCTCTACTGGAAGGTCTCCTATGGTTGCTGTCAGGGTTGCAAACCTGAAACCAGCAGTTGTTGTTTTGCATGGTTTAAAAGCGAGTGATGTTGACGATATCGCGGTTAAAATTGCTGATATTGAGAAGATCCATCTGATTACAACCACTATGCCAATCGAGGATATGGTTAAGGTGTTGAGGAGGAATTTGAAATGAAGGTTGGAATCGTTTCTTATGGGACGTACATTCCGAGATACAGGATCAAGGTTGAGGAAATTGCGAGGATCTGGGGCGAAAATCCGGAAACCATCAAGAGAGGGCTTGGTGTTTACCAGAAATCCGTTCCTGATCTTGATGAAGATACTGCAACGATAGCGGTTGAGGCAGCTCGTGAGGCTGTAGCAAGGGCGGGAATAAATCCAGAGGAGATTGGCGCTGTTTATGTTGGTTCTGAAAGTCATCCTTACATCGTAAAACCCACTGCAACAATTGTTGGTGAGGCTTTGGGTGTTGGAAACGAATTCTTCGCTGCCGATCTTGAATTTGCCTGCAAAGCTGGAACAGCCGGAATACAGTTGTGTATTGGTTTAGTCTCATCCGGAATGATAAATTACGGGCTTGCAATTGGAGCTGACACAAGCCAGGGTGCGCCAGGAGATCCGCTGGAGTATTCAGCCTCTGCTGGAGGAGCAGCATACATAATCGGAAATAAGGGTATCATTGCGCGGATCTTGGATACTTATTCCTTCACATCTGACACACCAGATTTCTGGCGCAGGGAAGGACAGCCATATCCAAGTCATGGTGGTAGATTTACTGGCTTGCCAGCTTATTTCAGGCATGTTACATCCGCAGCAAAAGGGCTTATGGAAAAAACCGGACTAAAACCGTCTGACTTTAGTTATGCTGTCTTTCACCAGCCAAATGGAAAGTTCCCATCCAGGGCAGCCAAGATGCTGGGTTTCAGTAGCGAGCAGATAAAACAGGGTCTGGTTGTGCCGTATATCGGGAACACGTATTCAGGTTCATCCCTTCTTGGCTTAGCTGCTGTGTTGGATGTGGCAAAACCAGGAGATCGCATATTGCTCGTTTCGTTTGGTTCTGGAGCTGGAAGCGATGCTTTTGCCATAGAAGTTACCGATGAAATAGAATCTCTAAACAGGAAGCCGGAAGTTTGGGAGAAGATAAAGGGCGGCGTATTCGTTGATTATGGCATGTATGTAAAATTGAGAAGGAAAATAAAGGTGAGATAATGAGAAGAGTTGCGATTATTGGTGTAGGTCAAAGCAATTTTGGAGAGCTATGGGATCAGAGCTTTAGAGACATCGTTCTTACCGCTGGAATTGAAGCGCTGGAAGATGCGGGGCTGGAAGGCAAGGAAATCGAAGCAATGTTCGTCGGAAACATGAGTGGTGGCAGGTATCTGGCTCAGGAGCACATAGCGGCACTAATTGCCGATTATTCAGGACTTTCGGAGCTTCACATCCCTTCGACAAGAGTCGAAGCTGCTGATGCAAGCGGTGGTCTTGCTTTGAGGCAGGCCTACATGGCTGTGGCTTCCGGCATGCATGACATTGTCATCGCTGCCGGAGCTGAGAAAGTCACGGATGTTGGGGCAGAACTGGCTCTGGACATCCTTTCAAGTGGCGCAGATAGGGAATGGGAGGGATTTGTTGGTGCAACCCTTCCGGCATTGTATGCAATGATTGCACGCCTCCACATGGAGAAATTTGGAACAAAACCTGAAGATCTTGCCATGGTAAGTGTTAAGAACCATAAGAACGGTGCACTCAACCCGAAAGCTCAATCCAGGAGGGAAATAACCCTTGAAATGGCTTTGAACTCTCCTTATGTTGCTGAACCTCTGAGACTTTTTGATTGCGCTCCAATATCTGATGGCGCTGCCGTGGTTGTGCTTGCAAGCGAAGAAGTGGCGAGAAAGCTTACGGATACACCGGTTTTCATATCTGCATGCTGCCAGGCGAGCGATTATCTAGCTTTGCACAGCAGAAAGGATATGCTCACGATGAACGCTGTTGTGCATGCTGCCAGGCAGGCATACAAACAGGCTGGAATTGAACCAAAGGACATCGATGTTGCGGAAGTCCACGATTCATTCACGATTGCTGAAATCCTCGCTTATGAGGATTTAGGGTTTGCAAAGAAGGGTGAGGGAGCAAAACTCATAAGAGAGGGCGTAACGAATCTCGATGGAGATATACCCGTCAACCCGTCGGGCGGTTTGAAAGCCTGCGGACACGCAGTTGGAGCAACTGGCATAAGGCAGGCTGTTGAGATCACTCTACAGTTGCGTGGCGATGCTGGAAAGAGACAGGTTGATGCTGAAAGAGGGCTTGCCTTAAACATTGGGGGCACTGGTGCAACCGCTGTTGTAACGATCTTTTCGAGGTGATAAAATGCTTCCAAGATTTTGGAGGAAAATAAAGTATAGATACGATCTTGTTGGCACATACTGTGAAAACTGTGGCAATTACTACTATCCTCCACGCAACCTGTGTCCCACTTGCAGAAGGAGGAGCGATGTTAAGGAAGTGCAGCTTAGAGGGAAAGGCACGGTTGTGAGCTATACAATTATACACGACGCTCCTGAAGAATTCAAACGACAGAAACCGTATGTAGTAGCTCTGATAAAACTCGATGAAGGGCCAATCGTTACATCCCAGCTAATATGCGACCCCAATGAAGTGAAAATAGGTATGAGGGTGAAAAAAGCCTTCAGGAAATATGGCGAGGATGGCGAGTCCGGAATAATTTACTACGGAACAAAGTTTGTTCCCGATGAGAGCTAAATTTTATGTTTTCCCTCATCTACTTTTCTTTTCAATTCTTTGACTTTTTTATGATTTGGGATGTTAATATTTTGAGCATATGGCTGCGAGGAGATTAATTTGCTTTTATTTTAATTGTTAGTTAAAGATATTGTATAATATATTTACCTAACTTTATATGCTTATTCACAAAATATGGGTATATTCGTGTAAGACGAGAAAAAGTTAATATGGATGACAAAGTCCGGTTGATTGGTATGATGGACAAAGCTGCAAAGGGTGTAAAACTTTCAAGGAGGGAAATTGAGGCCATAAAAGAAAAAAGGTTCAAGAGGGTAGTTAAGTACTCATTCTGGAGGAGCTCGTTTTATAGAAAGAAGTTTAAGGAAGCTAAAGTCGATATAGATGCCATAAAAAGCGTAAACGACATTGTGAAACTTCCGTTCACGGTCAAAGAGGAATTGGGCGATACTCATCCGCTCGACATTTCATGTGCATCGAAGGAAGAGATTGTTAGAATTCAGGTTGGTGGCACGGCTGAACGACCTATTGTAATCCCATACACTCGCCATGACATCGAACAATGGAAAGAAATGGTGCTCAGGGCATTTCATGTTGCAAAAATAACGAGTAAGGACGTAATCCAGATAGCACTAGTATTTGGTCTCTGGAATGGTGGTTTTGGCTTTCATTCTGCGGTAGACGCTATTAACGCTTTTGTAGTTCCAGTTAATGGAAACATCCGCACTCATGTCCGTCTTATGAAAGATTTTGGTACAACAGTGCTTTGCGCAACTGCGGGTTATCCAGTGCGTATAGCTGAGGTTGCAGAGGGGATGGGTATAGATGTAAAAGACCTGCCTTTGGACAAGATTTTGCTTGTGGATCCATGGAGTTATGAACTAAAAAAGCGGATTGAGAAAACGTTTGATGCAACGACCTATGTGGTCCCCTGTCTGGCGGAGATGGGAGGAATAGGGACTGTAGGCTTTGAATGTCCGATGACTAATGGCCTGCACGTATGGGAGGATAATTACATCGTAGAAGTAGTGGATCCGGAAACAGGTGAACCTGTTGCGGATGGGGAAAAGGGAGAGTTGGTTTACACTTCTTTGAATGGAGAGGCTATGCCTCTCGTGAGATACAGAAGTGGAGAGGTTGGTGAAGTTGTTAGTAGGGAGCCATGTGAATGTGGAATCGAGCATATGAGGATAAGGAGGGTAAAGAGGAGAACAGATGACATGATCTCTTGCGGAGATATCAGGTTTTACCCGTCTGAAATAGGAGCAATCCTCTCAAATTACGGTGTGAAACGCTACAGAATAGAGGCTGAAAACGGGAAAATTCGGGTTTTATTAGAGGGTAGCGATGATTTAATTCCAAACATCATGAGAGATATAGAGGAATTTCTCGGCTTTACACCGGATCTGGAGTTATTGCCTAAGGGGTATTGAGAGATTTTGGGGAAGGACAAAGAAGTTTACGAAAGTTGGAGTAATTCGAATCTTTAGTTTAGGTTTAGTTCATCTTTCCTTTTCCTCAAGAAGAGTTTCTTTTAGCCATTTAATTCCAAATTCCATTAATTTTACATCGTCCCTTACAATATCGTCGCTGACATCCAGAATGTTTTTCTCCAGGACGAATTCTCTAAATCGATCGATATCATAGCATACCGTGTAAAACGTCTTCAGTTCATCATCACTAAGCTTTTTTCCAGCCGTGTATATTCCCAAAACAAGCTCCATGAAAACATCATTCATTTCGTTGTATTTCTTTGCTCCCTGATCTTCCAGCCATTCCCCAATTGTCCACTCTTTCTCTTCTTTAAAGCCCTCGCAGAATTCCTCTCTTACTATATAATAGTACTCCATACTTTTTGACCTCATTCTCACGAGGGGATAAAGGCGGCACGCTCCAGGCCTATCCTTGTATATCGTACAACCCTCGTCACTGACAAAAGGACATTTCTTGTCATGCAGCTTTAGCACAACGACTGGAAGACCGGTACTGGGGCCAATTTGCTGCATGGTGAACCTTTCCAGAAATTCACTGGATGATATTCCCAGATTATTTTTTATCCTGATTATGTCGTATGGGGTTAGGAGTAGATTGAGGTCGTTACAACACTTGTTGAAACACTCAATCCCTTTATAGCATGAAAACTTGAATGTGTCATCGTGGGTTAGCTCTCTCGAGTTGTCGATGATCATACTTCTGCTGTTAAACGTGATGGTTATATATTTTTCTTAATTTTGTGTTCTCATACAGTTTAAATTCGATAATGCTTTGAAGAACAACATGTTTGTATGGATGCACTCTCAGCTAACCTTATGTTGGGTTGCAGTACACCAAACTATACTTTGGGCCATGAGTATCTAGTGAGATGGTTTTGGTTTGGTGCGCTTCTTTCAGTACTTTTCAAAAACTGTGCAGAAAAACTCAATAGAAAAGTAGAAATATTGCAAAATCGTTAGGTATAGCACTATGCCTGAAAAAGTTGACACACTTGACATAAAAGTGCTTATAGAACTGCAAGAGGATGCAAGAAAAAGTCTTAGAGAAATGGCAGAGAAACTTGGAGTTGCTGAAGGAACGGTCTACAACAGAATAAACAAACTGAAAAAGCTCGGTGTAATTGAAAAGTTCATCCCGATTGTGAATTACTCCAAACTGGGTTTTGACTTGATTGCGGTGATTGGTATAACTGCTGAGGGTGAACACCTGCTTCAAATAGAAAAACTCATCGCGAAGGAACCCAATGTTACGGCGGTATACGACGTTACGGGGGAGTTTGATATAATAACCGTTGCAAGATTCAGAGATCGTGAATCTCTAAATGCATTCGTCAAGAAAATTGCCGGAATGGATCATGTTAAGAAAACGTACACGATGCTTGTTCTTAACGTTGTTAAGGAGACACACAGCATAGATCTTTCGGAACTACTCGAGGAGTTTGAGAAGTAGCTTGAGGTGTTTTACTCACTCGTCTGTTTTTCGCTTACCGTTTTTTATGGGCTTTTAAAATTTTTACTTTGCGTTCAAGACATGGATCTGCTCAGAAGTCTTAGATTCTCCTTTGAAATTTCTCTGGCCGATCTGTTAAATGCGACCTCCCCTATAGCTTTTATTTGTCTGCATATTATCAACATTATCTGGAAAATTAGGTTAAGATATGGATCGTTGCTCGAGTTTATTATTTCATCAATTTCGTGTTGGAAATCTTCAATCATTTCCATAAGGTCTTCTACCTCATCTATATTGGTCTCATCGCTACTACGTAGATATATATCAAATGATTTTTTGAAAAGTCTATGTAATTTGGTGATACTTTCTAGAATCAGAGCTTTTTTATCACTTTGAATGTGAACCAGAAGTTTTGAAAAATCTTTCAGTAAATCTACGATTTCTTCAACAAATTTGGCAATCATTCTTGAACCAAGAATAAATCTTAACGTATCCCAACTGCTTGGAATCTGCATCTCTCGCATCATTCTATTTTCGAGTCTAACAGCTAGAAAATACAGCCTGTCTGTATCTTTTCCAAGCTTTGATATTTCATCTAGCCCCTCTAAATTGCCTGTTTCAATACAAGCCTCCAATTTATTGAAGATTCTAGAGGTTATTTGGGCCATTCTTTTGAGAACATTTGTTATATCTAAATCGTGTGTTGTTAGACATTGCAACACGATCTGATTATCTGAAAGGTCGATTATCTCCATGCCTATTAGGGAATGGATTATATCGGAAAGCCCATCAGCAAGCGTGTTGGAGATCTCACCCTCAAGAACGACTTCATCGAGTCCCAGCATGTATAAAGCATGTATAAATCTGGTAAGGAACTTTTTATCTGTTCTGTGAAGTTTTATAATTGTTCCCACGACTTCTTTTCCTCTTCGTTTAGGATACATGGTGATACTTTCATTCTGAATTTGGAGAACAATTTCATCACCTTGTTTCAGCTTATTCAATAAAACCCATTCTTTAGGAAGAGTGACCATGTAACTGGAGCGCCCAATGAGTTGAAGTTTACGAATCTCCATGGAGTCCATTAGGTGCTAGCATTTATTAGAATGGTTAAAAAACTTTCGCCTTTTTTTGTGCGTTTAATCATCAATTAAAACCAAAAACAGTCAGAAATTAACAGCATACTGGTCAAATAATCGTCCTAAACTTCTTACTTAGTTAGTAGGGTTGTTTTCTTCCCAACCCCCTATAAAATTAAATGAGCACCAGAACCGACTATATTTTATTAAATTTTTTGAATATAGTATTCTACCAATCGTCCTAACTCAGCACCAATATCAACTTTATAATTTATTAAATTGACATTATAATTCATTGTATGGTACTTATCAGTATAAACCAGTTCTAGTACACTATATAAATACATAGAATTATGGTCAATAGTAAGCGATAAAACAAATATGTGGAAAAATTTTATTTAATGTAATGGCCGAACAGAAAGGCGGTCTAATAATGCGTCTGGAGGTATCACCGTGATTAAAGCTAAATGTGCTCCTTCAGTCTCAGGAGTTGAGGAATCACCTTGGGGTCTTGAGCAGGGAGTGGGACACGGAGAATTTATGGAAATATTTGAGGCTCTGCCAGAGATAGGCGAAATTCTACAGAAGAGCGAGAGCTTAGAGGAAGCGAGAGAGAAGCTCCTGAAGTTCGCGGGGAGTCTGAGGTGGAAGTTCAAGGGCGGCGAGATTGAAGCAGACCCAATAGACAGGTGGCTTGCCATCTATGCCTGTGACATATTCGAGAACATCTTATCTCCGTACAACGAAAAGACCGCTGGCTTCTCAACGCTAGAGTACCTATGGAAAGCTTCCAAAGGCGACGAAAAGATCCTGAGTATTCTCACCAGAGGCTTCCTTGAGGAGTTCAGGCATCTCTTCTTGGCCATGTCTGGAAAGGCCAACTACTCTAAGGGCTGGCTTGGGCCGAAACTGGAAGAAGCTGGTATAATTTCACCCGACTTCAGCAAGGTTCGCGGTAGAGAGGCAGGCAGGATGCGCTCTGACTATCTCGACAAGGTCTACGAGTACATAAAAGCCTGGCTCGATCGCTATCCAACGGGTTTGGACGAGAGGATAATCAAGAAGAGGGAGGAACAGAGAAAGGCCCTTGAAGATTACTGGGGCATAAGCGACGACGAGTGGTTCGACTACAAGTGGCAGTTCAGCCATGTACTTAAGGGAAAGAAGGGCTATGAAACGCTCAAAGAGCTCAACGAGCTTGGCATTGTTAAGGTTCCGGAAGAAGATCTGGAGGAAGCCAAACGAACAGCCCTCTATGAAATCCCCTGGGGAATAACACCCTACTATCTGCACCTCTGGGACTTCAAGGAGCCCTACAAGGAGGACAGACACGTCAGGAGACTGGTGATGCCACCAAAGTGGTACATGGACAACATGATAGCCCACCGCGAGGATAGAGAATATGCCTTCGACTTCATGGGCGAGCATGACACCTCTCCAATAGACCTTGTTACTAGGAGATACGTAATGATTGCAATCCTGAAAGCCTTCGACACCTGCCCGCAGATATGCGTCTACTGCCAGAGGAACTGGAGGGTTCGTGAACCCTTCATGGCTGGATCATTCCCAGGCTGGGACAAGATAGAACAGGCCATTGAGTGGTTCGGCGAAAGGGAATCAATGATTGACGTCATTATCACCGGCGGTGATCCCTTCGCACTCAACAACAAGCTCATAGACAGGATAATGTCCCGCCTGAGTGAGTTCGATCATCTAGCAAACATCCGCTGGGGAACCAGGATTCCGGTAACTGCCCCAATGCGCATAACTGAGGAGCTGGCTGAGATACTCGGATCCTATGTCGAGCCTGGCAAGAGGAATGTTGCTGTTTCGACCCACGTGGAAACTGCTTATGAGGTAACGTCGGAGATGGCAAAAGCCATCTACAACCTCAGGAAGCAGGGCATCTACATCTACAACCAGCTGGTCTACCAGAGGAACGTCAGCAGACGCTTTGAGAACGTTGTTTTAAGAATAGCTCTCAAGAAGGTAGGTATCGACCCGTACTACACCTTCTATCCAAAGGGCAAGATAGAGCAGAGGGACTACCTCGTGCCAATAGCAAGGGTCATCCAGGAAAGAAAGGAGGAAGCGAGCCTTTTGCCAGGCCAATTCAGAACTGACGAGCCGGTATTCAACGTGCCGAGGATGGGTAAGAACCATCTGAGGGCCTGGCAGAATAGAGAGCTGATAGCCATAAAGCCCGACGGAAGCAGGGTCTACCTGTTCCACCCGTGGGAGAAGGGCATCAACGAGACTAAGCTTTACACTTATACCGATGTGCCGATAGAGGAGTACCTCCGCTACTTGGAGAGCATCGGAGAGAAGAGGGAGGACTACGAGACCATCTGGTATTATTACTGAGGTCTTTTCTATTTTTGCTATTTTCTCATAATGGCATTGGGGCAAAAATTACCCCCGATATTCGCTCTCTTCAACCAGTCTATGTAATGTTTTGTTATTGTAGGACTGCTTGTACTCCTGCAAAATCGCCTGATAAAAAAGTAATAAAAATTAAACGGCTTTCTCACCCTTTTCTCCAGTCCTCACTCTAACAACGTCCTCCACCGGTATAACGAATACCTTTCCATCCCCGAACTTACCAGTCTTAGCAGCACTGACTATCGTCTCCACCACTGCATCAACGTCCTCATCCTTTACAACCATCTCAA
>CAZZAF010000030.1:0-25623 GCA_964652135.1 uncultured archaeon
ATAATCGGGCAAAAAAGATTGATTATCTGCTATCTTAAATAATTGTGATAGTATTCTAACTCATGCCAGTATCAGCGAGTAACCCAATACACAAAGCTAACTAAACCAGCGCCAAAACCAGATTAAAAACTAAAATGAATTGTAAAGGCTATTAGCTCTTAACTCCAAGTATCGACTTCGGAGATCTTGGGAGTCTTCTTCTCCTCTTCCCATCGGAGGTGTATTTCTGGTTTGGCCCAGGCTTCTTATAGTTCTGATACTTACCCGGAACGAGTCTTGTCTGTCCCTTCCTTCCCTTTATCTTAATCCACGTAGTCGTACCTGTTTTACCCATGATCTTGCACCTGTCAAATCATTTTAAAAACGTTGCGGTTGTTGAAGTAAATTTAGTATCAAAATTTTTTCAAAACAAACTCTAAGTATATTATTAAATTACTCAAATTATTAAATCAATCCCTAGCGAAACACATTTGGAAAGCAGAATACATTAGATCAAATTTAAATACCCAAAAAACAGAACTGTAATTATGGGCACCGTGATTCCCAGAATTGAAGTGCACGAAGTTGAGAAGAAAGGATGGGTTCTTTTATACGGGAGAAGAAAAGTTGGCAAGACCTTCCTCGTTAGAAATTTCGTAAAATACACGCACTATTTCTTTGTCGAAAGAGCTGGGCCAGTTTTAATGGAAACGGATAGTGGATTTAAGTTGTTGAGTTATGATGCATTTAAAACTTTGATATACGAACTACTAAAAAGTGACAACGTCATAGTAGTCGACGAATTCCAGCGTCTACCTGACGATTTTGTGGATCTTCTCCACTTCACTGGAGAAAGACGAGCAAAGCTGATCCTGTTAGGTTCAAGTATGAGAGTTGTAAAGAGCATTTTATCGGCAAGAAGTCCTCTTCTTGGTATGGTAAAGCCTGTAAAACTTGGTTTGATAAAACCCTCCGACATGCTAAAAGTTTTCAGCAACGTTGAGGAGTTCGTATTCTTGAGGGATCCGTGGTTAATGCAGTTCTACAATGGTGACGTAAAATCTGCCGTGAAAGCTGGTTTTTCAAGCGTTAGAGGTCTTGTTGGGGAGATATTCCTTGAAGAAGATAGGGAGCTAACCGAAACATATGAAGGAATACTAAGAGCTCTTTCGGTTGGTAACGTTTTTCCCAAAGATGTCGCAAGCTTTCTTGGAAAAACATCCAGCGATGTCAAGTCTTTTATGACAAATCTCATCGAGATGGGAATCGTAAAGAGGATAAAGGTGTTCGGAAAGAAGAGGTGGCTTTACAAGATCGCCTCGCCAGTAATTGATCTGTTCTACTATCTCGACACGAAATACGGAATATCAGAGCTGAAACTGGACGACAAAACGTTCAAAACAGCTTATTTAGAGAAGGTGCCAAGATATTTTGAAGATTTCGTAAGGGAAGCTCTAGCCGAGAAGTATGGTGGAGAGGAAGAAGTTATGCTATCCCCTGAAGTTGATGCTGTGATAACTATAAGAGGTAAAGCCGTGTGCTGTGCCGAGGTAAAAATGAAAGCAAAAAAGAGGGATCTGGAGACTTTAAGGCTGAAAACTGATAAGCTGGACTGTGATAAATTGGTCATTGATGCAAGCAAAGTACAGTCAATATTCAACAGGAAAGAATGATGTTTTAGATTTTTGTTGCACTCTCGATTTATACACCAAAATTCAGCCATCAAACCCCACATTTTTCACATCTCAACGCGGCAAATGTTGCCAAGATCCTCTTTTCTTTCTCAATTTTCTCTTCCGGTAGCCTTTCTAATTGCATGTTCCCAACCATATTAATTGCTTCATTTTTTGACGGGATTTCAGCAAGACTTTCACCCACAGTCTTTCCAGAGATGGCATCAATAATCACAGTTTCATTCCCATTTGTGAGAACTGCAATCGGAACGGGCGTGGCAAACAGTAGTCTTGCTATCGAAATCGTTCGTCTCTCAAGTGGAGTGATGGATCTGGTTGGCGGCTCACATTTAACCACCATAAACCTCTTTCCTTCAACATTTACAACGAGTTCAGCTCTCAAATCCACTTTCTCGCCATTAACAACAATCTCACGCCCTACATCTACCTCAATATCATCCTTTGAATAACCCTTCACCTCTATAAGAAAACGTTCCAGTTTTTGCCTTACCCTCTCAACAGGAGTATCCGGAAATTTTCTGCCGGTTACGTAATCCACAATATAGTCGTACTCATCACAGAAAGGACATTCAGTCATTTTTACACCTTACGAAAGTTATTTAGCCTGACTTTACTTTAAAGTTTCTAATTCAATCTATTCATCAATCTCAACTACTACTTCACCCTTCCCGTAAACTATGGCATCCCCTTTCGCTATTAAATCATCCCCCCTCCAAACCCTGAGATCAAAAAAAGCAACTTTTTTACCACCTCCAACTCTGCTGGCTTCAGCAACAAGTTTATCCCTTACATAGGCCGGTTTGAGAAAATCCAGCTTTATCGTGATTGCCATTCTCCTGATGTTGTCTGAATTACCGGCGATTGCCAGCGCAAAATCTGCTAAAGCCGTAATGAAAGATCCGTGAGCAGTGCCATGAAAATTGGTGTAATCTTCTCTGACGACACCCTCAACCCTGGCATAACCATCTCCGATCTCTAGAATCTCTGCATTGAGGAATTTTCTAAAGCGATCGTTGCTCAGAACCTCTTCAAGCTTCTTGTTCATGCTGCCCACCCTCGTTTTCAATTATTCAATCCTTAAAGCAAGAAACTCAACAAGAAATGCTTTGAATTCATCGCTCAGAGAAAGCACTTCTTCCCCTCTGAGAAGCTTGAACTCTTTTGAAAGTATCTCTCCAACATTCTTTCCAAGAGATCTCCATTCCCTACGTATATAATCTGCTATCGCGTCATCTGGCTTGCAGTATTTTCTTTCAACATAAACGAAGTACTTACCATCCTCTATAAAAGGAGCGTAGTCCCTCTTCTTTCTCAAAAACTTCTTGACGTGTTCCTCCACCTCAAACGGTGGTCCCATGTGCCTTACAATCTTAGAAAGCTCCTTTACCTCAGTCTCAAATACCAGATAGCATCTTGAATCGGCAAAATAGCCAGATCGTAATGGCATGAATTTGTTCCTTTCAAGAAATTCATGAATCTTCTTGCATGCTTTCTCGAGCTGTGGGTAGAGGTTGTCCTCAACAATATCTGGCTTTTCGAATTCAATAACGTACAAACCCGTTCCTCTTTTTTCTAGTTCTGCTTTTATCAGGCTGTCATCTGGCTTCTTCTTTTCCTTTTCGATAAAGAACTCAACCGATGGATTTTCGATGAAATCTCTGCATCTCTCAACAAATCTCGCAAGATTGTCCAGACTGAGGTTTGCCACAACGTTCCTCTTTACGTCGACCGGATCAACAACAAACAAATTCTGTAAACCTTTTTTTCTGTAAACCTTACCCTTTGCAACATCAATTACAGTATTGCGGGTCCACTTGACCGCATTCCTAACAACATCTGCAAATGAACCGTAGAAAACAACAAGGAGTTCACAGAGATAACCTGAAAAACCTCTTATCTTGTACTCAGCCCCGTAAAGGTTTCCTGCCTTCAGAAACTTTTTCAGGAGTCTGACATCGTTTTCCTTACCCTTGATTCTGTCTTTGAGCCATTCGTGGTGGAATGGTGTTCGATCGACAGCAGATTTAATCTTTTCAGCACTCTTCAGCTTGTAACAGGGAACAATATCAACTTCGACGCCCTTTACCCTTCCATGAACATAAGGGTGAGCAGCATAACGAAGTTCGCATTCATCAACAACAGCTTTTCCTATTTCAAGCCCAATTCTCTCAAGTTCTTCAGCGGGAGTATCTTCAGGGAAGAGAATGAAAACATCAATCTCAAGACTTCCAGCAAGCCATGTATCTCTTGCATAACTGCCAAGGAATCTGTATTCAAGATTGGAATAATCCCTCAGCTTTGACTCAAGCCTTTTTCTTAGCTCTTCCTCAGCCTCTTTAGCTATCCTCCTTTCCTCCTCAGAAGGCACTATCAACGGAAGAACTTTACTTATTACATCCTCAATCGTCATCTCGTTCATTTTGTTAATCCTCCAGGCTATACACCGCTAAATCTGAGTATATTGGCCCCGAAGGTGTCAGAGTGCTCTTTTTCAGTCTGAAATCTTTCACATCCATCCAGCCGAAATCACCGTTCATGTATGGCTCAAGTTCATTCAGCAACTTCTTTTTATCAGCCGGTGAAATGTTCTTTACTCTCGCAATCGTGGCATGTGCAACAAAGCGTTTATCCCTTTTGAAACCAAGCTTTTTCATAGCGTTTTCAACCATTTCGGCAAGTCTGGATATTTCCTCATTTCCTTCTTCGACACCAACCCATATTACCCTTATGTGCCTAGCAGATGGGAAGAAACCAATACCCTTGAGATGCATTCGGAAAGGTTCCATTTTAACTTCTGCAAGTCTTTCCTTAACAACTTCGACTCTCTGATCCGGAACTTCCCCAAGAAACTTCAATGTGATGTGAATGTTCTCTTTCTCAACCGGTTTCAGACCCCTGAATGATTTGAGTATATTATGGAGCGTGTAAATGTTTTCTCTGACCTCATCGCTCATGTCTACTGCGACGAATAATCTCATCACACCACCAAGGGCAAAGGATATTAATATGATACAAATAGGTTATGATCGAATGCCCAGACGAAAGAGCGAAACAACGAATACAAGAACACCTCCTGGAGAAGTGAAATATCTGATTCTTAAGCCATTAGGTTACCCACTTAGAGCAAGCTATCATGAATATCCTGTTGTGGATAATCCAAAAGTATTTGACAGATATGCCAAAGATCAGTGGAAGGGTGAATTTGTATCAAAGGGCAAGCTATTGTTTGATATAAGGATGTTTCCCGATTTCGCCTTCGAAGTCGTAAATGCTGAACCAGAATACGGTGTTATTACCGAGTCAACTGTTATACTGGTTGAAAGTCCTTCAAAGACGTTTGACACCGAAATTGTAAGAGATGTGACTCTCGATGATGTTGTAGGGCAGGAGGATGCAAAGAGAAAGGCGAGAGTAATTCTCGAGTTTCTGAAGGATCCGGACAAGTTCGGTAAGTGGGCTCCAAAGAATGTTCTGTTTTTCGGTCCGCCTGGAACAGGTAAAACAATGACTGCCAAAGCCCTTGCAAACGAGGCAAAGGTTCCATTCCTATCAGTAAAATCAACAAAGCTCATTGGTGAGCATGTTGGTGACGGAGCGAGAAGAATCCACGAGCTTTACGAAAGAGCGAGGCAGGTTGCACCTTGTATTGTCTTTCTCGATGAGTTTGACTCAATAGCCCTTGATAGATCGTATCAGGATTTGAGAGGAGATGTCTCCGAAGTTGTTAACGCATTACTGACAGAACTCGATGGCATCCAGAAAAACGAGGGAATCTGTACAATTGCAGCCACAAACAGAGCCGACATGCTTGATTCATCCATTAGAAGCAGGTTCGAGGAAGAAATTGAATTCTCGCTACCCAGCTACGAGGAGAGACTTGAAATACTCCGCAGGAACCTGATTGATTTCCCTCTGGAGGTTAAGGCCAGACTGGATGTCGTTGCCCGTCACACCGAGGGATTCTCTGGTAGAGATCTCGTAGAGAAGGTCATAAAATCTGCACTGCATAGAGCCATTGCCGATGGCAAGAATTTCATAGAAACGGAGGATTTGATGAGCGCAGCCGTTAAGATTAGGATGCCCTCAAAGCAGCCACCAAAGCAGATGTTTGTTTAATATTTTTAGTTTTTTGTTCAGTTTTGTTCAGTTCTGCTCCATATACCACCAAAAAGATATTTTCTGTTCTGATGTCTCCATTTGGTACTATGGGTATGATTTTGTTCTCAGTATTACCATATTGACCTGGCCAACCCAATTATTTTGTATGTGAAAAAAACGTAATTCAAAACCAAAAGTTTAATTAACTTCTCTTATAATTTCCCGCATAAACCCTCAAAAGGGTGAGCCTATGAAACATCTACTCTCGATTTCGGACCTTACCTCGGATGAACTCGAAGAAATTCTCGAACTCGCAGAAAAACTGAAAGGTGAACGATACAAAGGAGTCGTGACGGACTATTTGAAAAATAAGAGTCTTGCAATGGTTTTTGAGTTGCCATCGACTCGAACCAGAGTGTCATTCGAGGTGGCAATGACAGACCTTGGCGGTCATGCGCTGTACCTGAACTGGAACGACCTGCAGCTTGGCAGAGGAGAACCAATAAAAGATACAGCCCGTGTGCTGTCCCGATATGTACATGCTATTATGATGAGAGTTAGATCTCACTCAACACTTGAAGAATTCGCCGCTTATTCTTCCGTTCCTGTTATAAACGGACTGAGCAACCTCGAGCATCCGTGCCAGATTATCGCTGATCTTCTGACAATAAAGGAGTACAAGGGAAACCTGAAAAACGTCAGCATAGCATGGGTTGGAGATGGAAACAACGTGTGCAACTCAATGATTCTGGCATCGGCTCTTGCGAAAATGAAAATGACGGTCTCAACACCACCGGGCTACGAGCCGAATGAGCAAATTGTGAAGAAGGCTATTGAGATGGGTGCAGATCTTAAATTCGAGTCAAACCCAATCAAGGCTGTAAAGGATGCAGATGTAATATACACAGACGTCTGGATTTCAATGGGGCAGGAAAAAGAGAAAGATAGGAGATTGAAGGATTTCAGTCCATACCAGGTTAACAAAAAGATGATTGAGGCTGCAAAAGATGATGTAATAGTAATGCACTGTTTGCCTGCACACAGAGGTGAAGAGATCACAGATGATGTTATAGAGGGTGCAAGCTCAGTTGTGTTTGATCAGGCTGAAAACAGACTGCACGCGCAAAAAGCAATATTGCTGAAGCTCATTGGAGGCGAGAATGACTGATTGGAACGAAGTCATTAACCGCATAACTTCTTTTATTAAACAGAAAGTTGACGAAGCAGATGCAAAAGGTGTTGTCGTTGGCATCAGCGGAGGTATTGACAGTGCTGTAGTTTCATTTCTGTGTGTAAGGGCTCTTGGCTGGGACAGAGTCCTCGGCCTAATAATGCCAGAGAAGGGTGTAACCCCTGAAGAAGATGTCAATGATGCGCTTAAAATATGTAAAATGCTGGGAATCGAATACAAAGTCATTGAAATAAACCCAGTTATCGACGTTTTCCTCAAGATTCTCGGTCGCAACGACGATATCGCGGTTGCGAACATAAAACCAAGAGTTAGAATGATCATCAATTACTATCATGCAAACAGCAGGAAAATGCTCGTTGCTGGAACCGGCAACAAGAGTGAATTGATGGTCGGCTACTTCACGAAGTATGGGGATGGTGGAGTGGATATCCTACCCATAGGCGACCTCTACAAGACAGAAGTTTTCCAGCTTGCAAAATATCTGGGGGTTCCCGAGAAAATAATCAACAAGAAACCCAGCGCAGGACTCTGGAAAGGACAAACAGATGAGGAAGAACTGAGAATATCTTATTCAAAACTTGATGCAATTCTCAAGGCAATCGAGAGAGATATTGAATTAACGAAAATTCCTGAGATTGCAGGCGTAAAAGAGGATGAGGTAAACAGAGTCGTTCAAATGATTCAAAACAGCAAACACAAACGTGAAATGCCGCCAATCGTAGAATTGAGGGATTTAATTTCAAGCTAGATCGAATTTAAAAGATTGAAGAAATAAACGTTTTCGGTATTAAATTTCCTTAAAAGCCTCCTCGAAAATATCCATATGCTGCGATGGCTTCCATAGGAATTCAAGCTTTTCAAGGGATTTTACCAGCTTGTACATCTCTTCGCTCTTACTCAAGCCGAGTTTCTTTGGAATCTTTGGTTTGACGAACCTTATTTCTGGCACATCCCCATATTTCTCGTTCTTTACCCATCCACCTTCCGTGTAATAGTAGCAGGCACCCCTGTATTCTGAATAGGGGTCGTAAATAGATGAGAAGTTTCTGTAAACCCAGTTGGTCATTTTTAATTCTTTATTAGAAGGGTTGATTGTTACATGCCCGTAATTCGGTGGTATTATCACCTTATCTCCCTTTTTCGCCTCAACAACCATTACATCCGTCACTTTGCCATTTTCCACCTTCTGCAAGAGATAGTACGCTTCACCCTCTAAAACCTCATATATTTCGGTGAAGGAGAGGCCATTTTCCGCTGGTGGATGGTAGTGCCCGAATGTCTTTATGAACTCCGATCCGATTTTATTTGGTGGAATCAGAGTAAGATCATATCTCAGGTTGCTTTCTAGGATTCTTTGCCAATCACTTTTACTGTAATATATATCCCTGAACATAAAGTAAGCAGGAAAATCCTCTTCTAACTTGTCTGGAAATGCGAGAACAGGAAGCAAATCACTTGCCATCCTAACATCAGCTTTGAAAACCCTGCCAGCAATTTCGAGCTCCATGCTTTTATGTTGACATTAATTATATTTCATCCTATCGCTTTGCTTGCTTAATTTTCTTGCCTGACTTCGGACAGTAATGGCAACACCCTTCAGCATTTAGTCCCTCAGTCGCAAAGCTTTTTACATTCTATTCTCCACGCCGAATATGGATGTTCGAATGCGATGCATTGAAACTGGCTGCTTTGAATGCTGCAAGGAGACAGAGATGCAACTCAGCGAAGAGGATGTCCAGAGAATAGAGCGTCTCGGCTATAGCCGGGATGAATTTAGCCTAGAGATCGATGGTGTCAGGGTTCTGAAAAATGTAAATGGCTACTGCTACTTCCTGAAGGATGGAAAATGCTCAATATATGAGCACAGACCAAAAGGTTGCAGGTTTTACCCGGTTATCTACGATGTTGAAAGGAATAGGGCAACTGTTCACGATTTCTGCCCATTGTGGAAGGAAGTAAAACTGAAAACCATTAAAAAAGTCGAAAGGGAACTAATAAGACATATTGAAAAGATATTCAAAGTAACGCTGAGGTAACTCAATCCCGATAATCCTGCTGGTAAAGGATATATTATTTATCACAAAATATTATATAACTTAAGTACAACTTCTAATAACTAAGATATTATTAGGGTGTTACCAATTTTTTAAAAGATAATACCCCAGCACCGCCTATTTGTCGCACAGACCGAAAAATTAAATTATTATTAATGATATCTCGCACCGATGCCCATCACACCGATGGAAGTGTACAAGCTTTTGCCAAAAACAAACTGTAAAAGATGTGGTGAGCAAACATGCATGAGCTTTGCATTCAAGGTTATCAACAGAGAGAAGACTATTGAAGATTGTAAGCCATTATTCGAGGAAGAAAAATATCGCTCCCAGAAAGAGAAACTCATCAAGCTTCTTGAACCTCTGAATAAAGCCACTGAGACAGGTTTAATCGTTGATGAGAGCAAATGTGTCGGATGTGCAAATTGTATCGTAGTTTGCCCGGTGCATGCAGCAGAAGATCCCTTTGGAGCAGGTTCAGGATTTGGGCCAACCATTGAGAACCCCATACTCAGGATGGAAAACGGGGTTGTAAAGGTTGTAAATATGGAAATGTGTAGGAGATACGGAAAAAATAGAACACTCTGTGTTGCTTGCAGGGAGAACTGCCCGAGCGATGCAATAAGCTTCCTGGAGGGTTAGAATGCAGATTACATGCACGGGATGTTCGTGCCTCTGTGATGATATCACTCTCAGGTTCAATGGAGAGAAGATAGAGGAGGTGAGAAACGCCTGTAGGAGAGGAGCTGGTATCTACCTCCATCACAGCTCGAATATGGCTAAACCGAAAGTTGATGGTGAAGAAGTTGAACTTGAAAAGGCTTTGGAGAGAGCCAAAGAGATTATAGCCGACTCGAAAAATCTAGTAATCTACGGTCTGGATACGACAACGGTTGAAGCGCAGAAGGTTGCAATCGAGCTTGCCGAAAAGATGCAAGCCTACATCGATGACTGCTCAACGTTTTGTCTCGGAGATTTTGTTGAAATGATTCTCAAGGGCGAACTTCCAACTGCAACGCTTGAAGACGTCAAAAATAACGCCTATGTGATAACCTACTGGGGTACGGATCCATACAACAGCCTTCCAAGGCATATGTCCCGCTATACCTACTATCCTCGAGGTGGAAAGAGGCAGAGGGGGTATGAAGAAGATAGATACCTCGTCGTCGTTGATGTCAGAAAAAGCCATACAGCAAAGCTAGCCAAGAAAAATGCGCGGTTTATAAAAGTTGACGACGATTTAGAGCTTATCGATGCATTCATGAAGGTAATGAATGGAAAAGCTCCAGAAAAGTTCGCCGATGATGCTGCAAGAGTGATCAGGGAAATGAAGAAAGCAGATTTTAACGTCATATTCGGTGGGCTCGGCCTTAAATACGGGTTGAATGGCAATTACAAGCCATTCATCGAATTGACGAAAAAACTGAACGAGATTTCAAAGGTCTATTTCATCCCCGCTGGATTCCATGCAAATATGAGAGGATTCAACGAAACGCTATTTGAGAAGACTGGCTGCGTAAACAGATACAGTTTCAGGGAACAAAAATGTAGCAATGATTTTGCATTCTCAAGACTGATTGAAAGCAATGCCGTTGATACCGCCCTGATAATCGGTAGTGATCCTCTTAATTCCCTACCATTCGATGTTGCAAAGAATCTCGCAAAGATAAATACAATCGTAATCGACCCCCGCAGATCGTTTACTTCAGAAATAGCCAAGGTCGTTTTGCCTTCAGCCATTTCTGGTGTTGAACAGAGCGGAACAATGGTCAGGAGTGATGGTGTGAAAGTTGAGGTAAAGGCAGTTGTAGAGAAAGACGTTAACGACGTCTACCTGCTTAAAGATCTTGTGAGGGCGGTATAATGCTGAGATTCGGCAAGTTTCTAAGAAAGATAGAAGTAGAAGTTGTTGTTGCAAGAAATGCTCTTCAGGCAGAAGCTGCCGATGCAGGAAAGTTTAGCGACGATTTTGTTGATAAGTCAGCAGTTCTCTACATAAGTGAAAATTTCGCCAAGAATACGGGATTGAAGGAAGGACAGATTGTAAGAGTCAGTAATGGTGAAAGATCCGTGAAACTGAAGGTTGCAATTTCCGATATTGCACCAGAAAATGGGGCAGTAATGCCCAATAGCATATATTCCAGTTATCTGAGCGATTTTAGTTCGTTTAAGAGATTCAAAGCCATCATTGAAATCGAAGACGGTAAGCAAACTACACCTGATGAAATACTTGATTTGATTGAGACATAGCCTTTGAGATATAGGTGGGGGAGTGGTATGATGTTTGGTTTGTTTGAAAGAAAAAGACACATATCGATAAGCCAAAAAAGTTAATGATTAATTTGGGAGGTATGAGGTATGAATTTCGAGTTGAAGGAAGGGATTTTTGTTCTGGATGAGATGAGGAATGTAAGCATCAGGATAGGAAGAGTCATCGAAGAAGAAGAGGAAGAATGGAAGGAGCCTGTTGGGCCAACACCAAAGCCACACATTCTTGATCTGAGAAAATGGGACAGAAAGCTCATTTCAAGATATGAACCTATTTACGCCCCTATGCAGGACTTCTGCAACCTCTGTACAATGGGCCCCTGTGAGCTGTCCCACAATAAAGAGGGTGCGTGTGGAATAGACCTGAAAACTCAGAAGGCAAGACTTGTTACGATTGCCTGTTCAATTGGAGCTTCAACACATACTGCACACGCCAGACACCTCGTTCACTACCTCGTTGAGAAGTTCGGAAGAGATTATCCTCTCGACCTCGGTGGGGATATAAACATCGAAGCTCCAAACATAAGGCTCGTTTTTGGCATCAGACCGAAGACAGTAGGCGACCTTGAACAGGTTCTCAATTACGTAGAGCAGGAAATCGTCAAGGTACTGCATTCAACACACACAGGACAGGAAGAGGACTACGCTGACTACGAATCGAAAGCGATGCACGTCGGAATGCTTGACCACGTGGCTATGGAAGTCGCAGACATAGCACAGGTTGTCGCTTTCAAGTATCCTCTGGGAGAGGAGGATACGCCGCTTGTAGATATTGGATTTGGTGTTCTCAACACTGACAAGCCTGTAATACTCGTAATAGGACACAACGTGCTTCCTGCAAGAAACATCGACGATTACCTCAGGGAGCACGGTCTTGAAGATGAAGTGGAAATTGCTGGTCTGTGCTGTACAGCCCACGATACAACAAGGTACGATCCAAAAGCCAAGATTGTTGGAACGCTTAGCTATGAACTCAGAGCCATTAGGTCCGGCCTCCCAGATGTTGTTGTGACTGATGAGCAGTGTATAAGAGCTGACACGCTGAGAGAGTGTTCCAAACTCGGTATCCCAGTTATAGCATCATCAGAAACCGCTGCAAGAGGGCTGGAGGACAGAACCTATGACAACCCGGATGTAATTGTCAACGACCTCGTAAGCGGAAAAGTCAAGGGTGTGCTGATTAAAGATCCTGACAAAATTGGAGAAGTCGCTGTAAGAGTTGCCATCGAAATGAGGAAGAAAAAAGGCAAAAAGCTACCATTTATGAGCGATGAGGAGCTCAAGGCAGAGATCAAAAAGTGTACAGGATGTATGAACTGTGTCTTTGCATGCCCGCACAACTTGAGAGTTGATACTGCAATGGAGGCTGCGAAGAATGGAGATTTCAGCAAGTTCAAGGAGATCGAAGCAGTTTGTATCGCATGCGGAAGATGTGAACAGAGCTGTCCGAGGAAAATCAAGATTGTTGATGTTATTATGAAAGCGAGCTACGACAGCCTTGTTGCCAAAACTGGTAAGATGAGGGTCGGAAGAGGTCCAATTAGAGACACAGAAATCAGAAATGTTGGTCAGCCAATAGTTATGGGTACAATACCAGGTATAATTGCCCCGATTGGCTGTCCCAACTATCCTAAGGCGAGAGAGGAGCTTGTGGAGATACTTGAAGAATTCCTGAAGAGAAGGTTCATTGTCGTCACATCAGGCTGCCACGCAATGGATCTGGGTATGGTTAAGGATGAAGAAGGTAAGACACTGTATGAGAAGTATCCCGGAGCTTTTGATGCCGGCTGTATCACAAATGTTGGAAGCTGTGTTGCAAACAGCCATATAAGCGGAGCTGCAATTAAAGTTGCGAACATATTCGCTATGCGTCCGCTTCGTGCAAATTATGCCGAAATTGCCGATTACATCCTCAACAGAGTTGGTGCGGTTGGTCTGGCATGGGGACCATACAGTCAGAAGGCTGCATGTATAGCAACCGGATTTAACAGACTTGGAGTTCCTGCCGTTGTCGGCCCACATGCAACCAAATACAGAAGAGCATTCATAGGAAAGTACTGGAAAAAGGAGGACTGGTGGGTTTACGATATCAAGTCCAAGCAGAAGATTTACGTCGAGCCATGTCCAGATGCATTGCTCGTCGCTGCTGAAACAAAAGAAGAGGCGATCGTTCAGCTTGCAAGGCTGTGTATCCGACCCGCTGACACATTCATGGGCAGGCAGATTAAGCTAACACATTACATCGAATTGAGCAAGAAATATCTCGGTAAGCTTCCGGACGACTGGCACCTTTACGTTAGAACCGAAGCAGACCTACCACTCAAAATGAAGGATGAACTGCTCAAGATTCTCGAAGAAGAGCACGGATGGAAGATTGACTGGAGCAAGAAGAAGATCCTCGAAGGACCCATAAGACCA
The DNA here is from genome assembly GCA_964652135.1 of uncultured archaeon. Lineage (GTDB taxonomy): Archaea > Halobacteriota > Archaeoglobi > Archaeoglobales > Archaeoglobaceae > CAZZAF01. The sequence goes on from CAZZAF010000030.1 coordinate 13,704, forward strand.
TACGATGCTGGATTCAACCCGACACTTGTGGAAGAAGTTTTTGAAAAGTATGCCAAGAAATAAGAGGTGATAAAATTGGCAGAATCAAGATTGAAGGGCAATCCTACAAAGCTTTTCAATGTGGCAGATATTCAGGTTAGCAGATCTGCCAAATTAATCGATCCCAAGACTGTTGCAAGGATGGTTAAAAGGGCCAAGCATCCAGTCCTTGTCACCGGAGGACATTTGCTCAGAGATTCAAAGCTTGTAGAGTATGCAGCCAAGATGTACGAGAAGGGAATTCCCATTATAGCAACTGGTGCGTCCAGTAAACCGCTTATTGAGAAAGGTGTCGAGCCGCAATCCGCTGTCTTCACCCTGCACTATGTCACACAGTTCATGCTGGACGAAAGCTGGGAAGGATTTGACGGAAAAGGTAAGTACGATATAGTGCTGTACCTTGGCGTTGAACCATACTATCTTTCAAGAATGCTCTCAGCACTGAAGCACTTCTCAAAAATTACCACAATCAGCCTAGAGAGCTTCTATCAACCACATGCCAAGTTCAGCTTCCCGAATCTGGATGAAGAATCCCACTATAAGATGCTTGAAGAATTAATTTCAGAACTTTAGTTGGAGGTGTCGGTTTTGGAGAGAAAGAAAATTGAGATTCCGGAAGGAGTTAAAAAGAAGGAAAGTGTTGGGGAAGAGGAGGACTTCCCCTTTGACATCTCACCAATGTACGAAGGAGAGAGAATCAGAAAGGGAGACATGTTTGTTGAACTTGGAGGCCCAAAACAGCCAGGGTTCGAGATTGTCATAGCATTGCCTGCAGAACAGGTTGAAGATATGAAGGTCACGCTAATTGGTAGCGATCTCGACGAAATGGAGGAAGGAAAAGCCTACCCGTATGCAATGATCTACTATGTCGCTGGTTCTCAAATCGATCCAGATCTTGAGCCAGTCATAGAGAGAAGGAACCACGACTTCCAGAACTACATCGAAGGATACATGCACCTGAACCAGAGATATGATATCTGGGTCAGAATTGGTAAGTCAGCCATGAAAAAGGGACTCAAAAGTCTTATCCAGATTGCAAAAGCCACAATGCTGCTTTTCAAGAATGAGATGCCATTCATTGAGAAAATAGAGGCAGTATACATTACCGATGAAGCTCTCGTTGAAAAGCTACTAAAAGAGTATGCAATGCCCATCTATGATGAAAGAGATGCGAGAATCGAATCACTGCACGACGAAGACGTTGAAGAGTTCTACTCATGCACACTCTGCCAGAGCTTTGCTCCAACAAATGTGTGTGTTATCTCACCCGACCGTCCATCACTCTGTGGAGCGATAACCTGGTTTGATGGTAGAGCAGCAGCAAGAGTTGATCCGGAGGGACCGAACAAGGCCATACCGAAGGGCGAACTGATCGACCCGATTGGTGGAGAATACACTGGTGTCAATGAATTTGCAAGAGAGGAGAGTGGAGGAGAACACGAAAGAATAAAGCTCCACAGCTTCTTCGAATATCCGCACACCTCATGTGGATGCTTCGAGGTTATCGGATTCTACATGCCAGAAGTTGACGGCATTGGCTGGGTGCATAGAGGATATCCAAATCCAGCTCCAAATGGACTTACATTCTCAACGATGGCTGGACAGACCGGAGGAGGTAAGCAGATCGTCGGTTTCCTCGGAATTGGAATGAGCTACTTCAGAAGCAAGAAGTTCATTCAGGCCGACGGAGGATGGTACAGAGTAGTCTGGATGCCGAAGGAGTTAAAGCAGAGAGTCGAAAAGTACATTCCTGAAGATATAAAAGACAAGATTGCAACCGAAGAGGACGCAAAGACAATTGAGGAGCTCAAAGAATTCCTCAAGAGGGTCAATCATCCTGTCGTTACTGGAGTCGTAAGACCGGTTGATGGTAAAAAGATCACTGAGGGCTGGGTTGAAGAAAAGAAGGAGGCTGAAGAAAAGCCAGAAGCTAAGGAGGCTAAAGTAGAGGCTGCACAACCAGTTACACCAGCGCTACCAACTCAGCCAGCCCAGCCAGGAGTTATGCAGATACCCCAGCTTCCCGCTGGCGGTATAAAGCTCGTAATCAAGAATGCAAAGATAGTTATTGACAAGATTATTGTGAAGAAGACTGACGACGATAAGGGAGGCAAATAATTGGTTGTAATAGCGGTAACGGGTAAGGGAGGAACCGGAAAGACGATAGTTTCAGCCCTCCTAATTTATTTAATTTCAAAAAATAGAAGAGTGCTCGCCGTCGACGCCGATCCAGATTCAAACTTACCTGATGCGCTCGGAATCACAGATGAGATAAAAACGCTTGGAGAAATCAGAGAAATATTCCAGGAAAGCAAGGATGAAATGGGAACGATTAACAAGGAACAGTGGCTTGAGGGGAAGATTTACGGTGAGGTTATTTATGAACACGACGACTTCGATTTGCTCGTAATGGGCCGTCCTGAAGGAGAGGGGTGCTACTGCTACGCCAACAATCTGCTGAGAGGTGTACTGCGAAAGCTCATGAGGAACTACGATGTCGTGATTATTGACTGCGAAGCTGGGCTTGAGCACTTGAGCAGAAAGACAATAGAGAACGCTGATTACATAGTGGTTGTCACTGACATGTCAAAGAAAGGTCTTGCAACGGCAAAAAGAATCAAAGACCTGTCCCAAGAGCTAAAGCTTAACATCAAAGAAATATGTCTGGTGGGAAATAAAATTGCAAATGAGGAGGCTGCCAGACTTATCAGGGAATTTGCCGAAAAGGAGGGCCTGAAGTTGCTTGAAATTCTCCCATATGATGAGAAAATTGCAGAAATTGATTTGAAAGGTGAACCCGTTGTAGCATTACCAGAAAATTCGGAATACGTTAAAAAAGTGAAGAAAATAGCTGAGATTCTGGTTGGTGGTGAAGGATGAAGCTAACTCTTGAAGAGTTTTTGGAACTTCTCAGGAAATACAATATAGAAAGTCTTGAGGGAATAAAGATTGAAGGTGACCTCGAAATAGAAATTGAATCTGATAATGTTGACGTTGGCACGTTTCTCGCTTCAGTGGCTCATGAATTAACCATGGCTGCTCAACACATCACAAACGCATTAAGACTTCTCGGATACCCTGTCGAATCGCTCCCAACACTCCCACAGGTTCCACAGCCCCCACAACCTCAGCCAGTAGTAGAGAAAATTGAAGAAGCTGGGGCTCCATCACTAGAACTTGTTAAAGCTAAATTCACACCCTATAAAGTAGAGTATCCGAATGCAATTCAGGAGGTCCAGCTGGGAGCGACAAAAAGTGAAGGAGGCAGCAGAGAGAAAGTGGTAAAGCTTGGGGGAGAAAAAAGCCTGCCATTCTACCTATTCGATGCTCCTCAGCCCAACTTGCCAGTCATCTCGATAGACATTTTCGACAGAAAGATACCGCTCCCAAAGGCAGTTAGAGAACACTACGGAGATGTCATGGAAGATCCGGCTGAATGGGCAAAGAAGGCTGTTAAAGAGTTCGGAGCAGACCTTGTAACCGTTCACCTGATAAGCACTGACCCTCTGCTGGATGATACCCCGGCTAGAGAGGCAGCAAAGGTTGTTGAAGAAGTATTGCAGGCTGTGAAGGTTCCGCTGGTTGTTGGAGGTAGCGGAAACAAGGAGAAAGACCCAGAGGTTCTCGAGAAGGTGGCAGAGGTAGCAGAAGGAGAGAGAGTGATGCTCGCATCAGCAACACTCGACATGGACTGGGAAAGAATCGGAAATGCGGCAAAGAAGTACGGACATGTTGTGCTCTCATGGACACAACTTGATGTGAACAGTCAGAAGACTCTCAATAGATATCTCCTCAAGAAGGTTGGATTACCGAGGGACAGTCTAGTTATGGATCCAACTACGGCTGCTCTGGGTTACGGATTGGACTATGCGTTTACAAACATGGAAAGAATAAGAATAAGTGGGTTGAAGGGAGATACCGATCTTGCATTCCCGATTTCAAGTGGTACGACAAATGCATGGGGAGTGAGAGAAGCCTGGATGAAAGAGAGCCCCCTTGAAGATGAATCCCCTTGGGGTCCAAGAGAATTGAGAGGTCCAATGTGGGAAATAGTAACTGGATTAACGCTTGCACTCGCCGGCGTCGATCTGTTCATGATGATGCATCCTGGTGCAGTTGCAGTGCTCAAGGAGGTTATCAACACTCTCGGTGGGAAAGTTAAGGAAACAATCGAAGCTGATGATTGGATACTTATGGAGGAGTAAAGATGAAGCTGAAAAGTCCTCTTGAGGTTTACAAATACCTCCCCCAGACAAATTGTGGAGAATGTGGTTACGGAACATGCATGAGCTTCGCTGCTCATATTATAGATAGAAGTATCAAACCCCATGACTGTCCACCGCTCGTAAAAGGGGCGGAAGAGAACCCAGATGTTAAAAAGAAACTTGAGCAGTTGATTGAACTCACATCTCCAGAAGTTGCCGAAGTTGTGATTGGAAGCGGTGACAGCGCTATTAAGATTGGCGGAGAAGACGTCCTCCACAGACATGAACTGACTTATTTCAACCCCACAGCCTTCTTCTATGATGTATGGGACACGATGGATGAAAAGGAGCTCGACGAAAGGTGCAGCAAAGTTGTTGAGTATAAAAAATTCTATGTTGGAAGGTACCTGACTCTCGAAGGCATTGCCGTCAGATGCACATCCAACGATCCAGATAAGTTCAGAAAGGTTGTAAAGAAGGTTGCCGGATACGGCAAGCCGATGATTCTCATTTCCCTCAATCCAGATTGTATGAAAGCCGCACTCGAAGAAGTTGCCGAGCAACGCCCGCTTATCTATGCTGCAACCCGTGATAACTGGAAAGACTTTCTCAAACTCGCTCTCGACTTCAACGTTCCCGTGGTGATAAGGGAGAAAGATCTCGACATGCTCAAGAGTCTGGCTGCGACATTTAAGCAGCAGGGTGTAAAGGATATTGTCCTCGATCCTGTAACTGAACCCATTGGAGAAGGATTGAAGGGGACATTCGAAAGAGTCATTCAACTCCGCAGAACCGCAATACTGGGTGGAGACAAGGATATTGCATATCCGATCATGATCACACCAATCGCCGCCTGGCTTGTTAAAGATGCCGATAACATAACAAAGGCATACTGGGAGACAGTTATTGCAAGTATTTTCATCGTAAAGTATGGAGACATCATGATTTTCAGAAGTCTCGAGCCATACACCGTAATGCCCACCGTAACACTGAGAGCAAACATATACACTGACCCGAGAACACCGGTGCAGGTTGAACCCGGACTGAGAGAGATAAACAATCCAACACCGGATTCACCTGTCTTTATTACAACAAACTTCGCTCTAACATACTACACCGTAGAGAGTGATCTGTCGAGTGCAAACATAAAGGGATGGCTGCTTGTCCTCGACACTGGTGGTTTGGGTGTTGAAGTCAGTGTGGCTGGAGGACAGTTCACCGCAAGCAAAGTAAAAGAGCTGATAGATAAAACAGGTATTGAGCAGAAGGTAAACCACCGCTACCTCGTCATCCCGGGACTTGCAGCAAGATTGCAGGGTGCGATAGAAGATGAAACGGGATGGAAAGTGCTTGTTGGCCCAACAGATTCGGGAAGAATTAAGGGCTGGCTTGATGAGAACTGGCCTCCGAAGTCTAAAGAGTAATTAGTTTTTTATTTGAACCATTTTTATATCATTTACCCAATCTAAGAGTAAGAAGGTTAAGATAAAAGAGCAGAATATTTTTAGAAACAAAATCAAAATTATAAAAACTAAAAATATTTACTTATTTTGATACTACTGATTTTATGAAGATTCATACTCCTGAAAACATGGACGAAAACATTCTGAAAACCCTCATTGGCAGATTTGGTGGTGAGGAAAACATTCCCAACGCCTACAGAATACTTGCGGGGGGGGTGGAGCTTGTATTCAACAGGGTGTTTCTCGTAGCTACTAAAAGCTGATTGTGCTGACACAAACTCATGAGCACCAATTTCATGCAAAATAGAATTAATATTAAATACTACCTTTTCCCGCATCCTTCATGCACTACGTTCTCAGATGCATAGAGTGTGGGAAAGAGTACGAAAGGGAAGACATATACACATGTGAATGTGGCGGTTTGCTTGAAGTTGCAATCGATTTGGATTCTGTTGAAGTTGATTTTAAGCTGGATGGTAACAATCTCACAGTCTGGAAGTATCGCAGCCTGTTGCCTGTGAAAATAGATCCGGTAAGCCTGAGAGAGGGAGGAACACCTCTCTACCGCGTTGAGAAATTTGAAGAAGAAACAGGAGTTGCAAGAGTTTACGTAAAACACGAAGGAATGAATCCTTCAGGTTCCTTCAAGGATAGAGGGATGACTGTTGGTGTTACAAAAGCCATAGAGCTCAAAAAGAGTGCTGTAGCCTGCGCATCCACCGGTAACACTTCTGCTTCGATGGCAATGTACGCTGCTAAGGCAAGACTGAAAGCCTACGTTTTACTTCCAGCCGGGAAGGTTGCACTGGGCAAGGTTGCACAGGCATTGATGCATGGAGCCAAGGTAATTGGAATCAAAGGTAATTTTGACGAGGCTTTAGCTCTCGTTAGAAAAATAAGCGACGAACAGGGCTTTTATCTGCTTAACTCTGTCAACCCGTTCAGGCTTGAAGGGCAAAAAACGATAGCATATGAGATAGTCGATGAAATAGGAGTGCCGGACAGAGTAGTTCTTCCCGTTGGAAACGCTGGCAACATCTCCGCAATCTACAAAGGTTTTGTCGAGCTGAAAGAGCTTGGTTTGATCGACCGCATTCCGAAAATGACCGGTGTTCAGGCAGAGGGGGCAAATCCAATATTCAATGCAGTCAAGCAGGGCAAGGAGGATATAGATCCCGTTCTGAAACCGGAAACCGTTGCAACGGCAATAAGAATTGGCCAGCCTGTCAATGCGAGAAAAGCTTTAAGAGCTATCTACAACTCTGGAGGGACAGCCACACAGGTCAGCGACGAAGAGATAATCCAGGCTCAGAGGGATCTGGCTGCAAAAGAGGGTATTGGGGTTGAGCCAGCGAGTGCAGCATCGATTGCTGGTTTAAGGAAGCTTGCAAGCGAGGGAGTAATCGAGAAGGATGAGACTGTCGTGTGTATAACAACGGGACATCTGCTTAAAGATCCCGAAGCGGTTATAAGAGCCTGTGGCAATCCAATTGAAGTCGAAGCGAGCCTGGAAGCAATAAGAAAGGTACTCTAACCTTTACACACCTTTAAAGCCTCTTCCAATCTTTTAAGCTTGTTTTTACTTCTCTCAAGCTTTTTGTTTGCAATATCCACAATCGTTCTCAATGCGTTCTCATCCAGAACGAGATTGCCGCGAATGGCAATGGGAACCTCCACCCTTTCAAGTGAAGCAATCTCAACAACATTGTTCCTGAGCGATATTATGCCACATCTCCTGAATCCGGCTTCATTTGCTGTTCTCATGAGCTTTTCAGCAGCTTTCAAATCTCTACACGCAATATGAATTATCGGAGGAAACATGATGAGCCACGTAGTCCTTTTCCCCTTTTTAGCAGCATCCAGAACCTCCTCGAATGATACGGGATGGTGCCATTTACCAATAAATACACTTTCAAGTTTATTTCCAAAATCAGGCATATCCATAACTGCAATTCTCCCGGAGCAGCTTGAGAGAGTTACATATTCATCCATACTGTTTATCAACTCGAGTAAGGGCAGGATATCTTCATCTATCTCGTTTTTTGCTTTCCTATAGCCGTCAAGCTTTCTTCTTCTGTATTCTTCCCACACAAAAGGCTAGTTGCCCCAATGGATGTTTAACTGTTGCTGCCGTAGGACAATACATCATTTCCAAAAACACGGAATGCACAAAAATTATCTAGCATATCTTACCTGAGTCCCTTGGAGGCTGAATATTATGAATGAACTCTCAAAAAAGGCTGTAAAGATAGCGGAGAGTTACGAAGATGTAACAATCGGAATCTTCGGCTCGCATTCAGCAAAGGAAGTGGGAATGTCCGCAAAAGCCTGGGGGTTTAAGACAGCGATTGTTGTGCAGAAGGGGAGAGATAAGCTCTACACAAAGTATAACCGCCATCTGTACGACGAAATAATAGTCCTCGACTCGTTCAAGGACATACTGAACAAAGAAGTGCAGGATCGCCTTTTAGAGCTGAACACGATATTTATCCCGAACAGAAGCTTTGCAGTTTACGTTGGCTACGATGGTATTGAAAATGAGTTTGAAGTGCCAATTTACGGCAACCGCTTTTTGCTGAGAGCTGAAGAAAGAAACTATGAGAAGGGGCAGTACTACTTGCTGGAGAAGGCTGGAGTTAGAGTTCCAAAGGAGTTCTCCTCACCAGAAGAAATTGACAGGCTTGTAATTGTAAAGGTTCAGCAGGCAAAGAATCCGCTTGAAAGGGCATTTTTCTACGCCTCATCACCGGAAGACTACTACAGGCAGGCTGAAGAACTGCTTAAAGCCGGTGTTATAAACGAAGAGGGATTGGCAAAGGCCAGAATTGAGGAGTACGTGCTGGGAGCTCGTTTCAACGCAAACTTCCACAACTATGCGCTCAAAGATGTGTTTGGTGATTTCGATTTTGTTGGTTTCTCTGACAGAAGACAGGTCAATCTGCAGGGGTTCCTGAACTTGCCAGCCAGAGATCAGCTCAAGATAAATGTGCCTGTCAAGAATGAGGAAATTGGCCATTTTGGTGTGACAATGCGAGAGAGTAAGCAGGATTTGGTCTATGACGCTGCCGAGAAGTTCATAAGGACTTGTGAGAAGGAGTACCCGCCAGGCATAATAGGGCTCTTTGGCTTACAGGGGGCAATTGCTTATTCTCCAGAAGACGATACAAAGCTTGAATTCGTTGTTTTCGACGTATCCATGCGTGTGCCAGGTGATCCCGCAATAGGCCCAACCTCACCAGAGATGAGAAACCTAAGCCTGAAGCACGGTGTGAAAATCGAGGATCCGCTTGATCTAACAATGATGGAAATTAAGAAGGCCCTTAGCGATGGAAGGCTTGGTGAAATTGTTACCTGATTTTTTGTTTTTATTTTTGCTTTAATTTCTTTAGTTCTTGGCTATGGGAAGTCATGTTTTCTTCAGAAGGAAAACAACTGTGTCCAGCCCTCCGTACTTTACATTCAGCTCTTTAACTATCTCATAGTCATTGCTCAATACGGCATCTCTCATAATTTTATCTTCTGTAGTTATAATCACAATTCTCGATTTGTCATGGGTTATATTCCTCAAAGATTTGAGGAATCCATTGTAGAGTTCTTCGATTATTCCCTTGCGCCCAATTCTCAGACCGTAGGGTGGATTTGTTATCACAACATCAAGCGGATCTCTGAAGAGTTCCTCAAGCTTTGTAGCATCTCCCTCCATGAAAGTTATTGTATCAGCCACGTTAACACTTTCTGCATTTTTAATAGCTCCCTCAATATGCTTTCTAAATTTCTCCACACCGTAGAGCTTAACCATAGTTTTGTTCTCCACAACACTATTCCTGACTTCTTCAAGTATTTCCTCACCAAATACGTTCACAAAAGCAAAATCCCTGTTCTTTCCTGGTGGGATGTTTCGTGCCGTCATCGCTGCTTCAATGAGAATTGTTCCGCTGCCACACATTGGGTCGAGCAGAGATTCATCGCCTTTCCAACCAGATAATTTCACCAAACTTGCGGCGATAGCAGGATTGAGGGGCGCTGGATGGTTGTAAACCCTGTATCCCCTTTTATGCAGACCATCATCCCCTGTAGTATCAACACCAACCATTACCTCGTCAAAAATCACATCCACTCTGATTATTACGTCAGGTTCATCCAGATTCACCCTCAGTCTGACATTCTTTGCCTCCATGTAGCTATCGATAACCGCCTGTCCTGCAACCCTCCCAACATCTATGGAAGTAAAATCGTGCTGCCCAACTCGCAATGGCCTTATAGCAAAAGACTGCTCAGCCCTTATCCATGGCGTAAAATCCATCCTGCGCACGATACGATAAATATCATCAAGTTTCTCGAACTTCTCAACTGTCAGAAGAATCATGACTCGCTCAAGCGTTCTCGACAGATAGTTCAATATTGGAATTAGATCAATCGTCCCTTCAAAAAAGACTCTTCCTCTCCCCCCTCGTATCTCCGAAACTTTCCCTCCTAGCATCTCAATCTCGCTCGCTGCAATCTCTTCTAGCCCAGGGGGAAGAGTAGCATAGTATCTGTATCTAATCCCATACACCTCCTTTCCCCATGTAAGAATGTCCTAAATCAAAAATATTTCCAAAACGATCAGATGTGAAAAGATTAGAGACTAAACCCAATATCTATTACCCTACTCTTTAAAAACCAAAGATAGTGCAAATGGAAGAATATTAAAAAGCTGTTAAAATTACTCTTCAATCAGAACTGCATTGATAATTCCTTCCTGGCTTGGTCTGTTTGTTACTCTGGCTTTACCAACAGATGTCTCGATTATTGCACCTTTTGTTATCACGTTTCTTCTTGCATAGTGAACATGTGCCGCGTTCTCAACAACTGTCTTTATCTCTGCCCTAACAACCTTGTTCTCTGATGGAATGTAGACGTTAGCGTATTTATCCCTGAACAGCTTGATCTTGTAGTTTCCTCCTCTAACTCTAACCTTCTTTATTTTTCTCTCACCGATGAGCGTCTCAACCTGATCTCTACCCATCTCATACTTTCTCTTTTTCCTGAATGGTCTGAGCAGTTTTCCCGTATAGGATCTTCTGCTTCTTCCCTGCCAGAGCATGATCTTCACACCTCGCTGAATTTGGTCGTATTCAATTCTACTTAAATACTTTTTGCCAATAGAGATTCTCCAGATCCCTTAAATCCAATCAGACTAACGTTATAAAAAGAATACGCAGTTTACGGATGACTGGGCGTAAACGCTACAAACGTGTACGGGTCTTGATCTCAAATCAGCCCAGAAACCTCCTTATGTATGCAGCCTGAACGATTTTCTCCTGTAGAATGTCAAGATTACCTTTCCTAAGCATATCGATTATTTCATCCGTTACCATCTTGTGTTCTTCATCCACCTCAAAATCAACAATATCTAGCCTCAACGATACTTCTTTCGGGAGCAAATCGACAACCCTCGGATTGAAATATCTTAACGAGTCTTTCAAATCCTTTTCAAAGTTCGTAAAGGTCTCAAATACGAATTCTAGCTCTTTCTCACTCAAAGCATTGAGTCCAAGTATTTCTGGTGGCAGGCCAATCGAATAAAGAGCACAACAGAATGGAATGGCTCTTGGCAATGCGGTACTGTTCAGCTCCCTTGAATATCCAAATAAACCTATATGTAATTTTCTTTCTCTCCTCTTCGGAACAAACGACGAAATTTTGTTTATCAAGTTTGCCAGAGCAAGAATGTTCTTCCTGTATTCTTCCGAGCTCTTCTTTATTATCTCAACCGCCGTGTTTTCGTCGATATCTTCACATTTCTTACGCTTTGTACTGTTTATGATATCGATTGCTTCCTCAACGTCCTTTTCTGGATAATCGTACTTGAATGCAGATTGGATTGTAAATGTCTGTACACTCCCCCATTCATCTACAATTCTCTCTGCCGTATCCGGCCTCAGATTTCCTCTAAAAGGCGCAGAGCCGAATCCCACTATGGGGTAGATATCGATCGAATTCTGTTCTTCCAGTTCTTCGAGTTTCAGCAATGCTATCTTCAAAGCCAGAGCTGAGGCAAGCATGCCATAGTTTAAAGCAAGATCAGATTTAGCCAAGAATACTCGTTGATATTCCAGCCATTTATCAGTTATGTAGCTCTTTACAATTTCATCACAGTTTAGAATGTAGGGCATATCTTCCATGAGCGGGATTACATTTATTTCGTGAGGTTTGAATTCGCCAATCCAC
>CAZZAF010000031.1:0-24814 GCA_964652135.1 uncultured archaeon
AACCAATATTGAGTGTACTGTATTAACCTGAGTTTGCACCATTCCGGCTAAAAGGAAACAGCATCCCCTCTTTTAATTAATGTTGTAAATCAATTTCATCCTACCACTCGTTAAAAATTTCCTCTAAATTCTTTCTTAAATCCGTTTTTGGCGTAAATCCAAATTTTTTAGCCTTAGATATATTTGCACACGATCTCCTTATGTCTCCTTTATGGGGTTCATCAAATATCGGTCTTCCATCCACTCCGGCAATATTCATTACAGTCTCGGCTAATTCTAAAACAGAAGTTTCCTTCCCTGTTCCAACGTTGTAGGCCTCACCGTTTTCTCCCTTCTTTAAAGCTATATCTATAAAATCTATGATATCGTTAACATGAACAAAATCTCTAGTCTGCTTACCATCTCCATAAACCACGGGAGACAACTTATTCTTGACTCTTGAGATAAACTTGGCTATAACACCAGAATAAAGATCGTTTGGGTTCATTCTTGCCGAAAAAACATTGAATGGTCTAATTATAACAGTATGAACCTTATCTGAGAAAACCCTGCAGTAGTATTCTCCAGTAAGCTTGCTAACACCATAGGGTGACAAAGGAGTCTTCGGATGTTCTTCGTCAATTGGGATGTATTTGGGATCTCCATAGACTGCCGCGGACGAGATATAGATAAGACCACTACCAGCATTTGAGCAAGCTTTTAGAAGGTTAATCGTAGTGATTATGTTGTTTCCAGCATCGTAAACTGGATTATTCCAGCTATTTTCAACGGAAACTTGAGCTGCTAAATGAATAACAACGTCCTCATCTTTGACAATTTTTTGCACAAACTTATAATCTCTCAAATCGTCCTGAATGACTAAATCTTTCAAATCCTTGATTTGACAGGATTTTAAATCAACTCCAATAGCTTCGTATTTGTCTATAAGTTTTTCTAGAACGTACGAACCGATTTGTCCAGAAGCACCGGTAACTAGAAGTTTCATGATACACTAGGTTAGTAATTCAGAGTTTATCTTTCTTTCGAGTATATTGTAAAATTTCTACTCATTTTCATTCAAATCTCCAACAGCAATATTCAAATTCAAACTCTGTATGTTACCCTCCACAGCATCCAGAATTCTCTTCTCAGCGTCAGTTCCTGTATAGTCTTTCATTGGTTCAGATGGTAAGGGTGGAAAATCGTCTTTAAACAGCAAGAACCACAACTTGTACATCCCCGGCTTTTCAATGGAAAAAGTGTACGGCATTTCCCACCGCGGCATCCACTTATTTCCCGTATTCAAATCCGTATGATTTAGAGTAACGCTGAACCTATCAAGAAAGTACATTTGATGTATTGTAGTTTCACTATTCTCGTAAGTTGCATTTACAAGCCAGATCTCCACAGTGTAGTTTACCGTTCTGTACTCGTGATTTATAATGCCTATTATAATAGTTGCATTCTGTCCGACTCTCAGATTCGTTGGATAGTCTGCAGCTTTGCCACTGGGGCCCAGAATATAGAATTCGGTAAACTTTTCCCCTGGCTTGGTTGTGACGATAACATACCCCAAAGCAACAATAGATGCAATGATTGAAATTACCAGAATTACACTTAAGGTTCTATCAAGCTTACTCGTTTTTTCCCATCCCAATGCCTGCTTCAACTGATTCAAGTCTATTAGTGGGGCAAACGGATTTCTCACCTTAAATCTCCTGTAAATTGCCAGTAATGCGAAGATAATATTGAAGCCGGATAGACTTAAAAGTACAGGTGTTAGCCTTATACCAAAGGGTGTATAATTCAGAGCCAGACCAAAAAGCGGCGATATGGCTATGCTCATTCCAAAGGATAGAGCTACTCTCTCAACTCCACCTAGATCACTATTCTTTGGGAATAATGAGGATATCAGAGAATAGCCCGGGAAAAACAAAATGAAAAGCAAACCAATTACTTTCCTGAGCGGATTTCCCGGCAAGAAGTGGATTACGAGGATAAGGAGAACTGACAACGACACAACAGCAAGTAGATCCCATATAAGACCTAATCTCCTAATGTTCATGCAGTACTCCTTCCAACATACTTGAAAAACTTTTGTTTACTGTTTACATCAAGATATTCATAATTTTTCTGGCAACTATAATTACAAATACAAACAGCAGGAAATAAGTCTGGAGCCTTAGAGTTTGCCTGATCTCGGGCTTTATGAACAGCCATCCAATCTCAGAAGCTACAAGCAAACCAATCAGGATGAGTGTTATGTATATATCAATGCTTTTTGCGACCAGTGACGAAATTACCACCCATATGGCAATAACAAGGATTATAGCATCATCTACATCCACTTTTCAATCCCTCCGATTTTACGGGAAATAATCTCCACTCTAGTATCTTCCAAGTTAAAACCTTGAACGGCAACAAGCTCCCCACTGCTTTTTGCAAGGGAGATTAATATAGAGCTACAGAGTGGACATGGTGCACACTCACATACACGTCCTTCCATTGCTGTATTACATATATTGGCAAATTTTAGTCCTTCCACATATATTCTCAGTTCTTCATCTTTTTCAGAAATTTCAACAGAATTTGCAAGATTCAATGTTCTGAGCACCGATGACACAACACTTTCTACAACTTTAATATCCGTGCCGCTGAAATCCATTTCCGCATAATTTTCATACATCCCGAGAAGTTCGCATCCTGCAGATAGTATCACACCCATTTCGTTCTCTCCGCCAACGTATGTGGCAAACAACATGCTGTTGTCGAGTCTAGCAAGATCAAGGTTAAAATCCGCATGCAGTGGTATGAATACTCCGCCGTTCTCCATATTTTCGTACGGCGGTATAATAACAGCCTTGTTTTTAAGCTCTAAATTTTTGATAAGTTTTGAAGTATCTTTGATGTAGGGTGAAATCATGGCTTTAACAGCATCATACTTCACGTACTCGGTTGTAGAAAATGTCAGAACAATTGTACCAAGGAAAATCCCTCCTATACCGAGGTTGACTAGGTTTTGATTTGAATCAGTAGCGCCTTTTAATGACATAAACGCTCCAATCAGCATTAGTATGACACCTACAATGTATTTGATTTTCATAATTTAATTTTTAACTAGCTAAATTTAAATACTCTTTGCTATACTTTTATAGACAATGAAAAGAATTTGCTTCACAGCAATCGTGATGCTGATGCTTATATTGCCTGTTGATGGGGCAGAAAGACACAAAGTTTATTCTACTGCAAGGTCAAGCGATGAAGGTTCTCGATGAGGCTGACATTTGTTTGATGGTTTTTTAGATAATAATAGTTTTGTCTGCAAGTATCTGGGAGTATCCATAGGGTTAAAAATTGAGACAGTCGGAGAGAAAAACAAGATTTAGTAGTAAAAATGTGTTAAAAGCAACATTACTGTTATAATTGGTCCGTTTTAACTCCCTCTCATCAGGAATTGTGATCGAGCGTGTAAATGTTATATCAGAACTTAAAGAGAGGCATAAGCTTCTACTTTTAACACCGAACCTGTTTTGTTTTATGATGAATCCAAGCTGAACAGAGAAACACCCATCTAGTTTACAGTAGATATCTTTGAAGGGAGGTAATCATCAAAATCTTGCAGTAATAGTTAGCGTTTCATCACCCACTCTAAGATTCATTTTGGGGAAAGCGTACTGAATTTGACTGGGAGCACATCGACCCAGGTAGTTTTTATCTCTTCTGTTAGTGTCTTAACTGCACTGATGTTCTGGAGACGGATCAAGTGTGTAGATATGTCTCTTGGATCAGATCCGCGGTAAAGGGTGCTGGAATCCAAAAACCATTTGGAAATAGAATACTGCAGATAAAATTATCCAGAAGTACGAAATACAAAGGCTATTTCATTCCATGCCTTATCGAGAAGTTTGAGGTAATAGTTCACATCGTACTCGGATGTGTTCCATGGAGGATCTACAACCCATCTTTTTGCATCTTTCACCACAAAGCCAATTTCCATCCCCGGCACAACATGAACACCAAATTTCCTGTAGGCTTTAACAGCTGAATCTTCAGCACATCTTTTAGAGTACTTCAACCTCCCAATTCTTTTCCAGATTACAAGCTGCTGAGCATCAATACCTTCTTTCAGCTTATCTCTGTAGCTGTGGTATATCCTTAAGAGCTTATCTTTCATCCCTCTGACCTCCTCCAGGTCTTCTGCATTCGATAGCTCACTGAACATTTCCATCTGCATTTTCCTGATGTATTCGGGTGTATCGCATCTTCTCGAAGCGACACCTCTCAATTTCATCTCTCCACCCTTCAACCTCCCATAGTAGCGGTTGTATGCTCCGAAACCATCTGACATCGGCAGAAAAACAATCCAGTTGTAGTGTTCAATATCGGTGTGCAATCCGCAATGACTTTCCACTCTCCTCCTAAGCTCCGATATGTCATTATCACCTCTGAGCCACAGCGAATCCACTATTCCGTGTAGTACTTCGAAACCCATGTTTTCAGCGATCTCCTTTGCCTTAAGCAGAATTTCCCTTCCTATTGACGTTATAGCTTCGTGGACTTCAATTCTTCCAAATTTGGCGTTGCGGTAGCCCGTATATCCAAAGCAGGTGACAAGCATCCACTTCAGTATGGAGTCGAGTTTTGCGTATTTCGTGTTTGCTTTTTTCTTCCTCTTTGTTTCGAGTCTTAAAGCAAGCAGAGGCTCAAGCACCTCGACAAGAAACCCTCTTCTGCTGTTGTTGAGAGATTCCGGGGACAGATTGTATTTTACGATAATCGATGGATACATTGATGTAAAGTCGAGCTGGAAGACATTCTCGTAAATCCCTGGTTTTGGCTGAAATATCATGCCACCCCTGTCCACTCTTTTCAGCTCATTGAATTTCTTCACGTCCTCAGCATCACTCTTGCGGAACGGGACAGCGATACCCTTTCTTAACGCCTCGTAAACCTCGTAGGATGAAATTAGAGTTCCCGGAGTAAAGCGGGCTGCATAGTTTGGAGATATACCTGCCAGGCGAGAAGCGAGCAGAATCCCTTCAACACCACCCTCGCGGTAGGTGAAGCTACTAGCAGTATCAATCAGAATCCTCCCCATAGGGATATACGCAGATGGTCTGTATGCTACCCGCCCATAGCTCCAGTATGATTTCGATGCAAGCTTCCTGAACCTTCCATTCCTGCTTATTGAAAGTTCTACGCCATACTTTCTGGATTTTTTCACAATTAGCTCCATCCAGTAGTCGGCATGGGGAAAAAGAATTACATCCGGATCAAGCAGTTCAATTTGACGGGAGAATTCTTCCAGTATTTCTCTTTCTGCTCCTTTTATAACAGTTTCATTCACCCTGATTTTCACTATTCTGTTTTTCAAGGCTGGATAGTTCTTCTCACCTTTGACGAAAACATCTGCAACTTCAAGATGTGGATATGAAAAATCTGGATCGAATCTGTTTTTACAGTCTTCTTCGATGTATCCGGCAGGAAACATACCATTTTCCGCAAAATAACGCTGTTCCAGTCTGATATCAACATTATAAAGCTTGGCAGCGTATTTGGTCTGTAGCTCAATCAATTCAGCAAGTTTTCTTATCTCTTCAGCCCTGCAGTATATTCTGTATCCTTCAAGTTCGCCATAAATTGTGGGAAACGTACACTCCTCAACTTTGAATCTGTTTTCAAGATCCTCAAGCATTTCAGCATAGGCGTGTGGATCTGGAAGATACAGATAGAAGAATGGCGTGTAGTCAGTCTCCAGCTTTTTCACTTTTTTCTCCTTCTTTACCCACAGCTCCACCATTTTGCCAATGTGACAGTCCAGAACCCACATTCCTCTCCCCTTTTAGTTCCTCAATTTCTTTCTGCATTTCCAGGAGTACCGAAAAAATTGCAGCCTCTAGCGGGTCATCGAAAAGATAGAATGTTTCGCTGGAGTGTTTCTTAGCCATCTCTGCAAGCTTGTCTGCAAAAAGTCGATCCTCTTTTTTAAGTGCTTTCTTTACAGCAACCCATCTTTCGGCAATTTTTTTGACCTCCATTCTTATGCTTGGCACTGTTCTCCCCATGCAATCACCCGAACACGAGAAGTGTGGTTTGCCACGATGGCAGGGGTTTGTAAACAGTCCGGTAATAGTATACAGTCGGGTAGGTTGAAGAATCTCTTATTATGCATCCCTCTTTCGTCTCTTTGATCTGGATATATCTGTCAGCGTTTTTTGCAACGTATTCTGTGAATAGGTCAACCCTGGCAGAGTAAAACACAACAATCGAACCCCTTCTTGCAACATCTTTCATTGCCAGGAACAGCGCCTCCATTAAACCCTCGTGCATACCTTCTTCAGAGAGCGTAGTATCATGCTCGATGAAAACCATTCTGTGTTCAGCCTCTTCGAGGATTTGAAGGAGCTGGTAGGCTGTAAATGCTCTTCTCACATCGAACTGATGCTTTAATCTATTTATTCGAGAGATGATAAGGGAATAATTGCCACATACATAAAGGAGTCCATCTCGATAGGTGTTTAGATAATCCAGTATTGCTCTTTCAACATCAAAATCTGTAGGAGAGGTTATTGCCGTAAGGACTCCCGAGTGGATTGGCTTTATGGATGGTAGCAGCTCGACCTCATACATGTTAGTTGCAATGTGCAACTCAGAAAAGTTCTTTGTGAGTGGTGCGAAAGTGAAAACACGCCCAGAAAAGATGTCTTGATTACGGAAATACAAATTCAACCTTCTTGTCCTGCTTTTCTCGTAAACTAGAGACAAGCAATTTGGAAGCGTTCTTTGCCAGAGTATCATATGTGTCTATCATTTTCTTTCCCTCTTCTGTTAAAAGAGAATATCCGCGGAGGATACCTCCACGTTGCGTTTTAACAAGTTTTAACCCGAGACTGGTTTCAAGATCGGCAAGCTTTAACTTTAAAGTTGGATACGTAATATTCAGCTTACTACAAGCTTCTTTAAGAGAACCGGTTTCTTCAATTGCCTTTAATATGGATATGTGTTCTTCTGTTACCTCAATATCACCCAGTACAAGGCTTATTTTCAGTTTGGCATCATTGAAAAGAGATTCAAACCAGTCAGTCTTGATATCTCTCAGGCATTGGTAAAGAAAGTCCAGTATATCTTCGTAATATGTTGACTCACCCTCTTTTACGAACAGTTTCAGGGATTCAGCATAACCATAGCCACCGTCTACGCTTATTACTGGAACTTTTGCATCATCATCTCTCTCAAGTACGACAAGATCAGTACTACCATTTCGATCACGGATTCTGTATACGTTGTAAACAAGCCATCTGCTGTGGGTACAGAATAAATCCAGCCCCATACTCTTTATGAGATTGGTTGTCCTTACAAAAGATTCATAGCTATCGCTAAGCATGGCAACACCCTTGATATCAAGACTGTTAAACAAAATCAGAGCAATTTCAATATCGTAGTCTGCCATGTTATCTACATCCATGGCGAATCTTATCACTCCTTGCCATTTGGTTAGATCATCATTGTACTTTCGTATTAGGTATAGTTCCTCACCGGAGTTTATGGTGAATACAATCCTGAAACACTTGGAGGCTAGTTCGGATATGAACTCATATACTGAGTTGCAGTTTTCTAGGGACTTTAGGGGCATTATAACGACGATATTTGATGAGAACTTACGAGCCAGACAGGACAGAATAGGGATGCACAATGAACCAGATATACATGGTACATTTAGGCGTATTCTGTTGGGTTTTCTGCAATAAATTTTTTTACCGCTGTTAGGCCCGGGTAGAAACTGGTGTCGTCTAGGCTTGAGCAACCATTAGACATTTTTTGCTCCCACATACCCGGGCACGATAGCAGCACATCTTTTACCACCGGTGAACACCCCGTTTGATCTCTGGAAATTATATATTTTCTTATATTTATGGATTCATTTACCGTGCCTCCTGTTTGCTTATAAATCCTTCTGAACTCGTTGTTCGGTTGTAAGCTCTTTAAGATGTTCGATAATAAGTGTATTTTTAATCGGCATTCTTATATTTATTATGACGGTCAAATAGTATCAACGTCCTAAATAAATTAAACGCGAATGAGGTGGTTTACTTGGGAGCATGCGACAATAAAGTGAAACTTACACCAGTAATCTGCCCTTACTGTGGTGCCGGATGTGGACTGTACATCAAGAGTGTTGAAGGAAATTACGCTGGTGTGGAATACTGGACAGACCACCCTGTTAACAAAGGTGCTCTGTGCCCCAAACCAAACGACCTGAGCTGGATACGCAGTAAAGACAGGCTAACCACACCTCTAAAAAGGACAGAGAGCGGATTCAAACCCATTTCGTGGAGTGAGGCTCTTAAAACTATAGCCACAAACCTTCGAGAAATTGTCAGACGTGATGGACCGGATGCACTTGGTTTTCTCGCAAGCGCCAGAACATTCAATGAGGAGGTGTATGTCGTACAGAAACTTGCTCGTGTACTTGGCACAAACAACATAGACCACTGTGCAAGGCTGTGTCATGCACCAACACTCGTCGGTATGGCCAATATTACTGGAGCCGGTGCTTTGACGGCCACGATGGAAGACATAACCGGATCAGATGTGGTTGTCATCTGGGGATACAATCCTGCGGCCACACATCCTGTTCTAATGGGTAGGTACATACTCAAAGCCAAGTTAAAAGGTGCGAGGATAATCGTTGTAGACCCAAGATACTCGGAAACAGCCAGAAAGGCTGACTTGTGGCTTCCGGTTAAACCAGGTGGTGACGTAGCTCTTGCCAACGCAATAATGCACGTCCTGATAAAAGAGAATCTGGTTGACAAGGAGTTTGTAGCTGAGCGTGTTGATGGATACGACAAGCTTGTCGAAGTAGTTGAGAAGTACACACCAGAGTATGCTGAAGAGGTAGCGGGTGTTCCAGCGGCAAAGATTGTTGAAGCAGCCAGAATCATCGGAAATGCAGACAAGGGATCCATACTCTGGTGTATGGGTATAACCCAGCAGACCAAGGGAACAAGAATTGTATACACTCTTGCGACAATTGCTGCTCTCAGAGGGTGGTATGGTAAGCCAGATTGCTGTGTGGGCGGTACAAGAGGGCAGAACAACGTGCAGGGCGCCTGTGACATGGGTGCACTGGCCACCTTCCTGCCCGGTTATGTGAAGGTTACAGATGATGATGGTAGAAAGAGAATTGCCGATACTTGGGGAGTACCTGGTCTGCCTGAAGAACCCGGACATACTGTTATAGAGATGAGCTACGCTGCAGAACACGGTAAACTCAAAGCACTTTACATTGTGGGTGAGAACCCGGTTATAAGTGATGCCAACGCAAATCACGTCAAGAAAGCTCTGCAGAATTTGGACTTCCTTGTTGTTCAGGATATACTAATGACTGAAACTGCCGAGTATGCTGACATAATACTGCCTGCAGCAGCATGGGCAGAGAAAGAGGGATCATTCACGAATCTTGAAAGAAAGGTGCAGTGGAGCTTCAAGGCACTGGAACCTCCTGGACAGGCCATTTCAGACCTCGAAATTATAGTAAAACTGGCAAAGGAGCTTGAACTTGAAAGATACTTCCCGTACAGATCACCCGACGATGTATTGAGAGAAATTAACAAAGTCGTTCCACAGTATGCTGGCATCACTCCTGAGAGATTGAAGAAACCGGGTGTAGGTATTTACTGGCCATGTCCTAGCCCGGACAGTCCAGGTACTAGAATTCTCCATGTTGATAGGTTCAGAACACCAAACGGCAAGTTCCAGGTAATTCCTGCAGAACACACACCACCAGCGGAAGAGCCCGACAACGAGTATCCGTACCTGCTCACAACAGTCAGGTATGTTGGCATGTATCACACAGCTACAATGACCGGACGCAGCCAGTCTCTGGAGAAGAGATGGCCAGAAGCTGAGGCATGGATACATCCCAGTGTAGCTGAGAATCTGGGGATCAAGACGGGAGACAAAGTAAAGCTCGTGACAAGGCGTGGCGAGTACGTTGCAGTGGCCAATGTAACGCCGCTCATCAGGGAAGACACAGTTAGTGTTGCCTGGCACTTCGGTGCAAATGTATTGACAAACGACGCTCTCGATCCTGAGGCCAAGATTCCTGAGACCAAGGTTTGTGCAGTAAAGATCGTCCCACTTGGTAAGGAGGTGACACACTAATGACAAAGGTTATTGTAATCGACTCCAGACTCTGTATTGGCTGTAAGGCCTGTGAAGTTGCATGTGAGAGAGAACACGATGGTACATGCCACATAAAGGTTTACGATCTGAGCGATTTCAAGCTGTTTATTCCATTCAACTGCCGCCACTGCGCCAAAGCACCATGTGTAACGGTGTGCCCTGTCAATGCATGCAGATATGACGCTGAGGGTGGAGTTTACATTGATCCGCTGCTATGTATCGGTTGCAGACTCTGCGCCTCGGTATGTCCATTCGGCATTCCTGAGTTCGACGCTGCAAGAAAAGTCGTAACAAAGTGTGATCTGTGCTACTACAGGAGAAAGGATAACCTTCCACCTGCATGTGCCACAACCTGCCCCACCGGAGCATTACGATTTGCAGACATCAGTGAAATAGCAGAGGAAAGAAAACTGAAAACAGTGTATCAGACTGCATCATCGGCTGAGAAAAGCTCGGAAGTTAGAAACCCACCCGCGCTAATATGACCTTTTCTTAATTATTTCTTTTTGATAAAACAAGAGGTGGAGATGCATGGCTTTTGTTACACTATCGAATCCGGGAGTTTTGCTGATACTGACCGGATTGCTATCTTACGCCGTAGCAATACTCACAGCACTGGCAACCAGCAGAAATCCCAAACTGTGTGGAGTGACATCTCACCTTCTGACGTCTTTCGGTGCACTGTTATCTCTTGTCGGTGGAGTATATTTGCTCACAACGGGTATTAAGGGTACCACTCCCGGGCTGTATAGCCTTCCAGTACTATCTGAACTGGGTGCGAATCTATCGTTTAGAATTGACCCGCTCTCTTCGGTCATGGTTATTGTAATCTCGCTAGTGTCACTTTACTCGTCAATATTCGCCATTTCGTATATCGACGAGTACTACGGAAAAAAGAATGTTGGGGTTTTGGCATCACTGTACGCTCTGTTTATAGCGTCTATGACTCTGGTTGTTCTCTCTAACGACGCATTCTGGTTCATGGTATTCTGGGAGCTAATGTCTGTTTCATCTTATTTCCTTGTTGTTTTCGAGCACGAAAAACCAGAAGTTAAAAACGCTGGGTCTATTTACTTTACATTCACACACATTGGTGGGCTGGCAATACTGGCTGCATTCCTCCTGATTTACAAGAGTACGGGATCTCTTAGCTTTGACACATTCAGCAATGTATCTCTCCCTACCAACACAGCTGTATTGGTGCTCCTGCTCGCACTTCTGGGCTTCGGTTCAAAGGCCGGTGTCGTACCATTCCATGTCTGGCTTCCACAGGCACACCCTGTTGCTCCCAGCCATGTCTCAGCTCTCATGTCCGGTGTCATGGTTAAGGTTGCTGTGTACGGTATGATTCTGTTCACAATGGATTTCGTAAGTAACTCCACGATAGGACTCTACTTGGGAGCTGTAATGCTTATAATCGCTGCAATCACGACATTCTATGGCGTAGCTCTTGCAGTAATGCAGCACAATCTGAAGAGACTCTTGGCCTACCACACAATCGAGAATATAGGAATAATTTTCCTGGGCATAGCAGTTGCTATGGTTGCTAGAGCCATAAACAATGAAGGCCTAGTTATGCTGGCTATTACGGCTTCACTGTTCCACATACTGAATCACGCGATCTTCAAATCACTGCTGTTTCTTACAAGCGGAGCAGTACTTCACCAGACACACACGCTCGATATCGACGAACTCGGTGGTCTGGCCAAGGTCATGAAATCCACCACACTGGCATTCCTGCTTGGTTCAATGGCTATCTCGGCGATACCACCACTCAATGGCTTTGCAAGTGAGTGGCTTGTGTACCACTCTCTGCTCCTGCTAGCATACAAAGCCAACAGCATAGTATCTGGAGTGGCCATTCTCGCAGTCGTAGCATTGTCGGCGGCTGGTGTACTCGCAGTATATTGTTTCACAAAGGTATTCGGGACAGTCTTCCTCAATGCTCCCAGAAGCAGGCATGCAGAACACGCAAAACCAGAACCTGTATTGATGAGATACTCGTATGTAATTCCAGTTGCTCTGTGTATAGCACTCGGTGTTGCAATGCCATTGGCAGTTAAAGTTCTTTCAACTGCAGCAACGATGTACGGCAGCAGCGATCTCTTCGATGTCTCATGGATCAGTGTTGAAATTCACGGCTGGAGAATACCCACGACATTTTCAGCACCAATAATTGCCGCCGGTTTGATACTGGCAGCACTCTTTGCTGCGTTGGTACATGGGCAAATCAAGAGCACTAAAGTCACTGAGCCATTCGTAAGCGGTGTTAAATACGACAGTACAATGGTACCCGTACCGACACTCTACACAATGCCCCTGAAGAAGGTCTTTTCGTCGCTCTATGCTCCGGTGAAGGTAAAGAGATACAGTTATGACATACCGGACATTGTAGCTGCATCTCTTGAGTACGACGATGAAATCGAGACTGCATTAGACAGACCCGGGGAAATCAAAAGTCCAATTGCTAAAAGTGGCGAGCTTGTTGAGAGACTGGTGTACATTCCGCTCTACTACTTCTCATCAAGACTCGTACAGATTGCGAAATACCTGCAGTCTGGATACTTGTATGTGTATCTGCTCTACATCTTCGCAACTCTGCTTGCGATGATCTTTATAGCCGTGAAGGTGTGATTGGCCATGACGGTGCAGTTAATCGATATAGCGGTAATGGTAATTAACTCGGCACTAATAGTACTGCTGGCACCACTGATTGATGGTATCATCAGTACACTCGTTTCAAGGTTCCAGTCCAGAAGAGGTTCTCCGATTACACAGACGTACAGGGATCTATTCAAACTGCTTTCAAAACAAAGCGAGACAGTTCCAGACACACCATTCCATCAGCTGTACCAGGCTGTGCCAGTTATCCTCTTTGCCGTGGCTGTGCTGGTGGCATCACTGATTCCCACATTTATAGCCAGGCCTCTGGGAGTGGCAGACATAATTGTCATCTTCTACATACTTGCAATAGCACGATTTGTTGCCTCAATAGGAGCATTCAATACTGCAAACCCGTATTCAGTAATCGGTGCTGAAAGAGAGAATTTCATGTCACTGATGATCGAGCCAACGGCTATACTGTCTTTCTCCGTCATCTCACTTATCGCAGGGAGCACAATGCTTCCGCATATCATAGACAGCATATTTCCAGGAGGTAATCTGGCCCATCCAGCTCTCTACATGGCAGTCCTTGCAGTGGTGACAGTACTTGTGGTAGAAACATGCATAGTCCCGTTCGATCTGGCTGAAGCCGAGCAGGAGATATACGAGGGTCTGATGGCAGAGTACGGCGGCAAGAAGTTCGCTCTGATGAAGTGGTTCATTCTGACCAAGCGAATGATTATGCTAAGTCTGGTGGTTAACCTGTTGATACCATTTGGTGTTGCTACAAGCTTAGACCTGATGGCATTGCTGATTGGCGTATCTGCATATCTGGCAAAGATCCTCGCAGCTGGAATAATACTGGCATTAATCGCCGCAGGTAATGCTAGATTGAAGATTTTCTCCCTTGCACGCACGCTTCAGCTATCCTTCGGCCTATCAATCCTTGCTCTGGCTGTATATGTTCTGACAATTGGAGGTATGTAATATGGAGCCGCAAATATCTACGGTAATTATGGAACCCTGGCAGGTAAGTGCAATCAAAGGACTCTGTACAGTGCTGCTAATTACGGCTAGCTATATTGCTGAAACAAGGAATCTTACAAACGCACTCAAGTCTTACGTATTGCAGGTGTTAATTCTCTCCTCAATATTCCTAGTGATAGGTGTAAGGTACGAGTGGTTCATAGTATGGGCTATCAGTGCCATCATAACAAAGGCCATCCTGGTCCCGTATTTTATATCACGTGCCATCAGAAAAACCAGAGCAGTTGAGGAAGAAGAGCCGTATCTGTCAGCAACCGTATCGCTGGCGATCATATTCATTCTGGTAGTACTTGCTGCCGTGATATCAAAGAAGATGCAGGGTTTTGCACCGGGATTACTCAAAATGGGATTTGTTCCACTGAGCATATCAATTTCGTTGACGATGATGGGTCTGCTACTCATTACAACGCGTAGAAATGCTATCAAACAGATATTCGGGGTCTGTCACATTGAAAATGGTATTCACCTACTTCTTGCAACATCAGCTTTCTGGGTTCCAGAAACAGTCGAGATCGGTATTGCAACCGATGCTGTCATGCTGGTCGCCATAATGTGCATTTTCGCGTACCACCTGTACAGGCTAAACGGCTCTCTCGATGTTGGAAAACTTGTGCTGTTAAGATACTAGTGGTGGTGATGGAAACATGGTGCACGAGTACGTGGTTAAGGAAAGCGTGATACCTCTGATGTTTTTTGTGTTGCCATTGCTAGCTACACTCCTGTGCTACGTTGTGAGAGGTAATAGGGCACTCAGCAATCTGATTACAATACTCTCTAACACAGCCCTGCTAATCCTGTCCATCACTGTACTCAAGATCGTGATAACTACAGGAACAACACTGACGTTCTTTGGAGGAGAATTCCTGATTGATCCACTGTCTTCCTGGGTCTTGCTGATAATATCAATAATAGCCATCTCAACAAGCATCTATAACGTAGGTTATATCGCACATGAGCATGAGCTGGCTGACACAAGCAGGAGAATGCACTACTACGTGTTCTTCAACGCATTCCTGGCATCCATGTTCCTGTGTGCTGTAAGCAACAATATGATACTACTGTGGGCTGCCGTTGAAGCAACAACAATAGTGTCTGCATTTCTAGTGGGTATCGAGAGCAAGCTCAGTTCGATTGAGGCAGGATGGAAATACCTGATACTCTGTGGTGTTGGTGTCGTATTCGCCCTTTTCGGAACAGTTCTAGTGTACAGCGACGCAATTTCATCAGGACTGTCGTGGTATGAAGCGATACACTGGAACACACTCATCAGGAGTGCAGATGTTCTCAACGACGACGTGCTGAAGCTCGCGTTCATACTCATACTGGCTGGTTACGGAACCAAAGCTGGGCTTGCACCACTGCATGCATGGCTACCCGATGCGCACGCAGAAGCTCCTGCACCGGTAAGCACACTCCTGAGTGGAGTTCTGTTGAAGTGTGCCATACTGGCAATTATCAGATACTATGCTCTGGCATTCCATGCAGGTATTGGTGAGTTCTCGCAGATGGTACTTCTCTCACTCGGGCTAATCTCCATAATTGTGTCTTCTCTCTTGATACTCGCTACTAAAGACATTAAGAGATTGTTTGCATACTCCAGTATAGAGAATGTGGGTGTTATTGCTGCCTGCCTTGGTTTCGGAGGTCCGATGGGGTTGCTGGCTGCGATCCTGCACATGCTCTCGCATGCAGTTGCCAAGTCTATGGCATTCATGTCATCCGGAAATATAGTACTCCTCACAAGAACCAGAAATATGGGTTCAATGAATGGCCTGGTTCACGTAATGCCGACTACATCGGTACTCATGCTTACAAGCGCGCTGGTAATGGCCGGCACACCACCAGCATTCATGTTCACAACAAAGTTCCTTGCAATAAAGGCAGGAGTCGATTCCGGCAATATCGCAGCTCTACTGCTTCTGGTCTTTGGTGTAGCCATTGCCGGCGTTGGAATTGTGTCCAAGATAAGCAGGATAGTTCTGGGAAGTCCACAGAAACAATCAAACCGCATTGAAGCTCCGTTAACAAGTCTTGTGGCGTGCGCGATCCTGCTGGTAATCACTCTGTATCTTGGACTGGCACTTCCCGAGTATTTTGAGAGGACAACACAGGTTGTTGTGACACACTTGCTGGAGAAGTGAGGTGAATAGCATGGCTGAGTTAGATAAACAGAACTGGGATGAGATGAAGGACACCCTAACTGAATATCTTGAGGCTATTGAAGAGGGTTATGCTGACGCAATTGTGGAAAGTAGAATAATAAGGGATAAGTTATACATTCATGTCGAAAAAGAATATTTAGATGATATTATCTCATTCATATATTGGGAGCTAAAGGGATTCCTGTCCTCAATGATTGGTGTGGATGAAAGACCCATAGACAGCACCTACAAACTGTACTATCTGTTATCCATGGAGGGCCGTGAGGCAGACAAGAGTGTCAAACCATGGATCATAGTTACAACATCCATACCCTGGCATGATACAGAGTTTCCATCTGTTACACCCAAGGTACCCGCAGCCTCATGGTATGAGCGAGAAGTTCACGATTTACTCGGCTTGAAACCTCTTGAACACCCGGATCTTCGCAGATTGGTGGTTCCAGACGACTGGCCGGAAGGAGACTATCCTCTGAGAAAGGAGTTTAAATTTGATGAAAGACCACCACGCACGGAGAAGAACTACGAATTCAAGCCGAAAGTGGAGAGCAACAAGATAGTTCAAATGGCAATGGGTCCACTCCACCCAATGGCTGACGAACCAGCGCAATTCCGTCTGTTTGTAAACGGTGAAGAAATCGTGGACGTGGATTACAGGATGTTCTACGTACACAGAGGACTGGAAAAGATAGCTGAGGAGAGATTCACATATAACCAGACATCATTCCTTGCGGAGAGAGTTTGTGGTATCTGTGGTTTTGCCCACTCCATAAGCTATTGCCAGGCTGTAGAAGATGCCTTTAACGTTGATGTGCCCGAGAGAGCACTCTTTATACGAACCATATTGCTCGAAATAGAAAGACTTCACAGCCACATGCTTAACCTCGGAATAACATGCCATCTAACTGGATTTGATTGGGGATTTACCCAGATCTTCAAGATCCGTGAGAGTGTAATGAAAATGGCTGAGATTCTCACTGGAGGACGTAAAACATATGGTATGGCAATTGTTGGAGGTGTACGCAGAGACATACTACGTGAACAGGCTGATAAGGTTATAGAAGAACTGCGAACCCTCAGGAAGGAATTCTCCGAAATTTGGGATGTTGTCTCCACCACCAAAACGCTCATCGACAGAACCGAGGGCGTGGGGATTCTTCCAGCAAAGATTGCTCGTTCTGTGAGTGTGGTTGGACCCATGGCAAGAGGATCCGGATTATCACGTGATGCAAGGAAGGACCATCCACATGCCGCATATAAGCATGTTCCATTCAAAGTACAGACCCAGAATAAAGGAGATGCTCTTGCCAGGTTTACAGTTAGATCCGGAGAGATTATGGAGAGCATAAGCATAGTGGAGCATGCCTTGGATGCACTGCAGAGCATTGGCGGGCCTATTGTAACCGAAAACATAGAGCCAGTCGAATACGCCAGTGGAGTTGGTGTTGATGAGGCGCCGAGAGGTGAGAACCCACACTTCGTAATTACTGGCAAGGATAGCAGAGTGTACAGATGGCGTGTAAGAGCTGCAACGTATAACAACTGGCCTGCATTACCTTACATGAGCAGAGGCTACACCATAGCAGACTTCCCGGTGATTGTAGGCAGTCTTGATCCATGCTACAGCTGTACCGAGCGTGTCGAGTTGGTAAACGCTGAGACGGGTAAAACCATAGTCGTGAGTTATAGTGAGCTGGAAAAGAGAAGTATAAAAGGATCTACAAAACCTCTACTGGATAAACTGAGATAAAAGGGGTGAAATGATGGTTCTGAATCTGAAATTACTCTCAAAAGCATGTAGGAGCAAGGTGGTAACCACTCAATACCCATTCTCACCAATAGAAGTGGCTGAAGGATTCAGAGGTAAGCCAGTAATTGAATTCGATAAATGTATGGGCTGTGGTGCTTGTGCTGCGGTGTGCCCCCCAGAGGCGATAACTGTAACCAGAGACAAGGAAAAGGGTGTCCTTACATGGAGAATATTTTACGGACGCTGCATTTTCTGTGGAAGATGTCATGAGGTATGCCCACTGGGAGCTATAAAACTCTCAAACGAATTCGAGCTGGCATCACTTAACGACAAGGATCTGAATGTCGAACTGGATATTGCTCTGGCGAAATGCTCCAGCTGTGGAGAACACTACAACGTTTCTGCAATCGAAGTTTCGGTGTCGACTGAACTTCTGATAAAGAGCAGAGAGTTATCCAAAACAGCTCCTGAGCTGACCAGGTTAGCCACCACGAAGTGTGAAAAGTGTAGAAGAAAAGAGAGTGTCACAAAAATAGCGAATTCAGTTATTCCTGGACTTAACGATGGTGGGGGTGTCTAACCGATGGATGAAGTTGGAAAAGAAATTAAGAAGAGAGTATACGATGTACTTGGACGATCGGTATACGCTCTCAGAGTTGATACCGGTTCCTGCAACGGTTGTGAAATAGAAATTTTTGCCACGCTAGCACCTCAAATAGACATAGAAAGATTTGGTATTCACCTCGTAGCCTCGCCTAGACATGCTGATGTGATGCTGGTTACAGGACCCGTTACAAGGCAGTACAGACCTGTACTACTTAACATATACGAGCAAATGCCGGATCCTAAAGTGGTTGTGGCAGTGGGAGCATGTGCATGTGGAGGAGGAATATGGTACAATTCATATGCGGTTGAAGGTGGTGCCCCAGAGGTTATACCGGTTGATGCATATATACCCGGATGCCCACCTTCCCCCTATTCGATACTCTACGGCGTGCTAGTGGCCCTAGATGTTCTTGAGCAGAAGATAAAGTACCAGAAGGGTAGCCGCATGGATGATTCCAGGGTGGAAAACGAGAAAGTTGGAAAGGTTGAGAAAGGTCTTGTAACCGACTGGGAGCTCGTCCGTGAGCTAGAGAACATATGCAGGAAACATCTGGGATATATACAGGGGCTGAAAGTATTTCATGAGTACATGGGTGTTCTGGGAAGAATTGAAGACCTCGATGAACTGATTGCGGAGGTAGACGATTCGATAGTCAGCAAGTACAGCGATCCAAGGATAGATGATGTGGTATACAAGCTGAACGAAGTTGTTAGGAAACGTGTACTCAGGAAGATGTGTGCAGCCGAAATCTAACTCTTAATTTTTTGTAAGCTATTTTTAGAATCTGCAGAAATTGAGTTCTTAAGGTTAAAAGTTGGGAAAACTGGTTTTAAATTATCTCCCCGAATTAATGCATATCCTCAGCAACCAATAATTTTAAAAAATTTTTTACACTATATTTTGCATTATCGTTTTCAATTTCCCGAATTAAACTTCTACTGTATTCAGTATGCTTATTTATTCGATGTTCGAGATTATTAAATCTCCCATAATTTAGCGTGATATCGCTATGTCTGGGAAAGAGGATAAATGCAAATGTATAGAAGATAAATGCATTCCATTTGCCCATGCTGACGAAACCATTGAGGGTGCTGCCAAAGCCATTCTCTACAAAGTCGCACAGACCCCAGGAAGGCTACTGATAGCAGGCATCTTGGCTGGTATGTTGATCGCCATAGGATATGTCTTTGCCTACATGACAGCATCCAGCTTTTTCCCGTACAGATTCGTTTTCGAGCAGGGCGAACTCGTTAAAGTCCACATAGCGGAGCTCACAGGTGGCAGCGATGCTGCAAGCAAATTCGCTATAGACAGCATATCCCTGTGTAAAATGATTGCAGGTGCAGTATTCCCAATAGGCCTGATTTCGATACTGATAGGTGGAGCCGAGCTCTGGACAAGTGGGCCACAGCTGGCATCTTACGGATACGTCAGAAACAAGTTCAATCTCAATGGACTTCTATACAACTGGTTCTCAGCATACGCAGGTAACTGGATAGGGTCTGTTCTCGTAGCCTTCATGGTAACATTCGGTACAGGAATGCTTCTGAAACATCCGTTCGTGGACATGTCCATTGCCTTCGCTACACACAAGGTTGAGATTGACCCCTGGAAGGCTTTCTGGGCTGGTGTGGGATGTAACTGGCTAGTGAACTTGGCTGTATGGCTGTGGCTCAAAGCCAAGAAAGGTGACTTCGCCGGGCAGGCATTGCTTATCTGGTTCCCAATTTTCGCATTCGTTGCCATCGGTTTCGAGCACAGCATCGCCAACATGTTCGCGATAAGTGCCAGTATATTCGAATCTGCACTCAAGTGGAACTACTACGCAATAAGCTACAAGGAGTTCTTCTTCAACAACATACTTCCAGTGACGTACGGAAACCTCGTAGGCGGATTCGTATTCGTAACTCTGGCATACTGGTACATGGGATACGTCAAGGGAAGTGAGTTCGGAGAAGTGGCAGTGTCTGATGCTCTGAAGTTCATGTTTGACGTTCTCGTGGTTGCCGGTGCAGCACACCTTGTGGCTGGAGTAATAATCCCAGGTATAATCGCATCCAGCATCGAAACAGTGCTGGGCCTTGAGGCTGGCGTAGCACTTGAAAATGCCTGGATTGTACTTGTGCCAGCAGTGGTGACAGCGGTATACTACCTGTCACTGCCAATGATCGCCAAGAAATTGCTTAAGCCTGTGGTGTCTCAGTAAAAGTTTGGTCCCTTAACAAATTTTTTTAATCTCTCCTTTTTCAAGAAGCTGGTGGACACCTATGAGCACCGTTAGTGTTTATGCCCATACACTCCGCTCATCGCTGGTTGAAGAGAGCAAGTACTCCTTCGTTGACGAACATTTGATCCGATCACTTCACATAGAGTCCATCTATGATGTAATCCAGTTTATCGGTGAAATTAATATGGATGAGTTAGTTGGGGTAGTCCGTGAAGACTACATAAAGAAACTCAAACAGTATCGAGAAGTAATAGTAACTGGAGAGGATGCAGACAGAATACTGGAGCGAATTAACGTAAACAGCAAAAGCACAACAACTATCAAACCAGGGACCGGTTACGTAGTGCTCAGGTTGAGTAACGATTAATTAAAAAAAGCAAGCAGATCTTGTATGATATCCAGCGAACTCATCCGCACACTTGAAGACTTTATCAGGAGATCAGCATGTAATGTCAGGATTGTCTGCTTTGGCTCACCCATACATGGTGATGATGCTGTAGGATGGATCGTATACAGCACACTTAAAAACGTGTACAACATTCCAGCCGATTTTATGAATAATGATACCTGGCATATTGTCTCCCTTGTTCTCAAGGGATACAGCGTTATAGCTGTTGATGCGGTGCATATACCTGATTCAAAACCCTGTTCAATTATCCTGACCCAGATTGATAAATCCGGAGTTGAATCTGGCGACACTGTAACCTCGCATGTAACCAGTATCTTCAACGTGGTATCAAAAACAAGTATTGATCCGGATAGAGTTCTCCTGGCAGGAGTATCAGTGAATACTCAGCATCTGGGTCTGATGAAACAAGTATCTAAAGAAGTTAGAGAAGCATCCAAAACGCTGGCTCGACTTATACATGAAGCACTTGACCACGTATGTAGAAGTTCAGATTAATCAGGACTCTATGCACGGATGTTAATGACATTAATCATTCATTCAGCGAACAAACTCTATGCAATCGTTCAAAGATCTCTTTCTCTCTACCTCTAGTCTTTCTGTATAATCGCTCTACAATCAGCTCTGGAGTGCTTTTTCCAATGACACCGAATTTTGGTTGCCGATCAACTATCAGGTTGAGATTTTCATCAAGCCCCCTTGCTTCAATCCCATCCGCCCTCGCAAAGTCCAGCATTTCCTTCAGTTCATTCCCGAGATGGGACACTATGACAATGTAGAATCCTTTCTCGTGAGCTATTTTCAGCAGTTCAGCCAGAATTTTAACAGCAGCACCTGGCTCGGTAATAGCCTCGAACTCGTCAACCAGAATTAGCTTCTTCTTGCTATCTCTAGCCAGAGCTCTTGTCAGGGTTCTAAGGGCAGTCTCAAAAGCTCCCGCCTTGTAGGAGGATCTTTTTCTCTTGAAAAGGAAAATCTCATCCAAAACATCAACCCAGGCTTTCTCTGCATTGACGGGTAAACCCATCTGGGCAAGAATTTGAATTTGCGTTATCAGTTCAAGCAGCGAGGTTTTTCCACCACTGTTTGCGCCGGTTAATATGACCACCTTTTTCCCGCTGACATCTCTGAATGCAGGAATTCCTTCAAAAACGTCAACATCACCAACAACATAGCTTATTGGCTGTGGGTCGTCAATGAAGAGGTGTCTGCCATTTATGAACGTTATCCCACCTTCGATTAGTTCGGGAAATGTAAATTCCTGGCTAAATTCCTTTAATGCTCTCATAAACTCCAGTTCATAGGCTTTTCTGAACTCTTCTTCAAGCTTTGGTATCAGGGGCTCTATTTTTTCCAGAATTTCCCTGCTTTTCAGATAAAATTCGACTGCAATTTCTCTCTCAAGTTCCTGCTTTAGAGCGAGCAAGGCTTCCCGATTGAATTCTACCGGATAGATGTTCTCCTTGGAGAATATCTCAACACTGAAACCAAGAATATCCTCAAGATTGCTTTCGCTCTTCAAAATTTCATCCAGTATTTCCTTTTCCAGCTCGCCAAACTTGTCCAGTAGAATATCGTTGCTACCATGCCTCAATTCTGATAAAAACTCCAGAAGTTCTTCACCGCTTAAAGTCAGGCTGTACTGTTTTATTTTTTCGGCTATTCTTTCGTTTAATGATCTTTTCTCCTCTGCTATAATCTCATCCAAGTTTTCAATTACATTTAGCCTTCTGTGAACTTCATCTAGCTTTTCAACTTCGTTCAGAATTTTTGCTGCTATGCTCTCGCCATGAGTTTTCTCCATGATTTCGGCAAGAGTTTTCAGGGTCTGCCTGTTTTCATAGAGTGGTTTAACATAGAGTTCTGGGGCTATCTGCGAGATCGTCAAATCTCTAATTACTATTCCTATTCCCATATCCTTACTCAACACCAGAGGATATTCCCTGAGGGGTTCGGTCTCAACCCTGCACACGTTGAGTTTGACTGCTTTGTCATACTCATCTTCGCCAACGATGAGAACTCTATCATACAGAAACTCGTTTTTGAAACGTATTGATTTAATCCTCGCAAGTAAAGGCTTTAAGCTTTTATCAACCCTAGCAAAACCTTCTCGCAGATAATTCTGCCTCTTTTTGATTTCTTCCCTGTCAGATGTTGGATAAAATTTCTCAAGAAATTGCAAACTACCTTTAAGCTGAATTTTCTCAGCTATTTTTCTGGTTATCTGACGGTAAATTTTTCTTGCCTCAGAATTCATTTTGAGCTTCATTCGTCTTCAGTATAAATCCCAACAACCCACTAAAAAATTCTTCTGCTTTTTCATCTGGCTATGGCTCTAGCAAATCTAATGGCTCACGTTATGGCGTTTCCAAAACTCATGTAAGTTTTGCTCCTGACCCCATGAGAAGATAACCCATACTTTCGAAAAGCTCAAAAATTAATCAGAAGACTTGGGAGAATATTCACTTTTTCCCTGCAAGCTTCATGTAGTCACTTTTCCCGGGTATTACGTTTCTAACACCGCCAACAGGGTTCTCTACATCTCCTTCGTATCTTGGAATCAGGTGGATGTGGAGATGATCAATCGTTTTCCCAGCTGCACGACCTTCATTGACACCAATGTTGTATCCATCGGGATTGAATTCTTTATCCACAATTTCTTTGACCTTCTTTATGAGTTCAAAGAGATCATCCAGCTCCTCTTTAGTTATATCGAAAAAGGATTCCACATGTCTCTTTGGTATTAGCAGTGCATGCCCTCTAGAAACCGGGAATTCATCGTAAATTGCAAAGAACGTGTTATTCTGTGCGATTATTTTATGTGGCGAATCTCTGAGCAATTTGCAGAATATGCATTCTTCTTTTCCCATATTCTGTTATAGATGACAGAGATATAACTACTTGACGAGTTTTGTCATCTTCCAATTGAACAAGGCAAAGGTTCTAAGCTATCTCCGTATATTTAAAAAGAAGAAATAAAGGAAGTATTTTTTCGACCTTCTACGTTGGCTCTGCTTTACTGCTTATAGGGAATACTCTGGTCAGCACCCACAATACTACAAATGGGAATGACAGTGCTGCAATGGATACGAGCAGACCTTCCTGGCCAAAGACTGGAATGTGGTATGATGCAAAGCCTCTCAGGCTCTTTGAAATCAGCTGTCCTCCTATTATAACGTTCCACCTCATTGCAAATACACCGATTAGCACAAGTACAGACGACAGTGTATAGACGGTTCTCTTAAGCCCGGCTGACTTTGAGATCTTTCCAGCTCCAAGCATGGCTATGGGCAACAAGCCTCCCAGACAAATCTGAACGATGATGTAGCTGACGAACAGCTTGTCTGTGATCAGTTTCAATATTACCTCAATGCCCTCTTCCTGCAGGTACAGAATATGTACGAGCTCTAGAAGTTCCAGTGAGATATCTATGATCAAGAAGAGTAAAAGCTGGCCTGCCAAAGTTTCAATGCATGCAAGATTGATGTCTTCTCCACGGATC
The DNA here is from genome assembly GCA_964652135.1 of uncultured archaeon. Classification (GTDB taxonomy): domain Archaea; phylum Halobacteriota; class Archaeoglobi; order Archaeoglobales; family Archaeoglobaceae; genus CAZZAF01. The sequence goes on from CAZZAF010000031.1 coordinate 24,470, forward strand.
TTTGATATTAAAACGTAGATCAGCATGATTAATGCTATGCCGGATACAATTCCTGAAAGTAGAAATATAACCGGCATTAAAGATGTGTTCCACCAGAGATTGGCTTTGATTGAGCCGAAAATGAATCCTAGATATCCGTGGAGGAAAATGATTGATGGAAAAGCAATCCAGGTGACGTAGTACACAACTCTATTATCTGCTTTAACAGCCTTTTCTGATACGTCATAATCGCCCAGTGTCAGAATTCTGTAAATAATGCTCTTTGCTCCCCTATTTTTGGCTAAATTAACTAGGTCTTTTCTATAGTCATATAGTATAATCAGTGTCATGATACTGAGTAAATAC
>CAZZAF010000032.1:0-22823 GCA_964652135.1 uncultured archaeon
ATATTATATTATGGTGGAAAGAATGAAATATGTTGTTTTGACCAAACTTACCGATAAAGGTGCAAAAACAATTAGAGAAGACCCTGAGAGAATAAAAGAGGTAAATGCGGAACTCGAGACTGTTGGTGTGAAAGTACTTCATCAATACGCTGTTCTGGGGGAATATGATTTTGTGAATATTGTTGAGGCGGACAGCGACATCGTGATTGCAAGAGCTATGCTCGACTTAAATGCCCGCGGATCGATCAGAACCATTACAATGTCTGCAGTTCCAATAGACGAGTTCATCGAGAATTTGAAGATGTAAAGCTAATTTTTTATACCTTGCTTTTTCTATTTTCTTTAATGACCATCGAAACAGAGATCTGGGTCGAGAAATACCGACCAAAGACACTTGCGGAAATTGTGGGGCAGGAAGAAGTCGTTCAGAGATTAATGGGTTATGTTAAAAGAAGGAACATTCCGCACCTCCTGTTTTCTGGCCCGCCTGGAACAGGTAAAACTGCAAGTGCTATTGCTCTGGCAAGAGACCTTTTTGGTGAAAACTGGAGAGATAACTTTATAGAGATGAATGCTAGTGATGAAAGAGGTATTGATGTTGTTAGACATAAAATAAAGGAGTTTGCAAGAACAGCTCCGATAGGTGATGCTCCTTTCAAGATTATCTTCCTTGACGAGGCTGATGCTCTCACAGCCGATGCACAGGCAGCTTTGAGAAGAACAATGGAAATGTATTCCAAGATCTGTCGTTTCATTTTGAGCTGTAACTATGTGAGCAGAATTATTGAGCCAATTCAGAGCAGATGTGCCGTTTTCAAGTTCCGCCCCATTCCGCCTGAAGCAATGAAAAAGAGGTTGCTTGAAATTTGTGAGAAAGAAGGTATTAAGATAACTGAAGATGGACTGGAAGCGCTGATATATGTGGCGAATGGAGACTTCAGGAAGGCAATAAACGCGTTGCAGGGAGCGGCTGCACTCAACGAGGTTGTTGATGCTGAGGCAATCTATCAGATCACCGCAACAGCTCGCCCAGAGGAGCTTTCAAAGCTACTGGAAACTGCTCTGGAAGGTAAGTTCATGGATGCAAGGAACATGCTGGACAAGCTGATGGTAGAATATGGTATGTCGGGTGAGGATATTGTTTCTCAGCTCTTCAGGGAAATTCTGTCTTCTGGTATTGATGAGAAACTGAAGGTTTTGCTGGTCGATAAACTTGGTGAGGTTGACTTTCGCCTTACTGAGGGGGCGAACGAGAGAATTCAGCTCGATGCTTATCTTGCGTATCTTGTAACGGTCGGAAGAAAGAGGAAGGAAGCTTAACCCCTCTATTTTCTTTGAACGATATAGGATTTGAAGGTAAAATTAGAGAATTCTACCAAGGAATCTTCTGGTTCTCTCGTGCTGTGGGTTTGTGAATATCTGTTCTGGTTTGCCTTCCTCGATGATTACACCCTTATCCATGAAGATTACTCTATCCCCAACCTCCCTTGCAAATCCCATTTCGTGAGTGACGACAAGCATTGTCATTCCATCTCTTGCAAGCTGTTTCATGACATCAAGCACTTCTTTGACAAGTTCGGGATCCAGAGCTGAAGTAACTTCATCGAAAAGCATAACCTCCGGATTCATTGCTAAGGCTCTGGCTATCGCAACTCTCTGCTGCTGTCCACCGCTGAGCTGTGATGGGTAGTAATCTGCTTTGTCAGCTAACCCAACTTTCTCAAGCAATTTCATGCCGAGCTCTTCAGCCTCATCCTTTGGCATCTTCTTGACCTTTATTGGTGCAAGGGTGACGTTCTGCAATGCAGTTAGATGCGGGAATAAATTGAATTGCTGGAATACCATTCCTATCCGCTGCCTTATTTTGTTCAGATCTGCTTTGGGGTTTGTTACTTCAAGATCGCCAAGGAAGATTTTTCCTTCTGTTGGTTCTTCAAGTCTGTTTATACATCTGAGCAGCGTTGATTTACCACTACCAGATGGGCCAATGATGACGACGACTTCTCCCTTTTCTACCTCCATGTTTATGCCCTTGAGCACGTGCAGGTCTCCGAACTTCTTGTGGAGGTTGACGATTCTAAGCAAACTCATGGCCACCCAGCCTCTTTTGAGCATAATTCACAAGTCTGCTTAAAGGTATCGTCATGAGCAGGTAGAACATGGCGACACCTAAAAGCGGAGTCCAGGCGTTGAATGTGGTGGAGTAAATCTGCTTACCCACTCTTGTAAGTTCGGCGATTGCTATTACTGACAGCAGGGACGAATCCTTAAGCAGGGCAATAAATTCGTTTCCTAAAGCTGGTAAGATATTCCTGAATGCCTGAGGGAATATTACATAACGCATGGCCTGGAAGTAACTCATTCCTAATGATCTTGCAGCCTCCATCTGACCTTTTGGTACACTCTATATACCAGCTCTTATTATTTCAGCTATATAGGCACCGCTGTTGAGTGTTAATGCTAGAATTCCGGCCGGTTCCGGTGGGAGATTAATACCTATTGCCGGCAGGCCGTAATAGACGATCATTATTTGAACCAGCAGTGGTGTACCTCTAATGAACTCGACATAAGCTGTTGAAAATCCAAAAAGAACAGGGTTTTTTGAAATTCTACCCAGCCCCAGAATTGTTCCGAAAATCAGACCAAGGAGAGTCGATATGGATGTTATCTTTAATGTGACAAAGGCTCCATAGGCTAAATTGGGCAGGATCTTGATAAAAAGTTCCGGGTCAAACTGACTGATTCCGGCCATGCTTGAAAAGGCAAAAAATTAGGGAATAAAAACTTTATTCACCAAACCACTTCTGGTAGATCTTGTCGTATGTTCCATCCTCTTTGATCTCTTTCAGCGCCTTGTTTATTGCTTTGAGGAGCTCTGGGTTGTCTTGGCAACTGCAATACCGTATTCCTCGTAGCTCAGCTTGCCTCCTACGATCTTGTAGACATCTGGGTTGTTCTTAAGGGCCTTCTCAGCAACACCGTTGTCGATGATTACTGCGTCAATGTTGCCGTTCTTCAGGTCAAGTAATGCATCGGGTGTTGTGTCGTAGGTCTTGATTTCGAAGTTAATTCCGCTCTTGACGAGGTCTTCAGCAACAAACTGTCCGGTAGTTCCAATCTGTACACCGACAACCTTGCCTGCGAGATCCTCAGCCTTGTTTATGTCTGTGTTATCTGCTCTTACCACTATTACCTGCCAAGCTTCGAAGTATGGATCGCTGAAGTCAACCTGCTTCTTTCTTTCCTCGGTAATTGTCATTGCCGAGCAAATAACGTCGTATTTGTGGGCAACGAGACCAGGTATGATTCCTTCCCATGCAACGTTCACAAATTTAACCTCTAGGCCCAGTCTTTTGCCAATTTCTTTCATCAAATCTACATCGAATCCTTCGAACTCCTTGGTGGTCTCATTTATGTATTCGAATGGTGGATATGTTGCGTCCATTCCTACAGTCAGAACACCTGGGTTGACAAGCTTGTATGCTGGTGTCTGTTCTGGAGCTGGTGTTTCCTCTGAGACGGGCTTTGGTTCCTCTTTCTCCGCACATCCGGCCACAAATGCGGCGATGAGGAGAACACTCAACACAACTAGAACCTTTTTCATTTCTAGCACCCCCACAGCTTTGAAAAATTTGTACTATTTTACCTTTTCGAATCTGAGACGCTCAGGAGAAGTATTACAAAATTAAAAATGTTTCAGAAATTTTTTCGGGAGATTAATGCATATTTTGCATATGAGTTGGTAAAAAGCCGGCTAAATGTGGTTGGATGGCTGTTTCAGTCAATAGATTCATTAGGTTATGTATTCACTTATCACTTATCAAGTTATCACTTGTTATCACTTATCAATTACTTCAAAATGTACAATGGTAACAAGTTCATCTTCTCTGATACTTCCATATATTCTTTTAAGGGCGTTCAGCAACTCTGTTCTGTTTTCGAATCCATCTTTCTGCGCATCCGTGTCTGTTAGTTCATTTATTCTCTTGATTACCACTTTTGAAACCCTTGCCCTTGCGAATGGTTTGTTGTTTACCGTTAAATAGACTACCTTGCCAACAGGATAGCTCTTTATTCCTCTTCTTACTGTGGTCTTCTTCCTACCATCGAGTATGAGGGCAACGTACTCTTCATCAAAGTTAATCTTCTCCTGCTGCATCGTACCATCTCCATATTTTTTGTATTGCTTTTAAAAGCGCTTTGAATGCTTTTACATCACCATCGTGTATTTCCCACCAGGGTTTGAGCTGGAGACATTTAGCAACGAGTACGCGCTCCTCCTTTTCACTCAGTTCTGTTTTGTCAGTCCTTGAGTAGTAATACCTTACGAGTGGGCGGGCAACATCAGATACATATTCGTAGAGACTCATTCCATGGAAGTACTTCTTAAGTCTCTTCTTCTCAACTTTTGATATTTTAGGTTCTGGGATCTCGGTATCTTTCATAAGACTGTGCAGAAGATTCAGTGCCGTTTCGGTTTCAAGGTCACGTAGCTCATCACCGAGATATTCGATTACCCTCCTTACAAAATCAGCATTGATATTCTCTATTTTATTGTGTATGTGCATCTTCAATGCCTTCAGGACTATTACTGTATGCTCTCCAGAGATTTCGTTTCTCTGTGGTGTGATATGGACTGGAGTGAATCCATTTTTTATCCAGAATCTCAGCAGTTCTGGAGAAACTCCGAATCCCGATCCAACCCAGTCCAGATCCTCTGCCTTAGCCCATTCTGCAATTTCATGCAGTGCAAAACTGCCAATTCCCATATTCATGACTGATGGATGTGTGGCAATTCTAACAACTCTCAGCCCTTTGAGTGTTGGGAACTCATAGTCCCAGTAGTGTTTTAGAATAAGGTCTGGAATTATCTGTCCTCTCGGTTTGTATCCGTCAGCTATTTTCTTAATTGTCCCTTCGTCCATATTTCCTTCTACAGCAACATGCAGGGAGCAGACAGTTTTTCCATTCACTGCAACTCTAAATGCGAGGTGGTTTGGCATATCTGAAAGTATTACGACGTCTGATGGTTTGTTTCTGTAGTGTGCGAGTACATATATCCCAAAGAACTCTCTCAGCAGCTTTTCGTCGGAGAACAGTTTATCCTTATCAAGAGGCTCAAAACTCAGCTTACCCTCCTGTATTGCCTTAATGTCTTCCTCATCAAGCTCTGCTGGTTGGGCATCTAGCAGCAAAACATCATAGAGCCAAGCTTCAATAGGATCTCCCTTACCGTATCTGATTGGCTCTTCGAGATGAATCTTCTCTATTTCGACGCTTTCATCACTTTCCAGTCTTTTCAGGAATCTTATGCTGAAACCTCTACCCGTTCCTTCATAACCGTGTATTGTGGAGGAGAATATTGTATATCTCATTCCTTCTGTAATCTTCCACAGAACAGGTACATCAATGCTTGCAGCCTCGTCTACTATTATGATGTCTGCAAAATCTTTTTCTACCATTGCTCTTCTCGGCACAACATACTCAACTCTGGCAAATTTGCTGTTGATAACGGTGATCATTCCATGGCTTTCTTTCACTTTGTAGTCTTTCATCCCCTGTCTAACTAGGGCCTTCTTCAGGAATTTGAAGTAAGTTTGGATGGATTGGGGTGTTGGAGCAACAACCATTATCCTGACGGGTCTTTTGAGAACTCTGTGCATTCTTGAGATCAGGTAGGGGGTTAAAATTCCAAGAACTGCTGTTTTTCCTCTACCTCTGTCGGCTGTTATAACGACAGCTTTTCTTTCCCTCTTCCTGTCAAAGAATGTCTCAAAAAGCTCCAGAACTCGAACCTGGTCCTGAGTGGCACATAACTTATAGAGCTTTCGCTTAATCTCCTTCTTTTCGCTCGGAATTTGTATCTCTTCTCTGGATTCTTCTTTCTTAGTAAATTCATATTTTTTGATTATTTTTCTTTTATCTGCATCAAAGATAATTATTCCTTCAGCCTCAAGTGTTCGCCTGATGAATCGTCTGTAGAAACGGGGTACGATATCATCTACAGTGTATGGCTCGCTTATCAGATCTTCATGCCATCTCCCTATCAAATTATTCCACGCCGCTATAGGCGGTGAGATTGCAATTATTATTCCTCCTTCAGCAATGGTTTCAATAACAATTCCCAGATCATTTGGATGAAAACCTTCGGTAAAGTCAATTATGAGGGATGAATATGTTTCTCCAAGCACGTGGGCAGAATCTTTGTAGTGAACGAATTTACCTGAAAAATGCTTTTCAGCCATTTCAAGAAATAGGCTCCGCCCAACAACGAGAAGTTTTTCATCTTTTTTATCTTTATCGACCGCTTTTTTGTACTTCTTGTAGACTCTTTTTGCGAGTTTGAGAACTCTATCGGTCAATTCGGATGTACATAGCATTACCATGAATCTGTGTCGGTTCTGGTGAGAAATCTTTGCAGCATTTTCAACCTCTGAAACAAGTGCTCTAACGGTCATCTCATCAGAAACAACTTTTGTGAATAAAACACTTTTCGTGCATGGTGGTTAGAAATTATCTTCGCACATCTTGCAACAATGGAACCCATCTTTTTAATTTTAATTATAAATTTCTTTCAAATATTCTTATTTATCGACATCTTGGGTTTAAATTTTGCATAATTCTTTGGTAATTTTGTGTTACTGTTGTGTCATAGTTCGTCAATCAATTAACTGAAATAATCATGAGGAAAAAGATCTCTCGAATCTGTCAATAGATAACAAAATAATTTTCAAGGGGGAAAATTTTTAAATGCCAAGTACTAGAAAATTCGTGGATTTGTCAAATGTAATTTTTCGGGAGATGGATGGCGAAGAAGTTGAAGAAGTCATCGATCTCGAATATGAAGTTCTTGGGAGTAGTGTTTTTGTCAAAATTTCTACGCTTCCGTACTACAAAAAAGTCATTGTTGCCGATGCAGGCGAGATAGTGGGTTGTGCAGTGGTTTACTGGGATTCTGAGATGTTTCGTCTCGGCTCAATTGCTGTGAAGGAAGAATACAGGGGGAAAGGTGTGGGAATGGAACTCATCAAAAAATGTACTGAAATAGCTGAAGAGCTTGGTTATGACAGCGTTTGGCTGGAAGTCAGTATTAGCAACCATACTGCAATAGAAATCTACAAAAAATCTGGATTTAAAGTCTACAAGACTATAAAGCATTTTTATGGTATTGGTAAGCATGCCTATCGAATGGTCTATTATGTCTAATTAGCAGCGTCCAAGTGCCCTTTATATACTGGATTTATATTGCGATTGTCGAATCTTTAGAGTTATTGGCGAATCACCAAAATCTTCAAATACTCTCCCTTTTAACCTCGCACGAGGTTGAATCTTACACGTTAATAAATTAAAAATTGGGGTGGTCATGGTGACCGAGCAGGCAAAGAAAATCGGGGTATACATATGTTCAGGGTGTGGTATTGGCGAAGTTCTTGATCTTGATAAGCTGTCCTCCCTGGCTAATAAGGATCCTGCTGTTGCTGTTTGCAAGGTTCACCCCTTCCTTTGTGGGGAGGAGGGCGTTCAGACAATTAAAAAGGATATCGAGGAAGCTGGAATCAACACAGTTGTGGTTGCTGCCTGTTCACCCCGTGTAAACCACGATATTTTCTCGTTTGAATCATGTGCTGTGGAGAGAGTAAATCTCAGGGAACAGGTTGCTTGGAGCCACGAGCCCGGAGAGGAAACTCAGGAGCTCGCAGAAGATTATCTCAGAATGGGGCTTACAAAGGCACAGAAGCTTGAAGAACCTGAACCCGAGATAAAGCCTGTTAACAAGACAATTTTGGTTGTGGGTGGAGGTATCACCGGAATAACTGCTGCGGTTGAGGCAGCAGAGGCAGGATACGATGTAATTCTTGTTGAGAAGAACCCGTATCTGGGTGGAAGAGTTGCGCAGATGCACAAATATTTCCCCAAACTCTGTCCGCCCTACTGTGGACTTGAAATTAACTTCAAGAGAATTAAGAACAATCCAAGAATTCAGGTTTTCACCCTCGCAGAGGTTGAGGAATTTCCGGCATGCCAGGAGATTTTGATGTAAAAATCAAGCTGAATCCACGATATGTAAACGAGAAATGTACTGCCTGCGGTAAATGTGCAGAAGTCTGTCCGGTTGAGAAGCCGGATGAGTTCAATTATGGAATGAAGAAGACCAAGGCCATTCACTTGCCCCACGAAATGTCATTCCCAATGAAGTACGTCGTTGATCCAAACTACTGCAAGGGAATTGAAGGAGACTGCAAAGCCTGTGTTGAAGCATGTGAATACGGTGCAATAGATCTTAGCATGCAGCCAAAGACGATCAATGTCAAGGTAGGGGCAGTAATCCTTGCAACTGGCTGGAAGTCCTACGATATATCGAAAATGACCAATCTGGGATTCGGAGTATACCCAGATGTCATAACGAACGTAATGATGGAGAGACTTGCAGCGCCGAATGGGCCAACAAAAGGTAAAATAGTGCGCCCATCGGATGGTAAGGAAGTTAAGAGAATAGCTTTTGTCCAGTGTGCTGGCAGCAGAGATGAAAATCATCTACCATACTGTTCAGCAGTTTGCTGTCTCGCATCCATAAAGCAGGCAATGTATGTCAAGGAGCAGTATCCTGATGCAGAAGTGTACATATGCTACATAGACATGAGAACTCCAGCAATATATGAGGAATTCTATAGAAAGGCGATGGACAAGGGAATAAACTTTGTTAGAGGTAAGGTTGCCCAGGTTACGGATATTGCTAAGACGCCGGAAGAGGAAGGTAGCCTGATAGTCCTCGTTGAAGACACACTGCTCGGCAAGGTCAGGAGAATTCCGGTTGACATGGTTGTTCTTGCTGTAGGTATGATTCCGAACAGTGAAGGCCTCAATCTCAAGTACAGACAGGGTAGCGAGCTACCATCTGATAAGTTCGGATTCGTAAACTCTGGCTTCATCTGCTTCCCGTATGAGACACAGAGAACGGGAATCTATGCTGCCGGATGTGTCAGAATGCCCATGGATGTGGCAACGGCTGTTGAAGATGCCAGCGGAGCTGTGCTTAAAGCCATTCAGTGCATTGAAATGACAAGCAAGGGAGCCGCTGTACATCCAAGATCTGGAGATTTATCCCTGCCAATTTTCTTCCTCCAGAGATGTACGCAGTGTAAGAGATGTACCGAGGAATGTCCATTCTCGGCGCTGGAAGAGGACGAGAAAGGAACACCTATACTGAATCCAACACGCTGCAGGAGATGTGGAACATGCATGGGTGCATGTCCAGAGAGAATTGTCTCATTCAAGAACTACTCAGTTGACATGATCTCTTCGATGATTAAGGCTATCAGCGTCCCAGAGGACGATGAAAAGCTGAGAATCCTGGCTTTCTTCTGTGAGAACGATGCATATCCGGCACTGGATATGGCGGGTCTCAACAGGCTTACCTATGATGCGAGCATAAGAGTGATTCCAGTCCGCTGTCTGGGTTCTGTTAACGTTGTGTGGATCGCTGATGCTCTTTCACGAGGAATAGATGGTATACTGCTCGTTGGATGTAGGTACGGTGAAGACTATCAGTGCCACTTTATAAAGGGAAGCGAGCTGGCGAACAAGAGAATGGAGAATGTTAAGGAGACTCTGCAGAGATTAATGCTTGAGCCAGAGAGAGTTAAGCTGGTTGAAGTGTCGATATCTGATTATGACAGACTACCAGAGATCATAAACGAGTTCGTGGAGGAAATCAGGAAGGTTGGTCCAAACCCGTATAAGGGGTTCTAGGGGGTGCAAATTTTAATGCTAAATTATGAGGGATTGGTATATTTCTTTTACATAATTTATTACTCTATTAGCAAAACTTTCAAATACCTCATGATTAATGACAACATAAACCGGGGTTGGTGATGCGTATGGATGCAGATTCAAGCATGCAGGATACTTACTTTGAGAGGCTTTCTGAAATTCCCAACTCGGATAAATACAGACAATGCTTACAGTGCGGTACATGTGGAGGTTCATGTCCATACGGAATTGCTACTCCCTTCACTCCCAGAAGAATGATCCTAGCTATTAGAGCAAATATTATTGATGAACTTCTGGAGAGCGGTGCGCAGTGGCTGTGCACATCATGCTACACATGCAGTTACAGGTGCCCAAGTAAAATCCCGCTTACAGATGGAATAATCCCTGCGCTCAGGGAGCTATCTCTGCTTGAAGGAAATCCACCTGAGGAACTCGCTGCTGCACTTGTGAACATTGCCAGATATGGCAATCCATTCAAGGAATCTCCAAGGAAGAGGATAAACTGGACGAAGGAGCTTGACTTTGAGATAAAAATCCTTTCAGCTAAAGAGAAATCAACGGACGTTCTTTTCATACCTGAGTGCTTCGGCGCTTATCACAGAAGATGTAAGGAAGTTACCAAAGCCATGGTCGAGATCTTCAAGATCCTTGGAGTTGACTTTGCAATTCTCGGTAATGATGAGAGGTGCATAGGTGATCTTACAAGACTCTCCGGCGAATTTGGTCTCTTTGAGGATCTAGTGGAGAAGAACATGAAGGTAATGAGTAAGTACGAGTTTAACAGAGTTGTTACGATTGATGCTCACGCATACCATGCGCTTAAGCACGAATATCCGAAATTTGGTTTTGATAAGCCGGTATATCACCACACCCAGTTCCTTGCGGAAAATCTTGAGACTCTGAAGAGCATGTTCAACGAGCTGGACTATACAGTCACATATCATGACGCATGTTATGTTGGACGCAGGAATGGAATCTATGATGAACCAAGGAATGTTATTCGCGCAATTCTCGGTGTCAAGTTCGTAGAAATGAAGAGAATTAGAGAGAACGCCCTCTGCTGTGGTGGTGGAGGCGGAGGAGTCTGGCTGGACAGCTTCATTAAAGAACACCTGCAGGAGAGGCCGGCTGAAGATAGAGTTAGAGAAGCTGCCGCCACAGGTGCTGATGTCCTTGTTACTTCATGCATCCTCGACATACCCATGTTTGAAGATGCTCTTAAAGTAACAGGACTTGAAGGACAGCTTGTTGTTAAGGATATATCTGAACTTGTTCTGGAAGCACTGAAATAAGGGTGTCTGCGATGAAGATCTGCGCTTTAATTAGAATGGTTCCGGATCTTGTGGAAGAATTAGAGATAGACGAGAATGGTACAGAGATCTACCCCTCAATGTACATTGCAAACGAAAGAGATGAGCAGGCTGTAGAGGAAGCAATAATTCTGAAGGAGAAGCATGGTGGTACTGTTGAGGTAGTTGGTATTGCGGATGATGAAGTCTCAACAGAAATTGATGAACCTCTTGCCATGGCAATTGCAAAGGGAGCCGACAAGGCAATGAAGGTGAATCTGTCAAGACCCACATACAAGAGAGCTGAGCTGGCAAAAGCTCTGGCTGAGTTTCTGAAAGAGCGCGAATACGACCTCATTCTTACCGGAATACAGGCTATAGATGGTTTTGCTGGGATGCTCGGCCCTATGCTTGCGACATACATGGGACTTCCGTATATAGGGAATGTGGTCTACGCAGAGCTGAAGGATGATCACCTGCTTGTAAGAAAAGAGCTTGAGGGTGGAGTTATTGGAGAGTACAAGGTGAAGCTGCCGGCTGTTATAGGAATTGTTTCCGCCGAGAAACCACCTCGCTTCGTTCCATTTGCCAAACTCAGACAGGCAATGAAGAGTGCAGAAATAGAGGAATTTGATCTGGACGTTCCAGAAATCGAAGGTCTGGAGGTTGAGAGGTACTACGAACCACCGAAGCCAGAGATTGTCCTCATTGAGGGAGAACCAGAGGAGGTTGCTGAGAAGCTCATTGAAGTTATGAAGGAAATAGGAGTCCTGTGAGGTGTTTTCAATGAAGGACGTGATGGTTGTTGCAGATGTTATGGAAAATGAGATACAGGAAATCACATTCGAAATGCTTGGCAAGGCAAAGGAGCTTGCCCAGGAAACAGGAGGATCAGTTGTTACAGTCCTTATTGGAAACAAGCTTGATGGTTTGGTCTCAAATCTTGGAGCAAGCGATACTGTAATTTATGTTGAGGATGAGAAGCTTGAGAATTTCACCCCTGAATTTTACAGGAGAGTACTGTCCAAGGTAATTGAAAAGGTAAACCCCAAAATCATAATGGTTGGAAACACTGCATTCGGAACAGACCTTGCAGGTCTGGTTGCAGCAGAGCTTGACATTCCAATGGTTACCTCTTGTATGAACCTGGCATTGAGAGATGGTGACATACTTGCAACGTCGATGGCCTACGGTGGAAAGGTCCTCGTTGATCTGGTTGCCAAGGAACGTGGAATGTTCGTCATCAACAGAGGTAGCTTCTCCAGCGATGCCGGAAAAGTAGAAGGATCACCCAATGTTGAGAAGCTCAGTCCTGCAGATCTTGGAGTGAGTCTCGAAGACAGCATAGAGTTTGTGGGCTACATCAAGCCAGAGGTTGAAGATGTTGACATCTCCAAGGCTGAAATCGTTGTGGCTGTCGGCAGAGGAATTGGTGATGAGAGCAACATAGAGCTTGCAGAGGAGCTTGCAGAAGTTCTTGGCGGTGTTGTTGCAGGCTCGCGTCCTGTGATTGATCAGGGCTGGCTTCCAAGAACCAGACAGGTTGGAAGATCTGGTAAGACTGTAGCAGGTAAACTCTACCTGGCGCTCGGAATTAGCGGTGCTACAGAGCACGTTGAGGGTGTGAAGGCTAAGAATGTCATAGCTGTTAACACAGATCCGAGTGCACCAATATTCAGAATTTCAAGAGTTGGAGCTGTGGTCGATGTTCTGGAACTTCTGCCGGTTCTGATAGACAAGATCTCAGAGGCCAAGAGTGGTTAATATGGAGAAGCCCCTATCTTTTTTTGAATGTTTTGATAATCTCTTTTGTTTTGCTATCTTCTCTGTATTTCCCGTTTCTTCTTTGATAATACCTGCTGTTCATGGTTTCCATGATGCTAAACGTTTTGCAGGATATAGGGTGGTGCCATGTCCGGAGACATAAAAATTGGTGTTTATGTGTGCCATTGTGGGCGAAATATCGCTGAGACTGTCAAAGTTGATAAGGTAGTTGAATTTGCTAAAAACCTGCCAAACGTTGTGGTTGCAAGAGATTACAAGTACATGTGTTCCGATCCCGGTCAGGAATTGATAAAGAAGGATATCAAAGAATTTGGACTCAACAGAATTGTTGTTGCTGCATGTTCACCAAACCTCCACGAAAGCACTTTCCGAAAGGCATGCAAGGAAGCAGGACTGAACCCATTCCTATTTCAGATGGCAAGTATTAGAGAACTTGATTCATGGGTTAGCGAAGACGTTGAAAAGGCTACTGAAAAAGCAAAGGCCCTTGTAAAGGCCGCGGTTGAAAGAGTTATGCTACATGAAGTGCTCGAGATACAGAAGACAAAGATAAATCCAAATGTGCTTATAATAGGTGGAGGTATTGCAGGCATTTCTGCAAGCCTTGTTTTAGCAGATGCAGGAGTTAAAGTGTATCTTGTTGAGAAGGAACCAACAATTGGCGGGCACATGGCCAAGTTCGACAAGACATTCCCGACACTTGACTGTGCTGCATGTATCCTCACACCAAAGATGACCGCTGTAAAATCCCACCCTAATATTGAGCTTCTCACGTATTCGGAAGTTGTTGATGTTGAGGGTTATGTTGGAAACTTCAAGGTCAAAATCAAGAAGAAGCCAAGATACGTGCGTGAAGACCTGTGTGTTGGTTGTTACGACTGTATTGAAGACTGTCTATTCCTAGAACCTATTTACGAGTCTGAATTTGATGCTGGAGTTGGAAAGAGGAAACCCATCTACATTCCATTTCCGCAAGCGGTTCCGCTTGTGCCGGTTATAGATCCTAACACCTGTGTTTACTTCAAAACAGGAAAGTGTGGTAACTTCTGCAGAGATGCATGTGAGAGAGGAGCTATAGACTACAACATGAAAGAAGAGATAGTTGAGGTCGAAGTTGGAACGATAATAGTTGCAACAGGATTCAAGACCTTTGATGCGTCAAGAATTGTGCAGTATGGATATGGCAGATATCCAAACGTTTTCACGTCGCTTCAGATTGAAAGAATGCTGAATTCTGCTGGCCCAACCGGTGGAGAAATTCTGCTTTCAAATGGAGAGAAGCCAAAGAGCGTGGCTATAATCCACTGTGTTGGAAGCAGGGATGAGAACTACAATGAATACTGCTCCAAAGTTTGCTGCATGTATTCAATGAAGCTTGCCCACCTCATTAAGGAAAGAACTGGAGCTGAAGTCTATAACTTCTACATCGACATCAGAGCTGCGGGCAAGGGTTACGAGGAATTCTACAAGAAGATTATGAGCGAGGGCGTTTACTTCATCAGGGGCAGAGTTGCCGAGGTTACAGACATTGCAAAATCGCCGGAAGAAGAAGGCAAGCTAATTGTTGTTGCTGAAGACACGCTGCTCGGCAGAGTTAGGCGTATACCGGTTGATATGGTTGTGCTTTCAGTCGGGCTGGAGCCCAACCCTGATGCAGAGAAGTTGAGAAGTTTGCTCAAGCTTTCGTGCACGAAGGAAGGGTGGTTCCTCGAGAAGCATCCAAAGCTGGCTCCCGTTTCAACCGTAACGGATGGAGTGTTTATTGCCGGAGCATGTCAGGGACCCAAGGATATACCTGAAACGGTTGCCCAGGCTGAAGCATCGGCCGGAGAAGCTCTTTCCCTCATACAGAAGGGTGAAATTGAACTTGAGCCAAACATAGCTTTCATAGATGAGAAGAAATGTTCTGGATGTAGGGTCTGTATTGCAATGTGCCCGTACGGTGCGATCTACTTCGATAAGGAGAAGGGAGTTGCAGTCGTTAACTCCGCTCTGTGCAGAGGATGCGGAACATGTGTTGCTGCATGTCCGTCAAAGGCTGCCCAGCAGTACCTCTTCAGAGATGAACAGATACTGGCTGAGATTGAGGGGGTGCTATCCATATGACCTTTGAACCCAAAATAGTCGGTATTTTTTGTAACTGGTGCTCCTACATGGCTGCTGATCTTGCCGGAACTGCCAGACTGAAGTATCCGGAGAATTTGAGAATAGTCAGAGTGATGTGTTCCGGGAGGATCGACCCCCAGTTTGTTTTCTGGGCATTCAAGAAGGGTGCTGATGGTGTATTGCTGGCTGGATGCCATCTACCAACGGACTGCCACTATATTGAAGGGAACTTCAAGTGTCTCCGCAGATACAAGCTGTTGAAGAAACTGCTTCCTCAGTTTGGAATAGAGCCTGAGAGGGTGAGGCTTGAATGGATATCTGCAAGTGAAGCAGATAAACTCCAGAAAGTGTCCAAGGAGTTTACCGAGGAGATAAGGAAGCTCGGCCCTCTGAATATTGAGGGGTGAAGGAATAATGAAGAAGCCAAAGATTGCGATGTATTGGTGTGCGGGCTGTGGAGGCTGTGAAGAGGCCGTAGTTGATCTGGCAGAAAATCTGTTGAATCTCGCTGAAAAAGTTGACATCGTTTTCTGGCCGGTGGCGATGGACTTCAAAAAATCGGATGTTGAGGCTCTTGAAGATGGTGAACTGACTGCTAGCTTTATTAATGGATCAATCAGGCTCTCAGAACACGTTGAAATGGTTAAATTGCTTAGAAAGAAGTCCCAACTTGTTTTTGCCTTCGGTGCCTGCTCATATACCGGAGGAATTCCGGGGCTTGCGAACCAGTTCACAAAGGAAGATCTGCTCAGTTATGTTTATGAAGAAGCTCCTAGTGTGGATAATCCGGAAAAAGTGAGACCTATTCCAAATTTCAAAGATGGTGAATTTGAGGTTGATGTTCCAGACGTTCTTGATATCTGCAAATCCCTTGATGAGGTCATAAAGGTTGACTACTATATTCCAGGCTGTCCTCCAACAACGAATGTGATAATCGATGCCTTTACTGCTCTCCTTGAAGGAAAACTGCCTCCGAGGGGTTCTGTGTTTGGTTCGAATAGATCTGTTTGCTATGATTGCAGGCTGAACGATACTAAGCCAGAGAAGACACTCCTGAAGGAGTTAAAGAGACCTCATGAAATCATTCCGGATCCAGAGAAGTGTCTGCTCACCCAGGGACTTGTTTGCCTCGGCCCTGTAACAAGGGGTGGCTGTGGAGCCGTTTGCATCGAAGGAAACATGCCATGCAGTGGATGTTTCGGACCACTTGATGGTGTAAAGGATTATGGGGCTAAGGCTCTATCGTTTATTGCCTCAATAGTAGATACCATAGATGAAGAGGAACTTGACAGAATATTTGAAAAGATTCCCGATCCTCTTGGAACCTTCTACAGATACTCTCTTCCGAAATCACTGCTTAAGGGTAGAGTCAGGAGGTGTAATCCATGAAGATAACCATCGACCCCATTACAAGACTTGAGGGACATGGTAAAATTGAGATATTTCTCGATGATGAGGGTAACGTTCAGAAAACTTACTTTGTCATTCCTGAGTTTAGAGGATTCGAGAAATTCTGCGTTGGGAGGCCAGCTGAGGACATGCCTCAGATTACACAGCGTATATGTGGTGTCTGTCCAACTGCACACCACATGGCCTCAACAAAAGCCCTTGACAATTTATTTGGTGTTGAACCAACTCCAGCAGCGAGAAAAATCAGAGAGATGGTTTACTCAATGTTCATGCTTGAAGATCATGCACTGCACTTCTACGTCCTCGGCGGACCGGATTTCATTGTAGGCCCAAACGCTCCAAAGGAAGAACGAAACATTCTCGGAGTGGTCAAAAAGGTTGGTATTGATGTTGGTAAAAAGGTTATTGAGATGAGAAAGAATCTCAGAGGGCTTATAAGTCATCTCGGTGGTAAAGTCATCCATCCTGTCTTAGGACTGCCAGGTGGTGTTTCAAAGGGCATCAAAAAGGAAGAACAGGACATGTTTATTGAAGTTGCCAAAAAGAGTGTTGATTTCGCCCTGTTTACTCTCGATGTCTTTAAGAATATCGTGTTAAAGAACAAGGAATACCTGGATCTCGTCCTCTCAGATACCTACAGACACAGAACATATTACATGGGTCTTGTGGATGAAAAGAACAGAGTAAACTTCTACGACGGGATGATCAGAGTTGTTGACCCTGATGGCAAGGAATTCGCCAAATTCCCCTGCAGAGAATACCTTGAGCACATAGCCGAGCACGTTGAACCCTGGACATATGTGAAATTCCCGTATTTGAAGAGTGTCGGATGGACTGGATTTGTTGATGGTGCAGATTCAGGTATTTACAGTGTTGCTCCCCTTGCAAGGCTCAATGCAGCAGATGGAATGGCAACTCCTGAGGCAAACGAAGCGTACAAAGAGCTGTATGAGACAATAGGTGAGAGACCTGTTCACTACAGCCTTGCCAATCACTGGGCAAGAGTAGTCGAGATGATCTATGCTGCTGAAAGATTTCTCGAGCTTGCCGAAGATCCGGAGATAACCGATCCGGATATCAGGAATATACCTGATGGTGTCTCAGAAGACAGAACCGGTATCGGTGTTGTTGAGGCGCCGCGTGGAACTCTAGTTCACCATTACGAATCAGATGAAAGAGGGATTCTGACAAAAGTCAATCTCATTGTGGCAACACAGAACAATGCAGCAAGGATATCCATGGATATAAACAAGGCAGCAAAAACGCTCATCAAGTCTGGAAAAGTTGATGACGGAATCCTAAATATGGTGGAAATGGCTTTCAGAGCTTATGACCCATGCTTCGCATGTGCAACACACTCCATCTCTGAAATGCCGCTGCTTGTGAACATAAGGAATACAGATGGCGAGATAATCAAAGTGATTTCCCGTGGCTGAAATACTGATTGTATGTATAGGAAACGAAATTGCAGAAGGAGATGCATTAGGGCCAGAAGTGGCGAAGATACTTAAGAAAACACTCGATAATGTACGAATTGAGGAAATAGCGAACTACATCGACATTCTCAATTTTTTAGTTGAAAAGAAGTACGACAAACTTATTGTTGTTGATACAGTGATGGGTGATAAGGACTGTGAGGTAGTGGAATTCAGAGTGAATCCGGGTGAGGATGTTAAGGCCCCTTCATACCACTCTATAAGCTTTTTTGATGCCCTCAGACTCGCAAGGGCGTTAGGTGTACTTCCTGAGGATGTTGTTGTGATAGGTGTAGAGGTTAACAAGCCCTTTGGCTTTGGAGAACCTCCTGAAGAGATATCCAGACTTTTACCAGTAGTAGCACAGAGAGTGGTAGAAATCTGTAAATCCACTGGATAATCTATTTTTGTTAACTTTAGATATGTGGAATAAATAAAAATTGATTTCTTGTTAGTTAGTTATTAAAGAATAGGACGTAATTGAAAATTGCCAAAGTTTTATATAGTAAGCCATACCTACAGATTTTTAGGATGCACATCGCGGTAGTTGATTCGGTGCTGAAAATCCTGGAAAAAGCAGGTTTTAGGGTTACGGACTTAGTCGAGACTAAGCCAAGATGCTTTGATATCGTGGCGAGAAAAGGCGATACCATTTTACTCATTAAAGCGCTTTACAATATTGATTCTCTCAAGCCCGAAATGGCGGGAGAGATGAAAACGGTTGCAAAGTTGTTGAAGGCGAGCCCCATAGTTGTTGGAGAGAAGTTCAAGCTGGATTATCTTGAGAGGGGAGTCGTTTACAACCGTTACGGACTACCTGTTATCAATACCGCAACATTCTACGATTTCATTGTTGAGGAGCTCCCTCCAATGGTCTATTCGGCTCCGGGCGGGTATTATGTCAGGCTGGACAGTGAGAAGATTAGAGAGGCGAGAGAGAGACTTGGTATTTCGCTTGGAGAAATGGCAAAGATGCTTGGAGTTTCGAGGAGAGCAGTGAAGAAGTATGAAGAGGGTATAGATACCTCGGTTGAGAATGCGTTGAAGCTTGAAGAACTGCTTGGAACGTATGTGATTAAGGCCATAGATATTCTTAACTTCGTAAAGGAGGAGATAGAGGAGCGTGAAGTCAAGCTGAGCAATGGTGAAGCTGAGATAGTTGAGCAGTTAAAGTGCATTGGTGTTAAGGTATATCCAATAAGAAATGCTCCTTTTGATATAGTCTCTGAAATGGAAGGAGAGGCTGTTCTTACTGGAGTTAAGCAGGTAAGAGAGATTGAGAGGAGAGCTTCGGTTTTAGGTAGAATATCTGAAGTACTGTCTACAAGGGCAGCGTATATTATGGAGAAAAAAGTTAGGAAGGATGTTAGATCTGTTGTATTCCTCATGAAAGAGGAGTTAGAATGTGTAAGTTCGCCTAAAGATTTTATTTCACTCTTGAATGAAAAGAGGTCGACCGAAAAGAATATATAGAACTACACTTCTACTAATCAACAGATTCTGATCAAGGAGGTGAGATAGAATGGCAACACTCGGTGGGCAGCCTATACTGATATTAAAGGAGGGTACTCAGAGAACAACTGGTAGAGATGCCCAGAGGCTAAACATAATGGCTGCCCGTGTTATTGCTGAGGCAGTAAGGAGCACACTTGGTCCAAAAGGTATGGACAAAATGCTCGTTGACAGCCTTGGCGACGTCGTTATAACAAACGATGGAGTAACGATTCTGAAAGAAATGGATGTTGAGCACCCGGCTGCAAAGATGATCATTGAGGTCGCAAAGACCCAGGAGAACGAGGTTGGAGACGGTACAACAACCGCTGTTGTTATTGCTGGAGAATTGCTCAAGAGAGCTGAAGAATTGCTCGACCAGGAGATCCACCCGACTGTAATTGCCAGAGGTTACAGACTTGCTGCCGAGAAGGCAATGGAGATCCTTGACGAGATTGCAATCTCAATCGATGTTGAAGATGAAGAAACACTCAAGAAGATTGCTGCAACTGCCATAACTGGAAAGCATGCTGAATATGCTGTAGACCACCTTGCTGGCATCGTTGTACAGGCTGTTAAGAAGGTTGCAGAGAAGTCTGACAAGGGTGGCTATGTAGTCGACATTGACAATATCAAGCTTGAGAAGAAACAGGGTGGTGGTGTCGAGGACACCGAACTTATCGATGGTATCGTGATTGACAAGGAGGTAGTACACCCATCAATGCCGAAGAGAGTAAAGAACGCCAAGATCGCCGTACTCAAGGCTGCTCTGGAAGTTAAGGAGACTGAGACCGATGCAGAGATTAGAATTACCGACCCAGAGATGCTCCAGAAGTTCATCGAGCAGGAAGAGAAGATGATCAAGGACATGGTTGACACCCTCGTCAATGCCGGTGCCAACGTAGTATTCTGCCAGAAGGGTATCGACGACCTAGCACAGTACTACTTGGCCAAGGCTGGAGTGCTGGCAGTTAGAAGAGTCAAGCAGAGCGACATTGAGAAGATTGCAAAGGCCACCGGAGCAAAGATCCTGACAGACCTGAGAGATATCAAGCCAGAGGACCTCGGTGAGGCTGAGCTTGTCGAGGAGAAGAAGGTCGGCGATGAGGAAATGGTCTTCATAAGAGGATGCAAGAACCCGAAGGCTGTGACAGTACTCATCAGAGGTGGTACAGAGCACGTGGTTGACGAGGTTGAGAGATCACTGACCGACTCACTCAAGGTGGTCAAGGCCGCTCTCGAGAGCGGTAAGGTCGTGGCTGGTGGTGGCGCTCCAGAAATCGAGGTCAGCCTGAAGCTGAGACAGTGGGCACCAAGCCTTGGTGGAAGAGAACAGCTCGCTGCTGAAGCATTCGCCACAGCTCTGGAGATTATTCCGAGATCCCTTGCAGAGAACGCCGGATTTGACCCAATTGACATGCTTGTAGAACTCAAGGCAGCCCACGAAGAGGGTAAGGTCACAGCTGGTGTCAACGTCTTCACTGGCAAAATCGACGACATGAAGGAGCTTGGAGTCCTTGAGCCACTCAAGGTCAAGAAGCAGGCAATCAGCAGTGCAACCGAAGTAGCAATCATGATCCTCAGAATCGACGACGTCATCGCTGCCAAGGGTCTCGAAGCCGGCGGCAAGTCAAAGGGCGACGAGCTGACTGGAGCCGGAGACTCAGATGAAGAATAAATTTCTTAAATTTTTAATTTAATTTTTGCTTTTCTTGTTGAGAGTTTTGAGAGCTTTTCTGGATTCTGGAATTTCTATTGACTATCTTGCCAGTTATCTGGTTAGACCAGATTCTACTTCATATCCGTGTTCTATCCACTCGTAGATACCACCTTTCATGTTGTAAACCTGGGAAAATCCGTTTTTAACCAGAATTTCTGCTGCAATGATACTTCTGTGTCCTGTTCTGCAGTAAACCAGAATGGGTTTATCCTTGGGTAGTTCATCGAGTCTGTCTTCCAGCTCGTTTAGAGGGATGAGGTAAGCACCCTTTATATGGACTTCTTTATACTCTGCCGGAGTTCTGACATCCAAAAGGAATGCTTTGCCAGATTCTATGAGCTCTTTGGCTTCATCAACAGTTATGTCGGTATAACTACTGTAACTGGGTTTCTCCGCGCATCCCAGCAGCAGTGGAGATACCATTAAGGCGATCAGGAGTATTATTCTGCACATAGTGCTCTTATTTAGCCTATACTTTAAAAATATCTGTCGGAGTTTTTCTCGGATGTTTCAAAACTGGAGATTTGTGGATAGTATTCTGTTATTCTGTTACGTTCTTGCCTGCCTCCGAACTTACCTCCTGGGGAGAATTGGGTGGTGTGGTTGACAATCTCTTTTTTGATTGTACGTTCAATATCAACTCCAAATTGACAGGTTGTTCAGTCTACTTAAACGACTTGGTTCTTTTTCCCCAACCCTGTAATAGGTATTGGATTTTAACTTGTACATGGCAATCGATATGAATGCAAATAACAACCTTCTCAGTCCTATTGATTTTAGCCTTAGAGGATGTGGTTTTTTAGTCTGATTTTAACGATATAACGTTCAAGGAGGCGTGCTTTCCGGATTATCCCATTTTCAATTCTACACTAGTCTGATTTTAACATCACACGAGACTACAGGGAATTCTGGATGGGACACAACTTTCAATCCTATATTAGTCTGATTTTAACTCTGAGGGATAGGGTTCTTATTGGTGTTCTGTTCTTCACCTTTCAATCCTATATTAGTCTGATTTTAACAAGACTTACCGCTGCCCGTTCCTCCTGTGTTGATATGTCTTTCAATCCTATTATAGTCTGATTTTAACTGGGCAATTCTGCTTTACAATGCTAGTCTGGTGGCTCATCTTTCAATCCTATTATAGTCTGATTTTAACAAGCGGATGTCGACGGGCTGGTAGGGGCAGTTGCGGCACTTTCAATCCTATTATAGTCTGATTTTAACTTTTTGATGTCCTCCAGCCTGACGTATTTTTCCTCGAACTTTCAATCCTATATTAGTCTGATTTTAACATGAAGCTGACGAACCACACATTTTCGAGGCCTCTGGCTTTCAATCCTATATTAGTCTGATTTTAACCCGAGCAAGTACGATGTGCTTGGGATTGATACTCCATCCTTTCAATCCTATATTAGTCTGATTTTAACCAGTTGCGAAAGTGGAACGAGAACTTCCTCATGGACATCTTTCAATCCTATATTAGTCTGATTTTAACTTTGAGAATTTTATGAAGATGTATGAGAAAGAAATGGCTTTCAATCCTATATTAGTCTGATTTTAACTGCATTCCTCACATATGGCAAACTCAAAACCGCTTACCTTTCAATCCTATATTAGTCTGATTTTAACCATCTTTCTCTTCCTTGCTTCCTTAACGAATTCTCCGAAAAACTTTCAATCCTATATTAGTCTGATTTTAACGTCTTTTACCCTCAAGTATGCATTACCTTCATAAATGACCTTTCAATCCTATATTAGTCTGATTTTAACGAT
>CAZZAF010000033.1:0-22016 GCA_964652135.1 uncultured archaeon
ATATATGCTTGTTCCATAGCAAATAACTACAAACAGAGAAATGAGGAGCAATTAAAAGTATTAGCAGAACGTATTAATAAAGTTTATCAAGATTTAAAAATACGTACAAGATATATTATTCCAGAAAACAAAAATGACAATATTTGGAAACCAAAAGAAAAGGAAACTGGAGTGGGGAATTGGAATTAACCAATATATCGTCAGGAAAAGATTCAAAAAGTCTCAATAGCTTGTTTTTAGCAAGCCCTACTTTAGGAATCTCATATTACCATTCCCTAGACACTCCCTTCAAGATTAATACGAAACTCCCATGGACCTTTCCACTCACTGATTTCGGTAATTACAAAAGTCATTTCCTTTGTATCTGCAGGAATTGGGTCTATACTCCATGTAATTCTTAGTCTGTCATCAACCCATTTTAACCCAGGACTATAGGCATGTTTCTCATCAGAACCATCAATCCTGTAAACTGCTGTATACTTCCCGGGCGGTGGTGTAGGTTCTGGCAGTGGAGCCGAGGGCGAACTTGAAGTCTGAGGCGTTACTGGAAGCTGAACAAGAACGTACACCTTACCCCCTACAGAAGTCATCTCCACTTTTTCCAAAATGACAGTTACACCATTTACGATTTGGGTCTGATTCACATCAACATCTTTCTCCATGGCTCCCTGTGGATACTGAATGAGTATTCTACCTAGACTCGTACTCACACTCCAATCTTCCTTTGATCCATAATCACCCGTACACTCAATTTCAACATAATAAAAACCAGGAGTAAGATTTGCATCGCTATTCCATTTCAGGATGTAGGTTGTGTTTTCTCCCGGCATAAGTTTCAGTTCCCCATCACCGGGATCAAATACGTGGGCAACGCTGTAGGGATGATATTTAACCAATTTTATTTCTGGTGGATAGGGTCTTAATGTCAAGAGTTCACTGCCTGCATTCTCAAAAACTATTGCTATTTTAACCTCTTCCCCGGGCATAAAGAATGATTTCAAAGGATTAACTTTGAATTTAAGCGGAGGAGAGCTACCAGGAGTTGATGAGGGCGTAGATGTAATCACAGAGACTGGAGTAGGGGTCACAGTTGGTTCTGGTGATGGCTGCGGAACTGGCGTTGAAGTAGAACCTGTTATTGAATTTCCAGACTGAGAACAGCCCGTAAACAGAATTGCCAGAATAAGAAAGAGTACAAAGAATGCTGAGCGAGTTTTCGTTTTCATACTGGCAAATTTCTTTCCTGTTTTGTTATTCGATTTCATCAAATTCTTAAATTTCATTTTTTCAACCCCTTCCTCTTACCCCTTCCTCCTACCGAGGACATTCTCTGAAACATTCTCTAACAAAAAAGATTGCAAACACAAAGAATATAATACCTATACCAAAACCGAATATAATACCTATACCAAAACCAGTCCAAGTCAACAGAGGTCCAAAAAGATACTCCTCAAAGAAGTTGCTTTTTACAAATATCTGCCCAACAGAATATATCAACATATTTCCACCTACTGCTCCACAAACAAATGCGGCAATGATGTATGCAAATTTGTCCTGAAGAGTATCATTCTCCCTGCCATGTACCATTCTGTTCCACCTTACACATTTTAATCTATAATCTTCTTTTTTCATATATATTTGTTGCTAAAACTTGAGTCTTTCCATACAAAAAACTCACAATTATAGTAGTGCTAAAATGAGTGTCATCATCCAGGCGACTGGTATGTTCATTAAATATAATGCAAACAAAAAAGACAAAATGTCTAACTCTATTTTCTAGCCCATAGCCATATATTCTCAGAGCTTTAGCACGAGAGAGACACCTAGAGTTGTGGATAGTACCACAATACCCGCAATAATTACCCCCATTGCAATGAAAACAAAGGCTTTCAGTGGATTCAGTTTGAGAAGGAATGCCAGAAGCGAGCCTGTCCATGCTCCTGTAACGGGTAGTGGGACAGCTACAAACATCGTGAGACCCAGATATCCATATTTGTCGATCAGTTTTCTCCTCCTTTCAGTTCTCCTTTCCACAATCTGATACAGTTTTGCAGTAAGCCACCATCTGGAGGCAAAATTTCTCAAGCGTTCGAGGAATAAGAGAAGAAATGGAATCGGGATTAAATTCCCTATAACCGCGATAAGGAACGCTTTAACAGGATCGAAGCCGTAATAGATGGCAAGAGGGATTCCTCCTCTGAGTTCCGAAAACGGCATTGCAGATACAAGCAGTACGTGGAGCCACTGGTTCTCTATCAGCATCTGCATTTTTCAGCCCCCTTGACGAGATTCAGCATTATTCTGTTCACAGGAGTTTCAACTCCCAGCTCGATGCCTTTTTTAACTATGGCTCCATTAATGAAATCGATTTCTGTTCGTTTACCCTTCTCCATATCCTGGAGCATTGAAGATCTGTTATTTGCCGTCTTTATGGCCACATCTCGCACAACTTCAGCCATATTATCCACATCAAATCCCATTGCTCTCATAACTCTTTCTCCCTCGTCAGCTATGCTCTTTGCAACACTCCACAGTTCTTCGTATTCAGCGATTTTTCCATTTTTAACTCTGCATAATGCCGTAATAGGATTTATTGCTGCATTTATAACAGCCTTCTCCCATATTCTACGACTTATATCCTTCACAGCTTTTGCTTCAATCCCAGACTTTGTCAGAACCTCTACTACTTTTTCCACATTCTCTGTCATCTCGCCGCTCAGCTCTCCAACGTACGTGATGCCTTTACCAGCAAATTCAACATGTCCCGGCTTAACCAAATTTGCAGCGTAGGTTGTTATTCCACCTATAACAGTATCAACGTATTTCATGAGTATCTCTTCATTCCCGACTCCGTTTTGCAGACTGCAGACAATACCACAATCAACTTCAGCAAGCAATCTTGCTGCATTTTCCGTATCGTAGGATTTTACCGTTACAAACGTAATATCTGCATTGACAGGTTTTGAACTTGCATTTACCTTAACGTGGTCATTCACGAACCCCGAAATTTTCAATCCTTGATTCTTCAATCCGTTGAGCTGCTCACCCCTCGCCACATAAACAACATCGTAGCCTGCTTTCTGGATAAAATAACCGAAAAGACTTCCGAGAGCTCCGGCACCCATAATCTGAACTTTCATCTCATCTGAAATGTAGTCCTCAGCTCATGAATGTTTCTCTCAATGGTGGTTTCATCGAAGGGGAGAAGAGGCATAAGAACAGGCATTTTTCTACACCTCAGCAAAGGAACATATTCTTCTACCTCTTCTGATGTTATCGAGCAGAATATGGCTTTGTAGTTCATGGAAAAAGCCTCGTTGAGCATATCTCTTAGATCGGAAGCTTCAGTGATTTTAACCCCAATATCTCTATAACATGCCCATGGAAGAAGCTCCTCTCTTAAATGCGCCAGATCCTCAGTAACAAGGAGATCTACATCACAGCCACGCCTTAAAGCATACCAGGTTGATAGAAAAGATTTCTCATCGTTTACCAGTGAAAGTACCCTTTCCTGACTTCCCACCGGCAAACCGCCAAAGCCCTTTAGTACGGAGGCATAGATGAGTGCCCTGCTCTCTCTCACCTCAATACCGATTTCAACATCGGGATTTGTCAGATCCACTTTTGCACCAGTCCTTTCCTTGATTGCTGCTCCAGCTACACGGGCAACATCCATAGACGTGAACGTATGGGTTCCTGCCCTCCTTGCCCTAACTGCAAAGCTCTTTGAAGGATCAATCAGCTTCGCTCCCACTTCAGCAGCTTTTTTTGCTATTTCTTCAATGTCCGGACTAGTCTCAGTTGCTATACTTGTCGATACTACTCCAAATACCTTTGCCACTCTCTCTGCAACCTTTTCATCATCTGAAAGAATGTAAATCCTTCCCCACTCTCTTGTGATTCTAGCTTCATATCCCTCAATGTTAAGAACTCTCCTGATATTCGAAATGAGTAAATCCTCAAATTTCTTTCTGAGCTTCCCTTTCAGTCCTATTTCCCCATACCTTACAATTATCATATTTTATCTCCAAGTATGTTTTTCATACTCTCTTTAGTAAGCTTTAACCCGTATTTTTCCAGATACTCAAAGTCATCCCTACTCAGTGATGCTGAGAATATGTAGCTATCGAACGATTTCATTACAAGCTTTTCATCGAAACCCATCTTTTTGGCCACTAGTTCTGCAGCATAATCCTTCCTCTCCTCGATTTCTTCCACGCTGCTCTTTAATCCATCGAGATAGTCCTTGAGGATGCTCTTATTTCGTTTGTAAAACTGAATATTCGATGCCAGAGAACAGCACGGAAAATCACCTATTACCTCTCTAAATTCGATGCACTTGTACTTTGACCTAAGGGCTGTGAAATATGGTTCCCATATCGCAAGAGCATCAACTTCACAACCCGCAAATTTCTCGATCATGTCTTCCGGCGAGGAGAAGTACTTAAACGTAAGCTCGGTCAAATTAAATCCTGACTGTTCAAGAAACAGCTTGAGATTACTCTCCATGGCTGAGAGTTCTGATGTTGCGAATGCTCTTGATTTCTCGAGACTCTTTTTTAAAGCCACTCCACTGCCATTGTAGGCTGCGATACAGTGGATTTTAATTGACTTGAGAAGTAAAGCAAAAAGTGTCTGCGTTATAAATGGTGAGAACCCCACATCAAGCTGTGACATCGATAAAGTCTTTGTTAGCTCCTGTGCATCATCAAAAACCTCAACGCAAACCTTTACATCTTCGAGTTTCTCTGCAGCCATCAAAGCATGTGGGTATTCCGATGCTCTCAGAACACCTATTCTGATGACACCCTCAATGGGTTTTGGAGCAAATTTGAAAAACCAGACTCTGTAGGATTTACCGGCTGCTTTTTCTCTTACAACTATTCCTTCATTCTCAAGATCGCTCAGTATTTCCGAGACAGTTGACTTTGAGAGATCAAGTTTTCTTGGTATTTCACTCTGTAAGACTCCTTCCCCACCACTCTTAATCAAAAGATCAATTATTCTTTTTTTGGCACTCACAATCATATTTTAGCAAAAACTTAAATATCTACTTTTCGAACTTGTGTTCGATGGATATAAAAAAAGAGGTTGAAAGACTGAAAGAGCAGAAAAATGCAGTAATACTCGCTCACAACTACCAGATAGCAGAAATACAGGAAGTGGCCGATTTTGTGGGGGATAGTCTTGAACTTGCAAGAATGGCTACAAAAACAAAGGCTGACATAATCGTATTCTGCGGTGTTGATTTCATGGCTGAGACAGCATCGATTCTGAATCCTGATAAAAAAGTCCTCATCCCAACAAGAGAAGCGAGGTGCCCGATGGCAGCTCAGCTTCCCGCTGAAATGGTGAGAAAAGTCAAGGAGGAAAATCCAGATGTTCCCTTCGTTATCTATGTCAATTCCCTCGCAGAAGCAAAAGCTGAAGCGGATATATGCTGTACATCGGCAAATGCTGCGAAAGTTGTAGAATCGCTTAAATCCGATAAAGTTTTCCTCGGTCCTGATGCGAACCTTGCATGGTTCGCTGCACAGAAAAGTGGTAAGGAAGTTATTCCTGTTCCAGAGAATGGATACTGCTATGTGCATAAAAAATTCAGTAAGGAGGATGTGCTGAAGGTTAGAAAGGAACATCCTGATGCTGTTGTCATCGTTCATCCCGAATGTAATCCCGATGTTCAGCTTGCAGCAGACTATGTTGGCTCCACAAGCCAGATGGTAAAATTTGCCAGAGAAAGCGAGGCTGAGAAAATTGTCGTTGGGACGGAGGTTGGACTGGTAGAGTTGATGAGGAGGGAGATCCCGGATAAGACGTTCATTCCCCTCCGTGTTTCTGTATGTGAGGAAATGAAAATGCAAACGCTGGAAAAGTTGAGAGATGCGTTGAAGTATGAGAGAGAAGTAGTAAAGGTTCCCGACGACATAGCAGAGAGAGCCTTGAAGGCAGTGAAGAGGATGCTGGAGGTCAGCTAATGAAAGTAGGGCTCATAGGCTGTGGAGCAATAGGAAATGTCATCGCAAAAGCCATAGATGATGGTGAAGAAGAGCTCGTTGCCGTTTATGATCTTGAAGAAAGCAGATGTGTGCAACTTGCAGACAGACTGAGAAAAAAACCAGAAATCACGAAAAGCTTTGATGAATTTATATCGAAGGATATGAATGTTGTAATTGAAGCTGCATCTCAGCAGGCTGTTAGAGAATATGCAGAGAGAGTTCTCGATGCTGGAAAAGATCTCATGGTAATGAGCGTAGGAGCTTTTGTTGATGACGAATTGTTTGAAAGGTTAAAAGAGGTGGCAAAAAAGAACGGAAAGAGAATATACATACCATCCGGAGCTGTTGTTGGAATAGATGCTCTGAAGGCTGTATCTGGTATTGGTATTGAAGAGGTTGTGCTCACTACAAGAAAACATCCTGAAAGTTTAAGAGGAGCCCCATTTTTCGAGAAAAGCGGAATTAGTATTGAAGAAATAACGGAGCCAACCCTGCTGTTTGAAGGTAGCGCAAGAGAAGCTGTAAAGATTTTTCCGCAAAATGTTAATGTTGCGGCTGTGATAAGCATAGCAGGAATAGGATTTGACAGAACGAAGGTAAGAATAATCGCCGACCCAACAATTGACAGGAATATCCACGAAATAAAAATGAAGGGTGAATTCGGAGAAATCGTTACCCTCGCTAAAAACGTAAAATGTCCTGAAAACCCGAAAACCAGTTATCTCGCAGCCCTTTCGGCAGTAAGAACTCTCAGAAACTTATCTGAAAGCATAATTGTGGGAACATGACTGTGGTATTTCCTGAATTTCTGATCAGAAAGAAGTTGCTGGAATTTCTTGAAGAAGACCTCAGCATAGGTGACATCACGAATGTTCCTGATTGTATTGCAAAAGCTGCGATAATTTCAAAAGATAACGGAGTGATAGCAGGCGTTGAAGTTGCTAAAATATCCTTTGACATAATGAATGTAAAAGTGTTGAACAGCATCGAAGACGGATCGGAAATTCGTTATGGCGACGTTGTTATGGAGGTTGAAGGGAAAGCAAAGAACATTCTGATGTGTGAGCGAACTGTTCTGAATATTTTGATGAGAATGAGCGGGATCGCTACTACAACAGCTGAAATGGTTGAAAAAGCAAAAAGAGTAAATCCAGGTATAATTATAGCTGCCACCAGAAAAACAATGCCAGGATTCAGGATATTTGAGAAAATGGCAGTATCCATTGGTGGTGGCGATACGCATCGTTTCTCGCTGGGTGACTGCGTTTTAGTAAAGGACAATCACATAGCGGTTGCTGGAAGCTTAATTGAAGCCATAAAATTCGCCAGGACTGCAAGCTTTACCAAGAAGATAGAGGTTGAAGTAAAAAGCATTGAGGATGCTCTGACAGCAGCAAGAGAGGGTGTAAATATAATAATGTTTGACAACATGAGCCCTGATGAAATAAGAGAAGCTGTGAAAATCCTTGAAAAAGAGGGTTTGAGGGAAAAGATTATTCTTGAAGCTTCTGGCGGAATAACTCCCGATAACGTAGAAGAATATGCCTCCACGGGTGTTGACGTTTTATCTTCTGGATATATTACCCATTCTTCAAAAGCACTCGACCTCAGCCTGAGGATTACAGAGGTAAAAAGATAACTATATATCCATTCCAAATACAATTAAAGCCATGAAAGAGTGTCTGAAGATTATCTTTGACAGAGTTTCGATAAGGCGGTTTAAACCAGATCCAATTCCGGAGGATGTTCTTCTTGAGATTCTCAGAGCTGGAAACGCTGCCCCTTCAGCCGGAAATTTACAGGCAAGGGATTTCATAGTTGTTACGGATGAAAAAACAAAATTTGAGATTGCCAAAGCCTCTTTAGAGCAGATGTTTATTGCCGAAGCTCCAGTTGTAATAGTTGTCTGCGCAAACTACCCAAGAAGTATGAGAGTTTACGGAGAAAGAGGGAGGCTCTACGCTGAGCAGGATGCAACGGCAGCGGTAGAAAACATACTGCTCGCAGCCCATGCTCTTGGACTGGGTAGCGTGTGGGTCGGTGCTTTTCACGAGCCACTGATATCTGACATCCTTGGAATTCCGGATTATGCTCGCCCAATTGCAATTCTTCCAATTGGATATCCCGCAGAGCAACCTGAGAAAAGAAACAGATACCCAATCGAAGAGCTTATACACTGGGAAAAATGGTAACCTCTACGCGATTGCATTTTTTCTTATTCCTGAACGTTTAAATCAGTCCGAATTCGGAATAAAATCACCAATATTGTTTAGCCTCAGAAACATTTCAAGTTCATCCTTATTCGCGATTTCAAGGAATTTTTCAACCGCATCCCTTGGGGGCTTTACCCTTATCTCCGGAATGTCTTCCCATCTGACCCATTTACGCTCAACTCTGTTGCCACCCAAATACTCAATTATACCTTCAAACCTCTTAAAAGCAGGACATCCAATCCCCTGATCTCCAAAAAGTGGAAAAGGTCTGCATGATTCCGGTCTTGCAGGATACACCAGACATCTCCCATCCCTGAGAAATGGACAGGGATTCAACATAACAACGTGTTCCACATTCACCTGAATCTCTTCCACAAACTCGTAAAAACGTAAACCAAGAAAATTCTGTATTTCTTCCAGATTTTCTACAATAATTTCCCTCTTTTTCGGATCAAACAAAACGTGGCTCAATATCTTACAGCATTTGCCGCACTTCTGGCAGACAAGGGGAACATTAATTGCTTCATGTCCCAGCCAGACGGTGGCGAACAGAACTGTGTCAGGTTTAAATTCCATGGAGTTTCTTATAGCACTGAATAATTAAAGGTGATGTAAAGAAGGAAATAAGATGGTGATTGCAAAGAGTTGATAAGAATTAGATGGGAGTAAGAATCCACTAAGATGGGAAATTCGTAAAAAAGACTTAAAATCTTTAAATCACACGGACAATGAACAAATATGAGACCGATAACCCTCCTTACTGATTTCGGAGATTTTTATCCCGGAGTAATGAAAGGCGTAATACTCAGGATTCTTCCAAATGCTAATATCATTGACATAACTCACTCAATTGAACCACAGAATATCATGCAGGGAGCATTTCTCCTCCTTAACTCGTATTCCTTCTTTCCCCCAGCCATCCATGTTGCTGTTGTTGATCCAGGCGTGGGAAGTGAAAGAAAAGCTTTGATTGTTGAGTGCGGCGATCACATCTTTATTGGACCGGATAACGGAATCCTCTACCCCGCATGCGAAAAAGAGGGTATAAAAAGAATATGGAGAATCAAAGAAGACATAGCTTCCAGATTCAGCGGACAGCTATCAAGAACCTTCCATGGTAGAGATGTTTTCGCTCCTGCTGCAGCATTTGCAGTCATGGATAAGATAGAAGAGATTGCAGAACCTGAAAGTGAAATGAAGGAAATTGATCTGTTTGATTACAGAATTGAAGGCGATACAGTTGTATGCAGGATTATTTTCATCGATAGATTCGGTAATGCTGTGACAAATCTGAAGAAAGAAGCCGTAGAAGGACTAAATGCAAAAGGCTTTTACATTAACGGAGTGAAATTCCCACTTGTAGAGAGATATTCGGACGTGGAAGTCGACATGCCCCTATCCATCATAGGCAGTTTCGAGACCCTTGAATTGAGTGTTAGAAATGGGGATGCAAGTAAAAGATTTGGTTTGAAATCTGGCTTGATAAAACTGGAGGTATGGAGATGATGTCTGAAAGAACCCTGGCAAAAATGATTGAGGCCATGAATAAGCACATGCCCCAAAAAAGTCGTACGCTTGGTGAAATGTTGAAGGAGGATGAACCAACAATCAGGGCCAAGGATGGTAACGAATACATTATCGAAAAGAAGGAAATAGAGTTTATCGCGAAATACGTCGATGAATTCGACTGGAACAAGTTTACCATCCCGATAATCCTCGAAATGTGCCAGGTTCATGGTGAAACCGTTGTCTATGTAAGAAACAAGCTTCATGCCGAATTTATCAAAAAAGCATTCGGATACGACAGATTCGTCGATGACACCATGTTGCTGTATCTGTATGAAATAGGACCCATAAGAAGGAAGTTAAAGACTGCATCACAGGTAATATTCAACGTAAAACTTTAAGCCGTAAATAGTCCTACAATTATTTTAAAACCAATAATAAAGGTCGGAATCAGATATCAACGTGGTTAAGTCAAGTATGAAGATCTTTCCCTTTCAAAAGCTTTAATAAGCTCGAGTTGGTATGGTTAAGCTATGAGCAATCGACTGGAAAACCTTTACTGTACGAGATGTGGCTCAGAGTTTGATATAGTCGTTAGGAGAACTACGAGTTATTCTGGTCTGCTACACATTCCAAATCTCCACTGCCCGTTTTGTGGAGGTAGAAGACTCACAAAAAAGCAAGGATTATTTTTCAAGTAATTGCCATATTACAACATCCCTTACAACATCTGGCGCCTGCATATTGAACTTTAGATAAGAGGGAAAAATGGATACATTACCTTACTATCAGCAGATCAGGAAATACCGATTTCACCATCGGTCAGGTAGCAGTCCGGATCGTCACCCCACAGATCGCCAGCCCTCAAAGCTCTGAGTCTGAAGCCACCGCAAATCTCTTTGAATTTACATTTACCACATCTTCCACGGAGGTAGGCAGTTTTATTCCTCAGCTTAATTAGCAGCTCATCCTTCGGATTCAACCACATTTCGCTGAACTTTTGCTGTCTAATGTTTCCGATGGTATAATCCCACCAGAACTGGTTTGGATGGACATTACCAAACATATCGACGTTTGCAATTCTCTTTCCGCTGTTGTCACCACCTCTATATTTCAGAAATTCGAGGGCAGTTTCTGCAAGGCTATCATCCATCTCCTTAAGCTTGAGATAAACATAAATCCCATCTGCAGGGTTATCCACTGTCAGAATTTCCGTTTTGTATCCATCATCGTGTAGCTGGATTGCTTTCTCTATCAACCAGTCCACAAGCTCCCTTCTCTGCTTAACCGTTATATCGTCTTTGAAGTCTGCTCTACCAGAAGGAACGAGATGGTAGAGGCAGAACCTCGGTATCTCATTTTCTGCCAGCAGATCAATTATATCTGGAATGTCCTTTATATTATACTTGGTGACAGTAAATCGTATGCCGGTAAGAATTCCAGCCTCTTTCGCGTTGAGCAAACCTTCAAGAGCCCTTTCAAAAGCTCCTTTAACACCTCTGAAGTGATCGTTTGTTTCCTTTAAACCATCTATACTAACTCCAACGTAGGTGAATCCTGCTTCCTTAAGCTTTTCTGCAACTTCAGGTGTTATGAGAGTCCCATTTGTTGAAAGCGAGCATTTCAAACCTTTTGATGTGGCATAGGATGCGAGCTCGAATATGTCTTTTCTCAGCAGCGGTTCACCCCCACTGAAAAGCAGAACCGGAATCTTCATTTCGGCAAGATCGTCTATGAACCGCTTCGCCTCTTCAGTGCTAAGTTCATTATCTGTCGGAAACTCATTCGCATCAGCATAACAGTGAACACACTTTAAATTGCATCTCGATGTTAAATTCCAGGCTACAACAGGAATTGGTTTTTTGCTTGCTTCCTTCAGCTTAGCAGGAATCCTACTTTTATCACCGCAGTAAGTGAGGTATTCCGAAACTGTTGCTTCGCCAGTGACCATTTTTGTAATTCCGATCATTGCTTCTCGCTAGGCGAGATATGTATATAAAATGTCTTACATCAGAATTCTTCAAGCCTTACAGCATTTAGAATTGCAACGGCAGTAATCATCTCCACCAGCGATGAAATAAATGCTGCCAGTTCAAAGCTGAGCCGGTATAGAATCGATATTGCCAGCCCGATACCAAGCGGAATCAGAGATATTATGAACCCTGGTATGAACAGGACAACCGCACTCATAAACCCATTATATACATCCACCCTCACACCGATTTTTATAGCCAGAATGAGTACAATTAAGCTCACAGCAAAAGCGGTTGGAATCTGACTAAATCCAAAAAGAGCATTCGTAGGAGCGCCCTTAAAAGTCAGCACAACGCCAATGACGATCATTGAAACAACATATACCAGAGTAGCCAGCACTGCTTTCGCCTTTATTATGGATTTTATGTTTATGGGGAGAATCCGTGTGTAATGAGAATCTTCTAGAGAGAATAGAACAAATGAGACAATCACCATCAAACTGAGAATTGTAGCAGTAGCGGCGATGGAGACATACTTATCGAAACCAGAAACAAAGAAAAGAGACTCAACTACTGGGAGCATAACTACAATCGCGTATGATGGTGTTCTAGATATCAACTTCAGATCTTTTTTGAGCATACCAAGAACTGGATGAAGTGGTCTGATTTTGACTTCGGATACTATTATCTCGAGCAACTCTGACAGTGCCAGATGAAATCTCATTTATCGCAGATAGCAACCATTTGAGGGTAAATACTGCCAGCAAAATGTACACTGCACACGATCCAAGCAACTGAAGCGACACACTACCTCTTATTAAAAAACCAAAGCAGAATGGAAAGATGAATGACAGCACACCATAATGCGACGAAATCACGCCGGAATACCTGGATGAAATTTCGGATATGTCTACTGCAAACCTTGCGATGAAATAAAACCCGAAGGCTGGTAGAGACCACGTCATAATATACAGAAACTTCAACAATCCCCTCCACCTAGAACCGGAGGTAGAGTGAGCTATTTTCGAATGAAATAGCCTGGCGAGGCAGATCAGTATTGCCAGAGAAAACACTTCCGAGACAACTACTGCTATAAATGCGAGAATCGCATGCAGTGGTGAAAATGTAGTGACAAATATTGCAAGCGGGAAAAATATAATGAGCATTACAAGAGGTAAATCAAAAAGTCTGAAGAATGTCATAAGATTTACCAGCGATATTTCGTCCCTGCCTAGCGGTAAAATTCTCAGATAGTTAAAGTTAGATGCCACGAAGGACGTTACCGTCTGAATACCAAGAAAGATAAACAAAAACACAATCATAGCAAGAAAAATTGTAATGTTGATGGCTGAGCGATTCATAATTGGTGCAATGGCCATAATACACAGCATAATACATAACAGTATCTTGTTAAACCACATGTTCAGGTTAACTGTCTTAACAATGTCTTCGATTTTCCTGTTGGTGGTGGCAAGAGGATTTCTGGATAGAACCGACTGTAATACAATTTCTTTATACAATACCCCAGATACCTTCCACAATTCACTAAAGTTTGAGAGCATTCAATATCTCCCTCACTTCCTCCTCCTGCCCAGTTATTTTGAGAAATACATCCTCAAGATCTCCATCTGATAGAACCATCTCTTTAAGCTCGTTAATTGAACCTTCCGCAAGTATTCTGCCTTCATTTATGACAGCAATTCTGTTGCATAGCTTTTCAGCAATCTCCATTATATGCGTTGAGAATATTATCGCCCCTCCCTCTTTAACATGAATGGCCATTATCTCTTTCAATATTCTGGATGTTTTTGCATCCAGACCGTTAAGAGGTTCATCAAGTATGAGCAATTTCGGGTTATGAAGTAAGGCGGCAATTACTGCCACTTTTTTCTTTGTTCCCATTGACAGAGCAGCAATAGGAGTATTCAGATAATCCCGTATAGCAAAAGCTGAAACAAGATTCTCCAGCTTTTTGTTCACATCATCTGCATCAAGTTTCCTGATGGATGCGATGAATTCAAAAAATTCTAAAGGAGTTAAAGATTCAAAGAGCATAATTTCCTCAGGCACATAACCTATCAGATTTTTCGCTTCCTGCGGTTGTTTTCCAAAAATTCTTATACTTCCCTCATAAGGAATCAGACCAGCAATAGCCTTTATTGTGCTCGTTTTACCCGCTCCATTAGGTCCAAGCAACCCGTAAATCTCGCCTTCATTTACTTTGAACGAGATGCCATTCACTGCAATCGTTTTCTCATATCTCACCGTCAGTCCTTCAACGCTAACGGCGACCATTATCTTCCCCCTTTACAAATTTTTTAAAGTATAACACCACCAGAATAGCTCTCTACCACATTTCGAGTTTCTATACTCCAAGCACTTCACCCTCCGATGTCTTCTGTCTTTCAGTTAGCTGCAGATAGGCCATTACAAAAGCAGCAATCCCCCATGTGCCTACAATAGCTTCAATTACAGTTTTTATGATGTTTCCAACGTGTGCCAGTGTATTTTCATTAAACCCTGCAAGTATTCCTATTGCAATTATGGTTCCAAGCGTAAAGTAAGATATTGCCATAAATACCATAATGACCAGACTGAGAGCGAGCGTTCTCCACCAGTTTCCTTTTACGATTTTCCAGCTTTTTTTGAGTGAAGCAATCACACCATCCTCATCAATAAGAATTGCTTTCACAACGAAACTAAGCCTCACCGAAAGATAGATACCCGGTATAATCAGAATGAATGCCGGCAGTAGAATAACCATCACTACAATCGATGCCAAAAGAAGCGTCAAATATTTCCTTATAACAAACCCAACCGATCCATAGGATATCTCACCAAATGTAGCATCATAAACCATTCTGATTGCCAGTCCATCAAGGAATAGACTCAGCAGTCCAGCTACAACCGTAAGCGTTACGATCACAGCCAGAATGTCAACAAATTCTCTGTGCATTAGCCCCGGGTCTATATCTCCACTAACCATGAACTCATTTCCAGTGAATCCCAGCGTGGACTTCACGTAATAACTCAGTACAAGCCAGATGATCGATGAAATTGCAATTGGCAATATCACAATAGGTCTGTCCTTAATGATGCGAAATCCATCAACAAGTGCCTTCTCGATGTCCAGTTTTACCATGGAGTACAACTTATAGTTAAGTTTAAAAACTTTTCTTTTATATTCTCTGTTATACCAATATTTAGATTCACAAAATTACCTAAATTTCTTTAATAAATTAGCGATTGCGAAAGATAAGATATTTCCAAAAAATAATAAGTATCTTTTTCAAATTTCTTGATCAATATCAACACCTAGATTCCAAAAAAGATTTCATGAAACAAGTTTATTATATTATTCAAAAAACTTATTCAAAAAAGATTAGAGTATAATTTCAATTCCAAGCTTCTCGGCAAGCTCCTTGTATCTGTTTCTTATTGTAACTTCTGTTACACCAGCAACCTCTGCAACCTCTCTCTGTGTTCTTCTCACCCCACCAAGAATCGAGGCTATGTATATGGCTGCTGCTGCAACACCAGTAGGACCTCTACCGCTTGTGAGTTCTTTCTCCTCAGCTTTCTTGATTATCTCGATGGCTTTCTTCTGCACATCTCCGCTCAGATTAAGAGCAGCACAGAATCTTGGCACGTAGTCTGCAGGACTTGTTGGCATCAGCTTCAAACCAAGCTCTCTTGCTATGAATCTGTAAGTTCTTCCAATTTCTTTTCTATCAACTCTCGAATACGTGGCAATTTCATCAAGCGTTCTTGGAACTCCAGCCTGCCTGCAGGCTGCATAAAGTGCAGCAGCAACAACACCTTCAATACTCCTTCCCCTAATGAGGTTTTTATCAACAGCCTTCCTGTATATTACTGCAGCGGTCTCCCTTACACTCTTCGGCAAACCAAGAGCAGAAGCCATTCTGTCGAGCTCACTTAATGCGAATGCAAGGTTTCTTTCAGTAGCGTTGCTTATTCTGATCCTTCTCTGCCATTTCCTAAGCCTGAAAAGCTGAGCTCGATTTCGGACAGATATTGATTTACCATAAAAGTCTTTATTACTCCAGTCAATAATTGTTGAAAGGCCTTTATCGTGAATCGTGTAGGTTACAGGAGCACCTACTCTGCTCCTTTTCTCTTTCTGTTCACTGTCAAATGCTCTCCATTCAGGACCAGCATCAATATAAGTATCTTCAATTACAAGACCACAATCCTGACAGATGAATTCGCCCCTTCTGTAATCTCTAATAAGGCGTGGACTGCCACACTCTGGACAAACTTCAAGAGTTTCTTCCTTTTCTATTTCCTTTCTTTCTACCTCTTTCTCTACTTCTTTTCTTTCTATTTCTCTTACCTTTTCCACTTCCGGCATGAGCGCTCACCACAAACAATTCTTCCAAAATTAACCTTTTTAGAACATCCTTCCGTGGTCTTACCAGAACAAAAGGAGACTTTGTAGGTCCAATTATATCGTAAACAAACCCTACTTTTTCCATTTTTCGTGTTACTACATCCGACCCTACCTTCGGAAGGTTTCTCGGGTCGGCGGGAACCACAATGTAACCTGTGCGTGAAATATGACTTATCTTACCCAATTTTTGTAGACCTTTCATAGTTATTCGCCGTATTGGTTAATTCTATAGCGAAAGTATTTAATATGTTAAACGTCTAAAGTATTTAAACTTTTCGCCAATTTGTAATTATTTGTCGAAGTAAATTTTCGTCGATAGACTATAGAAATGAGAAGTATTAAAACATAATGACTGAAAATTATAGAAATTTGAGCAACTCATCTTCTCTTGGCAATCCTGTTCTTGCACCAACTTTTTGAATACTCAACGCTGCAACAAGATTTCCCAGTCTTCCACACTCTTCAAGACTCTTACCTTTCAGATATCCATAAATAAAACCAGCATTGAATGCGTCTCCCGCTCCAGTAGTGTCCATAGGCTTTACAGATAAGGCCGGCACCTCAATTTCCTTTTTACCGTCTGTAATATAGCAACCCCTCTCACCAAGCTTTACAACGACAATCTCCGCTCCAAGTTCGATTATATACATTGAAGCATCTCTGTAATTTTCCCCGGTTAGAGTGTGTATCTCCTTTTCGTTTGGCATGAAAATAGTCGTTTTGCTTATTATGTCCTTTAGCTCCTTAATTCCCATCTCAGCATAAATCATGCCCGGATCGAAGCTTACTGCAATATCCACTTCATTAACAAGCTTTTTCTGACTTTTTAGGGATAAATCACCGTTCCTGCAAACGAAGGATGTCAAATGAATCATCCTGAATCTCGTGACATAATCCGTATCGATCTCATCGTAAGATATTGTGTCATTCACCCCTGGATCAACAAGTATTGCCCTGTGTCCCTTCTCATCAACAAATATCATTGCGTTTCCACTTCTGCCTTCGCTTACAATTATTCCTCGAGTTTCAACGCCCTCTCTCCTGAAATCCTCAAGCAGAATTCTGCCTTCCTTATCATTTCCAACCTTGCCAAGGTATCCCGTTCGCATGTTGAGGCGCGCAAGTCCAACGATCGTATTTGCTGCAGAACCGCCTGGATGCAATTCAACGTCCTTAACAAATCCCTCTTCATCCTCTTTTGGTATCTTGTCAACACGATATATCTTATCCAGATTTATGGCCCCAAATCCAATTACATCCATCACATCACCCGAGCTTACCGGCTTCGCCTCTAAGCAGCCTTCTCATCTTCTTGGATTCCTCAAGCACTGCGTTTACATCAACGTCCTCAAGCCAGTAGATCCTCACCTCAGAATCGAGCAAACGCTGGACAATCTCAGGAGCTATTTTTGAGTCTTTTAACGACTGCTTTTCGAAACTTTTTGCAAGTTTAATAACACCCTCAACCCCTTCTTTCATGAAAAGATCCACTACTGCAGCTTCGGCAAAAGCTGTGTTGCTTATAACCGCCACGTTGGCATGCCTGATAGCGAATTCATTTCCATTGAACGAAACCGCAATGCCTCCCTTATCTTTCACCCACTGGAGCATTGCATGATCTGATATGCTGTCACCTATCGCTATAATTTCCTCTATACCATGCTTTTCAACATAACTCTGCACAATTTTCTGTTTTCTTCCACCCCCAATTGCATTCACATCCTCCAGTACTTTTTTGAACGGAGTCTTCATCAGCTCATCCCAGAAAAATCTGTCAAGCCATTCAACACTTTCCCTCGAGCCTTCATCAAGATCCTCCATTCCCATACCTGGTTTTACCTCTATTTCGGGAAGAGAGGCAATAACATCCACAGCCTTTAAAACATTTTCTTTCTCATCTTCTCCAACGTCGTACGATTCGGGTGTAAACTCAGTTCCCCA
This sequence comes from uncultured archaeon, assembly GCA_964652135.1. Classification (GTDB taxonomy): domain Archaea; phylum Halobacteriota; class Archaeoglobi; order Archaeoglobales; family Archaeoglobaceae; genus CAZZAF01. The sequence goes on from CAZZAF010000033.1 coordinate 18,041, forward strand.
CAGATCACCATTCACACCAATCATCCCTGCTGCGACCTCAAGAAATTGCTTGTATGCAGTTGAGATTACTACAGCCCTGTAGGGGCTAAGAGCAGCCATTGCTCCCTCTGCATCCGGAACGAAGGAAGCCACTTTAGAAGATAACTCTTCAAGATCTCTGGAGGTTACGTTAGCGGCAACCAGAAATGGAGCGAGGAGCTTTAGTGTATCTCCTGCTTCATAGTTTTCTTTCTTTTTCACATATGCAAGATAGTCATCGTACTGGCTTAACCGCTCGAAGAATTCTTGGTTGTTGAGGAAAGCTATTGCCGCTTCATATGCAAAGTCTGTTACTGCCCAAGGCCCTTCCCAGTCTGTGAAAAAGAAATTTGGAGTCATCCCGTTCCGTGTGAATTACTTTCTATTTAAGCTTTTACGACCACTTCATACATAATCTAAAATTACATTTCTGGTGTGCAGCCCAGGCTATACACTATATGGAATTAGTATATTCGTGCATTTCACATACAAAACTTTTAATACCGCGCTTGATATACACACGTTTTAATGGCACTTGGATTTGTCCTGATAAAAGTGGCACCAGGAAAAGAGAGAGAAGTATACGATAAACTGGCTGGATTCGAGGAAATAGAGGAGCTCTATCCGCTCTTTGGGGAGTACGACTTGATTGCCAAAGTGGTTGTCAAAGACTTCGAGCATTTGAGCAAAGTTGTGGTCGAGAAGATTAGACCAATAGATGGAGTGATAGAAACAAAAACGCTTACTGGAGCGAAGTTCTGACTATGAAACAGGTAAAAGGTATCCAAATAATAGCAAAGAATGAGATTGGAGTTTTAAGAGATGTCACTTCAATAGTAGCAGAATATGGTGGAAATATAACATATGCCCAAACATTTATAATAAAGTATGGAGAATATTCTGGAAATGCTCTGATTTACCTCGAGATTGAAGGTGGAAATTTCGAGGAGATTATGGAGAAACTCTCTCAGCTTTCAACAGTTATTGAAGTTGAAGAGGAGCGTCCTTTTGAGGATGTTTTTGGTAAGAGGGTAATAATATTCGGTGGTGGAGCTCTGGTATCGCAAGTTGCACTGGGTGCAATAAGTGAAGCAGACAGACACAACCTGCGTGGAGAACGCATCAGTGTTGATACCATGCCTATTATTGGTGAGGATGAGCTTGCCGAGGCAGTGAGAGCTGTTGCCAGGCTACACAGAGCTGAAATTCTCGTGCTTGCAGGTGGTTTGATGGGAGGAAAGATAACTGAAGAAGTGAAGAAGCTGAGAAAATGTGGAATTCCCGTTGTCTCGCTGAACATGTTTGGAACTGTTCCGGCGGTTTCAGATCTAGTTGTAAGCGATCCAGTCATGGCCGGAACGCTTGCAGTCATGCAGGTTTCTGACAAGGCAAAATTCGACATAAAGAGGGTAAAGGGTAGAAGAGTCTGATTTAAACATCATTACATTTTTATTTTTGAATTCCAGTTATGTGCTCAGTGCTGGAATTAATCTCTTTACATACATCGATTCTCAGAGATCACCCAACAAGCATAACCTTCCCAATCTTTGCAGAGAGTTTTGGGTTCACAGAAACAATTTTCAGCAGTTTTGGTAGAATTTTAAGCAGAGAAGATGGAGAATCCATGTGAAGATCACTTGCCAGCTCCTCCAAACCCTCATCTTTTCCGATCCTTACAAGATCTACATAATCCTCATCTGAGAGAACTGAGTAAAGCTTGAACAACTTCATTCCAACCCCGTATTCTCTTTTCATTTCCCTTTTGTATTCCTTCTGATACGCTTTAAAGTCTGGAAACGTTTTTCCAAGAATTTCCGAAGCGATTAGATGGTAATATATCCCGCCTCCGGTGTATGGCTTAACCATCCCGGCTGAATCGCCTATCAAAGCCACATTATCCTTTACAAATTCAACAAGTCCAACAGGTATCGCACCAGCATTTAGCTCAACAGTTCTTTCGGTTTTAACCCTTGCCGATACGGAAGGATGTTTCTCAAGCAGATTTTTGAGACGCAATATCGGATTTTCCTTTGAAACCACGCCGACCCTTGCCGAATCATCATCAATCGGAACAGCATATCCGAAAAAGCAGTCTGAGTACTTTCTCCCGAAGTAAAGTTCAACCATGTTTTTGTCAAGAGGTTCAAATCTACATTCCACCTGTACTGCCGAAAGAATGAGGGGTCGGTCAAACCCAAACTGTTTAGCAACAGTCGAGGTTGCACCATCTGCACCTATCAAAAAGTCGTAGTCGATAAACTCCTCTCCAGCAAAACTCCTTACAAGAGCTTTACTACCATCTGCGGAAACAAATCTGGTTTTCAGTTTAACCTCAGCAATCTCTGAAGCTTTTCTCAGTAATTCAGCATCTAGAATTTTCCTCTCAATAACAACCGCATCACTTCTTCCCTTTAGTTCCAGATTGTTTCCATCTGGTGCGAAGAAAAAAGCACCTTTTATGTCGTTAACATGACATCTATCGGAAACCAGTTTTCTCAACCTCTTATAGCAATCAGAGCTTATTAATCCGGCACACTGAACCGGAAATCCTGCTGCTGAATGCTCCTCCACAACCAGAACATCATAGCCCTTTTCTGCAATATGTATGGCTGACAGGCTTCCTGCAGGGCCGGCACCAATAACAAGAACTTTCACATGATCAAGTTTGCAGCAGGTATAAAAAATTGCTTTAAAATCATCAATTTACAAAAAAGTGGGTTGTAAACCCAACTATCCTGCATCAAAATAACTTATCTCAACGACGTCCGCTTCAACGCTATCAAGTATTCCAGCTTTGTAAACATTTGTTATTCTTCCCATTCCCTTCGGAGTTAGCCTCAGCCTTACTACAGTCATCTCTCGCTCCTCTATGTGCTTATCAGAAGCAAACACTATGGAGTGAGAGAGTACTTCCTTGCCATTTACTTCAGCAATAATTCCCAGTGTTCCCCTGCCAATGTCGTATAGTTTCGATGAAGTTAGAAACACACAACCCCCAACATCGACCTTCAGGGCTGTTGCAACATTGTGAGCACTTCTCAGCTCTATTGTTCTTATGTGCCTTTTCACGATATCCTCAAGAATACCCCTCGATATTCCCGTAAGAACATAGCACCTCATTTTTATCACCCGTACATTGGGAATTCTTCCTTCTTCTTTACTCCTTCTTCCTGCATCCTTGTCTGCTCTGCAAGTTTTTGCATCTGTGCCTCGATATATTCAGCTTCCTTTATGAGTTTATCAACATTGATGTCCCATCCAAGTATGCTGTTTAAAGCCGTTATAACCTGTGCCGCAGCCCTTGGATCCGGGTTAAATCCAAGTGTTTCACCTAGCAATGCCAATCCCGGGAATTTCTTCGCAACGCATTCATTGAGTAATGAACCTGCAATTCCAGAAATCGTTCCCGTCTTAAATATTTCTACATGATCCTTAATCTCATCCAGTAGCTCTTTTGTTGTTGCAGCACCAAATACGCGATGCTTACCCTCAAATGTTGCAACGCCTGCTATCGAGAAAATTTTCTTCGCCCCAATCTCTCTTGCCCAGTCAACAATTCTATAACTGATATCATAGGCAATATCTGGAATTATCGGTACATCTGAATGAATGAGAACAAAGTTATGTTCCACTGACTGATAGATCCTGATCGGTGGCATAATCACTCCATCCATCAGGGTTGCAATCGGCGGCAACATCTTCGATTCCACAATACCCACAGACTCAAGATTTAATTCCATTATAAAATGGGCAGTCGCGATTGTTCCAACGAGTCCTATACCTGGAAAACTCGCCACTATTATCGGGTTTTCAACATCGATTTTATCCACTATTATTTCCGTATCATGTTCACGAAGCATAATAATAAAAGTTGAAATCTATCTTATTTACTTTTCCCAAAAAAGATGTGTCCACTTAACACAAACACCACCTCAACCGATTGTAATAAAGCATAAAC
>CAZZAF010000034.1:0-21862 GCA_964652135.1 uncultured archaeon
TATCCAAATTTAAATAAAATCCAGCAGGGATCAGATGCAACCACGCTGTATAAACCCTTCATTCATCAAAAGAAGAAAATAAAAATAATGAATTTAACCAATAAAACTTCCAAATAAAAAGATAGACGACCAAGTCAGCGACCGCTAAATCAAATATAAACCTCGAGGAATCCTTAATTTAAAAATCCATACGAAACCAGCAGGGATGAGCTAAAAAACAGGGAGACAAAGAAAAATTCAAATCCAGAAAAAAGGTAAGAACAGTTATTCAGCATAAATCGCCGGCTTTCCAGGCATCGCGGCTTTTCTTTTATCTTCCGGAACGGCACTTGCATCAACCACAACTTTGACGCCAAGCTCTTTCTCCAGAAATTCAAGGTTCTCCTTGATTATCTCTTCCTCGTTTATCGGGATGAAAGTTCTACCTTCTTTCTTCTCCCTGAAGACTCTCTTCACGAATGCCGAAACTTCTTTGGCCATTCCCCTGAATCTGCTGTCTGACATAATCTGCTTCATTGCCTCTTTCATGTCTTTGGCATTGAAGGCGATTTCCGCAACTTCGTTCTTCCACTGCTCTGCAGGGGCTATGTAAACAACCTTGGGGCTTTCAACAAACTTGAGAACTTCCTTGATGTCTTCCAGCAGAGTCCTAATGTATTCCTCCACTACCTCAGCCTCAGCATCAATCTTTGATTCATCGTACTCTGGGTACTTTTCGAGGCTTATGAACGAGTCGTGCTTCCAGTGCCAGATTTCCTCACAGATGTGAGGTGCAAATGGAGCGAGCAGCTTGAGCCAGTCATCGAATATTACCGCAAGGTTCTTTCCACCTCTTCTCAGATACCATCTCACATCCGCCATGACTTCAAAGAAAGCCGTATTTACAGCTCTCCTTGTCTGCAGGTTGTCCATAGCCTCGCGTGTAGCCTTAACAGCCTTCTGGAATCTGCTGATCAACCATCTGTCGAGTCTCGTTAACTCCCCAACTTCTTTGGTGTAGTATTCCTGAGCAAGAGCATAGAATCTCTTCAAATGCGATGCCAAACCCTCAACATCCTTCTTTCTCCAGTCCGCATCGCTGTCATATTCTGCAGCGTATAAGATGTAGAGCCTTGTAACATCAGCACCATGATCCTGTACTGCCCTCTTCATTGTGAGCAAAGGCCCCTTGCTCTTGCTCATCTTTTTGCCTTCAAGACTCACATACCCGTTTACTGCAATTGCCCTAGGCCAGTGCTCTGGCGGGAATATGGCGATGTGGTGGAACAGGAAGAAGAGCAGGTGGTTTGCTACAAGGTCTTTACCCGAGCTTCTCAGGTCTACAGGATACCAGTAGAGGAAGTCTCTCCTGAGCTCTTCAACGAGTTCTTTGTCCAGCTTTGCCGAAGATGCTGCCTTTTCGGCATCACCTATACCAAGGAACACGTAATCGAGCAGTTCAGGAGTTATATTTTCAGCTTTCAGCTTTCCAGCATTGATGTACTTCGCAAGAATGTAGTATGCCATGTAAATCGTGGAGTCAGAAAGGCTCTCGATAAGCCACTCCTTATCCCACGGTATGCGCGTACCAAGACCCTTTCTGCGGGCACACGCTTTGTCCTTCAGCCACTCGATTTTGTTTCTGAACTCCTCCTTGTAGTAGTCGGGAATTATCGTCATCTTCTCAAGGTGCTCAAGAACTTTGCCCTTCCACTCGGGATTTGAGTAGTTGAGGAACCACTGATCCTTCACAACCTTCACAACACACTTCGTTCCACATCTGCAAACAACCGGCTTCTCGCTGAACTCATAGAACACATCACCGATTCCCTTGTTAATCAGATCGCTCTGTAGCTTGTCCTTAATTTTGGAAACTTTCATTCCAGCATATTCTCCTGTAATGTCGAGAAGTATGCCTTTGTGGAATTCACTCTTGTAGATGATCTTCGTTGCCTTATCCAACGCTTCCTTCTCACTCTGACTCTTTATTCCCATTTGCTCTACAATATCTCTTGCAGGAACCTCGAATTTTTCTTCACCTTCAATCTTTATCAGCACGATCGGCTGAATGGATTCAACAATGCTTTTATCGATTCCGTACTCCTTCAGCAGCTCTTCATTTCTCTTAAGCTCCTCTATGGCTATGTAGTCGTATGGGGCATGGGCTGGAACACTCATTACTACTCCCGTTGCATTATCGGTGTCAACAAACTCAGCCGGTAGAATTGGAACTTTCGATCCAGTTACAGGATTCACGACGAATTTGCCAAGATAATCCTTTGCGTCGACTTCCTTTATCAATTCTACTTTCTTATCTGTGTATGTCAGCTTTTCGTATGCCTCCCTGCTTACGAACCATATCTCATCGTCAACTTTAGCAAGGACGTATTTTGTGGGCTTGATCCAGATGTTCGTCACACCAAAAACCGTTTCTGGCCTTAAAGTTGCACAAGGGAAGATTATTTTCTCCCCATTTTCCATATAGAATTTTATAACCGTAAAATCAACGATTGTTGCTTCCTCACCCATCAGCAAATCGTGATCCTCAACCGGATTCTGATCGTTGGGACAGTATCTTACTGGATGAGATCCCTTTACAACAAGGTTCTTCTCTTTGAGCTTCCAGTACTGCCACTCTATGAACTTCTGATATTCCTCGTCGGTTGTTGTGAACACTCTCCTCCAGTCGATGGAGTATCCGATGTCCTTCAGAGCCTTGAGCGCCTCATTTGAGAAATACTCGACTATCTTCTCAGGCGTTGTGAGCGTGAGCAGAACGTCCAGTGGAACGTCGTGATATTTTGTGTAAACTTCAATTGTTCGCTCATCCCTCTTTGAAATGAGTTCAGCAAGCCCGATTATCGGAGTACCAGTTACGTGAAATCCCATCGGGAAAAGCACATTGTAGCCAAGCATTCTCTTGTAACGGGCTACGGCATCACCTATTGTAAGAGTCCTTGTATGACCAGCGTGTAAGTTCCCGTTAAGATAGGGATACGGTATTGTGATGAAAAACTTGGGTTTACTATCATCTGGCTCAGCGTTAAAAACTCCATTTTTCTCCCATTCCACCTGCCATTTTTTCTCTATCTCTCTGAAATTGATTTCCGATGACTTTGATTGCATATTCCAGCCTCGCCCCGTGGCTTAAAAAAATTATCGAAGTTTCGAGTATTCCAATAAACCGGTTGCATCACCCCACCAAAACAATTTTTACACCAGCAGCAGAAGAACAACTCAATGTCAATCTACGCATTTGCAGAAAAGTCAAATGGAAAGGTCAAGAGGATTTACGCAAACACGAAATATCCATCCCAGCAGGATGGTAACATCCTCTTTGACTCGGATGATAAAATAGATCTGAAGTATGCAGACGAATTACCGCTACGGGTAAAGGGTTGCTACTCCGCCGTTGCGTTTAGATCAAAATACATTCTTCTTTCGAGAGATGTGATCGGTGGCAGACCGCTGTATTATCACCCATCCAGTCTAACAGTATCCTCCTTCAAAAACTATTTCGAAGAGGAGCCAGTTGAGGTAATGCCAGGAGAAGTTCTAAAGCTCGATTATGATGGGAGCTTAATTTCGAGAAAGACTTACAGCTTCGAGGAAGTCTTCCCAAAAGAAGAGGCAGACGTTGAGGAGCTTGTTGAAAGAATTGAAAAAGCTCTCACATCGTTCAACCCGGGAACAGCATGTCTTGCTTTCTCCGGTGGTGTTGATTCATCACTGCTCGCATCACTGTATGATGTGCAGCTTATCAGTGTTACAGCATCAGAAAAAGAGAAAGAATGGGTAAAAAACGCTGCAAAGCAGATTGGCAAGGACTTGGAGATTTTCACGTTTGGGGAAGAAGATGTAAGAAATGCTCTTCCAGAGGTAATAGCTGCGATAGAAACCTGTGATCCTTTGCAGGTTTCAATAGCCATCCCAATATATATGGCTCTTAAATTTGCTAAAGAGCTTGGATACAGTAGAATTGTTTTCGGTCAGGGAGCAGATGAACTTTTCGGAGGGTACAAGAAGTATGAGGCACTTGAGGGTAAAGAGCTCGAAGAGCAGCTTAGAAGTGATGTGAAGAATCTCGGTAAAGATAATCTTGTGAGAGATGTAAAGCTTGGATACAGCTTCGAAATGAAACTAATTACACCCTACCTCCAGTGGGACGTGATAAAGGCTGGATTGAATATTCCAATCGAATACAAGGTAAGAAAGGTGGATGGAAACATTATACGAAAGTACATTCTGAGAGAACTCGCTCTGAAATACATACCCAAGGAGATTGCCTACAGAGACAAGAAGGCCGTGCAGTACTCAACCAAGACCTCAAACATACTCATGAAGATTGCAAGGCGGGAAGGAATGAAGATTAGAGAATATCTTCAGAAATACAGTAAAAAATATGTCAGGAAAACAGAAGATGGTAAGGAATTCTGGGGAATTTGAACCCGATTTCAGTTAAATAATTTCGAGAATGAATTCAGAGAGTTTTATAGCATCCTCCTTGTTTTTCATAATCGTTTGGGTTGACACAACCTCTATTTCTCCATACAAACCTTCAAGATTCCTGTCTACTTCATCCACAATCAAAAGATCAAGGAAATCAGCATAAACGTCAGCCACACCCAACGGTGAAACTTCGTAGCCCTTCGCCCCCATAAGCTTCGCTGCCGGACCGCTCACAGGCTTATTCCCGACAATTGGTGAGACTGCGACAACCTTCTTCTTCGCTAGGCGTTCTCTGATCCCTTTAACAGACAGAATTGGCATGATGCTCGTTATCGGATTGCTTGGACCTATAACAACAGCTTTACGGCTATCAAGAGCTTTTTTAACATCCTCTGTAGCTTCAGCCCTCTCAATCCCTTTAAATATTACATCTAAAACATCTAGTTCACCCTTGTGCTTCACCCAGAACTCCTGAAAATGCATCTCTCCATCGGGAGTTACAATGTATGTTGCAACATCCTCTTCACACATGGGCAGAATTTCGGCTTCGATGCCAAAGCTGTTCTTCAGCACTCTTGTTGCCTGTGTCAGGCTGTAACCATTCCTCAGCAACTCACTTCGCATAATATGTGTTGCTCTGTCCAGATCCCCTATCATCATAAATTCGTCAAATCCAAGCTCCTTCAACCGGTTGTGAGTGTAGAAAGTATCGTTCTTTATGCCCCACCATTTCCTATCATCAATTATCTCCGCAAGCGCGTATATAACCGAATCAATATCCGGACAGATCTTGTTGCCAGAAACCCACACATCTTCAGCAGTATTCACGATTACCGTGAAATCTGCTACCTCTTTTAGCCCCTGAAGAAGTTTTGGGGTGCCTGTTCCACCGGACAGCACGCACAACATGTTCTCTGACTGGTTGTTGTTGTATTTAGCTGATGTGGAAGTAGGCAATTGCGATGATATATCCGAGGTAGTAAAAGGGAGTATAGGTAAGATCAAGACCAGTCAAGCAACCTGAGCCCAAACTCCTCAAGCCTCTTGTAGTGCTTCAAATTCCTAGTCAGTAATCCAACATCATTTTCGATCGCAATACCGGCGACCATTGTATCCCTAATTCCTATCTCCAACCCCTTCCTCTCCAGCACAGCCATCATTCTTCCCGCGATCTCAGCCGATTTTTTGCTCAGCCCGAACACTTCTATTCTTTCCACAAGGTCGTTAACAGCTTTTACATTTCTTTCCTTATTAGTTTTGTATGCTCCAAAGTAGAGTTCAAAAATGTTGATAGTGGTCGTTGCGAGATCAAATTCCTCCTCAAGCTTACGTATTTTTTCTACAGTTTCTTTTTTACCTCTCAGAAAGTCAATTAGCACATCTGTGTCTATGCAGACAGTTTCCAATTTTTCCACCCCTTCTCCAGTGAGGTTTTTATTTCTTCGACTTCCTCTTCGCTAATATCCCATGAGCCAGCAAGGTCACTAATTCTTTTCCTTAGAAGGTATCTTATCGCATCTTCAATTGAAACTGGCTTTTTAAGCTCGACCTGAAGTTTGCCGGCAAGTTCAACAAGTTTTTTATATACATCCTCACTCAACTTTATGGATTTTGTAGCCATAGTAGAATATGTGGCAAAAGTAGTATTTATGTTCTACTAGAGTCACATAAAGATTGCAACTGAACGAAAGTATCAGCAATTTAGCCACACAATACTGTTGCGCAAAAAAAGACGGACTTAAAAATCAAGTAAAATCAGTATTAGCCGTCTTTCCATTTCCCAAATTCATCCAACAAACCAACAGACTCAAGAAAAGTGAGAGATACAACATATTCATCCTCAGTCTCTCTCTTCGTCCCAACAATCAGATATCTCTTGCCATTTATTTCCTCAACGTGACCTCTAGCCTCCAGAACCTCACCCTTAAACGCCTGTCCCACGTATGTATGTGTAAAAGCTAGTATCGCATCTATTTCCCCATGCTTGACAGGATAGTATGCAGGATAATCAAACACAAAGCTATCGTCAAGGACTTCCGCAACAACTGTTGTTATTCCAAGCTTTTCACCTTTCTCCTCCGGAATGTCTTTATCCAGCTCGTCGTATCCTCTTACATAAAGCAGATCGAAATACATTGAACCTATCACGGCTCTGTGAAACTTCCTTTTCTCGTGAGCCAGGAATACATCGTAGGGAATATTCACTTTCCTTTTCCTGTAAATAAACTCCCATATATCGCTGTCAGGCTCAGCAATAGTTCCTCGCTCAATTCCTTTTCGTATTTTCTCTCTTCCTTTAAACCACCATTTGCCATACATGACAAAATCAACATCTGACTCGTCACCTTCAAGGCCGATGAGTCTGGAGCCTGTTACACCCATTTCATTTCGGGGAATTCCGGAAAAAAACTCAACAACCTTTCTTACCTCTTTAGACTTTAGTGCATCTCCCAGCCTCTCCTCTGGCTTGAAGACCTCGTCAACATCACCAACAGGAACAACAAAGATGTGGCCATCAAAGTATTCCATGCCACTTTCCAGCGCAAAGTTCACAGCCTCTTCATGCAGTAGTTTTCTGAATTTTTTTCCATCCTTTACCCTGTCTCCCTTTTCATCCGGAACGTAACGCAGGAAACACTTCACTCCGTTATCGTGCCTGTAGCCGATAACAGAGAAATAGAAGTCTCCAACCCGTATAAAATCCCTGAGTCTTATTGGTTTTCTCAGTCTCATCTCATTCTCCATTCTCCAATCTATCCAAATTTCATCTCCTCAATTTCCTCTCAAACATGGCATATATTCTCCTTATTTCCTTGGCCTTTGCTTTTGTTCCAGGTCTCTTCAACAATTTGCCATTAATCAACTTGATTCTTGTAATCCTATATACCGCACCATCGATGTCAAGCTGTTCGTCGACAGTAAACTCGGTCTCGCCGGATGTCACAAACTTATAAGGGGTTGTAACTGGTCCTTTGTGAAGACTCATTTTTACCTCCACTTCTCCAACATCTCTGAGCCACACCGTTTCAATATCCTTCGCTTCTCCAAGTTCACTTCTCTTTCCGTTTTTCAGCTCGATGGATGTTACCTCACCAAGCTTGAAACCCTCCTCCGTATCAACAATCATCTCGTCTCCAGCCTCAACAACGTCATACTCCTTCAGCGTTATACTTCCAACTTCAGAGAATGCACCAGAGCTGATGACAGCTCTAACACGTATTTCCTTCTCCGGAAAGTGCTGTGAGACTGTTCCACATTCTGTACATCGATAGAGGTGTTTATCCGGTCTTATTGGCTCATGTTCAGTATCATCCTTGCACGTGTCACAGTAGAAGTACTGTTTCATAACAGGATGGTTGGAGATGGGGTACATAATTCTTTACCCTACCAAACGGGCTCGTTTGATCTGCAATGTTGGCATTCCCACTGCGCTCGAAACCACTTTTTGCCATTTGGCACAGTTGGTATGATGATAGTTCACCATTACGAGTTGTACAGCACGCTCGTTTCTCCTCGCCATCACTCCTCGTGCTATGAGAAAGCGCGGAGTATAAGCGACCGCAGATCCGCAATGTGGTATATCGCCTTACCCAACACTGCATTTCCGCTATTCAACACGAACATAGATGTTTTTCCTTTTCTAGTGGATTGAAACTAGTTTGTTTCTCCTGACTGGCACATCCTAGTACATTTATTTAAAGAAAACAGACCTAACATACTATAAGAGATAATAAATCCAAAGAAAAGTACTACCTCCCAAGCGATTTAAGCGCTGAAACCGCAGCCCTAACATTCAAAAAATAGTCATCCGTGGCAACAAGCATGGCCCCTATTCTATTCGTTTCAATCTCAATGATAAGCTTTCCACCCTGAGAATAGCACCGTGTCCAGCTCAAATCATCCGGCTTAAGTGCATTCGCTATTACATCCGCATCTTCAACATCGAGCTCTAACCTCGCAAAACCTCGCAACAAAGCCTGTCTACCTCCTTTATGAATTCATCAACCCCATCAGGAGGTATGTTTGCACCGGCCGCAACCCTGTGTCCACCACCCCTACCTCCAACCTTCTCTGCTGCCTTACGCATGACCTCGCCGAGATCAAGAATCTCAGCAACATCCATTGTTGTACGGGAGGAAACTTTTGCAACATCATTCTTGACGTTTATCACCACCAGCGGCTTGTCTGCAAATAGATAGCGCGAGAACACCGTTGCTATGGGAGCCGTTGTCGATGCATCCTCCATGATGAGATATCTTATACATTCCCCTTCCTTCACATCCTCTCTTCTCTTCTGAAGTTCCTCAAGCAGATCCATCTGGAATTTCCGCCAGGTTTCCATCCCAATTTCAAGGTATTTCGAATCTCTGAGGCAGATTGCGAGACCGACGCTGAACGCTGAAAGTCTACCACATGCATTGACGATTTCTGTTAGCATTACGGCATTGCTTACAAGCTCATTCTTCAGCACAAATTTTCTTCCTATGAAGTCATCAACAACCCCCTCATATGCTCCTTGTTTGAGGAGTCGCAGCACTATCGCGTTTGCAAGCCTGTGCACCTCTTCGCTGCTCAGTTCATCCATTTCCTTATCTCCGTTTATTCCAACACTGCTAAGGAATTCTTCAAGCTCATCTTCCTTGCCATAGAAATCAAGGAAAGGTTCAGTAGACAGGATGAGAACATCTCTGACCTTACCAGAATGCATGTTTAGCCCCTTAACCTCCTCAATGTATCCTTTAGCGATACCTTCTTTAACAATCTCAGCATTTCCACCGGTTATCTTCTGCTTATCACCAATTATTCCCAGTAGAGCAACTCCAGAAAGATCGGCATTCTCACCAATCTGATTCGCAACAACATACGCTGTACCGCTCGCAGAAAGCTCATATGAGCCATCCAAACCAGCAAGATGTGGATTTACATGAACCAGATTTCTTTTAGGCTCAATCCTGCCAACAGGGAAATGATGATCTATTATAACAACATCCGCCTCGATGTCTGAAACCACATCGGGATACCCACTCCCCATATCCTGAAGTACAATCAGTTCATCGCTCGAATACTCAATTTCCTGATTTAGCCCCTTTAAAAACGAGATATGGAATTTCTTATCTTTTCTCAAAAGGGCTGCAGCTAAAACTGCGGCGGAAGAAATTCCATCAACATCGTAGTGAGTGAAAATCCTGATATAGTCGTAATCTTCAATAAGTTCCGCTGCTCTCCTCGCCTCTGCTTTGAGAATGTCAAGCATAGCAGGAACTTCGAACGGTTGCTTAAAAAAGTTAACTGAAAAAAGTTCTAACGAAAAACAAAAATCATCCAGCAACTATGGAATTGAATCTTCAAAAATTAAAGATTAATTACTAAAGAGGAACTAAGAGGGGAAATGGCAAAAGTCAAGCCTGCTCTTCTTCCTGCTGCAAACCCAGATACTCCATAAGACCATCGATATCAACAAAGCTCTCCACAAGTTCCATTATCCTCTTTATCTTCACCTCGCCCTTTATCCTTGCCTTTCCAAAGATTTCCTCAAGGCGTTCCATTACTCTAAGCGTGTCATCTCTTACCATAATGACCGGTATACCCTTTTCTTCAGCCCTTTCAAGAACAATCTTTGTCGGCTCTAGGTTGCCAGTTAAGATCAAGCACTTTATGTTCGGCACTTCTAGGGCCACAATCTGCAGATCTGCGCGATCCCCTCCTGTAACAAGAGCAGCGTTCTTCGCTTCTGTGAAGTGCTCAAGTGCAAACTGAGGCGACATGGCACCTATTATCAGCTGTTCTATAACGAGGTCTCTCTTCGGTTCAACAAGATACTCTCCCTGCAAAGCTTCCCTGATCTCACTTACAAAAAGACCGCCAAGTATTGGATCACGGGGGATCATTCCAATAACATCCATCCCATGCTTTGCCAGAAGAGAGCCGGCAACACTCTTAACGTATGTCCTCTTGTAACCTCCTAGCTGATTGAAGACGACTTTCTTGAGCTTTTCTCCAAATATTTCCTTTGCAGCAAGAAGCTTGTCGAGAACAAAGTCGTTGGTGTACTTCACAAGCATCAGAACTTCCGGCTCAAGCATCGTCGAAATACTGACATCACATATGCCAACAGACTTTCCTGTTTTGTAGTCTATAGCTCCTTCGATGAGAACAATGTCCTTTCCTTCAGCCACCTTCTTATAAGACTCCAGAATTCTTTTTCTGAGTTCCAGGTGATCAGCAGAGTGAACGAATTCAATGTATGGAGTTTCGAGGAGAATTGGACATATGTCTCTGATATCATCACCCGTGTTCAGAACTTCTGCAGTGCTGTATGCATCCTCATCAACAAGTTGATCCCCAATGTAAGCTGTGCTCGCACCAAAAGGCTTGAAATATCCAACTTTATACCCTCTCTTCCTGAAAATCAGCCCAAGAGCTATAATCAACCCACTTTTTCCGGAATAACCCTCTATTGACGAAACAAGCAAACTTTTTACCATATCTTACCCTCCTCGCAACAATTTCCAACCCATTACATAAACCCATCCAAAGAATACGAAAGCTGTCTTCCTAAACTTTCGTATCCACCCTCCCCAAAATCCAAATTCACAAACTCGAACCCATTCCTCACATTTCTCCACAACCAGCTCCGGCTCCTGCAACCCACAGACAGAGCTTCCTAGCCAATACACAGAGTCTCCTGCCATCTAATAAAGCCACCGAAAGACTTCCACCACTCTGTGCATTTTTTATAATTTTCATACCCAGATCCACCATGTCTATTCTTTTTTTATAATGCCACTAACATAAGCTTTTCGATACGATATCGATCCAATACCGAAAAGAAGGTTCGTAACTTGTCGAAAATTCGAGATTTGTATGCTTCAAACATTTAAAGCCAATAAAAATAATCAAACGTCGATTAAAAGTCAATTTCGCCAAAATCTCCAAAATCGTTCACAAAATCGTCAGGAGTATCAATTACGTCGTAATCAAAATCGTGCAGAATTAAACTTAGCCATACTGCATCCATCAACCCCATCATCAGCATTAGAGGTATAAAATCCCGATAATCTGCATACAATCTGCCAAGCATTGCTTTATCCCTTATTTCATAGGCTTCCTTTAGCTCTCTGGCTATTCTCCCCATCTTTTCCTTAATTTTCACACTTTCTTCGAATCCCTTTTCCGTTAGCTTGTACTCAATCTTCTTAAAGAACAGAAACTTCTTGACTTCCTTTACCACGAATCCCTTTAATTCCAGATTCTCCAGAACTCTTTCGATGGTCTGTCTGTGTACTCCCAAGTATTTCGATAATTTTTCTGGTGTGTTCACATTTTCAGAGATTGCTACCAGTACTGCCTCCTCAAGGGATTTGCTCATCGTTAGGTGTTTTTGCTGAATTACGTTAAAAATTTTTGTGGAGTTGTAATTCTAGACATCGATATCCATCTTAATAAACCAAATTCCAGAATAGAAAAGCAAAAATCATAAGAAATCGTTCATTCAACAGTCACACTCTTAGCAAGATTTCTTGGTTTATCAATTTCACAACCCCTTGTCTTGGCTGTATAGTATGCAAGGAGTTGCAGTGCAACTGAATGGGTCACAGGGGTAAACAGGTTAGGGACACTAGGAGTTCTTATAACATAATCGACGTATTTCTCAATCTCTTCATCGTTCTCATCTGCAACTGCTATAACCGGCGAGTCTCTCGCCTTAACTTCTTTTATGTTGTTGAGCATAATATCATAGGTGTTGTCTCTAATCACGCACGCAACAACTGGCGTTTTTTCACCGAGCAAAGCGAAGGGGCCATGTTTCAATTCGCCAGCAGGGTAACCCTCGGCATGAATGTAAGATATCTCTTTCATTTTTAGTGCTCCCTCTAACGCAATAGGAAACCCCAATCCTCTACCAATATACATCATGTTTTCGAATTCTGCAAGAAATTCCCCAATTTCCCTGATTTTATCCTCATTGTCTAGGATTCTCTGAACTTTCTCCGGCAATAACTTCAATTCAGACACTAATCTTTCCATCTCACTGTGTGTTAGTATCGAAAGTTTCGTAGCTATCAAGTAGATCACAATCAGTTGGGCAATAAATGTCTTAGTTGCTGCAACACCTATTTCAGGGCCTGCTCTCGTGTAGATGACGTGGTCAGCTATTCTTGTTACGCTGCTGCCGAGAACGTTAGTTATAGCAAGAACTTTAGCCCCAAAGCTTTTGGCTTTTCTCAACGCCTCAAGAGTGTCAGCAGTTTCACCAGACTGTGTAATTCCTATGACCAAGCTCCTTCCAAGTGGAGAAGAATGGTAATTGAATTCCGATGCGTACTCAACCCTGACAGGGATTTTAGCAATCTCCTCGAGGATATACCTACCAACTAGAGCCGCATGATATGAGGTACCACAAGCAATAAAGACAATTTCAGAAGTTCCGGCAGCGATGCCCATATCAATGTCCACTGTATCTGAAACATACCCTGTAAGAGTATCTTCAATCACCCTCGGTATTTCATGAATTTCTTTAAGCATGAAATGCTCGTATCCACCCTTCTCTGCATCCTCAATGCTCCATGGAACCAGCTCAACTTTCCTTTCTACTTTCTTCCCGTCATTCCAGATCTCATAACCCGAATCCGTAATGATTACCAGATCCCCATCCTCAAGATATACTACTCTGTTTGTATATTCCAACAAAGCTGGAACATCCGAGGCGACAAAGTATTCACCATCACCAACACCCAGAACCAGAGGGCTTTTGTACTTACATGCAACAAGCTTTCTTTCTCCTGAACTCAGCACTACTAGAGCATAAGAGCCCTTCAGCTCTGACAGAGCAGAAATAACAGCTTCTTCAAGCTTTCCGTTGTAGTTTTTTTCAATAAGGTGCGCAATAACCTCAGTATCTGTCTCGGAAATGAACTCATGCCCTTCTTTAATTAATTTTTCCTTGAGGGGTAGAAAGTTCTCGATTATACCATTATGAACAACAGCTATTTTCTTACTGCAATCCACATGAGGGTGCGCATTAACTTCAGATGGTTTACCGTGGGTCGCCCACCTAGTATGTCCAATCCCTACCGAACCATCACCAAATCCATATTCATTAACTTCGCCAATTCCACCAACCTTTTTGAAGACTTTAAGTTCATCTTCATTTTCATCAATTGCAATTCCCCAAGAATCATAACCTCTATATTCAAGTCTCTTGAGCGCAGATATTATTACCTCACCAGCCTTTCTGTATCCAATATAACCAACAATCCCACACATACTACAACACCCTGCTGTTATCAGGGATTGTGCCTCTAACAGGCTTAAGCGGAGCGACTGATGAGTTGTTGCCAATTATCGAGCCAGGTTCAACAACAACATTCGCACCAATCCTGCAATTCTCTCCAATGAAAACACCAGTCTGTACTTTGTAATACTCCTCACCTATTTTTATTTCAGTAAAGTCGCTGTTTGCAGTGAATTTTGAGCCAATAACACAACCTCTATCAATAACCGAATCCTGAATGAAACTTCCAGCCAGTATTCTTACGTTGTTACCTATAACGCTGTTGGAAATGTACGAATGTGCTCCTACTACCACGTTATCTCCGATAGAAGTGGATGGCATAATTACAGCATTCGGCCCTATTTCACACCCTTCACCAATAACAACGGGTCCTTTTATGTACGTGTTGCCCCTTATTACAGTATTTTTACCGATCTGGACATCCCCCGTGATAATTACATTACCTTCAACCTTTCCCGAAACTTTTTTTCCAGAGAAACGCATTGCCAAATCATTTACTTTTAGAATATCCCAGGGATAAACTATATCCATCCACGTACCTTGAGTTTCAACGGCATTGATCTCAAAGCCTTTGGCAACGAGTTTATTTATAACCGATACCAGACTCGTTTCATCATCAAGTTCATTAAAGATGTCTTCCGTAAATGAGTAAATTCCTGTGTTCGCAAGATTGCTAACTTTCTCACTTGGCTTCTCTATTATCTCCTTTACCTTACCATTTTCAAGTACAACCGCACCGTATTTTGATACCTCATCAACCCTTTTGTAAACCAGAGTCCATGGCTCGAGTGCAAATTTGACTGTATTTGAATCGATGATGTTGTCTCCAGGAAGAACCAAGAATGTCTCATTCACCAGTTCCTTAGCCTGCTTAAGGGCATGGGCTGTACCCAACTGCTGCTCCTGGATAGCATAACTTATTTTAACTCCAAACTTTGTGCCATCTCCAAAATAATCTATAATTCTCTCCTTTTTATACCCCACTACCATTATTATATCCAGAATGCCTACATTTCTTAACGCTTCTACGACATATTCAAGAATTGGTTTGTTTGCTACTTTTATCATTACTTTGGGCTTTGTTGCAGTAAAGGGGCGGAGTCTTTGTCCCTCTCCAGCTGCAAGTACAACCGCCTGCTCAATCATCTAAAACACCTTCGTAAACGGCTCAACATTACCTTCAACCATTGCATGTGGACCTATAAACACATCATTCCCAATCATGGTGCCAACATTTATGGAGACGTTTATTCCTGTCTTAACGTTGTCACCTACCACAGCCCCAAACTTCCTTCTTCCAGTGGATATTTTCTTCCCTTTGACTGAAACGTAGATTTCCTTGCTGTCAAGCCTCAGATTGGCTATCTTTGTGCCGGCCCCAAAATTGCAGTTCTCACCAATAATTGAGTCGCCAACATAGTTCAAGTGAGGAACGTTTGTGTTGGACATAATTATCGAGTTTTTGATTTCAACACAGGCTCCAATATGACAGTTGTCACCTATTGAGGTGTATGGGCGGATGAAGCAGTTGGGGCCGATGACACAGTTTTCACCAATTACGACCGGGCCAACAATGTATGCTCCAGATCTGATGACTGTCCCATCTCCAACGATAACGTTGCCCCGGATGTGTGCTCCTTCCTCAACTTCACCTTTTATTTCCGATTTATCGAGTTTTTTCAGCAATTCTTCGTTTGCTTTCAGTAAATCCCATGGATAACCTACATCGATCCATGTGTTTATTTCAACAGCTCTAAATTCGTATCCCTCGTTAATGGCTATCTGAATAGAATCTGTTATTTCATACTCTCCCCTCTTAGATAGGGGCGTCTTGTCTATTGCTCCCAGTATTTCTTTTTTGAAATAGTATACTCCTGCATTGATTAGGTTTGTTGGTGGTTTTTCAGGTTTTTCCAAAATTCTTACAATTTTTCCATCTTTTATTTCAACAACACCGAAATCCTGTGGGTTGGGAACTTCTTTTACACATATCACCATCGCATTATCAGACAAAATTCTTTTGAAATCTTCACTTCCAACAATTGCATCACCATTCAGCATCAAAAATTCATCATTAAGCAAGTGCGAGGCTGATTTGAGAGCGTCTGCTGTTCCAAGCTGCTTTCTCTGCGTCACGTAGTTTATTTTAACACCCCATCTACTACCATCTTCGAAGTATTCTCTTATTTTCTCATCTCTATAACCAACA
Source organism: uncultured archaeon (assembly GCA_964652135.1). Lineage (GTDB taxonomy): Archaea > Halobacteriota > Archaeoglobi > Archaeoglobales > Archaeoglobaceae > CAZZAF01. Next base: position 15,933 of record CAZZAF010000034.1, read on the forward strand.
ACAAACACCAAATCATCTATACCAGCCTTTTTTAGCTCAATAATCAGATGTTCCAGAATTGGCATATTTGCTACAGGTAACATGACCTTTGGGCGTGTGTAAGTCAGTGGGCGCATTCTTGTTCCTTCACCAGCTGCTAGGATTACCGCTTGCACAATATAACTGTCATTACAGACATTTATATTTCTTTTTGTGAAATTTTGTTATAAACGGCAATACAATATAACGTCTACATATTCATCGAAACCCATATAAGGTCCAATAACTCCAGACGTGACGATGAAAATATCCATTATCGGCTCGGGTTACGTTGGTCTAATAACAGGTATAGGCTTCGCTGAACTTGGCAATGAAGTCACTTTTATAGATATCGACAAGAAAAAAGTAGAAGCTATCAATTCCGCAAAACCACCGATATTTGAAAAAGGACTTGAAGAACTCATGCAAAAGAACATCAGAAGATACATAGCTGCAAGCGATTATGAAGCTATAACTGAAACGGACATCACATTCATCTGCGTTGGAACCCCTTCAAGAAAGGATGGATCAATTGATTTGACGTATATAAAAACTGCAGCAGCAGAAATAGGAAAAGTTTTGAAAGGATATGATGGGTTTCATGCAGTAGTTGTAAAAAGTACTGTTGTGCCAGGTACAACAGAAGATGTTGTAAAACCAATAATTGAAAAAGAATCCGACAAAGAGGCTTTTAAAGACTTTGGTCTTGCAATGAATCCCGAGTTTTTAAGAGAAGGAAATGCTGTTGAAGATTTTTTCAATCCAGATAGAATCGTAATAGGGGTCAAAGATAAAAGAACTAAAGAAATACTTGAGAAACTATATTCTCCGTTTGACTGTCCCAAACTCGTAACTGACATTAAAACAGCCGAGATGATAAAATATGCAAGCAACGCATTTCTTGCCACCAAAATTTCATTTGCCAACGAAATAGGTAATATCTGCAAAAAACTTGGTATAGACACCTATGATGTATTTAAAGGCGTTGGACTTGATCATAGGATAAATCCCTCATTTTTCAGAGCCGGAATAGGCTTTGGAGGTAGTTGTTTCCCCAAAGACGTCAAAGCCCTAATCGCTAAAGCTGAAGAGGTTGGTGAAAATCCAAAGCTGTTGAAAGCAGTCATAGAAGTAAACGAGGAACAACCTTTAAAATTAATCAAGTTGCTGAAGAGACATATCCCAGATTTGAAGGATAAAACAATTGGTGTTCTCGGTCTAGCGTTCAAACCCAATACAGACGACATAAGAGAGAGTAGAGCAATACCCATAGTCAGAATGCTACTCAATGAAGGTGCTAAAGTTGTTGCATACGATCCAAAAGCGATGAAAAACTTTAGAAACCTATTCCCACAGATCGATTACACTCCGTATGCCGAAAAAGTTCTTGAAGCTGATGCAGTTTTAATAGTTACTGAATGGGAAGAGTTCAAGAACCTTGATTACAGAGGAAAAATAGTCATCGATGGGCGACGAATTGAAAAAGCAAGAGAAGAAGCAAAGATATATGAGGGAGTGTGCTGGTGATGAAAGTAAAAAAGGCAGTAATTCCTGCTGCAGGTTATGGAACTAGAATGCTACCAATCACGAAGGCACAACCTAAAGAAATGGTTCCTGTTGTTCATAAGCCAGTTATCCAGTATGTTGTAGAGGAGGCATATTATTCAGGAATTAGAGATATCCTTATCATAACTGGAAAGGGTAAAAGGGCAATTGAAGACCATTTCGATAGAAGTGATCTACCAAAGAAAGATAAGTACTTGGACGAACTAGATAGAATCCTAGAGGAAGTTGATATATTCTTTGTGAGGCAAAAGAATCAAAAGGGGTTGGGCGATGCAGTTAGATATGCAGAATCTTTCGTTGATGATGAACCATTCGCTTTGCTACTTGGCGATACTATTACATTCCCACCTTGTACTAAAGAACTGATTCAGGTGTATAATAAGTATAAGACATCAATTATTGCAGTTGAGGAAGTTCCCACAGAGAAAGTCAGCCTGTATGGTATTGTCGCCTGCAAAGAAGTTGAAGATTCAATATATTTGATAGAAGATTTGGTCGAGAAGCCAAGTGCAAGCGAGGCTCCATCTAATCTGGCCATTCTTGGGAGATACATACTAACACCAGAGATTTTCGACTGTATTAGGGAAACCAAGCCTGGTAAGGGAAATGAAATACAACTTACAGATGCAATGAAAATCCTGAACACAAGGGAAAGAATGTATGCGTATCTGTTCAGAGGTAAAAGATATGATATAGGAAATAAGGTAGATTGGTTAAAAGCAAATATTGAACTGGCTTTAGAAGATGAAGAACTAGGAAGAGATATAGTAAGATTCATAAAGTCAATGGAGGTCTAAAATGGAAGAAAAAGATGTGATTCAAGAAGGCGTAGACGAAATCTTCAGAAATCTTAGAGGTATAAGCTTTGAAGATCAAACCGTGCTTGTAACAGGTGGAGCTGGTTTTCTTGGTTCATGGATATGCGACGTGCTTGTTAGGCAGAATGCCAGAGTGATCTGTCTAGACAATCTCGCGAGTGGGTTAGAGAATAACGTTGCTCATTTAATGGACCAAGAGAACTTTAAGTTTGTTAGACACGATATTTCTCAACCAATCCACTTTGACGATGAGAAGATCGATTTTGTCATGCATTTGGCTTCGAGAGCCTCTCCGCTGGAATTTGATAAATTTCCGATACAAATAATAAAAGCAAATACACTGGGTACATGGGTTGCCCTCGGAATTGCAAAAAAACATAGAGCCAAGTTTCTATTCACATCTACAAGTGAAGTATATGGTGATGCCGAAGTTATACCCACTCCTGAAACTTACAACGGCAACGTAAACCCAATTGGCGTAAGAGGCTGCTACGACGAATCAAAAAGAGCCGGAGAGGCTATTTGTATGGCGTACAGAAGACAGCATGGTCTTGATGTAAGAATTGCAAGGATCTTCAACACATATGGACCGAGGATGAGGGCTGAAGGAGTATACGGAAGAGTTGTACCAAGATTTATTTATCAGGCAATAAATAACGAGCCGATTTCTGTTTTTGGAGACGGAACTCAAACAAGAAGTTTCTGTTATGTAACAGATCAAGTCGAGGGGTTGCTAAGACTTGCATGGCTTGATGAAGCTGAAGGTGAAGTTATGAATATTGGGAGTCCGAATGAAATAACCATTCTCGAATTAGCTGAAATCATAATAGAGATAACAGGTTCCAATTCACAGATAGCGTTCCACCCCTTACCACCAGATGATCCTAAAAGAAGATGTCCAGATATTACAAAAGCTAAGAAAATCTTAAAATGGCAACCAAAAATTGAACTACGGGATGGTCTAAGAAAAACTGTTGAATGGTTTGAAAACAGTACAAATCAGTAGCGAACTCATAAGGATTATGAAAATAATACAAGTATGCCCTAAATATTTTCCAGATATTGGCGGAGTAGAGATTCATGTTAAGCTTATTAGCGAAGAACTAGCTAAAAGAGGATTCGATGTTGAAGTAGTTTGCACTGACCCTAGGGGAACATATCCAAAGGAAGAGGAAATACATTCCGTCAAAATAAGAAGATTTAGAGCTATTGCACCTAATGAGTCTTACTTCTTTGCCCCCCAAATATCCAATTACATTAAAAATACCAGTTGTGATGTCATACATGTTCACAACTACCATGCTTTACCAGCGCTGTTTTCTGCATTCGCTAAAAGAAACAGAAAATTTATTTTTACACCACATACTTTTGGATTCGGAAAAATTGAGTTCTCTAGACGTTTCCTTCTTACTTTTTACAAACCACTAGGAAGATATGTATTTAATAAATCAGATTTGATAATATCAATATCAAAAATCGAGAGAAAATTTATTGAGACTAATTTTGGATCCTATGAAAAAATATATTATATACCATCTCCTATTAAGATAGAAAAAGTTAATAGAAATAGATGCAACAATGAAACAATAAATATTGTATACGTGGGCAGACTTTCTAAGGAAAAAAATGTTGACGTGTTGATCCGCTCGTTTAAAAGGGTTAAACAAATTTACCCAATGAGCCGATTGTATATCCTAGGAAGTGGCCCACTAGAACAATACGTAAGGAACCTGATTAAAGTCGAGGAGGGAATTTTCCTCCTAGGTCGCTTGACTCATGAAAAAGTCATGAAGTTTCTCGATACTGCTGACTTATTTGTATTGCCATCAAAATTCGAGGTGTTACCACTATCAATTTTGGAGGCAATGTCTAAACAAGTTCCAGTAATTGTCACACCCGTAGGTGAACTTCCACACATCCTAAGACACAAAAAAACATGTTTATTTGTAAAAATAAATGATTATAAAGACTTAGCAAATAAAATTATAAATATAATAGAAAACAAAAACTTAGCCAAAAAATTAGCAAAAAATGCTCGTAAATACGTAGAGAAAAACCACGATATAACTAAAATTATAAATAAATACATTAAAATATATGAAGAAATATAGCGAGATCAAAAAGTTTAAAGAAGGTAATACACTAGAACACAATCCTGCTAATCGACATAACAAAATATTCGAACCAAGAAAACAATAGAAGTACTCGGCATGTTTATTAACCAAACGTTTGCCAAAAAAGTAATGATGAAAATAGCAATGCAAATCGTGAGCTACTACCCAATAATTGCTGGAGCTGAAGTGTTTGCGCAAAGAGTTGCGGAGTATATGGCTAAAAAAGGACATGAAGTTGACGTAATAACAATAAAAGAATCTCCAACCTTAAAAGAATTTGAAGTTCTAAATGGAGTTAATATATATCGTACTAGTTTTTTAAAAAATAATAGACCGAAAATTATCCCAAATGCTTTAATGCTAGCCAAAAAGACATTAGAACTGGACATGATAAAAAAATACGATGTAATCCACTCTCATCTAGCATTATCAGCAGGACAAGCAGGAACTATAGTCAAGATGATTAGAGAGAGACCACACATAATAACTGTTCAGGGAGGTGATTTAGCTGATTATAAAAGCGAAATATCACCAAAGTTTGCGTTTTTGCTCAAACCCATAATTAGTTGGAGTTTAAAAAATGCAGATATTGTACACGCCGTGAGCAATTACTGCAAAGACACGGCAGAAAAGCTAGGAGCAAAGAATGTTATTACAATACCAAACGGAGTAGACACTAATAAATTTAAACCAATGGATAAAAAATATCTTAGGAAAAAATATGGTTACCCTCCTGATTGCAAAATAATAATAACAACATCAAGACTGACACCAAAAAATGGTGTTGATATTCTACTTAAAGCCATTGCAAGAATTGAAACAAACAATAAAATCCTAGTTTTAATTTTAGGTGACGGTCCTCAAAAGCCTATACTTGAACAAATGATCAGAAAACTCAGATTGGGGAACAAAGTGATACTACTCGGCTATATACCTCACCACCAACTCCCCGAATATCTTAATTTAGCAGACATTTTTTGCAGACCTTCTCTTGATGAGGGTTTTGGTATATCCTTTATCGAAGCTATGGCCTGCAAACTTCCCGTAATTGGAACAAATATTGGTGGAATTGTAGACATCATTGAAGATGGCAAAAATGGCCTACTTGCAACTCCAGGAAGTGTTAGTAGTCTCGTTGAAAAGTTAGATTTACTTTTAACAGACGATACTCTAAGAGAGAAGCTGGCAGAGGAAGGGTACAAAACAGTTCAAAAAAGATTTACGTGGGACACAATACTAAAGAAAATGGAAAAAACATATGAAAATTTAATTGTTGCATAAACTCTAGAATCAGAATCTGATAAAAAATTGAGCACGATATCCAATAATCACACCTCAAAAAGCTGTAGAACCCTATAAGTGAAAACTTATATATAAAATTATTAAATTTTTTTATAGTACAAAATTTTCAAAC
>CAZZAF010000035.1:0-17226 GCA_964652135.1 uncultured archaeon
AATATGTATTCCGAAATTAACTGGAATTTAGACTGGAGGCGAAAAATCAATATTAAATGTGAATAATGAGGGGTCTCTGGGTATGAATTGCGAGGCATGTGGTGGTAAGGGTTACGTGGAAATCGAGGAATCCTGCAGAATATGTGGCGGAAGTGGTAAGGCAAAAAGCTTTGACCCTAAGATAACCTCAGAGCTTACTGCTGAGCAGCTGGAGCTTTTCGCAAAGGGAGTTTGTGGTGTCTGCAAGGGCACTGGAAAAGTCAAGAGAAGAGAAGTATGCAAAGTCTGTAACGGCAGTGGCAAAGCCGGAAAGTGCAAAATCTGTGGTGCGAAGGTAATTGGAAATGCCGATCTCTGCCCAGCGTGCAGAAGGAAACCGCATGCATATCTGCTCAGAAATAGCTGTGGGCTGGAAGATGTCAGATTGAATAGGGTTTATATCGGTAGAGTTTCAAGCGTTACCGATATAGGTGTTTTTGTAAACCTTAACAAAAGGCTTAGGGGTTTGGTTCACAAGAGGAATCTCGGAAATCTGAAAGTTTCTGAAAATGATGACATTCTGGTTAAGGTCTCAGCAATCAGACCGACTGGAGAAATTGATCTCGTTCCTAATCCGATGGATAAGTATGAAGTCATCGAAGTATCGAAGGATGTTCCAGTTGTAAAAATTGCTGAACTGGAGCAGCTTGCCGGTAAAATGGTTGAAATAAGGGGTAAGGTCACCCATATAAGGCAAACTGGCGGTCCAACAATATTCACTATTCTCGATGAAACTGGTAGTGTTAATGCTGCCGCCTTTGAGGGAGGAGATAGAGCGTATCCAGAGATAAAAGTGGATGATGTTGTCAGGGCGATTGGTATAGTTAAAAAGAGAGATACAAAGCCCCAGCTCGAAGTTCTCGAGATGGAGAGATTGCTTGGAGAGGAAGCTTACGAAGTCCAGAAGCAGATTCAGGCTGAGCTAGAAAAACTGAGTGAACCACGCTTTGAAGGCTTTCTCATTGAAAGTGAGGTCCTCAATCGCTTGAAGGATGAAATGATGAAGGTTGCTAAGGAACTGAGAAGAGCTGTTCTTGAATCCCGCCCCATCATAATTCGCCACCACTGGGATGCTGATGGTGTATGTGGTGGCGTTGCCCTAGAAAAAGCACTCGTGGATCTTGTTGAGAAAACAAATGCTGACAGTGAAGCAAAGTATTACCTCGTAAAGAGAAAAGTTTCTCGAGCTCCATTCTACGAACTTGAAGATGTTGTGAAGGATTTGGATGAATCACTGGAGGACATGGACAGACACGGCGACAAGATCCCGCTGGTGGTACTTGTGGACAATGGGTCAGGGTATGAAGATATTCCAGCTATCCAGCAATTCCTGACGTTTGGCGCCGATGTAATAACGATAGACCACCACTTCCCGGATGAGGAGGTGGACGCTTACCTGCTGCACCACGTTAACCCCTATAAGGTTGGTGGAGACAGCAACTACACCTCTGGTATTCTCTGCGTTGAGCTTGCAAGAATGGTAAATCCTGAAGTAGAGGATCTGAAGCTCCTTGCTGCCGTATCTGTTGTGAGCGACAGGGCTGAGGGTGAAGTAGAGAAATACATTGAACTTTCAGGTTACAGCAGGGAGGAATTGTATGACATAGGTCTTGCACTTGAATTTGAGGGATTCTATCTCCGTTTCCGCCCGGCCAGCTACATCATCCATGAAATTCTTGGATTTGGAAGGAAGGACAGACAGAAGAAGCTTGTTGATATGCTCGCAGGATACGCAAAGAAGGCAATTCAGGATCAGCTTGAAACTGCAATGGAAGGTGTCAAGGTTCAGATGCTCCCGAATGGTGTGGCTCTTGCAGCATTTGACGTTGAGAATTACGCAAAGCGCTTCACTTTTCCACCACCGGGGAAGCTTACTGGAGAGGTGCATGACAAACTCAAGCAGAAGTATGACAGGATAGTCACGATAGGCTACGGGCCAGATTTTGCAGTGATAAGAAGTGAGGGAGTTGAGCTGGACATCCCGCGATTTGTTAGGGAACTGCAGGAGGAAGTACCGGGTGGAGGTGTTGAGGGAGGCGGACATCTTGTAGTTGGTTCTATAAAATTCGTCCCAGCCAAGCGAAAAGATGTGCTTGCAAAACTTGCTGCCAAGATTAGTGCGCTTTGAACTTTTTTAGCTTGCCGTCTTTAATTTTTGCCTTCTGACTAAAATATTTGGTGAGGCAAAATTTATATTCACCATATTTCGAGGAGCATGAGGCTTAGAAACTTAGAGGTGACACTATGAGGATCGTAATGAAGTTCGGAGGCGCAAGTGTAAAAGATGGAAAGAGCATTCTCCATTGTGCGAAGTTAGTCAAGAGATTTGTAGAAGGTAATGAAATTGTTGTTGTGGTTTCTGCCATGGCAGGTGTTACAGATTCCCTTCTTCAGGCTGCTAAAAAATGCTATACTGAACAATCATCCGGTTTCATCAAAATGTTTATTGCTGAACTTGCAAAAAGACATTATGAGGCTGCAAATGTTGCCGTTAGCGAAGAATATCGCCCAAAGGTTATTTCGGTTATTGATAGCCTCTTGGATGAACTGGAAAAGGTTTTGCTGGGAATAAGCTACCTTGGTGAATTAACAAGGAGAAGTGAGGATTACATCCTTTCCTTTGGTGAGCGACTGTCTGCCCCTATCTTCTCTGCTGCATTGCTGTCTATTGGAGTAGATTCGCTGGCTTTGACGGGTGGGGATGCTGGAATAATAACTGACAGGAACTTTGGTAGAGCTAAACCCCTTCCCAAAGTGTATGACATCATAAAGGGCAGGCTGGAACCACTTCTAACAATTAAGAAGACAATCCCCGTTGTGACGGGTTTCATAGGTGCAACGGATGATGGAAACATTACAACGCTTGGAAGGGGTGGAAGCGATCTGACTGCAACGCTCATTGCTGCAGCAATTAATGCCGACGAGGTTTGGCTGTGGAAGGAAGTTGATGGCGTGCTCACAACTGATCCAAAGATTGTACCGGAAGCAAAGCTAATTCCTGAGATTTCATATCAGGAGGCAATGGAACTGTCTCATTTCGGAGCCAAGATTCTTCATCCACGTGCTCTGGAACCTGTAATGAGGAGGAGGATTCCTGTAAGGATTAAGAACACATTTAATCCCGATGCACCTGGTACAGTGATAAAGGAAGGCACAGAATCATCAAAGGAAATTGTCAAAGCTCTGAGCTTAATTGAAAAGGTTGCAATTGTCAATGTTAGCGGTGCTGGCTTCGATTTTGCGGAAGTTATGGCAGACGTCTTCAGAAGACTTGCTGAAGAGAGGGTAAACGTTATTATGGTATCTCAAAGCTCATCGGAGCTAAACCTCTCAATTGTGGTGGACGAGTCTGACCTAAGACGAGCTATGAGGGCTCTTAAGCGCCTCGAAAACGGTACGATAAGCGTAACAAAGATAGAGGACGTTGCAGTTGTTAGCGCTGTTGGAGCAGGCATGGCCGGAACTCCTGGCGTTGCAGGAAGGATTTTCTCAGCTCTGGGTAAAAATAAGGTAAATGTAATAATGATCAGCCAGAGCTGCAGCGAATACAATGTTTCATTTGCCGTCTCCAAGAAAGAGGGTAGAAAGGCTGTTAAGATTCTGCATGACGAGTTCAATCTAGGAGGCTGAATTTTTTCCTCCTTAATTTTGTGTATTTACATCTTTAAATCGAATGTTTGAATTGAATGTTTGAATTAAAAGAATAAAAAATGTGGCTTGGAAATTAGGTATCCTTTAACCTTCCATAGAGGAAGTCGTCGTAAGCTGCGAGATCGAAGTATCCGTGACCACTCAGGTTGAATACGATTGTCTTCTCTTCTCCAGTCTCCTTTGCCTTGAGGGCCTCATCAATAGCAACCCTGATAGCATGGTTCGATTCTGGGGCCGGGATTATTCCCTCTGTTCTTGCGAACAGGACTCCTGCCTCGAATGTTGGAATCTGCTTCACCGCAACTGCCTCAATCAAACCTTCTGCGTAGAGAAGGCTGAGTGTTGGAGCATCGCCGTGATATCTCAAACCACCGGCGTGTATCGGTGGCGGGACAAATGTGTGGCCAAGAGTGTACATCTTGAGAAGCGGAGTAAGGCCGGCAGTATCACCAAAGTCGTAGTCGTACTTTCCTGCTGTGAGTGTTGGACATGCTGCAGGTTCGACTGCAATAATTCTTATTCCTTCCTTCTTTGCATCTTTTATGAACGGGTATGTTAAACCGGCGAAGTTACTTCCTCCACCAACACAGCCTATGAGAATGTCTGGCTTTTCATCAATGCTTTCAAGCTGCTTTTTCACTTCGAGCCCGATTATTGTCTGATGCATGAGTACGTGGTTGAGAACACTTCCGAGACTGTACTTCGTGTTCTCGTTCTTAGCAGCATCTTCAACAGCCTCGCTGATGGCAATTCCAAGGCTTCCGGGGCTGTCTGGATCCTGCTCGAGAACCTTTCTTCCACTCTCTGTGCGGTTGCTTGGGGATGGTATGACCTCTCCACCCCATGTCTCCATGAGGATTCTTCTGTATGGCTTTTGCTGATAGCTGATCTTGACCATATAAACGGTACATTTCAAATCGAACAATCTTGTTGCAAAGCTCAACGCTGAACCCCACTGTCCGGCTCCTGTCTCGGTGGTGAGCCTTTCAACTCCCTCCTTCATGTTGTAATATGCCTGCGCCACCGCCGTGTTTGGTTTGTGGCTGCCTGGTGGGCTGGTACCCTCGTACTTGTAGTAGATTTTTGCAGGAGTTTTAAGCGCTTCTTCAAGTCTTTTTGCTCTTATAAGTGGTGTGGGGCGCCACAGTCTGTAAACCTCAAGAACTTCTTCGGGAATTCTTATCCATCTCTCCGTACTCATTTCCTGCTTTATCAATGCCTTGGGGAAAATAGGCTCAAGCTCTTCCGGCTTCACAGGTTCTTTTGTTGCGGGGTTCAGTGGTGGTGGAAGCGGTTTAGGCAGATCTGGTAGGATGTTGTACCACTCTTTTGGCATTTCCTCTGGATCTAGGATGACTTTTCTTCCATCGAAACCCATACTTTTTCCGGGTATTTACCACTAATTAAGCTTTTTTCTTGTTATTGGGGAGCGTTCTTAAATTATTATTAAGTATAATTTTACGTAGTAGTATACAAATCAAAACAAAAGATGGGTTTTTGGATTAATAGAATCGAAATTCCCCGTCCAGTCTGATAAAGTGCTGGAAGGGATGCATATCTCATAATCATCGACTCGGTATTTTCAAGTTAGAAGGGTTTGGTTTGTAATTTTTCTATTTAAAAAGGTGATGGTGGTAAGGTAACATTAATTAATCAGGTAAACTTACTGTTAAGTGAGCCCCGACCGGGGAGGGTGCGGAGGGCGCGATGCGTTCGATGAAGCAGCCTGCAAGCGTTGGGGCTACAACGTCAGGCCATGTCGCATAGGTCCCCTGGGGAGAGAGGCGAGAATGCCTTTCCATGAGCCTGGGGCAACCCCGACATGGTACAGATCCCGGCAGGGTCAGCTGTTGGAGGCCGCGAAATGCGATGCGATGAAGTGCGGTGTTAGCTGCCGGGGAACAAGTCATCAAATGATTTGAGGTGATTTTGGTTGTTTGGTTCGATTGCGCTTTTTTAGGTATTGCTGGTTTAAATGTAAATGTAAAATCGCTCAGAATTATGTGGTTATGACAGCAAGATGTATTTTGCTGTATATGATGGCATATAATATAATTTCTAACAAAATCATAAAATGTATATAGTTTGTGTGTTGATGCTGACTAAACATAAATAGAATTGGTGGGATCATGAATGGCAAAGTAGTGGCAGCGATTATTGCAATAATCTCGCTTGTTGGTTTATTACTACCGCTTTTTGTCGAGGATGTTTTTAAGCGGGATGAAGTCTACAAGCCTGAATACTTGAGGATGGAAAACATCGACGTTAAAGCTGAGAAAATCAATGATAGCCATGCAGAGATGAAGTTTCTTATCTCTCTTTATCGCTCGGAGAGTGTAAAAAACGCTTCGCTTATTGTAAGCATATATGACCGGAAAACAAACATTCTGCTCGAAAGGATACGTACAGAAATTCCAGAGAAAGGTGAGGAGGGTCTTTTTGAGTTAAACGTATCCGTGGCGCTTGAGAAGGATAAAGACTACAATATCCGGTTTGAGTTGAGAAAAGATGGTAGGGTACTGTACACGAGAGGAATGGCTCTAAGCGGGCTAGAAACACTTGTGCCGAAAGACAAGGAGCTTAAGATGACGTTAAAAGACGTTGACTTTGAAGTTGCTGGGGTTGACAATAGAATGGCGATGATTAAGGCAAGATTCTACATTGAAACTCTCGAGAATTACGATGATGTAACGTTCCACATCAAGGCAATTCAGCACGAGTCGAATGTTCTTGCCAACGAAAGCTGGATTGAGATGCAGAAAATTGAGAAGGGTAAAACACTGCTTGTTGAAACAGTTTTCGGCGTTCCAAAGGACTACAACTACCTCGTCAAACTTGAGGTATGGAGGAACGGAGCAATGCTGAAAACATGGAGTAAGGGACTCAATCTTGCACCAACGAGGACAGTGCCGGAGGACGTGAAGGAGGAGAAGGTAGAATTTGAGATTACTGAGTTTGTGAAACCGACTCCACATCCAACTCCCATGCCAACACCTATGGAGGAACATTATCCAGTGCCTGGAGTTGCTAGAGAAGCGCCCGGTGAAGCAATGCCAGGATTTGAGATTATAACTGCAATTCTTGCAGGAGGTGTCATTTTATGGATGATGAGAAGAAGGTAACTGAATTCAACATTGAAGATGTGCTGAGGAAGGTGTTCATAGCGTTCGTGGTATTACTGCTGATAATCGCAGTATGGGGGTTATACAGCTCTCTCAACGAACTCATCCGTATCTGGGTCAATTACAAGTATGCTCCACTTTACAGAACAATGCTGAATCTAGGTGTGCTGGTGATTGCTCTCTACGTTCTGAACCTGCTTGTGAGAAAAGAGAAGCTATGGAGTAAGAAAAAAGCGTGATTTAATTTTTATTTTTTCTTTTTTTCTGATTTTAATGTACATTCAAGGGGCAGCAACAGTCTCACAACTGCTCGGAAGTAGGCATCTCAAAAATTAAAAAAGCCGCCGGCGGGATTTGAACCCGCGACCTGGTGATTACGAGTCACCCGCTCTGCCAGCTGAGCCACGGCGGCATCGCGAATATTGTATCGATGTTTCAGTTATCTGATTAAAAATTTTGCTGCAATACATGTAATCCTTTCTGGAATGGGGTATGGGGTGGGAATACTCAACTTTTAAATACTCAACAGCCAACGGGATTTAATGGCAGATTTTACTGCGAGCGAGGCAGCGGAAATTCTTCTCACCCTGAGAACGAAGCTAATTAGAATTATTGCTATTGTTGCTGTGGTTTGGGCTATTACGTTCACAGCTGTTGCCGATCCACTTTTAGTAAAAATAATCGAAGATCTGTATCCAGGAGATTTAGCCAATGCACAGAAAGCCAATCTGGATGAATTGGCTAAAGTTACAGAAGAGCTAAAGAGAATCACAGAAACTCTTGAAAATTACTTAAACAATCCAAATAACGAATCGTTAAGGGAAAGCGCATCTCAGGCATTGAAAGACCTTTCAAAGCTATCACTAAGAGTCAGTGCTAACCCTATTTACACTAAACCTCTTGAGGGACTTATTTTAAAACTCAAAATTTCATTACTTTTTGGAGTTGTTGCTGCGTTGCCGTATATGATATATCTTGCTTACCAAACGCTGAAATACAGGACAGAAGTGCTTAAAAACGTTTCAATCAGCAAAGCACAATCAATTAAGTATATCATAGCCTCAATCGTTCTCTTCTCGCTAGGAACCCTGTATGGGTATTTTATTCTGAAATTCTTTTTAGAGTTTCTATACAAAAGTGCAGTAAGTCAGGGTGTATCACCGTTATACACTCTCTCTGAATTCATTAACTTCGTAGTTTTGATGCTGGTGATATTTGGTCTTATCTTCCAGATGCCCCTGATCATGCTATTTCTGGTTTCAAACGGTCTTGTTAAATTCAGCACGTTTGCATATTACAGAAGACACTTTTATGTTGTATTCTTCATTCTTGGGGCTGTTATAACACCACCGGACGTTTTTACCCAGGCCATTGTCGCACTACCAATGATTGTTTTCTTCGAGGTAAGTATGATTTTTATCAGGATAATTCACAGGAAGAAAATTGAGGAACAGAAAGTTGATGAAAGCTGACCAGTATTTATTTCAGTTCTAATCTTAGGGAAAAATGTTTTTAAGCTACTTGTCTACCGCATTTTAATGAGGATTCCCCTTTACATAGAGTTTAGTGGAAAGAATGTGCTCATAATTGGTGGAGGAGGAGTTGGCACCTCCAGAGCTAAAAAATTCCTTGAAGCTGGGGCCAATGTGAAGGTCCTCAGTCTTGAATTCAGTGATGAGTTGAAGGAGCTTGAAAAAGAGGGTAAGGTTGAGTTAATTAAGGGTAATGCGTTTGATGAGAATATCCTTGAACCGCTCATCGCGTGGAGCAATATGGTTACCGTTGCTATTGGAAATCTTGAAATCAATGATATTGTGGAAAGAATCGCCAGGAAGTATAAGGTTCTCGTAAATCTTGCAAACGATGCGGAAAGGACAGAAGTTGTCGTCCCGTTTGAGGGTGAGGTTGAGGGGATACGATTTGCCGTAACCACTGAGGGTAAGAGTGGCGTCGTTGCAAGAAAAGTCAGGGATACATTTCAGCGTATGCTTGAAGAGGATGATGAGACCATTTATTTCCTGAGAGCAATGGATCATCTCAAGAAATACATGAAATCTAAAAATGTGCCGGTTCAGATGAGGATGAAGCTTTACTTCGTTATAAGTTCTGATCCGGAGTTCAGGAGGCTTGTTAAGGAAGAAAATATAAAGGGTGCCAGACTCCTAGCCGAGAAACTTGTTAAGGAGTATCTGTCTGGGGAGAGAGAAATAGACGAGAGTCTCGTGAGGATTCAGTTCTGAGGTGTCGCAATGCAGATGTTCACGCCGGAAGAGGTCAAACTCCTGATGTCAATTCAGTATGAGCTGCCGTTGAGTGAAACACCATACGTTGATCTTACGGAAAAAACAGGGCTATCGCTAGACTTTGTTCTTAAGAAAACGGAGGAATTCATGAGACAGGGTGTGATAAAGAGAGTCGGTGCAAATCTGAACTACAAGGCATTCAAAAGCACAAGCAAAGCTGCTCTGGTTGGAGCGGCAGTAGAGGAGAGCAGGATTGAGGAAGTGGCGAAGATAATAAACGCAACCAAACCAAAGCACAATTTTCTGAGATTGCATGAAAAGTACAGCATCTGGTTCACTATAAAGGCAAAGGACGATGAAACATTACTGCGAAACATTGAGAAGCTCATGAAAAAATGTGGAGTCACTGAATATGTCGTCCTTCCGACGAAGAGGGTTTACAAAATGGATGTTAAGTACGACCTGATCAGAGGAGTATCGTGGACTGAGAAAGGAATAGAGCCGGAAAAAGTTCCAACAGTTGAAGAACTTGGCATTAACGCAGAAATGCTCAGAAAACTCGAGACGTTAGCCGTAGAGGAAAGACCTTTCAGGGAATTCACAAAGTATGGCTACAGCGAAGCTGAGGTTGTGGATCTAATCGATGAGTTAATCAAGAAGGGAGTGGTGAGGGACTTCAGCGGTGTGCTCAAAGAGAGAAAAATCGGATTCAATGAAAATGGCATGACTGTGATAAAAACAGATGATCCTGAAAGCTTAGCGATGAAACTGCTCAAGGACGTTCCGCAAATAACCCACCTTGTTGAAAGGATTGTGCCGGAGGAGTGGGAGTATCCAATCTACTTCATGGTTCACGCTGTTGATAAGAAGCCCATAGAGGAAATCAGGAAAAGGTTGCTGGAGTATCCTGAAGTAGAGGATGCGAAAACTCTTTACAGTAAAATGGATCTCAAAACTCTTGGGATCTGATCTCTACCAAACTCCCTTTTCCATTTTCCCAGATGAACTCTGTTACGAGCTCTGCGGGAATAAACTCAAATATCATGCTTTTCGTGAAATCCAGGCTTTTTGGTTCTTCAAATTTTCCTTCTGAAAATTTGTATGATGGTGCTGCAACGTAGAATGGCTTTGACAGGTATTTTGCAGTCAGGGCGAGAGGAAGTGTTCCTGTTTTATTAACGAAACCATCACTGTAGAGCGCATCGGCCCCGACAACGATGATGTCGCAGGCTTTGACAGCATAACCAATGGCCGAATCAGGAAATATTGAAACTTCTACAGCCCTGCCCTTTAGGTATCTTGCAGTATCAATCCCTTCTCTCGCCGGGCTTGACTCCAGCACAATGACGTGCTTTGCAGTGATTAAGCCTTTTTCGACGATGTGGCTTCTGCTTATAGTTGCAACGATTTTGTCCTTTGCAACATCCCTCAGATGTTCGGATGTCTTTCTGTCCATTTCTGCGAACATGTTCTTTATTTCATGGACATCGGCACCATTTTCAACAGCCTTCAGAACTTTGGCCAGTCCAGCCATTGCTGGGTGAGCTTTTACTATTTTTCTGCAAACCTCCGGCCTTTTTTGTGGTTCTACCGCTTCAAGGAGTTCGAGTGTCTTTTTGATTAACTTTGATGAGCCACTTCTTCTGTCTTCGACGATCTCCTTTATTCGCTCCTCAACATCCATTTTCGGCCCTCCCTGCGAGTTGGTCATTCTTCTTAATATTGGTTGGCCTCATTCACCATTTTTAAAATATTGGAATATTGAGTATAATCGCTGGTGAATACATAAGATGCCACGATACATCATTTCATCTAATAGCACAGACATGTCTGTAGCTGCAGTACTTACACCTGTAACTATGTCTTGCTTTCGGAATCTCTTCTCGTACGATATACTGCTTAAGACTTGAGAAGTAAAGAAGACTCTTCCTTAGAAGCTCTGGATTAAACCTTATTTTCATTGTTCTTATTGCGCTTTTTCCTATAACTTCAAGCAAGATCCCGCTTTCGAAATTTTCGAGGAATAAATAGATATTGAGCTGTGCCAGCCACCTTAATTCTGGTTTGTCTCTCAACCATTTCGAGCTTTTTACTTCGACCAAATGGCTGTCACTACCCATTGCGATGAAGTCTCCTCTTCCAGCTAAACTAAATCCTTTGAAGTGAATTTCGCGGTTTTTACACCTTTTTACTTTATATCTCTTTGAGAGATACCTGTATGCTATTTCCTCAGCTTCCTTACCGGCTTTTATGAGTAAAGGGTCGAATCTTTCCTTTTCAGGAATTGTGTATTTGAAGTAGCTCCATCTCATACACTGGAAAACCCAGCTTGCATGAAAACGCATGAATATTGATTTTTACTTAAAAAATAAAATTTAATTGAGTGGTGTGAAAGTAGTTTTTGAATCAACTTTTGGTATGTATTGTTAGATTGAAGCGGGGATTTAGAAGGTGTTAAGTGCGTTATTTCAGGATGTGGTGGGAGTGGTGGGCAGTTACTTGGGAAATCTTGAAAAATTTGTTAAACGGTTTTAAATGTAGCGCTACTTGTAAGACGTAGCATCCATGTATTTTTTGATAACATCGTAATCTTTGGTTGTGAATACATTTATGGAACTGATCAGCTCACCATATCCCTTTAATGATCCTTTCTCCCTGATGCAGTTGGCTAACCTCTCTAGCCACAGTGACAGATGGTTTTCTATGAATTCAGCCTGAGCTTTTCTATACATGCGCGCATCTTTTTGCTTCTCGTTTTTCAGAGCTTCATACTCTTTAGCAGTGAGGTAGTACATGAACTCCAATTCTACCACCAAGTGATCTGGTGTAGTCTGACTAACCTGTACGCCGTATGTCTCATAGAATATGGACACGGTGGCAAGTACATCGAGGCCATGTTTTACATCCATGAACTGGGGGCTGGTAGTATTTAGTGCATCTATGAAGACTTTGCTTTCCTTCAATTCTCCCGGCTCAACATATTCGTTCTCGTAAGGCGGACATAAAGGCTTAGGTGATCCAAGCTCGAATGTAGATACGTATTCTGCCTGAAACTCATCTCTGCCAAGCTTATTTAACTCACTCAATAACATAGCGGCTGCCTCGCTGGCTGCTTCTGCCACACCATTATACTTAGCCTCCAGTTGCTCTAATCTGCTCAGTACAGCTACGAAGTCTGCGAGCATATCACGCATTTTTTCTATATCCTCATCGTAGGGATAGTCTACCAGCTTGGATGCATACTTGTAGGCAATTGCCCTCATCTCAAGTAGATCGAGATATCTCATTTATCTCACCTTATTAGGAGTCTAAAAAGAAAGAAAATTCTTAGATTTGATACTCCTCACGCACGGGGCATTGGTAGGCCAAGCATTTCCAGCAAAGGTTCCAAGACGCTGTGTCCAACTGCCAGATATCCACCAGCCGCTCCAAGCACGGATATGGTAAAAGCACCTATTGCTGCCAGGACGATCATGTATGTCAGGCTGGTTTTATCCTCCCACAAACCCTCGTTTTTCAGTAATACTGTGTAGTACATGCCCATATATACAAAGAATGCGAGTATCTCGAATGTTGTCTTGAATTTGAACCATGGTGACGCTGCAAATGTGGCTGCCGGGAAGTCTATCATGGCACTTGCACCCGTGATAGCCAGAGAAATGAGGCTGAGCAGCAACATTATGCTGAGAGGATAGGTAAGTCTTTTAGCAAAACCATTGTTGTTGAACAGTATTGCTGCCAAGCCTACCATGACCAGGAGGCTCGCACCCATTGAAAACCCAACGGCGAAGTGTGCCATTATGGGATGCCATGCAGGATGTAGCGTTATAGGCATGCTTAAACCCCCTCCTCTTTAGACCCTTTCTTCAGAGGTCTGGCCACAAGAATTGCCAATCCTCCGAACACGAGTGCTGATATCACTGCCAGCACCATCTCGCTGAAAATCCAGAAGTTCACGGAATTAGCGACTGCTCCTCTGGCTGCAGTGGATACTGAATACGCGCCGTAAATTAGCAGCACTATGAATGGTATTACTGCAAGCATGTTCCCCCATGAATATGCTATCTTACGGAAAGTTTTCCTCACCTTTACCACCTCTTGTTCTTCTCTAGGGTGTAGCCTGTTAGCACCCTGATGAGCCTGGACCCTGAGCCCCTCTTTCTCTCACTCTCCAGCACATCCCTGACCTTCCACACGTCTTTTCCAAAAAGGTCTTCAAGGTATTTCCCGTCGTACCTGGGGTTTCCATCTGGCCTTGGCGGGAGCATTACCGGAGGTATGTATCGAATTCTTGGTTTGGTGTTGAACTGTGGGAATAATGGAATGGCCACACCGTATTCTTTTATCAGGACATAGACAGAGCTCCCGGTATCTTCAAGCCTTCCGAAGAATCGGGCTCTTGCGGTACACGCTTTTACACATATAGGTATATCCCCTTTCTCAACCAGCGGCTGACACATTATACACTTTGAGGGGTTGCCTGAGTATTGGTTCCAGAATACTCTCCTGTAGGGACACGCCTCAAAGCACGACTGGCAACTCATGCACAGCTGTGGATCAGTCATTACAACTCCATCTTCTTCACGTCTGTAGATTGCATGGGTTGGGCAGCTTATTTCACATGGTGCATCTTCGCAGTGCATGCATTGTATTGGCATGTAGAAGAACCATGCGTCTTCAGGCGTCTCACCATCACCCTGATCCCATTCCCAGTTTGGTCCCCAGCTCGGTGCCGGATCTGGTGTTATTTTCGGCGGTATCTCTCCTGTGGGGTTGTTAATTAGATTCTCGTAGCGGAATACATTTTCAGGCTCATAGTCTTCAGGACTCTGACGTTCCCCACGCCTACTCTTCTCGATCCAGTTTTTGGGATAGCCCGATCCTGGTCTCGTCTCTGTTATTAACCACCAGGCATGTTCAGCTCCTTTCTCCTTGGATGTCCACCATACCTTGCACGCTACTGCACATGCCTGACATCCTACGCACTTGTTTAGATCTACGACCAGTACCACTCCCTGTTCTGCAATGTCATTTGCCATTGTCAGCCACCTCCCCTCTCGCCGCTGGCTCCATACTTTTCGACTTCAACACTGGTATCACACTCGTTGCCCGTTACGCCCCACAGATTCCATCCAAATCTCAAATGGTAGAATGGTGGATCGGGCTCTTCAGGGTAAACTATTGCCTGTGTGGGTTTTGGCCTTATGGGTGTTACCGAGTTATACCATCCTTTGACGAATGTTATCATCTCAGCCCCATTGGCGATCCATACCTCTCCAGGCTTTACAGTAGGAGCCACTCTGGCTGGCGCTACCAGCTCACCATATACGTTGTAAACTCTTACCAGATCTCCATCCTTTATTCCACGCTTTTCTGCATCCTTCTTGCTCATGGATACAACGGCACGATATCTCTGCAGTCTTAGCAGTAAGTCCTGATCTCTGAATGTCGAGTGGGTACCCCACCTCTCGTGTGGTGTGTGGAGCTTGATGGGAGCTGGACTGCCGTCTGGCAGCGGGTCGTATTCTGGCGGCCTGTATATGGGTATCTCCTCACCCAGTTGTATGAAATAGCTGTGGTCAACGTAGAACTGCTGCCTGCCTGTCAGGGTCTTGCCACCCTTCGGTATCACACCCAAATACTTTGAGATGAAGAGTTTTGGAACCTCAAGCTTGACTCCTATTTCAGGCTTTTCAACCAGGGTTACAGTCTCGTAATGCATCTTTCCTCCGGCAGGCCATGGTATCTTCATCTCCACGTTCTCTCTCCATGGTGTCATTGGTCTGGGCAAGGTCTGGGCTGCCGGGAATGGTACTGGATGCTCTTTAGCCAATTCCATCAATCCCTCAATGTAGCCGTCTATATCCCCGTTAAACAACTTTTTCTCGATTAAAAACCTCACTTCAGGAGTAAGCTGGTGCTTGTACTTTTCGTAGCCTTCTGGATCGGGGTATATTATAGGGCTGTTTTTTAATATGTAGTGGGCGGCCATTTCTGGTGTCTCAAGACAACCCTCCTCGCAAATATCCTTAAAATACGGGTTCTCCTTTCCCTCAGCATCTATGAATTCCTCATATATCCTTGCATAGTTCCTCTCAATATTGTATTCGGGATCATACCATACAACTCCGCCTCGTCTCCTGGATTCTTCGCTTAGATTTCTGGTCAGCTCTTTGAATATGTGGAAATCTGGCTTGGACTCATCTAAAGGCGGAATGACTTCGCTAAGAGTCTGCAGGTATGGGTGCATTGGTGTTGTCTCCAGGTCGAATTTCTCATACCAGGTTGATGCCGGGAGAATATAGTCAGCAAAAACAGCCGTGCTGTTCACCCTGAAATCTATGACCACTACAAGCTCTAGGAGATCTGGATTCCCGAACCACTCCTTGACCTTGAAACCACCCTTAGCCTGATTCAGGAAATTGCCACGCCATATCATCATTGCCCTTGGCCTTTTAGGAGGCTTTGGGTAAAGTGGTATCCATTTCTTGGCCAGGGCTTTTATTAGCAGGTAATTTCTGTATCCACGCTCATCTTTTGGATCTGCGCTAACTGGTTCCTGAAACTTTCCTGATAGTGGACCAGGGAGCTCCCTCAACCTGCCGTTCTCAATATCTTCCACGATTTCATCCAGTGTTTTGCCGAGCCTCCACATCTCTGTGTAGTAGTGTGTCCATACGAAGAGAGTCGTGTTCTGAGGACCTTTCTTCATTATTCTGCCGTGCTTTCCCAGACCCTTGAGCCATACCTTGTACTGCCCGGTGTACTGGTGGAATCCTGCTCCCGGCTTTCCAATGTTTCCTGTCAGTGAGAGTAGCAGTATCATGGACCTGTTGTTTGTCTCATTGTTGAACCAGTGGTTGGTCCCTCCACCCTCAATTATCATTGCTGGCTTAATTCCTGCAATATCTTCGGCCAATCTCACAATAGTGTCTGCTGAAATTCCGCTAATCTTCTCCGCCCATTCAGGCGTCTTGTCCTTTAGCCTTTCACGGAGCAGCGTGAAAACAGTCTTCACCCTCACCTTGCTGCCGTCTTTGAGGGTGACTTCCCACTCACCCTCCAGTTCTGGATCAATACCGTATCTGGCCAGATCCAGGGTCTCTCTTTCATCTCCTAGGCAACCAGGAGCTATTACATATGTGTTCGAGTTCCTGTCCCAAACATGGAGCTTGAATGGACTTCCACCCTCGACTAGATCGCTTTCTCTCAGAAACTTTTTGTTGTCTGTTCTCACGAGGAATGGCAGATCTGTGTACAGCTTTGTGAATTCCTCATCGTACAGCCCGTTCTCTATTATGTGGCGTATCATCGCATTGGCGAGTGCTGCATCCGTTCCAGGCTTTACACTGAGGAATTTGTCAGCCATTTTGGCTGTTGCTGTAAAGTCCGTGCCGATGTAGACTACCTTAGCCCCTCTATACCTTGCCTCAGTTATGAAGTGTGCTGCAGCAATTCTGCTTTCAGCAAGATTTGCTCCCCATAAAATGATGAGTCTAGCGTTAGTCCAATCCCACTCCTCGCACTCTTCTGTCTGAGTGCCCCATGTTATGGGCTCTCCTGGCGGCAGGTCACAGTACCAGTCATAGAAGCTTAAAGGCCCGGATGCACCGAGAAGGTTTGCCAGCCTGTAGCCTGCAGAGGCTGAAGTATAGCTGTATGCAGGTATTGGGCAGAAGAATACTATTGACTCAGCACCATCCTCCTGGATTATGTCCAGGAACTTGCTGGATATGTCTTTAAGCGCCTCCTCCCACGTCACCCTCTTGAATTTGCCTTCGCCTCTTTTGCCAACTCTCTTATAGGGATGTCGCACCCTCATGCTTCCATGGATGTATCTTACGTAAGATGCGCCTCTCATACACCCTCTCGGGTTGTATACGTCCTTGGCAAGTGGGTCGTGTGTGTCATAGTCGGCTGCCTGGGCTAACCCTATGATTGTGTTTCCTCTAACATATGCGTTCCAACCACATGCCTGTGTACAGTTGCCTGAACATGTCGATCTAACAGCTCTGTCATATGCTATACGGCCAGCATACATCTCCTCTGCTCTCTTATGCACTATCGGCTCCAAATACTTGTACAGGGGCTTTCCCCCACGTAGCTCTACAGAAGAAACAAGAGCTGCAGAGGCAGCACCAGCTGCAACAAGTTTCAGAAAATCCCTTCTG
>CAZZAF010000036.1:0-16571 GCA_964652135.1 uncultured archaeon
ATAGGTAAATGGAAAAAAATATATATAGTTTTTAGTATAACCTCTTGTTAAGCTCAAATTAGAGGTGTTGGTAATGGTAGAGGAGCTCACCGAAAAGGATGAAAGAATTGTAAAGTTGCTCTCAGAAACGGGACTGAACAAGAATATCGCTAAAGTAGTCGTTTTCCTCTCAAAGGCTGGTGAAGCAATTTCAAGGGATATCGAGAGGGCGGCTAACCTTAGACAACCTGAGGTTAGCCTCGCAATGAAGGAGCTTAAGGAATGGGGATGGGTTAAGGAGAGAGAGTTAAAGAAGAGGGGTAAGGGAAGGCCCCTTAAGAGTTACAAGCTCACCCTCGATCTGAAGGATATTGTTGCAGAGCTTGTTGAAAAGAAGGGGGAAGAAATCAAGAGAATTGAGAAGGATTTAGAGGAGCTTGAAGAACTTGTTGGGTTGAAGAGCTAATTTAAAAAGATTTATTTTTATCTTCAAAACCTCTCCCGGTATGCATATCGATACGAGTATTGGGCGGAATTTTGTCAGAATTTATGTCGAGAACGTTGTAATTTTCTGTCATGGTCTGCCCTATGATCCCGGCTCTGTGATTGAGAAAAGTTACGATCAGCTTGCAAGATTTTTTACTGATAGGGGATTGGATTCAGTAATATTTGATTTTTCCGGGTGCGGTCTCAGCAGAGGGGATTTCAGCCTGACTGCATGGGTTGAGGATTTGCTCAATATTGTGTCGGGTTTTTCAAAGGTGGATCTTGTTGGCTTCAGTATGGGCGGTGTAGCGGCAACCTATGTGGCTGCATCTCTTGATAATGTGAGAAATCTCGTTCTGGTTGCATCGCCGTGTTGTACAGATTCTGTGAGTGAGGAAATTCTGAGCAAAATATATCTCAATGCAAGATCAAAAAGTGTTCTGAGGGGAATAGGGAGTTATGAATCTTTTGTATCCAAGTTGAGGAACGAGCTTGAAGAATATGCACCGATAAAATGGATTGATAGTGTGAGAAAGCCTGTTCTGATAGTACACGGGACCAATGATGATGTAATCTCCTATGAGAGTGCTGAAGCATTATTTGAGAGTGCAAGACAACCGAAATACCTTCTGAAGGTAATAAATGGTGACCATCGCTTGAGAAAGGAAAAGGCAGTTATGGAGTACATCTTAAGCTGGCTCAAGAAAAAGAAAAGCGGAAAAGTTATTGAGGAAATTCAGCTCTGAAGTTTATCAAGTATCTTCTGGATTTCTTCAAAAACTTCTTCTATGCTCTTTGTTCCATCAACGTTGTAAAGCAATCCCTTCTTGCTGTAGTACTCAATTAGAGGTTCAGTCTGTTCTTTGTAAACTTTATATCTTGCTCTGACAGTCTCTTCTTTGTCATCATCTCTCTGGTAGAGCTCTCCTCCACACTTGTCACATTTGCCCTCCTCTTTTGGCGGGTTGTAGATCAGGTGGTAGACTGCACCACAGTTTTTACATGTTCTGCGGTTTACTATTCTTTTAACAACTTCCTCTTCGGGTACAGATACATTGATAACAGCATCAATCTTCTTTCCAAGCTCTTCAAGCATTTTGTCAAGCTCTTCAGCCTGTTTGAGTGTTCTTGGGAAACCATCAAGGATGAATCCCTTTTCACAGTCCGGCTGCTGAAGTCTTTCCTTAACAATTCCAATAACGATCTCGTCTGGTACGAGTTCACCCTTGTCCATGTATTCTTTGGCCTTCTTTCCAAGTTCAGTTCCCTTGGCAACAGCCTCTCTAAGCATATCTCCTGTAGAAATCTGTGGTATTCCATATTTCTCAACAATAAGTTTTGCCTGAGTTCCTTTTCCAGCTCCCGGAGCACCGAGCAAAATCAGGTTCATAGCCGGATTGAGGATTTTAAAGCTTTAAAACTTTTTCATTTTTGTTTCATTTTTAATGTCTAAAGATCTCCTTCTCCGGGCCTTACAAGATTAAAATTAGAATTAAAATCAAAAATAAATTACTTCAGACTTGTTAGGGAACTTCAGGCTTCTGTTTTCTCAGACACAATCTAATCAGTTTTAGCCAACATTCCTTTTATTTTTTAAGTCTCCACAGGGGTTTTCCATCCCTTTCAATTTTTTCTACAATTCCTCTCCATTCCATTTCGGACATCACATCAAAAAACCTTCTTGGCTGGGCAATTTCGAGATATATTGGGTCTATCTGATGGTATCTGTATAATCCCCATTTTATATCCCATTCACTCCAGAATTCCCTTTTCTCTCTTTCCATGAGCTTGGAAATTATGTCTATCATGTCCTCGAAGAAATTCCAGGGGAATATCATCCATGCCCACTCTTCCATGTATTCTCCAAAATAGTCTGGAATGAATTTGGATGTGTAGAGAAGCTGGAGAGTAGCGGTTTTTACCTCTCTGGCTCCATTACTCTCTATGTATTCCTTCGCAGTTCTGATACTCTCGCCGGTATTTGCGATGTCATCAACAATGAGAACCTTTTTCTCGTTAATGGATTCAATAGGGAGAGAGTATCTTATCTTTACGTCACCCTTTGAGACTCCTGCATAATGCTCTATTTTAAGGCTTGCCAGGTCATCCAGTCCAAGAAGGTCGCATAGAATCCTGCCGGCAAACCATCCACCCTTTGCAAGGGCTACAATCATGTCGGGCTTGAAGTTATCTTCTCGAATCTCCTCAGCAACTTTTATGCAGAGGCTGTCCATGTAATCCCAGTTCGTCACAACGCACTTGAAGGTGTCTTTTTTCATTAAGTTAGCGTTGCTTAATTCTAATTTAACTATTGCGGCAAAGAACCTCCTTACTATGGTGATAGTTTGAACAATACTTACTGAATCTTGCATCGAAAAGATTTTGTATTGTTGATGGTTCGTCAGAAGGGGGAGGTTTGAGTCATTTGAGAGAGCTTGTTGAGGTTGCCAGGGGTGACAAGCCGGCAGACCTTGTTGTAAGTGGGAAAGTATTGTCAGTATTCACTGGGGAGATTATAGAAGGTGATGTGGCGATTTGTGGTTCATATATCACCGGAATTGGCGATTATGAGGGTTTGGAGAGAATTGAAACTGATGGGATAATCTTACCTGGATTTATTGATGCACACATTCATCTTGAGAGTACCCTTCTAAACCCCTCCGAGTTTGCGAAGGCTGTTTTATCACATGGAACAACTTCAGTTGTGATAGATCCGCATGAAATTGCAAACGTAACTGGATTGGTCGGTATAAGATATCTGATCGATGCGACTCGGGGTTTGCCTGTTAGCTTTTATATCATGGCTCCATCCTGTGTACCAGCCATTAAAGGCTTTGAGACTTTTGGTGCTGAAATAACATCCAAGGATATAGAGGAAGTTTTGAGGTGGGAGCGAGTCATAGGTCTTGCTGAAATGATGAATTTCCCCGGAGTCATATACGGGGATGAGGAAGTTCTCAGGAAGCTTGAAGCAGCAAGGGATAAGGTAATAGATGGTCATGCTCCCGGATTGCGAGGCAAAAATCTGAACGCATATCTTGCTGCGGGTGTAATGTCAGATCATGAATGCGCATCGCTTGAAGAGGCGATTGAAAAACTGCGTCTCGGCATGAAGATAATGGTAAGAGAGGGTTCAGTTGCGAAGAATCTTGCTGAGCTGGTGAAGGCTGTAACCGAGTTCTCTTCTGAACATTTCATGCTTGCAAGCGATGATCTGCTTCCAACGGATATCCTTGATGATGGGCACATGGATTACAGGCTGAGGCTTTGTGTTGAGAATGGAATAAAGCCAGAAATGGCAGTGAAAATGGCAACAATCAACACAGCGAGATATTTCGGGCTGCAAGATGTTGGAGCAGTTGCACCGGGATACAAGGCAGATATCGTTGTTGTTGAAGATCTTGAATCTTTTAAAGTTGAGAATGTTATCAAGGAAGGTAAAATAGTATGGGATGGAGAGCTCAAGACTGAAATAAGAAGAGTTGATGCACCGGAAGAGGTAAAAAAATCTGTTAAAATGCCACCTCTTTCAAGGGAAGATCTTGTAATTGAGGCGCGAGGTAAGGTTTGTAGACTCATTGAGTTGATTCCTGGGCAAATTATCACTAAGAAGGCTGAGTGGGAGCCCGTAATAAAAGATGGTATTGCTTTCCCGGATCCCGATCAGGATGTGGCAAAGGTTGCTGTTGTTGATAGACACAGAGCTGAGAAGAAAATAGGACTGGGTTTTGTCAGGGGATTTGGATTAAAGAAGGGAGCAATTGCAAGCAGCGTTGGGCATGATTCTCACAACTGTATATGTGTTGGTGTCAGCGATGCTGACATGCTTTTAGCCCTGAGAATGCTGGAAGAACTGCAGGGCGGGTTCGTGGTGGTTGAAAACGGGGAGGTTAAGGCTGAGTTGCCTTTACCAATTGCCGGTCTGATTTCTGACCTGTCATTTGAAGAAGTTGTAGGGAGGTTGAGAGGACTTTACGATGCTGCAAGGCAGCTGGGCGTTAAGGTTGAGCATCCATTCACAGCTATGAGCTTTTTACCACTACCTGTCATTCCGGAACTCAAGATCACGGACTATGGTCTGGTTGATGTAAATGAGATGAAAATAGTGGATCTATGGGTGGTGTAAAATGAAGCTCGAGCCGTTGATTCATAGGGATGAGATTAGGAAAAGGGTAAAAGAGATTGCTGAGATGATAAGTAAAGATTATGAGGGTAAAACACCGCTGCTCATAGGCGTGTTAAATGGCTCCTTTATTTTTCTAGCGGATTTGATTAGAGAGCTAAGCATACCTGTAGAGGTGGACTTCGTTAAGGTTCGCAGTTATGTAGGAACGGAGAGCTCCACGCTTGAGCTGAAGCTCGATCTTGAGAGGGATATTGAAGGTCTGGATGTTATACTTGTAGAGGATATTGTTGATACCGGTAATACTGTAGATTTTCTGATCAAGAGGATGTCCTCAAAGAACCCGAACTCCATAAGAGTCTGCGCTCTTCTTGACAAACCTGAAAGAAGGAAGGTGGATGTTAAGGTAGATTATGTGGGTTTCACGATTCCGGATGTGTTTGTTGTTGGATATGGGCTTGATGTGGATGGTAGATACAGGGAGTTGCCCGACATATACTATGTCAAGCAGTGAGCGTTCTGCCACCTCCTCCCAAAAATCTTAAATAATTTTTCTTTGAGCAGTCTGCATGCACCATGACACGCTCCTCGAGGTCGTCAGAAAACATCACGAGTTTTATAGAGATTCGATACCTCTTATAGCGAGTGAAAACCTGACGAGTTTTGCTGTAAGGAGATTTTATCTCTCTGATTTGGGACACAGATATGCTGAAGGTAAGGTTGGGAAGAGGTATTATCAGGGTTGCCAGTTCATCGATGAAGTTGAGGCTATGGCGATAGAACTCACAAAAGAGCTTTTTGAAGCTGAACATGCCAACGTTCAACCGATTTCAGGAGTTACTGCTAATCTTGCAGCATTCTTCGCCTTAACATCTCCCGGGGATAAGATAATGTCCCTTTCAGTTCCATGTGGAGGTCACATATCTCACGATAAGATCTCTGCTGCAGGTATAAGGGGTTTGAATGTTCTGCATTACCCCTTTGACAACGAAATTCTGAACATTGATGTGGATGAAACCAGGAAGATTGCCCTTAAGGAGAAACCTAAAGTATTTGTCCTTGGCTCAAGTCTTATTCTGTTCCCACAGCCGTGCAAGGAAATCTCTGAGATTGCTGCTGAAATTGACGCTAAAGTTGTTTATGACGCAAGCCACGTTCTTGGTTTGATCGCAGGCAAACAATTCCAGGATCCGCTGCGTGAGGGAGCAGATGTTGTTACTGGCTCTACTCACAAAACATTCTTTGGACCACAGAGGGCTATAATCCTTTCAAAGGCAGAGCTAGCAAAGGCCATAGATAGAGCAGTATTTCCGGGAGTTGTCAGCAACCATCACCTGCACAGCTTGGCAGCATATGTCGTTGCAGCACTGGAAATGAAGAAATTCGGTAGAGATTATGCATTTCAGGTTGTAAAGAATGCAAAGAGACTTGCTGAGAGAATGCACGAGCTTGGCTTTAATGTTGTTGGAGAATCATTGGGCTTTACCGAATCCCATCAGGTTGCAGTGGATGTGACGGAGTTTGGCGGTGGTGATAAGGTCGCGAAAAAGCTTGAGAGTATAAATATCATACTCAACAAGAACCTACTGCCTTGGGATGATCTGACAAAGACTGACAATCCATCCGGAATACGCATTGGTGTGCAGGAGGTTACAAGGATCGGGATGAAAGAGGGTGAGATGGAAAGACTTGCTGAAATCATTTGGGATGCAGTTAACGAAAGAAAGAGCGATGATAAGTTGAGACAGGAAGTAAAAGAGCTGAAAGAGCAGTTTAACACGGTAAAATACACATTCGAGGAATGTCCAGCATATGATTTCCCTGAAATTATCTCGAAAAGTTTTTAAGTTTATAGGGCTGACGAGGAGAAAAATTTAAATCTCAAATCAGAGGATGCGAAGAGAGAACTTCCCAGAGTTTCCCCACTATCAATAACGAAAAACAAAAAGCTGTTGTGAGAGCATGATGCTGGAAAAGTTGGTAGAGAGAAAAGAGCAATTGGAAAAGGAATTGCAGGACTACATAGCAAAAAGGGATGAGCTTAACAAAGCTGCGAGAGAGTATGCGGACAAGAGAAATCAACTGAACAAGGAAGTTAAAGAGTTGCTTGCAAAGGCAAAAGAGCTGAAAGAGAAGAGAGATGAGTATAATAAGAAGGCAAGGGAGATCAAGAGCAAGAGAAACGCTCTGCACAAGGAAATAGATAAGCTTTACAAAGAGCTCGACAAGATCAGAAAGAACTTGGATAGAGGCGGAAGACCTCTTGGTGAAATTGAGAAGGAAATAAGAAGGTTGGAATTCAAGCAGCAGACGGCTGTTCTGACGATAGAGAAGGAAAGGGCTCTTGTAGAGAGGATAGCAAGGCTGAAGAAAGAGCTAGAGGAGAGGAAGGAGCAGCTTGAGAAGCATGAAGAGTTTAAGAAGCTGATTGGTAAGATAAGAGAGCTCAAAGAGGAAGCAAGAAAACTCCACCAGCAGATGCTTGAGTATGTTGAAGAGGCAGACGTTTATCACGCAGAGATGGTAAAGATATTCAATGAGGTGGATGAGAAGAGAAAGCTTGCTGATGAGATGCATGAGAAGTTTATTGAGAGCAAGAAGGAAGC
Organism: uncultured archaeon; assembly: GCA_964652135.1. Lineage (GTDB taxonomy): Archaea > Halobacteriota > Archaeoglobi > Archaeoglobales > Archaeoglobaceae > CAZZAF01. The sequence goes on from CAZZAF010000036.1 coordinate 7,195, forward strand.
TGACAGATGTCATGCAGAGGTTGTAAAGATAAGAAAGGATATTAGAGATCTTGAGAAGGTTATAAAGGCTCTCAAGGCCAAGCAGGCGAAGAGCAAGGAAGAGAGGGAGAAGGAAGAACTGATAAGAAAGGCAAAGGAAATCTACGAGATGTTCAAGAGAGGCGAAAAGCTCGAGACGGAAGATATCCTGCTACTTCAGAGAGCAGGACTTATTTAAAGTCTTTTTTAAATTACGATTATTATTTCACATTAATATTCTATTCTCAAAACCAAAATCATCTTAAATGTAGCACGTCTGTAAGTTATTATGTTTGGAATTGGGGTAATGGAGAAAATTCTAACGATAATCTGGTTGCTGGTTGCCATCTTGGTTTACAAAGATGCGACACGGAGGTACCCTGCTGGGAGTTTCAAACCAATCCTCTGGGCCATAGTGGTCTTTTTCATGAGTCTCATTGGACTTGTACTCTATCTGCTTCTTCGACCTGAGAAAAAGTAGTGCCTAATCTATTACAACAAGTGCGTCGCATGGACAGACTTTGATACATTCGTAGCACTCTGTACATCTTGAAGTGTCAATTACAGCTCTTTCATTCTTTATAGCTATTGCATTGAAACTGCAGACATCAACACAGACTCCGCAGCCTTCGCATCCCAGTACAGCGATTGCCATTCTTGGCTATTCGGATTCAGCAGCTTCCACAGCTTTTGCCAGATCGTTTAATGTTGGTACACCTATCAGTATCTGTTTATCGTTGATTATTATTGCGGGAACAGTCCTGATTCCAAACTTCAGTGCCTCTTTCATTCCATCATCTGTTGTTACTGACATCTCCATGACCAGAACGTCCTTTCTCTGTTCTGCGAACCTCTTAAGAACGTCTTTCGCCATGGGGCAGTACGGGCAGGTTGGCGAAGTAAGCAATTTTATTACTACCATTTGATCACCTTTCTTGGGTTTTGATACAAACTATAAAAAAGTTGACTCTTAAGTCGTTCAGCGGGAGTAGATCGTTAGAATGTCCTCATCTTCCAGTACGTGGTCCAGACCAACCCTTTGTCCCTTGAATTTTACTGATTTGCCCCAAACTCTGGCGTATTTGAAGTTTTCAACCATGTCTCTATGCAGTCTCCTGCATACATCTTCCACTTTTGCTCCTCTGCGCATTATTAGGGGTTCATTATAATCAGGCTTACTTCCTGGTGGTTTGAGGTATATTCTGATGAAATCCAGCTTTTTGTATATTTTTTCTACAAGCAGATCGAGGTTAATCCTCTTCTCTGCGGAAACGGGAATGGCACCTTCTGGAATCTCCACTTCCATGAGATCAATTTTGTTCACAACCGTCAACGAAGGAATGTAAACACGATTTCCGAGAATTGCGTCGATGAGTCTTTCAATAGTTATATCCTCTCTGATCAGAACGTCGGCGTTGTGAATTCTGTATTCTCTGAGAATCTCCATAATTGTCTGCTCATCGATTGATAGTGGGACAGTTGAAGTGATTTTTATTCCACCTCTTTCTTTCTTCTTGATAACAACGTCAGGTGGTGTTTGATCGAGCCTTATTCCTCCCTCGTAAAGTTCCTTCTTCAGAATGTCTATATGGTGAATGTTAAACACGTCTGTAACTATCAGAATCATATCTGCGGTTCTAATAGCGGAGATAACTTCTTTTCCTCTACCTCTTCCCTTTGAAGCTCCTTCTACAAGTCCCGGGACATCAATGATCTGTATTCTTGCACCTTTATACTCAAGCATTCCGGGGACCGGTTTTAACGTGGTAAAATCGTAACTTCCAACCTCACTTTTTGCTCCAGTTAATGTATTGAGCAATGTTGATTTTCCAACGGAAGGGAAACCTACAAGAACGACAGTGGCATCTCCTTCTTTTTTAATTGAGAATGTTTGACCACCTGTCTTTTTTCTTTGCTTTTCAGCCTCCTCCTTCAGTCTTGCAAGTTTGGCCTTAAGCCTACCTATATGGTGTTCAGTAGCTTTGTTATATGGTGTCCTTTTTATTTCCTCCTCAAGTTGTCGTATCTGCTCTGCAATGTCCATTTCGAAGTAGAAATGGGAATATGGTTTAAAAAAATTTGCCAAAACGTGAATTTAAATCGTAGAATCTGACATCAATGGTGTGTTTTAGAGTAGCAAACAATTCAAATTTTAATTTTGAACATTTCAAAAAAGCAAAACAATTATTACTGTATCTGGAGTATAACGTTGATATGCGAAAAGGTGTTATTCTCTGCAGTGGTTGTGTTGGTCTGGATATTGAGAGAATAGCTTCCGAAATTTCTGATGTTGAAGTACTGCTTGTAAACGATTGCAGAGTTGACGTGACCTATGATTTTGCTGTTTTTGGTTGTGCAGCAATTCCACATATGTCTAGCTATAATGGAAACTATGAAATCGTTGATCTCAGATTGGTTGAATCCATTTTTAGGAATCCTGAGGAGGTAGCTGCAGCGTGGATAAAGTCCAGTCTTATCACCTCAGAACCAGATATTGAGACTGTTGAAACGGGCTACGATATAGTATATGAAGGAGACAATTTAGAAATCATATCAGAGCTAATGCTATCAGCCAATGTTACAGTAATATCATCAAATCCGGAAACGATAAAGAGGCTGTACCCTTTTAAGGTCAGGGTTATCAGAGGTAGGATCGAGGAGATAAAGGGGAGCATTGGTAACTTTGAGGTAATTGTAGATGGTGTGGATCTTATAGCACAGAAAGAGGGTAGAATAGTTCTCCGTGCTGGACAGGTAATCACACCCCATGCTGAGGAGAGTGAAGGTATTTTTACTTACGGGGATGAATACAGGGCTGCATTGAAAGCTATTAACAATCTGGGGAGTTTTACTAAAATTAAGGCGGTTGAGGTTGATTACGATTCTTGCGGAACATCCAAGAGTGGCATTTCTGGTTGTTCTCTTTGTTTTGCATGCCCGACACATTCAATTGAAAGACGTGATGGCAGGCTGAACATCAAACTTGAAACATGCATTGGATGTGGCTTTTGTTCTGCTGTCTGCCCAGTCTCTGCAATTCATAATAATCTGCTACCTTCGGAACTTATTCTCGAAAAAATAGATGCCGTGCTGAATACAAATTCCGAGAAAAAAGTTGTGACTTTCATTTGCCAGAACTCACTGGGCGACTTCTATGAGGTATCGGAGAATATTGTGGAAAAACTTCCCACTATCTTGCCTGTAGTGGTTCCGTGTATTAATTCTATTTCTGAGGTACACTACCTTTATGCGGTTCTCAGAGGGGCGGATGGTGTGGTTGCGGTACCATGTAATTGTGAAAATGCAAGATATGATGGTGCATTTGATCTTGCAAAGGCGACGCTGGAAGCTTTTGGCTTTGATGGTCTTAGGATGGCCAAGGTCAGGGAATTAAAATATGCTGTGGAATTTGGAAAAGTTCCCGGCAAACTAATCGAAAAACTTGAAGGAGATAATAAGAGACAAAAATGGCTGTATTTGGTTGAAAAGCTGCTGGTATTCCCGGTCAAGAAAGATGTTTTCCCTATTGAGCAGTTTGGAAAAATTGAAGTTGGGGATACATGCACACTCTGTCGGGCGTGCACATCCTTCTGCCCGTCTAACGCGATAGTTAGGGATGATGAGAGTGGTAAACTTGTTTTTACTCATGCACTCTGCTTTGCATGCAATCTGTGTGCTCAGGCATGCCCTGAAGACGCAATAAAGCTTGAAAAACTGCTTGATTTCAACTCTCTCTCCGAAAGGGTGGTGTTTGAGGACGAGATTATTAAGTGCCCATCGTGTGGGAAGCCCCACATGTCAAAGAGAGCATATGAAAAAATTAAAGCTCTGAGCGGGATGGAAGCCCCATTGCTCTTCTGTACAGATTGCAGGCCAAAGATTATTTTTGAATCTGTCTACAATGAAATTATTGAGGCGAGGGAGAGGAGGAGAGGGGGTGATTTCAATGAATGACTTAAACAGTATTATTGAGGGTAGAATGGCGATGTATTCTTTTCTTTCAACAGTTCTACTTGATGGCCCGCCTAAAGAGTTCCTTCGAGATTTGATGAAAGGGGAAGTAGTGTTCCCTTCACACCCTCACATTGACGAAGGAGTCAGGATCTTGAGAGATCTGGCATCAAAATTCAGCAGTGTTGAAGACTTTGAGACTTTTGTTAAGCAGGAATTTACGGCTGTTTTCATCGGTCCCTTTTCTGAAACCACGTCACCATATCAATCCACATATGAGGGTGATTCACCCTATCGTGAAGTTACAGCAAAAATAAAAAGAAAGTATCTTGAAATGGGATACATTCCACAGAAGAAACTACCTGAACCGGCCGATCACATAGGTGTTGAACTCTCCTTTATGGCTGAAAGCTGCAGAACAATGCTTGAAAGCGAGGATGAAAGGAGGTCAGAAATTAAGAAACAGAAAGAATTCCTGAAGGAGGAGCTGCTTACTTGGGTTTTCAAGTTCTGTGATGATCTGGAAAACAACATAAATGCACAGTTTTACAAGGGGATTGCAAAAATACTGAGAGGATTCATGCAGATTGAAAAAAAGGGTGTAAACGAATTGCATGCGTTACTTCGCTAAAGCCTTTACCACTCCGTAGAACGTCATCAGGACGTAGATGAACATTAGTGCAATAGTTCCATTCAATGCTATGGCGACCAGCAGGTTGTCTTCCAGCAATCTAAGTCCCGCAAGCCCTTCTTCTGTCAACAGAAAAGTTACGTACACCATTAAAAGCATTATCAGGCACGAGACTATGCCAGCGATATATCCGACGGGATGGAATTTATAGGGTTTTGAGTTTGTTTCAACTTCCTCTTCTGGATTCCATAGTGGAAATTCTTCTTTTGCCTTGTGTTTTGGAATAAGTCCGCTGAATATACCCATGTTTATTGGGAAGTTACCAGGGGTGAAGTGTAATACAGTTGCATGGGCAAGCACAAAGAATACTGCGAATATTGCAACGCCTGTGTGTATCGTTCTGAAGACAAAGAACAGGGCTGGATTGCTCTCCAGAATCGGGAATGGAAACCACATGACAGCTCCTGTAATCACTTCAATCAGACAGAAAATTGGTACAGCGAATATGTCTGCAACCATCACCCAGTCATATTTGCCTGACTTGGGTCGTTCCTTTGTAAGACCGAACGTCCACAGCATATCCTGTATCATATCCTTTACAAGTTGAAGGAAGAATTTTGGATGGAGTGTTATGTTGGAATCGCCCCTGCCCTTTGTCAATCTTTCAAGAGCGAAATATGTCCCAAAGTATGCAAGACTGAATGCAAGTATGAGTCCGCATATTCTGTGGACGAACATTGTAACTCCTGACCCTCCCATCAGATCCATGACCCATCGAAGTTGGGTTGAGAAAGTAATGGGAAGCCCGGTTATTATAAGCAGCATTCCTGAGAGTGATACAAGGAAGTGCGCAGCTCTTTGAGCTGGAGAGAATCTTTTAACCTCTTTCAAAGTTTTTCACCCCTCTCCTCTTCTTTGTAGATTCTGTAGAACTTCCAGTATTCGGCTGCAGTCATGATGAATACGAAGAATGCTATAAATGCGAGGAGCGGTTTAGCTATGCTGTTCAGGAACGCGATGGTTTCGACAGCGGATGAGTATTTTTCCTGCCTGATGTCGGATGGGAAGTGTCTGTATGTGTTTTCTGAGATATATGCCCCTCCAAGCTGTGCCGACTCCATCATGCTGACTATCAGTGGAGAGATGGCAATCACTGCAACAATGAATGAAACGATGGCCTTCAGCATTGCTTACACCTTCTAAAAAATTTAGAGGAGGAATAGACTCTCAATCTTTCCAGCAGCTAGGTATCCAGCAACCCTTTCTCTCAACTCTTTAGCAATTTCAGATTGTTCTCCTGCAAGCAATGCCCCTCCAGGGCAAACCATAGCACATCTTGGCACAGGCTCTCTCTGTATGCGCTGCCCATTCTCGTCTTTCTGTTCAAAAGGTTCTACACAGAATGTACATTTGTCCATCTTGCCCTTGGATCCAAAGGCACCTCTTTCTGCAATCTGTGGTGCGCCGAAGGGGCATGCAAAGGCACAGTAGCCGCATCCGATACACTTATCTTTGTCAACAAGCACTATGCCATCTTCTCTCTTGTAAATTCCGTTCACTGGGCATACTTTCATACATGGAGGATCGCTGCAGTGCATACATGGCATTGGGACGTTCAGCTGACCCGGTTTACCTTCGTTGATTGTTACAACCCTTATTCTGTAAACACCTTGGGGCAGGTTGTTGTGATTTTTGCATATAGCTTCGCATCCCCTGCATTTGATACATAGGTTGGAGTGAGTATCAACCAAAAACTTCAGTGGCATTTACATCACCCCATTAATGCCTTTTTAAGGACCTCAATCTTGGCCCTGTTCTTCTCCTTGAACTCGTTGAGCTTGCTTAGCTTTACAACTTCACAGATTCCAGACTTCGTAGCCTGCATCTGGGTTTCAGGGTCCCAGCCTGGTGGGTTTATGATGTTACACGAATCGCCAGCAGCGAATGGGCGCGTGTCCATGTCATTGTTCACGGGGAACCTGTCGAGGTACGACTGGCCCTGGAAGTAGCCGCCCCAGTGGTATGGTGTGAATACTACGCCAGGTGGAACTGCATTTGTAACTCTGGCTTTCACGACTATGTATGCGGGCTCGTCGCCGTACTCCAGACTTCTTGGTGAGATCACTGCAACCATCTCTCCATCGCTTATACCCCTATCGTTGGCATCTTTTGGATTGATCTCGACGTACATGTCTGGCTGCAGCTCTGCGAGGATTCTGTTTGCTCTAGTCTCTGCTCCACCACCCATGTGTTCAACCTGTCTACCAGATGTCCATATCAGCGGGAATACTTCCTTGAGCTGTGCATTCTTCCAGGCAATCTGGTATGATCTGGCTTTTATCTGAACTCTATAGTGGAATTCACCGTAGACGCTGTCGTCGTAAACCGGGTACTTGTCTATGAGGTCAAGGCGTGGTGAGAAGATGGGTTCTCTGTGGACTGGGACAGGATCTTTCATGTTCCATGCGTAGAATCTTGCTCTGCCTCTACCGGATGGAACCATGTTTTTGTCAAGCCATTCCGAGTAATCGGTTTCGAGGTTTGTTGCCCAGCCAGGAATCTGATCGTGGCCGTTTATACCACTGAGTAAAGATGCTCCATCTGGCGCTTCTTTGCCCCACTTAACTCTGAAGTCGTGGCCACCTTCCCAGACGGGTATGTCGTTGCGGTACAGTATTGGTGTTCCCGGATGCTTCTCGTTCCAGCATGGCCATGGAAGTCCCCAGTACTCTCCATCACATGGCCCACCTACAGCTCTGCAGTTTTCAGGATCGAACGTGTAGTCGTATTCCTGCTGCTTTTTTATTCTCCAGCTCTTCTGACCGATCATTCCAATGCTTCTACTTCCAACGGTAACTTCTTTGTCCCATACTTCTTCTGGCCTGATTTCTTCCGGTGGTTTGTTTCCGAAGTTGATTGTGAATTTCTCATACAAACCGGGATCGTATTTATCAAGAGCTTTCACAAGGCTAAGCAGTATCCACATGTCTTCTTTCGAGTCATACAGTGGTTCAACAACCCTGTTTCTCCACTGGATCTGTCTTCCACTGTTTGTAACGAACCCCTCTCCTTCGAGTTCTGTTGCTGCAGGTAGCAGAATTATTCCGTCTTTCCTGTCTGCCATTGCTGCACCGCTTTCAACAAATGGATCAACAAATACAATCAAATCTACTGTCTCAAAAGCCTTCTTAACGAGTTTGAGGTCACCCAGAGAGGGTGTTGAGTGTCCCCAGATGAATATCATTTTAAGGGGTGGGTTCTTTATTTTCATGTTCTTTGTTCCTGGATACGCGTCGGTTCCGGCAACAGCTCCAACAGCAAACCTTGCCATCGTAAAACCTTTCTCGTGCATCATTTCTTCGCTGGCAAATCTGCTCTTGATCCACTCGTAGTCAACATTCCAGACGTTGCACCAGTGCTTCCACGCTTTCTCACTGAGGCCATAGTAGGCTGGCAGCGAATGGCTCAGAACACACATGTCTGTTGCGCCCTGCACGTTGTCATGTCCTCTGAATGCGTTTACACCACCGCCTGGCTTTCCTGCATTGCCGAGGAGTAGCTGGAGAATTGCAAAAGACCTGATGTTTTGTGCTCCGTATTCGTGCTGGGTTGCACCCATTGCATACTGCAATGTTGCGGGCTTGTTGTGTGCAAGCAGGTAAGCTGCTTTTCTGATCTTTTCTGCTGGAACTCCTGTTATTTCTTCAACAAGCTCTGGTGGGTATTGCATTATTATTTCTTTGGCTTTCTCGAAGCCGTAAGTTCTGTTTTTGATAAATTCCTCATCATACCAGCCGTTTTTGATTATTTCATAACAGATGCCCCATACAAGTGCTATATCTGTACCGGGTCTGAATTGCAGGTGTAAATCGCTAACCGCTGCAGTTCTGCTAAAACGGGGATCACAGCAAATCAAAACGGCTCCTCGCCTCTTCGCCTCGTATATGTGGTAGAAGCTTACGGGATGGGCTTCTGCAGGATTTGAGAAGAATATTATGCATCTCGAATTTCGCATATCGTTGAAATTATTTGTCATGGCTCCATAACCCCATGTGTTCCCCAGACCAGCGACAGTTGTCGAGTGGCAGATTCTTGCCTGGTGGTCTATGTTGTTGCTTCCCCAGAATGCCATGAATTTTCTCATCAGGTATGCAACTTCGGTGCTGACCTTTGCTGAACCGGCGAAGAAAATCGCATCTGGCCCGTATTTTTCTCTGATTTTCATCATCTTCTTTGCAATGATATCCAGGGCTTCTTCCCAGCTAATCTTCTCCCACTTGCCGTTCTTCTTTATCAGCGGGTATTTGAGCCTCCTTGGAGATGTAACGATGTGGTTTATGCTTGCTCCCTTACAGCAGAGCTTTCCGCGGTTAATGGGGTTGTTAACCCACGGTTCGATTCCAACGAATGTTCCGTCCTTAACTTTTCCCAATATTCCACAACCGACCGCACAACCGGTGCATACTGTTTTTACAAGTTTAACTCCTTCCTTTTCTGACTGTTCCTGTATTTCCTGTGCAGTTGCCTTCTTAAAAACGCCATTCTTGCCGTATCTGGCCAGACCAGCAGCCACGGCAATTGTGGTAGCGGAGGCTTTCATGAAGTCTCTTCTAGAAAGTCTCAGAGAACGAACAACCATTCAGACACGCTCCACAAGTTATTATTCTCATATTTACGTAATAGTCGTTAATATATTTTACGCTAATCGTCGTATCTATGGTAGCAAGCGACAGTGTAATACTTATATATTGTTTTAATTTATCGAATATCATTAAAC
>CAZZAF010000037.1:0-14451 GCA_964652135.1 uncultured archaeon
ATAAATAAAAGAAATACAATATATGCACCCCCAACTCAACCAATTAATAGAGTATATCAAATCTACAAAAGTCTTTCGGAGGAACAAGAAAAAATATAGAGACGAAAATATTAGCAGCACTATATACTAAGGAATGCTTAGCCATATGGCTTCTGAGAGAAGAAGTTCTTTTCACGCCTATGTTTTCCTTAAAGATGTGCTGAAGTACTGCGAAAACAAACCAGAGATCGTTGTTGACAGAGGATTCTGGTATCTCTGGGCTTTGAAAAGACTTGGGTTGAGATACAGGCATGAAACGTTTAGTTAAAGATTTACTTCAGTTCAGAGTTGGTTAGATAGTTTTGTGGCATTCTATAATTATTGGAGGTGCTAATCTTGACACCCCTCTACTATCAAGCTGAACTTTTCAACAGCTTTTCTCTCTTATCACTCTTCTAACGTTCTTGTAATTCTTCATTCTCCAAAACTCTAGGATTTTTCCATCTATTCTTTCCCGATCACTTCCTCATAGACTTGAAATGTCCTTTTGACTACTTCATCCCATGAGTATTCTTTTGCCGCTTCTCTTGCTTTTTTCCCCATTCGTCTTCTCAAATCCTCATTCTGAGCAAGAATCTGTATTTTTTCTCTTATTTTTTCACTATTTCTCCTTACAAAATATCCATTAACCCCATCTTTGACTAACTCCCCCAATCCACCGACTTTTGTAGATATTATGGGTAAGCCAGTTGCAGCCGCCTCAAGACTTGTTAAAGGAAAGCCTTCACTGGCGCTTGGAAGCAAGAAAATATCGGAAGCAGCGTAAAAATCCTCTGCTCCTTCCGGGATATTCCCTGCAAATACCACCTTTCCTTGAATACAGGCTTTCACCACTTTCTCTTTATATGACTTAATATTTGGATCCTCCCCAACTACAAAGAGCTTTACTTTATTTAGCTTTGAAATAGCATTTATAATATAATCCAGACCTTTTGCTCTGAACATATGTCCAACGAAGATCAAAACAATCTCATCCTCTCTTATACCATATTGATTTCTTATTTTTGCACGTTTTACAGGATCAGGCTTGAATTTATGTAGATCAACTCCATTTGGAATTACGGTTATTTTATCCTCTGGAATCCTATAATGCTCTAAAAGTTCCTCTTTTAACTTTTGTGAAACGGCGATAATCTTTTTGCTTTTCTTCAAGATATGTTTTTCAGTGACTAAGTAGGAAGTAGTAAAGGGGAAGAACAAAGCTTGCCCTGCTATTCTACGAAAAAAATTAATTTCTTGAGATTTTTCTTTAGCTTCTCTTGCTGCCTTCAGACAAGCATGCATGGTTACAACATCTGCAGAGAGCGAGTCTATACTTTGAGAATGGATTATATCCAAGCCGTATTTAGTTTTTATATTTTTGGAAAACCAGGGATTATAAAGTGCATTGAAAATAAGCCTTGTTGTTATATGGCCAATATGTAGCAAACTTTTAAGGTGAGGAAGGTTTGAATTGAGTCTTAACCAAGGGAACTTTGATAATGGATTTCTATGGATCGTTGATCCTGAGAAGTAGGATTCGTTATCAGCTATTAGCAAATGAACCTCATGCTCTTTTGATAGGCGTTTAGCTAATTCGACTACATATTGTGAAATTCCAGTAGGCTTAGCGAACTCCATTCCAAAGACAAGGCCTATTTTAATTTACTCACCCCTTAAACTTAATCTTAATTCCTTGATAGAGTGCTTTTATAGAAAGTCCATGTTATAAATTCTGCTATAGCTTTTCTAATTTTACGATTGTGATAGTAATAGAGCGCCAATTGATAGTGCAAGCGTGCTCTTTTTTGTTTGATTTGATCTTTCAGCTCTCTTCTTACCTTGGGTTTTTTAGTTAGCCAGTATTCCATTATTTGAAAATCTTCATTAGTCATTAGCTCGACATTTCTACTTATACCTTCACAATGAAGCCTATATTTCGCAAGAGGTTGGTCTATGAAATCAATAGGACAAGTTTCGGCTATTCTTATCCACAAATCATAGTCTTGGGATATCCTAAGCATTGGGTTGAATAATCCTACATCATCAAATACTTCACTTCTAACCATAACTGTAGATGTAGGGATAAAATTAGTGTACAACAATTCATTAAAAACATTACCCCTGAAAGGTTTTATTCTCGAAGAGTAAGTATTGCCTTTTATATTGCCATTATAATCAATGACATAACAATCAGAATAAATTAAACCAAATTCTTTGTTCAAATCTAAAAATTCGACCTGTTTCTCTAACTTTTCAGGGAGCCATGAATCATCGCAATCTAAAAAGGCAATGTACTCTCCTTTAGCCTCGGCGATTGCCATGTTTCTAGTTAAAGAGGGACCCTTATTTTCCTGGTTAATCACATAAATTTTTGAAGGTAGCTGTTTCTCATATTTTCTCAGTATTTCTAAACTTCTATCTGTTGAGCCGTCATTAACGGTAATTATTTCCCAATCCAAATAAGTTTGAGCTACTACTGACTCAATTGCTTCGGAAAGGAATTTTTCTCCATTGTAAACTGGAATAATAACACTGACTTTAGGCATTTTTTCAGCCAATCCCGATTTTCTTGAAGATTTCATTAAAGTGAATGCATATAGACATGCTTACTAACCTTCCTAGGCTGTTTATGACCCGTCAGGCAGAATGGACAGATACTCTCTTGCTGTGTGTGCTAAGGTGTAGTCATTAAGAATAAACTTTCTTGGTGTATAATTCATCGATTTCTGTAAAAATTCCGTTAACTTATCATGAATCTCATGTTCGTTCTTGAAGCTCAGTCCACACTCATCTGTCAAATATGGTGCCGATGATGCACCTGTCCACTCATTAATTCTGTTCTCATTTTTCCACTTCCAGTATCTACGGTCCCAAACCAAAGTTGGGACATCGCAAGCCCAAGCTTCAAATAGTGCCATTCCTTGAGTCTCCTGTTCACTTAGATAAGCCATATAGCGGCTTTTATTGAGTAAGGAACGATATTCTTCTTTGGTATAGTATCCGTATCTCAGGATGTGGTAAGTCAGGCGATTCTTTTTTAGCTCTTTTAGCAAGGTCGTTAAGATGGGGGTTGGCGCAGTTTTAAGATATACTAAGAAGTCAATCTCAGCATTTTGAGATTTTTTTGTTTTTGGTTTCCAATATTCTTCGTCGACTCCTGCTGCCCACACCTGAATGCGAGGTTTTAAAGATGGTGATATAAAACAAAAAAGATTTTTTACCCAATTAGATGGTACTATCACCAAGTCAATTAGCGGAGACTCTATAAATCTATTGTGTTCATCTGGTGTTACTACCACATTTGGTCCGACTGTCAGTCGCTCAATCTTTCCACGGCGTTTCATTTTAATTGCCCACCTGATCGCCTGGATGCTACGCAGAATCCCCACATAAGGCGTGACGTCCGAGGCTGGTGGATTCACCCTATATGGCTGGTCAATCCGTTTTAATCCATTCAACAAGTTCTGTTCGACAGAAATAGGACCACCCATATCTTTTAGTGGAGATGTTTGCCTTAGTATAGTTTTGATCATGCTTTTAACGAATATCTTGGCACCATGTGTTATTTGAATAAACGACCATTTTGGTGCCTTGGTCAAGATAGTTAATTCATAGAAGTTCAACTTTGCCCCCTTCTGTGAAAACGATAAGCTACCCACTTACATAATCTACTAATTATCCTGTAAGAGTTTCCCCAAGGGTTTAATACAAGCGATTTCAGTAAGTGGCGTGCTGTCCACTTTATGTAAGGCCTCTGGAAATTACGAAAGCTGAGATGTGAGTATGCATAGTTATAAGCTCTGCTTTTTACATGCTTTATATCGAGTGGAAGCTCAGGATTAGAGAAAGTCTTGTTGAGTATGTAGAGATACTCGGGCCAAAACCTGTAGAACTTCAAGGCACACTTTGTTTCAGGATAAAACCGAAAGTTAGCAAGAAGGTAGGGTATGTGTTGCACTTTGAACTTCAATCCAACTCTGAGCCAGAAGTCATGATCCATACCTATATGAAGGTTTGTGTCAAGGTACCCTACTTTTTTAAGAATCTCTCTGCGGAAAAATACTGTTGGTTGAGGCACCATATTAATCCCGCATACCAATTCGTTTAAATTAAATTCTTTTGTTTGATATGAACCTGTTGTTTCACCACTTTCATTAATTTCATTACAATCTCCATAAATCATATAGACTTCTGGATGGCCAATTAAAAACTCTACTGCAGTTTTAACAGTCCAGGGTAAATAAGTATCATCCGAGTTAAGCCACGCAAGGATCTCTCCTGTTGCTTTTTGGAAACCTTTGTTTATGGCATGTGACTGCCCACGATCTGGCTCACTCACCCAGTATGCCAGCCGATGCTCATACTTGCGGATAATGTCCACGCTACCGTCCGTAGAACCGCCATCAATTATTATGTATTCAATGTTGGGATAGTCCTGGTTCAAGACAGATTGTATCGTCTTCTCCAAGAACTGTGCTTGATTATACGAAGGTGTAATAATCGAAACTTTGAGATAATTGCTTTTCATGTTTTTTCACCAGCTAGTTCCAATGAAGTAGTTGTGTCTACCGAGCGGGCCATAGTTTTGGCATCGAATGGTGTACAAGAGGGCAGTGTACCCACCCGAGTCCATTGCCGTCCCACCAGCAAACGGCCCCTGAATTATTCCCTAACCAACACCTTTCATAAAGTCGCTCAAAAGTATAATATCACCATTTTTTTGCCACTTATTGGGCTTTTTCAAATAGAAAGTTTACTAAGGTATGTGCCGTACTCATTCCTTTCCACTTCCAGTATACACCGTGCATTTAATTCTCATGCAACCTCTGACACTCTCTCCATATCTCCAAAACAGGATGGGCTCGCATGGGTGAAGCTGAAACCAGGCTCTTAATTGCATTGCGCTGAATAATGCCAATATGCTCTTTAAAGGCGTTGGAGCTGTAAAGAATGCTATCATAATTGCTTCATCTCTCTATTTATAAGTATATTGTTGTGCTTTGCTTCTTCTTGTTGGTTGATCATATCTACCATCACTAACTATTTTCCCACTCTCTCCAGAACTCCCTACACCAACCAGATAACTCATTCACCTGCCGCTCTAGCTGAACTGCCTGCGAGCAATCTCAGTAGCTTGGAACTCACTCTCTACAGAGTTCATCCTCAGAAAGTAATTGTCCAATTTGAGAAGTAATCATTTCTGCATCAACCCGGTGTCACCAAGAATCCTGTCACCCCGTCCTCAATCTGTTCCGGAGCCGCCCACCGCGCCCACTGGCGTGCTGCAGATTAGAGTATTTCTACGCTATAGCTAGGCAGAATAATTTACAGTATCTATAATGATTCGAAAAAATCTAGATATCGTCGGACTTGTAACTCAGAGCTATATTCAGCCTCGGCAACAGCCCGACACGACCCTTGTAGGTCCACACCATAACGTAGATCAGTCAAAGCAGTGTCAATTGCCGCTGCAAGCGCATCGGGCGACACTTCATTTGCCAGCCAACCAGTCTGGCTGGGCCGTACCATGTCTGGTACACCACCAACGGCAAAGCCAACCACTGGTGTGCTACATGCAATAGCCTCCACGACTACATTAGGAAGATTATCCACTGGCGCAGGGTGGACAAACAGGTCGGCGGCATTGTATGCGAGCACCTTTACTCTCTCGGGATTGACATAACCCAAATGATGTAACCAAATATCGTCTATCTCCACTGGAAGTGACCCTTGTCCGAACGTAAGCAGTGTGAACGGGCGAATTGAAACTTTTTGAAGTGCTTTAACCAGAATTTCACTGCCTTTGCGTTGCTCATTAAGGTCTTGAGCTGCTGTTAGCACCACTGGTGCAGGTGTCTCGATATTCAAGGCCATTCGTGCCAAGTTTTTCTCTATGGGTCTGTAGACTTCTAAAGGTAGTCCATTAGGGATTATCTCCACACGATGGCCTTTCCAAAGGCCACGTGTTGCTTCCCGGGCCAACCAGCGCGATGGACACACAGCAACAAGATCTTGATACTTGACTAAAAGCTTTTCACGACACCGCCAAGCATCTGCAATACAATTTGGGGACAGGACAGGATACTCTGTAGACGTCGAACATGCAGCATCACAACCATTAACGAACTTTTCGCAATCGTAGCTATAGGCACAATGACCGGTGAAACTCCACATATCGTGCAATGTCCACACTGTTGGAGCATGGCGAGCGCAGACTGCAAGCAAATCAGGTGGCCAACCAGCACTGTGCAAGTTGTGCACGTTGATCACATCCGGATGCAGTTTCATTAGAAGATCGTGAAGACGCTGGCAGACCAATCGCCTCCGTGCGTAAATTGCAAGGCGCTTGGAAATACTTTCAAGCGCTTTTAACGCAACTTCTTCCCGCAATTGCGTCCTCAATACTTGTGTGACCCATGGATGCTTCTGCCCATCTGAATTGCCAACTATGCGAGTGACTCGGACACTTGCCTGCACCAGAGCTTCTGCCAAGCGGCTGGCTGCAATTGCAGCACCACCAGAAGTTTCTGCGTCTGAAAGCATTACAACGTGCATGGGCTAAGACTCCTGCCACGCGTATAAACGTAGCAAAAACTTGCCATCACGAGCTGCGGAAAATGGTGTTGGTTCAGCTTCTCCCGGCAAATCAGGAGCACAGCGGGCATGGTTAAATGTAAAATGGAAATTGTAGTTGGCTAAGGCAGCCAGAATCTCGGCTAATCGCCTCCGATCTTCTCCTAACCGACCATGAATCTCGCAAATTATACGATGCACTAGTCCAATCTTTCCCGTCTCGCAAAGGTCATGGATCACTTCATATTCGGCTCCTTCGATATCCAACTTCAATAAATCCACAGGCTCTGTGATCCAGTCTGCCAAGCGCACTGCATTTACTAATTTGTCTCCCTTTTGTTCATCCACACTCCCACTGTCCGCCCCATTACTGAGAAAGCGAATTTTGCCAGTCTTAGTCCATACTGCAGCATGGACAACCTTTACACCTTCTTTGAAGCCAAGTTTGTCTAGGTTACCCTCTAACACTTCAGCAATAACAGGGTCAGCCTCGAACACAACTATCCGACTTTGTGGATAGCGCAGTTTGAACCAGATTACACTTAAGCCGATGTTGCCGCCACAGTCGAAGATTAAAGGATTGGGACGTTCAGCCTCAAAGTCGTAACCGCGCTGTAGGAAAATCTCTAAAAACTGAGATTGCAGAGATAAGGCATCTACAAAATGCAACCGACCAAAAGGTAAGGAAATTGTGCCCGATTGGTAGCGCGGCATCGAAGAAGATAACAGGCATAGGCGATAATAGGCTTCCTGATCTGACGTTGGAGCTAGCCTCATATAGTTTCGAATGCGCCACGATGTTCGTGAAATAATGGTTCGCATCTGAAAGTCAGTCCCCCCAAAGAGCATAGAACTTCTTTGTGATCATCTTAATGAGCTTTTTAGCAGACAAGGTAGGGTGCCTTAAGTAATATGCATAACATGAAGTTTGTGCATTCATTTCGTTGTATTCATCGCACTCTTTCAGATACTGCAACGCCAGCTTGCGGAACTCCTCGTGGGGTATGGTTCCAACGTAGGAATAATCCACATTGAGAACATCGGCAGATAACCACTTCTGGTCATTTAAGAGCCCTCTTTCCTCTAATTCTTGATATAGTGGCGTTCCAGGATACGGGGTGAACACACTCAGTTGAACGCGGTCGGGCTTAAGTTCAGTTATCAAGCGCATCGTAGCATCCATTTCTTCTCTAGTTTCACCCGGAATGCCAACCAATAGGAAAGCGTGCCACCTTAACCCACTCTTTCTAATTATATCAGCAGTTTTCCTGATTTGTTCCACAGTCACACCTTTTTTCACCTTTTTCAGGATTCTGTCACTACCCGACTCCACCCCCATCTGCACTTCATAGCATCCTGCTTTCTTCATCAGCTCGAGTAATTGTTCATCTATCGTGTCTGCCCTGACGAGACAAAGCCAATGAACATCGGCTCTTTTTTCTAACAAAAGGTTGCAGATTTTAACCGCCCGTTGTCTGCTTGTAGCAAAGTGGTCATCCCAAAAGATAAAGCGTCGTACACCATAAGTATCTCTAAGGTAAAGAATCTCTTCAACAACGTCTTGTGCTGTCCTCATTCTGACTTTCCTTGACCCCCATACGGTGCGATTGGCGCAGAAGGTGCAAGCATAAGGGCATCCACGTGAAGTAATTATACCACCCATTATCGACTCGAACATCCACTTGGGAAGTTTGTCGGCGTATAGAAGAAGGTCTCGCGCTGGATAAGGCAGAGAACTAATATTCTCGATTAGGGCTCGTCTCTTGTTGTGAACGATGTCTCCTGACTCTTTAAAGGATAAGCCATCTATCGAGTGAAGATTTAGTTTCGAACTCTGAAGCGCCTTTAGCAATTCGACCATCGTTATTTCACCCTCCCCGCGCACAACACAGTCAACATTCTGGTCTTCCAAGACCATATCTGTACAGGTAGTAGCTGCCGGGCCACCTAGCACAACAACTATCTCTTTGTTGACAGACTTTGCGATACGGGCTACTACTAATGCTGACGCCATGTCAAACACCTTACAAGTGATACCGACAACCTCAGGGTTGCGTTCACGAATGACTTTTTCCACTTCCCCCCAGACTTCGTGTGCGGGATTCTGCAGAGCGGCAGAATATTTATTATACATGGTGTTGGCTTTGTCGAGCGTGGAGTGTTGGGAATGTCTGGCACTTTGCACTGTATCAATGTCGGTATTATATATCTCGACTGTGTGCCCCTCCTTAACCAACATCGCTGCTATATATCCCAGACCAATAGGGAAGTAAGGGACTTGGAATCCTGCAAGCCTAAGAGAAGGTGGATTAACTAGTAAGACTCTCATTAAATATTCCCTCACCTCAAGTTTTCCTCTATTCTATGGCTGTTCGATAGTTTATGTTCATATTCACCAATTCGCATCTTCAACATAACCCAACTTTTCTAATACATACTGATGTTTCTTCTTGAACAATTCCTTAGTTCTTTCATCAAAATGCGTTTTCCAGTTGCCCTTCTTCCCTTCTCGAACTACCATATAGTTTCTGTTTTTTTCATCTACATAGCCTAACCCTCGTTCTTCTTCGATCTTTCTCATCCTATCGAATGATGCCAATTTTAGTGCTTGAAGAATTTCTTCATCCGTAGCCGAAATGCCTGCAAAGTCGCATAGTTTGCGGATTTGTGTCGGACCATCTTCTAGCATATCCTCGTAGCGAATACAAATCAGTGGCGTATCATGCTTCTGAAACAGCCATGAACTTACGTGTTCTGACCATGAAATGGGATAACAGAAGTCAGCCTTTATGAAATCATAAAAGGTACCATCAAATTGAGAGAACTTATTATGCCAGTGGAAAAAGGATACCGCCACATCCCGCCCATCTCTGACGAGATAAACGACTTTAGGATATTCTGGCACGAAACAGGTATGGCTCTTAATGATGCGTGGCCTTGGCACATCAAGACTAATTCCATAGCGCTGCACCATATGGATGTCAGGGGTTGTTTCTTGAACAACCTTGAAATCGACAGAATCATCAAATCTATGCAATATAAGATGAGTCAGAATAAATAAAATCCAAGTATTTCCCGACCTAGGATACGAAACGATAAAGACATCATCAGGATACAGAGTGTCAGGAACAATGCTTTTGTTGCTTTCCTGGGAAGTTCGTAGCAACTTACGACACATCTTTCGAATATGGTGCTTGATCATCATCCCCCCTCTCGTAGAACCAATCAACTGAAACTCTTGATATACGCCAATCCATTTTTGGACATACGACACCTGGCCACCTTTCAGGGAAGTTAGATCCTTGATTGCCTGATCCTGCTGTTGAGAAACTAAGGTATTCTTTAAATGGAAGTAATACCTTTACACTAGGAATACCACCACCAACTTTCACGATGTATTTGCCTATGTTCAACAAACCCCCTGGAATTGTGCATATGCTCTTATAGTTACCAGGTTGAACCTCTTCATTCCTGACATTATGATCTGTCGTTACAAAGGCAATCTCACCTTGCAATGTTAGGAGAGCCAAGTTGATGCGCATACCTCGCAATGCGCGCTTTACATCATACCAGATCTCCACTTGAATTGGCTTATCTACTTCGAATGTGGAACAAACCTCACCCTCTGGCCCGACTAATCTAATGGCCCGCAACCTCAATTCATCTCCACCTGGCGCCTCGTCCTCATTTAACCAGACAATCTGCCCTTCTGACTCTTTAATCGCTCCAGAGGACAAATAGGCGCTGATTACTTGTGAAGATTCGCCATCCATAATAATCCGTCCCTGATCTAATAAAATCGCTCTACCACATAACGAACGCGCAGCCCCCATATTATGACTCACAAACAACACCGTCCTTCCCCCCACAGCCACCTCACCCATCTTACCCAAACACTTCTTCTGAAAAGCAACATCTCCCACCGCTAGCACTTCATCTACCAGCAAGATCTCAGGATCAAGGTGGGCGGCAACGGCAAAAGCAAGCCTGACTTGCATGCCACTGGAGTAGTGCTTTAATGGTGTGTCAATAAATTTCTCAACTTCAGCGAATTTTACAATCTCATCGAACTTTTCATCGATTTCCCGCTTCCTCATCCCCAGTATGGCGCCGCTGAGGTAAACATTCTCACGACCTGTAAGCTCGGGATGAAAACCTGTACCCACCTCCAGCAACGAGGCAATTCGACACCATGAATCTCAGCAAATCCTTCAGTTGGTGTCGTGATGCGAGAGAGAATCTTGAGAAGTGTAGTCTTTCCTGCACCATTACGTCCAATAATCCCCACGACCTCACCCTGTTTCACCTCAAAAGAAACGTCCTTTAGAGCCCAGATGTGCTTCGAATCTGGATTTCTAGCTTTAGAGGTTGAATCCTGCTTCAGGCGGCGAAATGGCGCAGCAGCAGCATTGACTATGACATCCCGAAGAGCTTTATACGGCTCCCTTTGACCGATTCGGTAGCGTTTGCTTAGATTTTCTACCCGAATAGCTATATCACTCATTTATTACACCATATCAGCGAACGTTTTTTCCATACGTCGAAAATAGAATGCACCCGAAACCAGAATAACCACGACTATTATCACCGAAACAGCCAGCAGCGAACCCGGTGGAGTTGTTCCAAGGAGAGCCCAGCGAAAACCTTCTATCACTCCAGCCATTGGGTTTAAACCGTATATTATTCTGTACTTTTCGGGCAGGAGTGTGCTTGAATAAACAACTGGCGAGGCGAAGAGCCAGAGCTGAATTAGAAACGGCACTGTGTATCGAACATCTCGATATTGCACATTTATTGCTGAAAGCCAGAGCCCAACACCCAGAGCGGTCATCAATGCAAGTATCAGAAAAGCTGGAACCAAGAGAATTCTTATTGTGGGAGTGAAGCCAAAGTAAAACATCATCCCAATTAGAATCGTGAAGGCGATGACAAAATCAACCAGGGGAGATAGAATACCAGATACTGGCATAACTAGCCTTGGGAAATACACCTTCTTGATGAGGTTGGCATCCTGAACCATGCTGTTGGTCGAACGTGTAATACCTTCGGCGAACAACATCCAAGGAAGCAATGCAGCATAGTTGAAGATTGGATAGGGGATACCTTCTGAGGGGATTTTTGCCAGCTTACCAAAGAATAAAGTAAATACAATCATCATAAATAGTGGCTGGATAATTGCCCAAGCAAATCCCAGAGCTGTTTGCTTATAACGGACCTTAATCTCACGCCAGGTGAGGAAGTATAACAATTCCCGATGTAACCATAACTCGCGCAGATTTATCGGTATCCAGCCACGCAATGGTCGGATTACAGTCACAGGTGGTGTCACTTCATTTAAGTTCTTTGCTTTATTTATTTTAAAGTTCAGACTTTCTCACCTTTTACACTCAACGTGGTTCGCATACCATTCAATGGTTTTCTCGAGACCTTCTTTTAAATCCACATTTGCCACAAATCCAAATTCGTCCTTTGCTTTACTTACATCCAGACATCTTCTGGGTTGCCCGTCTGGCTTACTTGTATTCCACCTTATCTCTCCGTTAAATCCTGTAAGCTCTGCTATTAATTTAACCAAATCTTTGATTTTTATTTCATTTCCTGAACCAATATTTACAGGATCGGGCTTGTTGTATTTTTCTGTTGCCGAGAGAATTCCTCTTGCAGCATCTTCAACGTATAAAAATTCTCTTGACGCATTACCGGTTCCCCAAATTTCAACCGTCCTCTTACTATCTTGTACAGCCTCTCTAAATTTTCTTATTAATGCAGGTATAACATGTGACGACTCCAAATCGAAATTATCTCTAGGTCCATAAAGATTGACTGGAAGCAGGTAGATAGCATTAAGTCCGTACTGCAGCCTGTATGCCTGAGCTTGGACAAGTAACATTTTCTTTGCCAAGCCATATGGTGCATTGGTTTCTTCAGGGTATCCATTCCACAAATCCTCCTCCTTGAAAGGTACTGGTGTATGCTTGGGATAAGCACAGACAGTGCTTATTGCCACGAATTTTTCCACACCTTCTCGTCTTGCAGCTTCCATCATTTGAATCCCCATAATAGCGTTATCGTAAAAAAGCTTAGCAGGATATTCTCTATTGAACCCTATACCACCAACTCTTGCTGCCAGATGGATGACGACATCAACATCTCTAACCGCCTTAACACAATTTTTCCATTTTCTTAAATCCATATCTTTACTTCTTGGCATTCGTATGTTTCCCTCACTTATTCCTCTTTTTTTGAGTTCTTCCACTATGAAAGAGCCTAAAAAACCTGTTCCACCTGTTACAAGGACTCTTTTGTCGTCCCAAAATGTCATAAAGTCATCTCACCATGGCGTCTTCTTCTCCAATCTACCTCTCGAAGTCTCAAACTTCTCTTTAAAGGTAGCTCTAATATCGCCTTTTAATCATAGAATGGGTCATCTATCTTAATGAAAATATTTACTTTACATTCGTTCATCAGTCCATTCTCCACCATCTGTTTGGAAACTTCTTCTCAGAAATTCTATCTCCTTCTCCTATTGGCTCCAAACCTGCTGCACGCATATCAGCATCAACCATTATCTTAACTAAATCGTAAAATTTTATCTTTGGGTTCCAGTTCAGCTTTTTTCTAGCTTTAGTGGAATCTGCGACCAATTCTCCAACTTCTGTTGGTCTAAGATATTTTGGATCGATTTTCACATGCTCTTGCCAGTCTAGTCCTACATATGTGAAAACTTCGTCCAAGAACTCTCTAACAGAATGCGATTCTCCAGTTCCCAAAACAAAATCTTCAGGTTTATTATTTTGAAGAACTTTCCACATAAACTCAACGTATTCTGGTGCATAACCCCAATCCCTTTTAGAGTCTAAATTCCCCAAATAAAAGCAATCTTGCTTTTTAGCAAGAATAAGCGCAATACTCCTTGTGATTTTTTTCGTTACGAAAGTTTCCCCCCTTCTCGGGGATTCATGATTGAACAGTATTCCGTTGCATGCAAACATGTTATACCCGTCACGATAATTTTTCGTCATGAAGTATGCATAAACTTTGGCACATGCATATGGACTCCTTGGCTGAAAAGGTGTCTCTTCATTTTGTGGTGGTGGAGAAGCACCAAACATCTCACTGCTTGAAGCTTGGTAAAATTTTATATTATTCCCACTTCGTTTTATCGCTTCCAATATCCTTGTTGTCCCTAATGCGGTGACATTACCAGTATATTCAGGTGTTTCGAAACTAACACGAACATGGCTTTGCGCCCCTAGGTGATATATTTCGTCTGGTCTTATATTATAAATTATACTAGATATTTGCTCAGAATCTGAGAGGTCTCCATAATGTAGAAATAATCTTGCATGAGGTTCGTGAGGATCGACATAAATGTGGTCAACTCTTTTAGTGTTAAATGTCGAAGCTCTTCTAATGATGCCATGAACTTCATATCCTCTGTTCAACAACAACTCGGCTAAATATGAACCGTCCTGCCCTGTTATTCCTGTAATTAATGCCTTTTTCATGTATCTTCGTTCTCCGGCAAGTTATATAACCTGAAGACTCCTATTGATATTATACCATCTTTATCCTAAGAAAAACATTTAAAAAACAAAATATTGCATCGACTCTCGTCAGGTTCAGCAGAAGTTTTTCCAGCACACATTCAAGATGTGGTTTCTTAGTGATTCTTCTTACAATCCAACATCAACTACCTACGTCAAACCCTCCCATCATAAATCAGTTCAGATTAGACGCATCAAGTTCAGGTCAATCTATCTACACATCCGGTGTTTAAGTCAATTTCAATTACATATAGCACTTCCATTGGTTATAAAATTTTCTATCCCTAATTTGATGACTACCTTATAAAGC
>CAZZAF010000038.1:0-14436 GCA_964652135.1 uncultured archaeon
ATTATTATAGTCAATACAAAGCTCATATTTACGGGTGTAAGAGGTTGGTGGACGTATATCTATTTATTTTAGGAGATATTCTTACTTTATAAGTTTATGTGAAATGATTTAATTTTTTGGTGTTGCCTAGTTAACTTGCTTTGATGCTTAAGAGAAGGTTGTACGACAAATCAGTAAAGCAAGCCTAAAAACGCAAGTAAAACATAAAATATAAACGTGGTTTTGTTGATATGTTGTTTGGCGGGTGATGGCGTCCACCCTTAACCGCCCCACAATGGGGCTGATGACGCCTGTTTTCCTAAAAGGAGGTGGGCTTGTTGCACCCGCTGACACTTAACAGATCTAGGCATCCATCTAGAAGAATCAATATTGAAAAACTAAGAGATTTTGTCCTTTCGAGAAGAGCTGAAGACGGTGGATTTTCCTTTTGCAAACCCCTTTCCTCATCTTTACCCGAAACGTACTATGCAGTTTACATCTTGAAATCGATTGGTGTGGAGATACCCAACAGGGAAGAGCTCGTAGATTTTCTCAGAAACAACCTCAGGAAGGAACAGTACTCTATTTTTTACATTTTTAGCACATTAAAGCTACTCGGAGAAAA
The DNA here is from genome assembly GCA_964652135.1 of uncultured archaeon. GTDB lineage: Archaea > Halobacteriota > Archaeoglobi > Archaeoglobales > Archaeoglobaceae > CAZZAF01. The sequence goes on from CAZZAF010000038.1 coordinate 605, forward strand.
ACTACCCGATATGAGTGCTTTTCTACTTAACAGGCTTGATGAGGTAGTGCAGAAGGTCCCATCGAGAGATTTTAGTGTCGAAATTGGAACTACGGCCACATACTCATTTGAGACGCCAAATATCTTGAGAGAGATATGTGTCCTGTCAGCCTCTCTAAAACTGTTGGGCAGAAACATTCCAGATGCTGTGAAGAATTTCATTAAAAGGTTCAGAAGGAATGGTGGGTTCGGGACAATAACCCCAAATCTTCAGGAAACATACTACTGTGTATTTGTGCTTAATGACATCGGGATGAAGAGCGATGTAATATCTTTTATCAAACAGCGCGAATGTCATATTGGCGGTTTTACAAAAATTCCCAATGGATATCCACCGTACCTTGAAGACACATACTATGCGCTGTCATGCTTCAGTATACTCGGTTACAGGTATGCAAATGAGAAAACCATAGATTACATCTCGTCATTGCAGAACTCTGATGGTGGTTTTAGAAGAAGTATTTACGGTGGCATTTCAAGTCTCGAGTATACGTATTACGCTGTTGCAAGTCTGAAGTATCTTGGGGAAATATAGGCATAGAAGTTTATTCATACTTTTTTGAGTTGGATGTTTTGGGTGTTTTGGGGAAGATACCCTGGCGTTTTGTATCAGTAGAAATACGTGCGGGGGGCGGGATTTGAACCCGCGGACCCCTTCGGGACAGGGTCTTAAGCCCTGCGCCTTTTCCTGGCTCGGCAACCCCCGCTTGTAGTGTCGAATTATCGATTGAGGATTATGCGCTGCAATGAATCTACTTTACGCTTGGTTTTCCAATGTCCGATATTTAGTATTTATGGAGACTCAGACTCTTAAACTCTTCATATCCAACAAAACATACTGTGTTGGCTTGCCGTTATAATTGGGCTGTTAGCCATACAAAATGCTCATAATGGCGAAAAAATTTATTAATGTCCGGTTTGATAATTCTAAAAAGATATGTTAAGCTTTTTGGGAATACGGAAGGGTAAAAAGGATCTAAAATCTGATGAGAGTACTGATTCTGATCTATTGGATTCATCTCCCTCAGGAACTAGTGAATCTCCTGATAAGATGTCTGAGCGTCAGGAGAAGAACGAGAAGGATATTGAAGAAGAAGCAATTGAAGCCATAGAAAAAGCAAAAAAGGTTGATGACATTTTAAAAGGTAAGGATGGAAAGGAGGAAAAGAAAAGAGGATTGCTTAGAAAACGTCCTCTTTTCGAACCTTATGATCCATCTGTACATGGTCCTCTCATAGAATACACTCCTCCTGAAGGATGGCAGATTATAGATGAATACTGGATTCAGGAGCCATACAGCAAGGTTTTCATCATCTATAGCGAGGAGGAGCATGACCACAAATATGTGGTTGTAGAACCAAAACTCGACCCATACGAAACGGAAGTCCTCAACGAGCTTGAAGATGCGTTGAGGGATGTTCTTGAGGAAAAAGTTATAGAAGAAGGAAAATTAAAGGAGGAGATTCTGAAGGAAAATGTTGATCTGCTCATCAGAGATATGAAACTCGACCTAGATTCCAAGTCGTATTACAAAATACTCTACTACATTGTTAGGGATTTTATTTATTATGAAAGAATTACGCCTTTAATGCTTGATAAAATGCTTGAAGACATCTCATGCAATGGTTACAACCTACCAATTTACGTTTTCCATAGAAACTACACAAACTTTGAAACAAATATTGTGTTTGAAGAACCGGATGAACTCGACAGCTTCGTCATTACACTCGCTCAGAGAAGTGGTAAGCACATATCCATCGCGGAGCCAATCGTCGACGCAACAATGCCAGATGGAAGCAGACTCCAGATGACGTTTGGAAGGGAAGTAACCGATAATGGTTCAACCTTCACGATAAGGAAGTTTAGGGATCAACCAATTACGCCCATCGATCTTGTTGCGTGGGGGACGTTTTCTGCTGAGCAGATGGCTTATCTCTGGCTCTGTATTGAAAATAAGAAGAGTCTAATCTTTGCTGGAGGTACTGCAAGTGGAAAGACCACTTCAATGAACGCAATCTCTCTTTTTATCCCTAGAAATGCCAAAATTGTCACAATAGAGGATACAAGAGAGCTTATGCTTCCACATGAAAACTGGATTCCAGCAATAACAAGAGAGGCATTTCATGGTGATAAGGGGTCAATTGATATGTATGATCTGCTGAGGGCTGCCTTAAGACAGAGGCCCGAGTATATAATAGTCGGTGAGGTCAGAGGCAAGGAAGCTTTAACCCTTTTCCAGGCAATGGCCACCGGACACACGACATATTCAACGCTTCACGCTGATAGTGTTAATGGAGTTATCCACAGACTTGAAAATCCCCCTATAAACGTTCCACGTTCAATGCTTGAAGCTTTGGACATTATAAGTATCCAGGCTCTTACGTTTGTAGGTAAAAAGAAGGTTAGAAGAACAATCGAAATTGCGGAAATTGTTGGTCTCGATCCATACACCAAGATGATCAGAACTACCACAGTCTTTCAGTGGGATGGTATCAAAGATACGCATGCAATGATTGGTACATCGAAAGCTCTTGAGGAAATTAAGAAGGCTAGAGGCTGGTCAAGCTCAGATGTTCAGAAGGAACTGGAAAGGCGAAGACAGATAATTGAGTTTATGATAAAACACAACATACGGGATTTCAGGAGTGTGAGCAACATCATCCACGCGTACCAAACGAAGCCTGAGAAGGTTCTGGAGAAGATGGGTATTACAGTGTAAGGTGGTTGAATGTTTAGAAAGGCAAATTACTTCACTTATCTTGGATACAAGCTTTTTGGAGAAAGCATAAGGAAAAAGGCTCAGAAATACTACGAATTGGAGAAATCGCTCAGACAGGCAATGATTTCGATGCCACCAGAGATGTACATAGCTACTGCAAAGATGGTCTCTCTGATTTTTGGCATTATTGGAGCCATTATTGGTTTAATTGTCGCGTATATAGTGATATATGTAATAGGGCTCCCTGAAGTCTTGTTCCCAATTGTTCTTCCAGAACCTATTTTTGAGATCTGGAAAGCCTACAGAGCGTACTTCTTTGCTGGAATACTCTGTATCTTTATTACAGTCGTTCTCTACTTCGCTGGCTACTTCATCTTCATGATTTACCCCTCAACAATCATAAGCGACAGAAAGAGCAAGATCGACAGATCGCTGCCACACGCGATAACCTACATGTATTCATTGAGCAAGGGTGGAATGAACCTGATTCAGATATTCAAGTCCCTTGCTAACTACTACGAAGTTTATGGTGAGGTCTCAAGAGAGGCTGCTAGAATAGTACGTGACATGGACTTACTTGGAAAGGATCTCAGGACTGCTCTATCTGATGCGATTGAGATGACACCTTCCGAGAATTTCAAGGAGTTCCTCCACGGTTTGATTACAATAATCGATAGTGGTGGAGATGTTACGAGGTATCTTGAGGAGAGAGCAGAATTTTATCTGGAGAGGGCAAGACAGGAGCAGAAGAACTTTCTTGAGTTTCTTGGTCTTATGGCTGAAAGCTACATCACAGCCTTTGTTGCAGGTCCGCTCTTTCTTATAATCATCCAGACCGTCATGGTGGTGATGGGCCAGGGTGATGAAACTTCACTCTATGCAGTGATTTACCTTGTAATCCCGATAGGATCATTCTTCTTTGCAATGGTTATCAAACTGTTATCTCCAACAGAGGTTGGCGAATCGCCAATGTTGAAGGAAAGCTATACCAGTTTAAGGAAGAAGGTCAACCCGGAGGGTTATGAGGAACAAATCAAAAAATTGAGATCAAAGATAAAGCGATGGAATCTTAAGAAAACGCTTCGACACCCGCTGGAGCCGATAAAAAGAAGACCTGTTTACGTATTCATATTCTCAGTCCCTGTAGGGCTTGGCTTTGTAGCTTATGGGTTCATGAATTACCCGTATGTTCAGGGTACAGAATTCATGAAGTGGCTCTTCAAAATTGATGATTACATCTTCATTGCGCTTATAATTATACTGGCACCATTTGTTGTGTTCTATGAGGCAGGAAGGAAGAAAGTCAACAAAACCCTACGACTTACACCAATATTTCTTAACAAGCTTGCTTCTGCTAATGAGAGTGGTATGCCGATATATAGGGCTATAGCAATGATAGCAAAAACTGATACGAGTCCGCTTAAGAAAGAAATAGAGAAAATCAAGGCAGATCTTGAGTGGGGTGTTAGTCTCAATGATGCTCTCGTTAGATTTGCAAACAGGTTAAAGGTATTTGAGCTCACAAGAACAATAACTCTGTTGAATGAAGCGTTAAAATCGACAGGAAATGTTACAGAAGTTCTCATGATCTCGGCAAGAGATGCAAGCAACGCAGAATTGCTGAGAAGGGAGAGATTCTCCAACATGTTCATGTATGTTGTAATCATATACATCTCATTCTTTGTCTTTATCGGAATTGTGTACATTATCACAACGACGTTCCTCGCCACTCTTGCAGAGAGCGCTGCCCAGGTTGCGGAGGGTGGAGCTCAGATCGGAATGCTGAGAGGGATAGATATTGAGATCTACAAGAATGTCTTTATGCATGCTGCAGTGTTCCAGGGTTTGTTTGCAGGAATGGTTGCAGGAGCTATGGGAGAAGGGAGCATATCCGCTGGTGTTAAACACTCTCTGCTAATGCTCGTTATGGCTTACGTGCTGTTCACAGTATTGATCTAATTTCAGTTTTTTAGTTTTCTTTCCATGCAAGAACAACGCTTGTAAGAATTAAAGCCGCGCCAACAAGTTGTTTTATTGTTAACATTTCACCAAAAATAAAGAAACCAAACAAACCTGCTGCAACAGGTTCAACCAGAGCAAACAGTGGTGCTTGTTCAACTCTGCAGTGCTTTATACCGTAGTTGAACAGTGTGAATGCTATAGTGGTGGGTATAAGTCCGAGTCCAAGCAACCATAAAATGCTGACTTCTTTAAACGGGAATATTACAAGCGATGGAGAAAGAAGCAGAGAAGAGAATCCAAGATATACAAACGTTATCTGAAGTGATGACATAAAAGCCCTGGCCTTCTTCATCAGAATAAAAATAGCAGCATAGCTGATCCCGGATATGAGTCCAAAGATCAAGCCAATGGAGAGTGAGCCGTATGGAGAAAGCATGAGATAGAGTCCGAAGATTCCCAGAGGTAAGGCTATCCACGTATATTTTTCAATTCTTTTGCCCAGAAAATATGCGGCTGGAACGACATATATGGGAGCCATGTAAAGTAAAAGCGCTGCAGTTGCAACTTCAATGAGCTGAATGGCTGAGATATATGATGCGACTGTTATGGTGTTAGCAATAACGAGACCAGCAACAATTTTTGGTTCTCTGATTACAATTTTCTCTCTTGTAATTGCGACAAGGACGGAGAGGAAAATAAATCCGATGAAAAATCTAAAAAAGGTAAGCTGGATGGGATGGAGTGGAATATTTCTGACGAAGATTGAAAGCGATCCCATCAGTATGGCAGCAATAACAACTGTAAAAGCCTTCATGTTGCTGAACCTTGAATTGAGCGTCATGAGATTGGCGAGTTTGTATCTGGTTTAATATATGCTTTGGTATTAAACAAACCGGCAATTGTGAATGAGAATAAGAATTGAGAAGGTGGGCACGCCTCGGGTCGATCCGCGTCACGGGGAGCGGCCAGAATTCGGCTCCTCCTCCCCGCACCCCCGGAAGCGCCGAACGTCCGGGGTAAGCCTGCTCCCTTCCGGGCCTGGGCCGGTACCCCCGGCAAATGCGGGCGACAACCCCTCCAGGTAGCCTACCCGCAACCGCCGGCCCTCCGGGACGAGGATTCTGCGGAGCCGAATGAGGCCAATCTCCCCGCTGAGCGGACCTCCCCTCGGCTTCGGCCCCCGCATTTCGACGGTTTCGGGTTACAGGGGACGCCGAGCCCCCCGGCCTAGCCCACCAAAATAAGCTATAGGAGGAAGGTATATTAACCTTTCCGGTAGAATATTTTGATATGAGGAAGGATCTTGTAGGACATATCACATCAAATCCAAATAAAATCAAAGTTCTCGAAATACTGAAAAGAAAAGAAGGCGTAAATGAAAAAACCGTATCAAAATTCACGAGGATCCCTGTTGCCATGTTAAAAGGAACCATTGAGGAGCTAAAGAAAGACGGAATTATAGAGGAAAGGGATGAGGGACTGTATCTCACGGAGCTTGGTATTGAGGTTCTTACAAGTTTGAAAGCAATCTGAAGACAAAAATGCTGAAAGAGTACGAAGCTGGTAATGAGAAAGTATTTCTTATAAGGAATTTTGTGGAGGTTAGAATTCCACTAGAACACTATAGGAAGCTTGAGAGAAGGTATTCTAAGGAGTATATAATCTCTTTTGGTGAACCGAGAAGAGTTCTAAACCACATTACGAAAAGGAATCTTGTTTATATAACCAGAGAAAGTGGAATTCCACTTCTGGGTCATGCGGCATTTGGATTGATTGACAGGGGTACGAACCTGATACAGGTCAGACCCGTTTCTGGATGCAATTTGAACTGCATATTCTGCAGCGTTGATGAGGGGCGAAAGAGTAGGACGAGAGCTACGGACTATATTGTCGAGCCAGAATACCTTGCAGAAAAGCTTGCGGAAATTGTGAAGTTCAAGGGGGATGGATGTGAAGCACACATCGACGGACAGGGTGAACCATTGCTTTATCCATATATGGAAGAACTATTGATGAGAATCAGCAAGATAGATGGGATTGACGTTATATCCATGCAAACAAATGGTGTGCTGCTCAGTGAAAGCAAAATCGAAATGCTGGAGAATTACGTGACAAGGATCAATCTTTCACTCAGCACGCTGGATGAGATGAGGGCTAAGCAGCTATACGGTGTGAAGTATCCGCTCAAAAGAGTTCTTGATGCTGCAAGAATGGTTGCCGAAAGCAAGATGGATCTGCTGATCGCTCCGGTGTGGGTTCCCGGCTACAACGACGTTGAAATGGAGAAGATAATTCAGTTTGCGCTGGAGATTGGAGCTGGCAAGAAGTATCCTCCGCTTGGCATTCAGAAATACATTCCATACAAATATGGAAGGAAGCTGAAGAATGTAATGTCATTCAAAGAATTTTATTCGAGGCTGAGGGAGTGGGAGAAGGAGTACGGTGTTAAACTCGTTCTTAAACCTGAAGACTTTGGAATTGAAAAGAGGCAGCGGATCCCGCACCCCATTAAGAAAGGAGATCGCTTTGCCGCAAGAATCGTTGCCGAGGGAAGGATGCACGGTGAAATGATTGCAGTTGTTAAGGATAGAGTCGTTACGGTTATAACCAACAAAAGGGTTGGAGACTTCGTTAAGTTTGAAATTGTGAGAACTCATGATGGAATCTTCCTGGGAGAGGAAGTATGAAGCATCTGGAATTTAAGGACAAATACAGGAATTTGCTGCTTAACGGAAAAAAGAGGGCGACAATAAGAATCTATACAAATCTGAAGCCAGGAGATGAAGTTTACATACACTGCGGTGGAAAAATCATCGGAATAGCAGAAATTGAAGATGTGCAGGAAAAGAGAATCGATGAATTAACCGAAGAGGATGCGAAGATAGATGGTTTTGAAAGTCTTGATGAACTGATTCGTGAAATTAAAGGCATATATGGGGATATCGAGAGTGTATATGTCATTAAGTTCCGTCTTAAAAGGTTCAAAAACAGTGTTGTACCTCATGAAATGTATTATGGGGATGCAGATCTCACGCAGATAGCTGAAAAAGCTCTGGAAAATCTTGATCTTAGCGAGGAAGAAAGAAAAGTGCTGGAACTTTTCCTCAAAACAGGAAGTATAAGGAAGACAGCTTTCAGGCTTGGTGGTATCAGGAAACGAAAAGTCGTCAGGGATTTACTGCGGAAATGCTACTCTGAGCTTAAGGAGAAGGGTTTACTGTGATTTAAAGCCCATGTGTAAACCCCCTCAACATAATGCACCACAGGGTCACACTCTGAAAATATTTATACCGCAACTCTTATATTCATTCCAGACAGCAGGCAAGTAAGGGCTCGTGGTCTAGTGGTTATGACGCCGCCCTTACGAGGCGGTGATCCCCGGTTCGAATCCGGGCGAGCCCACTTCTATACTCTCATTTGATAAATCAAAAACCATGTTCAATCATTTTCGAGAAAATAAAACAGCAAACAGGAATTCTTAGAAGACTCTTAAAATGTTGCTAAAACTTTCCTTCAGTGTATTTACAATGTCGATTCCGGTTACCTGTATCACCACATATGCTCCAACAAATGTTCCAATCATACTTCCAACATTCGTTAAGGCTGCGACCATCAAAACTCTGAAGAACTTGTTATCCATCAAATCCTTGAAACTGCTCGCTTTCGATATCTTCTGCAAGTCCTTGGCGGTTGGTTTTCTAATCCACGCCTCAACCAGCCCCGAAACCCATCCTGCTGCTATTGTCGGGTTGAGTGATGTAAGCCATGCAAGCAGAAATGCCGATAGAGCTGAAAGCGGGTGTGCTCTTGCTATTATTGCTCCCAAAGCGGCCAGAATACCATTTATCAGGAACCAGTAAAGAAAAGCTTTGATAATTATCTCAGAATTTAGGGTGGATATGAGAACAGCAAATATCAGGATGATTACCGACACAACCGCATAACCGAAAATCTTGAAAAGATTGATTCTGCTCTCCTTTACCTCCTCGAGCTCTTTTATATCAGGAATTTTTGCGGGATTTTGCAGGTATTTCTCAATCCCCTTTTTATGCCCCGCACCAACAACGGCAACAACGTGGTCGTATTTATGCAAAGCCCTCAGCAGGTTGGCAGCCATATACGCATCTCTCTCATCTATCAAAACTCTTGCCGCTGATGGCGAAATTTCTCTAAACTCTTTGACTAGTAATTCCAGAACATCTTCTTCGAGCATTTCATCAACATCAACCTCTTCCTTTGTAAAAAGCCCTTTAATCAGGTGATATGTGAGCTTAAGTTTCTCAACAATAGACAGCGAATTCCAGAACCTTTTAAGCGTAACAGTGATGTCTCTGTCAATCAAAATGACATCTGCGTTTATCTCTTTGGCCTTATTTATTGCGGCAAGCATTTCGTCGCCGGGCTTCACTCCATACTCTTCTCCAATCTTTCTCTGGAAATATGAGAGAAGAAGCTGAAAGAGTAAAAGATGTGTTTCGCCCCTCTTAATCGCCTCTGTTATTGGAATATCTTGCTGCTCTCCTTTAATGAGGGCGAGGTATCTTTTATAACATAGCTCAACCGCCACAGCCTGTGGCCGCTCCCTCTCAATTGTCTCCTCAACCTCTCTTATGCTCTTGGGTGAGACGTGGGCTGTACCAACAATAACCACTCTCTTGCTCTCTACCTCACCTTCCACCGCTGAACGCCTCCGAAATTTCAAGGACTCTCATCAGATCAGTTCTGGATATTATGCCCACCACTATTCCATTCTCCACTACTGGTATCCTGCCAATTCTGTATTCGTTCATTATCTTAAATGCATCGAAGGCTGAATCGTCAGGACTTACTGTGACTATGTCTCTGCTCATTACTTCGGAAACGAGTGCATCACGTGATGCTTTTGCAACATCATCCAGAGTGACTATTCCTATCAGCATTCCATTCTCAACTACGGGATATCCAAGGTGCTTGTATCTGAACATCAGCTCGATGACTTCCCCAACAGTTGTGTCGGGTGTAACAACAACTGGATTGGGAGTCATGATTTCTTTGATCTTAATTCTTTTGAGTACGTTCTCCACCAGAGTCATCTTTTCCTCTTCGTTTGCACCCATGTATATGAAGAATGCAATTAGAATTAGCCACGGATTCGTGAAAAGCCCCATTATACCCATGAAAATTGCAAACATTTTTCCTATTTCGGCAGCCGTGTGTGTTGCCCTGACGAAGCTCATTCTTGATGCCAAGAGACCTCTTAAAATTCTTCCTCCATCAAGTGGGAAAGCCGGGATCAGGTTGAATGCTGCGAGAAAGATGTTGAAGTTGCCAAAAACTCTGAAGAATTCTGAGATGATGGGAATGTCGAGGAAATAGATTCCAAAAGAGATTACTGCAATCATTATGCTGGCCAGTGGACCTGCAGCAGCAATTGCAATCTCCTTCCTCGGTTCCTTAGGAATATTTTCAAGTAATGCCACTCCACCGAAGATGAAGAGTGTAATACCTTTGACAGTCACTCCATATCTCATGCTGAGTATTGAATGCGAGAGTTCGTGAATCAGTACAGCAGTAAAGAGTGAAATTGCGGCCATAACTGAAAGCACGGCCTTGACACTCTCTGGATATTCGAGTCCGTCAAACCCCATCGGATACGGGTTGTAGTATAGCACAACGCTCAGAATCGCCAGAATTATGAACAGCGATATGTGTATTCTTACCTCAATGCCTGCAATTCTACCCAATTTAAACGAACCATTCATTAACTTCTGATTGATCTACTACTATAAAAATATAAGCTGGCGGGTTGTGTACTGTATTGCCAGCGCTCGATTGTGCTTGATATATTGTGTGGTGCGAGGAAGAGAATGCATGGACAATCTAGTATATGGTGTTTAACTTTGTTAATGGTAGTTTTTTCGCGATTCTCGATTGGAGTGTGATATTAGGAAGTCGGTTTGCAACCTATTTATTTAATGTTAATTAAAATTTACATATCGTAAAGTTAAAATAACTTTTTGTATAGTATTCTTTACAGAAGAGGGCGGAGGAAGAGGTGATCAATACGAATCAGATGGGGTTTGGTCTGTGTGGAATAGCGGTTACGATTGCTGTGGGAGCTCTAATTGGCTGGTCTGTATTGGCTGGAAATTCTATGCTACTCTTGGTTGCAGTAATTGTAGGAATGGTGCTGCTGTATTTATGCAAAAGCAGAGTGGAAGAGGTAATAGAAGATGAGAGGGTATATAGAATAAGTGAAAAAGCATCCAGAAGAACGTTGCAGGTTTTCGGGTTAACCATTGCAGTAATCGGCATTGCTTTGGTGGTATTGAGTAAGAGCGGATATGCTGAGCTTACACAAGCCGGCCTGGCACTGGTATATTCAGCATGCGGTTTACTTGTATTGTATTTGATATTCTATGGATACTACAGCAGGAAATACGGAGGCTAAGATATGAAAAACAGACTCAAGGTTTACAGGGCTATGCATGATTTAACGCAGGAAGAACTCGCAAAGAAGCTTGGAGTGTCGAGACAGACAATAATAGCCATAGAAAGGGGAAAATACGATCCATCTTTGGAATTGGCTTTCAAAATAGCGAGATTCTTTAAAGTTAAAATCGAAGACATTTTTATTTATGAAGAAGACGGTGAACAAAGGCAGTAAGTTCTACCACTGTATTTTGTTCAATCCCCTCGACATTTTGAGGTTATAGAGCGTATTGAATGGGGAGTGTCAAAGAGGGGGGTAGATGATGGGCCATCTGGATGAATTGGACAAAATAATTGAATCCAGGGAAAATGGGAATTTAAGAGTGGTTTATGTAGGCGAATCGGGGAGAGTCAAATATCGTATCCTAAACAATCACTGTTTCGGTAATGTTGACGTGTCTGCATTGCGAAGAAGTATCGCAAAATATGTTTTCAAATATGAAGTCAGGAAGGAAAAATGCAACAATAAAAACGCAAAATTCCTGATCAATCCGCTTTATGAACTCGAAATAACTAAATACGTCCTTTCTGGTTTCTGGAAGGTTATTTTCATCGATGACAGAAAAGAGGCCAAAGATTTTCAGTACTTTCTAATTAATAAGCTAAAACCTTTATTGAACAGGATGGGCGGAATATATGATACGAGTAATGAGAAAATTTACAAGAAATGGTTTGAATCCTTAGAAAATGCACCTCTTTTATCCTACAAAGAAATTCTGGAATTGGAGTGTGGAACTGGAGTATACGTATTTTACCACGAGTAGTTTCAAAATTATTTTTGGGGAAAAGCTTGGGCCAGGGTGGAAGGTTGGAAAAGTACAAGGTAATCTTTGCCCGGCCTTATGAGTCAGATGTATCAGGAAAATTCACCCTCAAAACCTTCAGGTCAAGCACATAACGATTTACGTAGGGTGCAAAATTTCCGCATGAGCGAACTTTCTCAACTTCCACCTCCACACCATTTGCCATGAAAAGTTCCTTAACCCTATTTGGAAGAATTTCGTCTTCCTCTTCTTCTCCGGCAAAGGTGTAATAGTGGATGTATCCACCCTCCTTTATCTTCCCGGCAACCACATCGACAAATTCCTCTGCTGTATGTGGAGATGGCATGAGAATGCGATCGAATTTACCCTCAAGCTTTGGTACGATTTCCCTAACATCTCCCTCGTATACTTTGACAATGTCCTCCACCTTGTTCAGCTTGACGTTTTCGCGGAAATATTCAACCGCCTTTGGATTGATTTCAACCCCTATAACTTCCGATGGTTTTGCATGCTTGGCAATTATGATTGCATATGGCCCAACTCCAGCGAACATTACGAGAACCCTTTCACCAGGCTTTACAAGTTTCGTAATCCGTTCCCTCTCGCCTGACAGCTTGACAGAATAGTAAACCTTTGTCGGATCAACAAGGAATCTGCATCCATGCTCCTTGACTATGGTTTCCGTTTCACCACCATAAAGAACTTCATATTTTGCAACTCTGTATATGCCGCCAACTTCACCAACTTTCCTTAAAACTGTCTTGACGTGCTTGTGTTTCTTTAGAATGGCTTCAATAATCAAATCCTTTAGATGGATAATCTCATCGGGGATATCAATGATGACTACATCTCCAATTATTTCAAAACTTCTTCTGAGCTTTGATAGTTCCTCTTTGCTTACTTTGTCCTTCAACATTTCCTTGAGAGACATCATAAATCCTCTAATTTCGAAGTCATTTAAATTTAGCCTTGATACTACTCACACATTCTATCGTTATTTGAACGGGAATGGATTGAGTGAGTTTTGGTTATTTCCTAAACCTTGTTCTCACCAAAGTGAACTGACCCAACTTTTTTCTATTGTGCCGTTCATAGTTGATTAGAAGGTGTAGAACATGAACCTGAAGAGATATCTGGATGTATACTTCATAACAGATTCAAACTTTGGTTACACACATGAAGAACTCGCAGAGATGGTTCTAAGGGCAGGAGTCAGGATAATTCAATTCAGAGAGAAAAAGATGTCAACAAGGGAGATGGTGGAGACTGCAAAAAGACTCAGAAAGCTAACAAGTGAATACAATGCTTTATTCATAGTAAACGACAGAATTGACGTTGCTCTTGCCTGTGATGCAGATGGGGTGCATCTGGGTCAGGATGATATGCCAGCAGAAATAGCCAGAGAGATCTTCGACGGTATTATTGGCATTTCAACAAAGAATGTTACACAGGCGATGAATGCTGAGAAATATGCAGATTATATTGGTGCTGGACCAATTTTTCCCACAAAAACAAAGAAAGATGCTGGAAAAGTTATAGGAATTCACGGGCTAGCTGAAATTGTAAGGGCCGTGTCTGTTCCGGTTGTAGCAATTGGGGCTATAAACAGAAATAATGTACTGGATGTGCTCAAAGTTGGGGCTGATGGTGTTGCCGTGATCTCTGCCATTGCAGCAGCTCCGAACCCGGAAGACGAGGCCAGAACTCTGGTGGAAATAGTAAGAGAGTACAAATCCCGTGGACAATCTGTTATAAGTAAATAAAGTAAGAAAAGTAGAAAGTGAATTAAGTAAAGTGGAAAAGTAAAAAATTACATCACTCCAGAAGCTTCTTAAATTCCTCAATACCTCCGATGGATTCTATAAACTTTCCAAGCC
>CAZZAF010000039.1:0-14183 GCA_964652135.1 uncultured archaeon
AAACTGTATAATGTTCAGAGAAAATTGAAAGTAGAAACACTCAGTCCTACACTATTTTGAAAGTAATTGTAATTCAAAATCAAATCCTCAAATGATTCTATAAAAAGAGAACTAAAGTTAAAACTCCTAGAGCAGTCACCTTCCCGGTATTGTCTTTTGTCTAATGAATCAATAATTTACTAAAACTTAATTTGAAAAACTTTAAATATTGCTAACAAAAATCCAAGTGAGAAGAAGATATATTGGGTGCAAAAAATGAAACTCGCCAGAGTAAACTTAACAAAGAAGGAGGTAAGGATCTCGGAAATCCCTGAAGAATGGGAAAAAAGATATATTGGCGGTAAAGGAGTTGCCACAAAGTTGCTTTATGAAGAATTACCTCCAAAAATCGATCCATTTTCACCAGAGAATATTATAATCTTCGGAGGTGGCCCAGTAAGCGGAATAGTACTCTCTGGCGCTTCACGACTCACATGCGTCTTCAAATCACCAATGACCTTTGCATATGGTGAATCTCAATGTGGAGGCTATCTTGCTCCAGAATTTAAGAAGGCTGGTATAGACTTTCTATATATCACTGGAAGGGCAAAGAAACCTGTTTATTTGGTGATAGATGATGGTGAAATCGAGATCAAGGACGCTTCTCACCTCTGGGGCAAGGACGCTTTTGAAACTGAGGAAATCCTCAAAAAAGATCACGAAGGGGAAGTCTTCTCAATTGGACAGGCGGGAGAAAATCTGGTTAGATTTGCCTGCATTACTCATAAAAAAGGGAGACAGTTCGGGAGAGCTGGAGCAGGGGCAGTAATGGGATCTAAGAACCTGAAAGCTGTTGTTGTAAAGGGGAATAAAAAAGTAGAGGTCGCACATCCGGAAGAACTCAAAGAATTCAGAAGATGGCTGATAAACGCTGTAAAAGAAAAATTGCAGATCCTCTCAGAATATGGCACTCCCAGCATAATGGCACTGACAAATGAGGCTGGAGTGCTACCCACTAGATACTGGACAAAAGGAAGTTTTGATGGTTTTGAAGAAATTAATGCTGAAGCTGTGTTAAAATACGTCAAAAAACACAGTTCCTGCTATGGCTGCACAGTCGCATGTGGATTGATCTCAAAGTGCGAAGACACAGAGATAGAAGGGCCAGAATATGAAACCCTGTATGCATTAGGTTCTCTGTGCGAAAACAAGGATTTGAAATCTATTATCAAGGCTGCTGAACTCTGCGACAGATATGGTATGGACACGATCTCAACCGGTAATGCTGTAGCTTTCCTGATGGCCTGTAGTGAAAGGAATGAGATTGATGAGAAAATCGAATTTGGTGATGGTGAGAAGATAATTGAGCTGGTCAAAAAAATAGCATTCAGAGATGGTATTGGTGATGCACTTGCAGAAGGTACAAAACGGGCTGCCGAGATTTTGAGAGTTTCAGTTGAGCCCGTACACGTTAAAGGTTTAGAACCGGCTGGTTATGATCCCAGAGGACTATACGGTATAGCCTTAGGCTACGCCGTATCTCCAAGAGGAGCCTGTCATATAAGATCGTGTGCCTATAGACCAAATCTGGCTGGTGTTGTGGATAGATTCTCCCCAGAAGGTGAGGCTGCTCTGGTTAAAGATCTGGAGGACATGTATTGCGTTGTAGATTCTCTTGTTATGTGCAGATTTCTTTGTTTACCAATGATAGGACCCATTCTGTGGGATGAGATTGCAAAACTCTATCGCATTGTTACCGGTGCAGATGTTGAAGTTGAGGAGCTGAAAAGAGCAGGAGAGAGGATCTGTAACCTTGTTAGAGAGTTTAACAGGAGAGAAGGCATTAGAGAAGATAAGCTGCCACGTCTCTTCTTCAAATCACCTATCAAAATCTACGACAAGGACGTTACGGTCAAAGAGGAGGATTTCGAGAAGATGCTGAAAGAGTATTACAAACTGAGGGGATGGATGTAAAGATCCGGAAGAGGTGATATAATGGAGAATTTAGAGCCTAAAATTGTAACTGATGTTCCCGGACCTAAGTCCAAAGAGTTGTTGAAGTTAAGGAGTGAGTTTGTTCCACAGGGCGTTTCTACAGCCTATCCAATATTCATAGAAGAGGCAAATGGATCATTTATAAAAGATGTGGATGGAAACGTGTACATCGACTTTTTCAGCGGGATAGGTGTAATGAATGTTGGACACAGCAACCCAAGAGTAATTGACGCAATCAAGAGGCAGGCTGAAAAATATACGCATACATGCTTCATGGTGGTTCCCTACGAGCCTTATGTTAGGCTAGCAAAGAAGCTGGCAGATGAAACACCCGGCGACCTGGATATGGCCATGTTTGTAAACTCCGGGGCAGAGGCTGTAGAGAATGCTGTGAAAATTGCGAGATATTATGCTAAAAAGCCAAACATAATCACATTCTCGAATGCATTTCATGGTAGAACTTTCCTGACAATGACGTTGACGAGCAAGATTAAGCCCTATAAGTTTGGTTTCTATCCATCTGCTCCCGGCACGTTCAGGGTTCCCTACGCATACTGCTACAGGTGTGTATTCAACCTGGAGTATCCCGACTGTGGATTTGCATGTGTTGATTACATCAGAAACTTCCTGAATGTGGAAGTGTCTCCCGAAGAGACTGCAGCACTAATAGTGGAACCAGTACAAGGAGAGGGTGGATTTATTGTCCCTCCCAAGGACTATCTAAAGGAACTAAGGAAGCTCTGCAACGAATACGGACTGCTTATGATTGTAGATGAGGTGCAGACAGGATTCGGGAGAACAGGAAAGATGTTCGCAGTTGAACACTCCAATGTCGTTCCCGATATCATGACACTCGCGAAATCCATTGCAGCAGGTATGCCACTGGCGGCAGTCGTAGGCAAAAAGGAGATCATGAACTCGGTACATCCCGGAGGTATTGGCGGAACTTATGGAGGAAATCCCGTTGCATGTGCAGTTGCACTTGAAGCCATAGAAATTGTAAAAGAGAGTCTACCAAACGCAGAAAAGGTTGGAAAGACGATTATGAAAAGATGCCGTGAGTTCTACGACAAATACGACTTCATCGGAGATGTTAGAGGTCTGGGTCTGATGATTGCTTTAGAATTTGTCAGAGACAGGGAGACAAAGGAGCCAGACAAAGAGATGTGCCCCGAAATAATTCAGAGATGTGCAAAGAAGGGGCTGCTGCTGTTGAAGGCCGGAATTTACGACAATGTGTTAAGATTTCTACCACCAATCACAATTGAAGAGGATGCTGCCGAGAAGGCAATGGATATTCTGGACAGTGTTCTAAATGAGATGAAAAACCAGAAAAAGAGCTGTTGAATGTCTGCGGACTTGTTAATGGGGCTGAATTGGGAAAGATATATGTTATTATTTAGATGTGACAAAAGCTCAGTAAAAAGAGGGGATTTTTATGAAAGTAGAGGACATTAAGAAAGTAGCCGTTCTTGGAGCGGGAGACATGGGTCATGGAATTGCCGAGGTGTGTGCCATAGCCGGTTATGAGGTTTCAATGAGAGATATCAAACAAGAGTTTGTTGATAGAGGGATACAAAGGATAAAAGAGAGTCTGGCCAAATTGGAGAAAAAAGGAAGAATTAAAAATGCTGAAGAAGTTTTAGCAAGAATTTATCCAACAGTAGATTTGGAAGAAGCTGTTAAAGATGCTGATTTAATAATTGAGGCTGTTCCAGAAGTAGTAGAAATTAAAAAACAGGTTTTTGCGGAATGTGATAAGTTTGCTCCGGAACATACTATCTTCGCATCTAATACATCCACCATAATGATAACCGAGCTTGCAAAAGCCACAAAAAGGGAGAATAAATTTGTAGGCCTGCACTTCTTCAATCCACCAGTTCTAATGCGGCTTGTTGAAGTAATAAGAGGTGAAAAGACTGACGAGGAAACAATGCAAGCCTGTGTTGAATTCGTAAAAACTCTTGGCAAAACTCCCATTAGAGTTGAAAAAGATGTACCCGGTTTTATCGTCAATAGAATTCAGGCATCATCGGGAGTATTACTGATGGCGATAATAGAGCATGAGATTGCGACTCCCGAAGAAGTTGATGCAATGATTAGGAGATTAGTGATGCCAATGGGTCCTTTTGAGCTAATGGATTTCGTGGGTATCGATGTATTCTACCACGCAATCAAATACTACGAAAAAGTCATTGGCCCCGATTACAGGCCACCGAAGATTTTGGAGAAGATGGTTGAAGAAGGCCGGTTGGGTAAAAAGACGGGCAAAGGATGGTATGACTGGAGTGCTGGTAGACCGAAGATTGACATGTCCAAATCTGCTGATAAAATCAGCCCCACAGACTTCATGATTGTAGAACTGAACGAGGCTGTAAAGCTTGTTGAAATGGGTGTTGCAACCCCTGATGATATTGACACTGCCATTAAACTCGGACTGAACAGACCTTTCGGTCCATTTGAATTTGCCAAAAACCTGTCGGAAGAGACAATTGTCAAAAGGCTGGAGGAGCTTGCCAAACAGTTCAACAAGAAAATATTCGAACCAGCTGAAACACTCAGGAAGGGTAAATTGAAAGATATGTTTGCGAATAAAAAAGAAGAGATCGAAAAGAAGTTCAAAACCATAAAAGTAGAGAAAGACCCAGAAGCCAAAATCGCAAGGCTCATTCTCAATAGACCGGACAGGCTCAATGCTCTTTCCCTAGAGCTTATAGACGAGCTCGATAGAGCTATTGATGTGCTCTGGAAAGACAAAGATATTCGTGTAATTGTCATAACAGGAGCCGGTGACAAGGCTTTTTCGGTTGGAGCAGATCTATCAATTTCGATTGACCATATCTTTGATTTCATAGAGCTTAACAGAAGATGTAAGAGAGTTTTCAAAAAGCTCATCGAGATTCCAAAGCCAGTAATTGCAGCAATAAATGGTTATGCTCTAGGTGGTGGACTAGAGCTGGCTCTATCCTGCGATCTCAGGCTTGCAAAGAAATCCGCAATCATCGGCTTGCCTGAAGCGACTCTCGGTTTAATCCCTGGGTGGGGTGGAACCCAAAGACTGGTCAAGCTCATAGGCATCAGCAAAGCCATGGAACTCGTACTAACAGGTGAAAAAATCACTGCCGAAGAAGGTGCTAAGTTTGGTCTTATAAACAGAGTGTTCGATGATGATAAGTTCGAAGAAGAGGTAACGAAGTTCGCAGAGAGACTCGCAGAGAGATGTGCTCCAATATCAATGGCTATTATAAAGAGCCTTATAAATAAGGGTGGAGAGATACCCACAGACATCGGACTCGAAATGGAGAGTCTCGGAGCTAGCATCGTATTTTCAACTGAGGACTCGAAAGAGGGTATCTCAGCATTTCTGCGGAAGGAAAAACCGCAATTCAGAGGGAGGTGATGACTTTGAGGGATGCTGTAATCGTAGATTACCTGAGGACTGCCTTTTCCAGATCCAAACCAAAACAGCCAGAAAAAGATGTTTTCAACAACCTGAGAATGGATGATGCTGCTGCATTATTGATAAATGAGCTTATCAAGAGAACGGGCATAAAAGCCGACGAAATTGACGAGATTATCTTCGGCTGTGCCCTTCAGGTAGACAAACAGTTCATGTATGGTGGAAAGGCCATAGGGCTGCTTGCAAATATTTCAGAAAGTGTTCCATGCCTGGCTGTGGACAAACAGTGCGGATCCTCGATGTCCGCAATCCATATTGGAGCCATGAAAATAATGACAGGGAATTCAGACATAATTATAGCCGGCGGACTTGAACATATGACCCACGTCCCAATACCAAACAACCCGCATATCTCATTCAATCCCAGATTTTTCCAGGATCCAGAATTAAAGCACTGGGAGATGGACATAGCCATTTCAAACGGTCTAACCGCCGAAAAGCTGTTTGAAGAAGCAGACTACCTGACCAAAGAGGATTTAGACAAATGGGCTCTGAGAAGCCACCAACTAGCTACCAAGGCGCTAAATGAGGGGTACTTCAAAGAGGAGATCATGCCGGTAGAAGTTACACTGGTAGATGGTAAAAAAGCCATAATCGATAGAGACCAGAATATTCGCCCAGACACGAGCCTTGAGAAAATTGCCAGTTTACCTCCTGCATTCAAGCCTGATGGTGTGATTACGGCAGGAAACTCATCTCCGCTGAGCGCTGGTGCTACTGCCATGATTCTTATGTCGAAGGAGAAGGCGAAGGAGTACGGACTCGAACCTGTCGCAAAAATAAAATCCATGGCGTCAGCAGGAGTTCACCCATCAGTCATGGGAAAGGGCCCAATTCCAGCAAGCAAGAAGGCTCTCGATAAAGCAGGTTTGAGTGTTAAGGATATAGATTTCTGGGAGATCAACGAGGCTTTTGCAGTGGTGACTCTCTATGCAATCCACGAGCTCGGTATCGAACCAGAAAGGGTAAATGTAAAGGGTGGTGCGATAGCAATAGGACATCCCCTCGGAGCAACAGGAACCAGACTCGTAGGCACTCTGGCAAGAATCTTGAACGAGGAAGGGAGAGACTATGGACTTGCTACCGCCTGCATAGCAGGAGGACAGGGAATAGCAACAGTAATAGAGAGAATATAGCCAGTGGAAAGGAATTTAAAGTCGACTTAACAAAACAAAATAATAAGGAAAGATAACATGAAAAGGGCTGTAGTAATAGGTGGAGGAACTGCGGGATTAGAGTTTGTCAGACACGCAAAGGATTTGCCGCTAGAAATAATTCTCATTGAGCCTAAACCGATTTTAGTCTGTCAGGCACTATTACCCGAATTTATAAGCTACAAGGTTTCCGAGGAAGACTTAAGCGTTAAGATAAAGCCTTTCTGTGATGAAATAGGAGCAGAGTTCGTAAGAGACTACGCCTTAAAGGTTGAGGACGGAAGAGTCCTGACGAAAAAGAGAGAGATTGAATACGACTTTCTTATAATAGCCACTGGAGCTCAGCCAAATACTTTTGAGAACACATTCTCCATCGGAACTCTAGAAGATGCGATTAAGACGAGAAAAGCATTGGAAAATGCCGATGACGTCGTAGTCATAGGTTCCGGAGCTACTGGAGTTGAAGCAGCATGTGAAGTTGCAGAGTTCTACAATGCAAATGTCAAAATTGTAGAATATTTCGACAGAATATTACCAGCATTCAAGCCAGATGTTTCCCAGTTCGTCGAAGAAATTCTCAGAAAAGACAGGATTGGGATGCTTACGTCCTGCGCTGTTTCAAAGGCAGAAGAAGGTAAGATAATTACGAACAGAGGAGAAGTCAATTGCGACTTAGCAATAGCATGCGCCGGGTTAAAGCCGAATGGATTTAACGTAGACCTGCTAAGAGTAAAAGGCTGGATTAAAGTTGATGAGTTTCTGAGAGCTAAAGAAAACATCTTTGCAATAGGAGACTGTGCCCTTGTAAACATTGATGGAAAGACAGCCACCAAAACAGCGCTAGAAGCAGAGATGCAGGCTAAACACGTTGCAGAAAATATAGATCGGATCTTGAAAGGCAAAGAACTAAAGAAATACAAGATCAGGTCGAGCATAGATGGGCCTGTTTCGTTTATAACCCTAGCAAAGAAGAGGGCTGTGCTCGTATACCGTAAGCACTTCCTTGCAAGACCCATGAGTCTGCTATATCTGTTAAAGAAGCAGATCGTTTCAATATTCTTGAACAAATACAAGCCTTAACTATTTTTTATTCATCTACACGAAGACGCCTATCAATAGCGTTTGCGGGAAACTAAAAAAACAAAAATAAAAAATGGTTTTGGCTTACCGTCCCTCGAATTTTGGTTCTCTCTTCTCAAAGAATGCCTGTACACCTTCCCTAAAATCCCGTGACTGGCCACAGATAATATTGGCCAGAAATTCTCTCTCCAGAGCAGTTTCAATGCTTACATCCTGGTTTTCATTAATGAGTTTCTTCGCAAATTTTAACGACAGAGGTGCTTTTTTAACAATCTTCTTAGCAATATTTTCCAGCTCATTCATGAGGCTATCCTGCTCAACCACAGAATTTACCAGCCCTATACTCAACGCCTCTTCTGCCGTTATCATATCTCCTAAAAATATCAGCTCCTTGGCTTTTGCCTCACCTATTAACTGAGGTAGTAACTTGGTAGACGCGTTGGTGAGCATAGCCCCAACGTTCAATTCCGGCATAATAATTTTCGTATCCTTAGATGCCACTCTCAAATCGCAGGAGAGTGTAATTTCAAAAGCTCCCCCTATTACGTATCCCTTCAGCCCGGCAATAACCACACCACTGTGGTTTCTGATTGCTCTTGTCAAATCCTGAAAACACCTGATTACCTCAATAGACTTGTTAACATCGTTGTCATTCAGTATGCTTTTTGTGCATTTTAAATCCAAGCCAGCTGAGAAATCCTCACCTTCAGATGTGAAAATAACACACAGGTCATCATTCTCAGCACTTTGTTTGAAAGCTTCAATCAACCCTCTAAGCGTCTCTAAATCCAGAGCATTCTTCTTCTGAGGCCTGTTAATGATAATTTTACCGACAAGTCCTTCTCTGTCATATATCACGGTGCTTACACTCATCCCATTCACCCTCTTGCTAAATTATTCCGTTCTCCTTTAGATTTTCAAGTTCTCTTCGCCCAAACCCGAGATATTTCTTGTAAACAAAGCTGTTATCCTCTCCAACGCCTTTTGCAAGCCACTTTAGCTTCAAAGGCGATGAACTTAGTTTCCAGACGGGGTTTACTACCTTAAGCTTCTTTCCTTTGTATGGAATGTCAGTGAAATCTTTCCTTTCATACCAGTACTTTTCTTTCAGAATTTCTATGGGAGTCATTACTTTCATGTATACGGCAACACCATCGCGCCCCTCTTCTCTCCATTTCAGCATCTTTTCAACCAATTCCTGGAAGGTATACTTCCTGAATTCCTTCGCCAGTTCATTGTAGATGACCCTCTGATTGTCAAGCTTCAATCTCTCAGGAAGAGTCGGATATTTTTCAAAAAGTTCCTCCCTGCCCAGCTGAGTTACTAACGCAGCAAAGTTTGAATCTGTAGCACCAGCAGCGAAAACGTATCCGTCTTTAGCCTTCCAGAACGCATAGATAGACGTTCCATAATCCAGAGGAAGAATTCCCACAGGCATTGGTTCCTTAAAGGCAAAAGCCCAGTAAAGCCCCTCAATTAAGTGAACCATGGCATCGGTAGTCGTAATATCTATCATCTGGCCTTCTCCACTCTTCAACCTGTAGAATAAAGCCAGTAAAACACCAGATACACCATACAGGCCTGCAAGATATGATGCCATCCAGAAACCTGGAGCTGTTGGTTGATTGTATGGTTCGCCAGCCTCCGGCAGCTCCTTGGCAGCATCCATGTAACTGGAGTTCGCCAGCCCCAAGAGGTTTGAGTCAGGAACCTTGGAGAATTTCCTGGCATTAGGGCCAAAATGACCATATGCAGAGAATGCCAGATATATTAGCCCGGGGTTCAATTCCCTGAGCTGCCTGTATCCGATACCCATCCTATCCGACTCGCCGGGCGGAAACGACTCAATTACAACATCAGCCTTACAAGCGAGATGTCTAAAAATCTCCCTGCCTTCTTCTTTCTCCAAATTTAACGTAATAAACTCCTTATTTCTACCTTCTACCACCCACGGCAATCCAGACCCTGCGATATAGATTTCCCCATATGGCGTAACCTCTCTTAAAGGATCGCCACCTGGAGGTTCAATTTTTATGACCTCTGCGCCCATTTCTGCAAGAATTGATGAAGCAAAATATGCGGCTGGATTTGCTATGCTTGCATCCAAAACCACTACCCCATCCAGAGGTCCGGGGCCGTATCTTACTTTTTCGTTTTCAAAATAGCTCTTTGCAATTTCACACCATTCCATGGTCATCACCATCTGAAAACAGGGTCTTTTTCTGGATCAAATCCTGGTGGAGGTGTTCTCCCTATGATATCTTCCCAATACCCGATTACTCCTTCCTTTTCTAGCTCCTCTACCTCATCATCCTTTAAACCAAGAATCTTCTTAAGGATATACCTGTTGTGATATCCTACAGGATGGAGAGTCCATTTAATTCTTGGTGGAGTTTTACTCAGCTTCATTGGTGCTACCAGGCCAAGCATTTCTCCGAAGAGCGGATCATCGTAGATCCATATGGTTTTTCGAGCTCTCAGGTGCTCATCAGTATACACCTCGTATGTATCTCGAACAACTCCAGCGGAGAAACCGTACTTGGCACTGAGCTCAATAATATCCTGTGAATTCGTTTCTGAAACCCACTTTTCAATTATTTTTTCAAGTTCTTCTCTGTTTTCTGGCTTAAGTCTGCTGGAGATTGTTGAGAATCTTTCATCTTCGATTAGATCTTCCCTTCCCATTGCCTTGCATAATCCCGAAAACTGTTCATCTGTAAGGGCTGTGATTGTAACCATTCTTCCATCAAGGGCTTTGTATCCATTCGCCAGCATACTGACGTCTTTGTTCCCTGTACGCTTCCAGTCTTCATTTTTTAGATCGACATATGTCCATATGTGGCTCATTAACCTAACAAATGTTTCAGCCTGTGTTACATCAATATACTGCCCCTCTCCAGTCTTTTCCCTATGGTACAAAGCTGCAAGAGTCGCCATAAAGGCAGCAGCCGCAGTTATAGAATCTCCAACATAATACGGTAGTTTCATTGGAGTTCTTTCCTCATAACCTGAAATTGCTGCTACTCCACTTGCAGCCTGCCCGGCAGCATCCCAGCTGGGCCATTTCCATCTTTCGCCCCACTGCCCATAACCGCTGAGTGAAACATAGATTATCCTGGGGTTTATTTCCTTGAGATACCTGTAACTTATTTTAAGCCTATCCACCACACCGGGGGCGTAATTCTCGATTACAACGTCGCTTCGTTTGACGAGTTCATACAAAACCTCTCTTCCCTTTGGATGCTTGAGATTCAGGCCTAAAAAATACTT
This sequence comes from uncultured archaeon, assembly GCA_964652135.1. Classification (GTDB taxonomy): domain Archaea; phylum Halobacteriota; class Archaeoglobi; order Archaeoglobales; family Archaeoglobaceae; genus CAZZAF01. The sequence continues at coordinate 10,939 of CAZZAF010000039.1, forward strand.
GTTCCTCTGGATCCACATTACTCCAAGTGAATTATTCTTCCAGAATTTACACCACAGATCAAATGACCTGTTGAATTCACCGGTACCCGGACGTTCTATTTTAATTACTTCCGCCCCAAAATCCGCTAGCAGTGAGGCAGTTTCAGGACCCAGAATAACATGAGACAAATCAATTACTCTTATTCCTTTGAGAGCTTCTGGTTTTAGAAAGGCATTATCAACATCAAATATTTTTTCTGTCCAGTCAAAGTAATCCTCATCAGTCATGCGGGCCTTTTATATTTTCACAAATATTTAAGCATTTCGGTTTTGATTGTTTTTTGAACGAACATCCAGATAAATTTTTGTAAAGTCTCCACAATTTTCCAAAGATGGTTGTAAAAAGTTTCGAAAAATTTAAATACTCACAGATATACATAAATACGTATACATAAATAAAGCGAATAAAATAAAAAGGAGGATGTAAAATGGTTACTCCAACCAAATGGACTGTGACTATCGCTGCAGCAATTTGTCTCTCCTGGCTATTCTCGGTTTACCCTGCAAGTACAACCTTGAGAGTAGTCATCAGCCTTATGTTAGCGGAACCACCATTTAATAAAAAGCATTTCCTACGCCTAAAGATAATCCAAAAATTAAAGCAGCTATGAGGTGATAGTAAGTGATTTTTGCTGACAAAGTTTTGCTGAATGGTAAGATAATTACAATGGATGATAAAAAACCTGAAGCTGAAGCTGTTGCTATTTTAGGCGATAAAATTGTTGCAGTCGGCACAAATGAAGAAATAAAGGCTTACATTGGAGACAAAACAGAAGTGCTTGATATGCAAGGGAAATGCATAGTCCCCGGATTTATAGATGCACACAATCACATGACATGGTATGCCAAAAATCTCATGGGAATTGATTGTAGGTCACCTCCAATCAAATCAATTAAAGAGATACTCGATCTGGTTAAAGCCGAAGCAGAAAAAGAAGATGCATTCTGGATAGTTGGCTGGGGATACGATCACAACAAACTCGAAGAAAGGAGATTGATCACGCGACATGACATCGATGCAGTTGTTAAGGGTAAGCCAGTAGTTCTGAATCATATTTCAGGACACTTCTGCAGCGTCAACTCAAAGGCTCTGGAGTTGGCGGGAATAACTGATCAAACGCCCGACCCACCAGGAGGCAAGATTGGAAAAGATGAAAATGGTGAGCCGGATGGTATTTTATACGAAATTCCAGCAATCGATTTAATTCGCAGAGCTATGCCCCAGCTTACATCTGAAAAACTAAAAGAAGCCATAATCATAGCAAGTAAAAAATTCACCGAAAAAGGAATTACATCGAGCTGTGATGCTGGCGTTGGTTTGGTTGAAGACGATATTAAAGCTTACGTAGAAGCCCACAAATCTGGAGAATTTCATGTTAGGATGAATCTGGCAATAACAGAGGAATATCACAAGGAAATACTCAAGCTCAATTTACAAACTGGTTTTGGAAACGAGCATATCAAAATTGGGCCACTGAAAATCTGGGCCGACGGATCATTAATTGGAGGGACTGCAGCCGTAAGAGAACCCTACAAAAACCAACCAGATAACTTCGGAGAAATGAACTGGTCTGAAGAAGAACTATATGCGTTTTTTAAAAAAGCACATGACGAGGGATTCCAGATAGCTGTTCACGCAATCGGAGACAGGGCGATTGAAATAGTGCTAAACCTGCTGGAGAAGATAATTAAGGAGAATCCACGAAAGGATCACAGACATAGGATCGAGCACTGCGGCATATGCCCTCCCGATCTGCTGAAGAGAATTAGAGATCTGGGAATAGTGGTAGTTACACAGCCCACCTTCATATACGAGACAGGCGATGGTTTTACTGAAAAATTACCCCCAGAAAGATTGAGGTGGACATATCCGTTCAGATCATTACTGGAACACGGAATAGTTACAGCAGCCAGCAGTGATTGTCCTGTTGTGAGAGAGAACCCATTGCTGGGAATATATTCCGCGGTAACGCGAAAAACTGAAAATGGGGTGGTGTTGTCTCCAGAGGAGAGGATATCGGTTTACGATGCTTTGAAGATGTATACAATCAATGCAGCATACGCAACCTTCGAAGAAGATATCAAGGGATCTATTGAACCGGGCAAGCTGGCAGATATGGTCGTGCTCGATAAAAACATCCTCGAAGTACCAGAAGAAGAGATAAAGGATATCAAAGTAGAAATGACCATAATCGGTGGAGAAATCGTTTTTAAGAGGTAAAAGGTCGGGGGAATGTGGATTTATGTTAGTCCCGTAAACCATTCCCCCATTATTTCCTGAGGATTTCAAGACCAATTAAATTTTAGGCGTTTTAGGAGATTTTTCCTGTCCAAAAAATAACTTCGCCACTTCAATCGGGTAATTCGCGAAAAGGTTCTTCTCTTCCTTAATTATATTCAGAACATAGTGAGTTGATGACCTTTCCACACCCTCCACTTTTGATATGGAGTTTATAATTCTCTTCAGATCCTCTCTATTCAGAGCCTTTGAGATAACAATAAAATCTACATCACCGAGAACATAATAAACGGCAATTACGCCCGGAATTTTAGCCAATTCTTCCCCTATCTGATTACCTGTTCCACCCACATACTTCGTCCTAACAAGAGAGATTGCAGTTATATCCAAACCAAGTAATTCTTCGTCGATATCTAAAGCCACTCCTTTTATCAGACCGCTTTCCTCCAGCTTTTTAAAATTATAATGTATCGTTGATTTGGGAACCCCTAACTCCTTGGAAATTCGCTCCAGGTTAACATCTTTTATTTCTAAAATCTTATATAAAATATCAAGTTGTAATTCTGTTAACATTATTTTCCTTTTGATTCTATTTTTTATCGACTTTAATTCTTCTGCAGACCAAGTTACACTATTTTTATCAGTCATTTTCAACACCTCCAACAACCGATTACTTAGGTAAACATAGTCCGTAACACCGATTTATAGATCTTGTGATAAGTCAAGGTGTTGAACTTTTGACTTCTTCAGCGAACCCGTTAAACTATATATTATATTCTCTAATTATAATAAACTTTCTACCAACCATTATCCATGCTCAATTTTTGAACAAATTTCTGCAGGAATTTTTGTAAAGTCTCCATAGTTTCTGAAAGATTATTGAAAAATTTCCGAAAAATTTAAATATTGTTTAATAACCGGTGGAACCTATGGGAGGTGAATATATTGATAAGTAATATAGACATAG
>CAZZAF010000040.1:0-13818 GCA_964652135.1 uncultured archaeon
CCATAATAAAAGAGATATGTTACTAAAACCACAAAAAAGAATTCATGCGAAACTAATAAATGTCGTGAAGAGTATAGCCTTTGAGGAAAATGGAAAAACTTCTCCATATCGTCAAGGAGGGTGAAAGAGAGAACATAGAGTTTAAGGAGTTTCTGACCTCTTACCATCTCAGAGAAGATAGGCGGCAGGCTCTAGCCTGTCAGATGAACCACCGAATCATAATGGGTAGAGGAAGAGCAATTTACGTTGTTGGTGTTTCCGATTCTGGTGAATTGAAGGGTATAAACAGGGAACGGTTTGAGGAAACACTCAATGTGTTAAAAGATATAGCATCTGAAATCGGTGCAACGGTTGAATCGGTTGAAGAGTACAAAGTCGGCGAAGGATTTGTAGGTATCATCGAAATAGCGAAGAAGAAGGCAAAAGAGCATATTTTGATAGGTACTGCTGGACACGTTGATCATGGTAAATCGACTCTTGTTGGCTGTCTGATTACCGGAATGCCAGATAACGGTGATGGAGCTACAAGAATATATCTCGATGTTTTGAAGCACGAAATTGAGAGGGGTCTAAGCGCTGATTTGAGCTTTGCTGTTTTCGGCTTCAAGGATGGAAAGCCGATAAAGTTAAAGAACCCGCTCAACAAAAACGAGAAAGCCTGGGTTGTTGAAAATGCAGATAAGCTAATTTCTTTTGTTGATACAGTCGGCCATGAGCCTTGGCTTCGCACAACCATAAGAGGGTTGCTCGGACAGAAGATAGACTATGGACTGCTTGTTGTAGCTGCAAACGATGGTGTGATGAAAACAACAAAGGAACACCTCGGAATTCTGCTTGCGATGGATTTGCCCGTAATTATAACCATAACAAAGATTGACATGGTGGACGAAAAGAGAGTCAAAGAAGTAATTTCTGAAATTGCAAAGACTCTGAGAACAGTAGGCAGAATTCCGCTCCTCATCCACAGCGTTGATGAGACTGAAAAAGCTGCCAGACTGCTTGCAGAAAAAGAAATCGTCGTACCAATCATAAAAACATCTTCCATAACGCTAGAGGGTTACGACGTTCTTGAATCGTTGCTATACAAACTGCCAAAGAGAAGTGGTGCAAGCAGAGACTTCCTGATGTACATCGATAGACTTTACAAGGTTACCGGTGTTGGAACTGTTGTTAGCGGGTGTATAAAGTCTGGTGAGATAAGAGAAGGTGATGAAGTGTTCATAGGCCCATTCCATGATGGCTCGTTTAGGAAAGTCAAAGTTCAGAGTATAGAAATGCACTATTACAGAGTTAACAAGGCTGAAGCTGGCGATATAGTTGGTATAGCGCTGAAAGGAGTAAGATATGACGAACTCAGGAGAGGAATGATACTGTCCAAGAAAATGCCAAATGCTGTGTGGGAATTCGACGCTGATGTAATTGTATTCAGCCATCCAACGAGAATAAAGAGAGGTTACGAGCCGGTTGTGCATATTGAGACGATTTCAGAGACGGTGGTTTTTGAAGACATGGATAAGGAATACATGAAAGCAGGAGATAGGGGCAGAGTAAAAATGAGGTTCAAGTATCATCCACACTGCGTCTTCGTGGGACAAAAATTCATCTTCAGAGAAGGTAGAAGCAAGGGTGTCGGAGAAATAAAAAGGATTTACGTCTAGCAGCAGTGAACTACCCCGCCCTGACGGACGGAGCTTCCCCCGTTCCATGCTGGCTTCCCACCAGCACTTCATCTGGGAGTTCGGGGGGTTCACAGCTCCCCCATCCCACTCCTCTCGTTAAGGAGTGGGCTATGTTAATTGCAGCGTTTAAATCCCGATTATATTTCAAACCACACTTAGGACACTTAAACTCTCTTCCATTGGTTTGGGCAACATGCCCGCATCTATGACAACGCCTGGATGTGTTCTTTGGATTGACATATACAACTGGAATTCCTTCAAGATTTGCTTTGTATTCGATGTATTGTTGTAATTTTCTAAAACTCCAAGCGTGCAACCTTTTGTTAATCTTTTTTGAGTAGTTCATACTCTCTCTTATCCCATCAAGTTTCTCCATTACTATTACTGGTTTTTCGAATTGCTTAGCGTAAGATACAATTTCATTGGCTATTATGTGCAGTTGCTGGTTCACAATTCTCTCCTCTTTATGGCTAATTTGCTTAACCAAATCTATTCTCTTCTTTCTCTGCAAATTTCTTCTGATATGGGTATATCTACCTCTGATTTCCCTTATCTTTGCTCCGCTCCAGAACTTCCCCCTTGTAGGTTTCGGATTTTGCCTTGAAATAGCGACAGCAGTAGCAACGTTCCATTCTCCCAAATCTACACCAATGACTGTTTCTGATTCATCTATGAGTTCAACCTCTTTTTTAAGCACGAAATGAGCGAACCATTCTCCATTTCGCTTTACCATTTCCACCGTGCAGAATTTCCATTCTCCTTGTAAGGCTTCTTCAATGATCTTTTTCTGTCTTTCGCCAAAGACTATCGGTAGCGTTATCTTCTCTTTACGATTTAAACTTAAGGTTAGCCAGTAAGGTGTTAGCTTATTCGTTGTTTTGGCAAAGCTGTAGCAACGCTTGTCAAAGCGGATTGAAATTCTCTTTAACTTAGGTCTTTCTGCTTTAACTTTATTCTCCTTCTTCTCGTTGAAACTCTTTAGAATTTCCACTGCTTTGTCTCTCGCAGTCTGTATTAAAGCTGTGTTGAGGTTGAATAGTTGTTTAGCATTGGCATAACCATTTCTGTGCAGAAAAGTCTTTGATGTTGAGTTGAAGCTGAGATACCAGTTCACTAGCCTAAAATATTCTTCCAAACACCTATTCAGAGCTAAAACTTTCTTCTTGTTTGGTTTGAAAACTTTTCCTACAACCGTCAATTGAACTTCTTTTCTCATGAGAACATCCCTGAAGATTTTTAACTTCTAAGAATATTAAACTTAAATACCGCCCACCTCTCCTTGCGTATCTCCACGCTCACGCATGGAGTCTTGCAAGCAACGGAAAGATAATATTTTCTGATCAATTTAAACCAGAGAGCTACCATAACCCAGCACAAGACATATTACACCAGAACTGAGCGTCGCAAAGAAGTTTACGCCAGAATTTGTGAGCCAGCCTTTTTCTTCCAGTGTCGCTCCAAGAAGGCTGTCTATGTGGATTCCAATAATACTCGTTACAAACGCTATCGCAGCACCGTTTACATCCACTACCTGAAGTAACAGAGCTATCAAGATTGTGGCAAGAGAGCCTAACGTTGCTGCTGTTTCACCCTTCAATGAGACTCCACCACTAACTCCCGGCTTAACCAGTTTGAAATTTGTGATAAGATATACTCTTTCTGCTGTTTTACCGATCTCACTGGCCATGGTATCTCCGAGGGCTGTGGCAACAGATGCAACGAACGCGATCAGGAATATTTCATTCTGATAAACTGCATAGCAGAATGCAAAGAACAGAGATGCAAAGCTATTTCCAAAAACATTTGCGTAACCTCTGGCTCCTCCAGCAGGCTCTGCAACTCCTCTCGTAAGTTTCAATGAATACTTGTATTTGGTTGCTACCGAACCGATGAGGTAGAAAGACAGCAGCACAACAAAGAACCTTATATCTGTGAACACGATTATGAGTGTGCCGATCAGCGTAGCACTCATAAGTCCGCTTTCATCCGCAACACCGGATTTCATTGCCGCAAGACTGAGTATAAACGATACTGCAAAAGCTATAGCCAGATCGAGCATCGAGGTATGAGGAGCATATATATTGAAGATCAGATATACGGTTGCCACTGCAAGGAGTAATGTAACTCTTTTGTCGCTGTCTACCTCCACACTTTCAACGAGTGCAGCAGTTAGAGCACCAATAAGGGAAAGGAAAAAGAGATAGTCCAGATTTATAGGCTCAGAAGTTACCGTTGTATAATAGAGGAAATATGCAAAACCGAATGCCGTATATATTGCTATATTCAGTACCGCATCTCTCCTAAGCTCATGGGCTGCCAGAACAAACATCGCCGCCGAGACAACAGATTTCGGAATTCCTACAAGCGTTGAGGAGAACATGATCGTAGAAAGAAGTATTGCATTGAAAATAGAAGTCTCATCATTGACATTGGTAATCTTCAGTTTTATTCTATCTCCGTAGATGGCTGAGAAAACCAATAGAAGTATCAGAAGCAGACCTATTACTATTCGTTCCGGTAGTATCGGCGCTAGCAATGCAGGAAGTACAAACACAGACCCCTCGATTCTAGGCATTGGCAAGGGTTAAGTATTAGTGTCTTTAAAAATTTACTGATGCTCGATTTCGCAAGAAGAATTTACGAAAAGAAGCTCAAAAAGTCACTTAAATCTGGAAATCTTCCAAAACACATAATGGTTGTAGCTGATGAGGTAGATTTCATTGAAAATCTGAGCAAATTTAGAGAGTTCATAGAATGGTGCAGGAAATTTGGAATCAAAGAGATATCAATATGCATTCACATGGTTCATCCTATTTCTGGCAAATTACTGAGCAAAATAGCAAAGAAATTGAGTGATAACACGAATCTGAGGATTATTTCGGAGAAAGGGATTATTGAAGAGTCTTCCGGAGACGTTGTTGTAAATCTGATTGCCGGATATGGGGGCAGGGCTGAGATAACGGATGCTGTAAAAAAACTTGCTAAGCTCGTAGAGAGTGGTGAAATAGATCCGGAAGAGGTTAGAGAAGAACACATAGAGAGATTTCTAAGGATAAAAGAGGCTCCAGATCTCATAGTAAGAGCTGGAGAAGAAATACCGGACTTTCTCATCTGGCAGAGTATATACAGCGAACTCTACTTCATAGACGTGGACTGGAAAAGCTTTAGATACATAGATTTTTTAAGGTGTTTGAGGGACTATCAGCGGAGGGAGAGAAGATATGGAAAGTAGTATGCTTAGAATTGTCAGAGCGGTGGCAGATTACCAGTTTGGAAAAGGGGCAGGAAAAATTCTCTTTCCAGACACATGCAAATTCCTTCTCTCATCCACAGGCAGAATCAGACAGATTACAGATAACGGTGCTAGAATTGCAACAATGAAAGCAGAATCAGGATGGTTTACCCTGAGTATAGAGGGTGCAAGAAGGTTGCATTCATACTTTCCCTATCCAAAATTGAGAGTAGTCATTATGAACGATGTCTCAGAATTCATTGCGAAAGGAAAGAATGCATTTGCAAAGCACGTCGTTGATGTCGATGAAAACATAAGAGCAAACGATGAAGTAATACTGGTGGATGAGGATGACAATCTGCTTGCAACTGGCAAGGCGATACTATCAGCCAGAGAAATGCTCGAAATGCAGAAAGGAGTGGCTGTAAGTGTACGTCAGGGGGTTAAGAAGTGAAGAGATACCTGATTGACAAGTCAAAGAAGGTGCTTGTTGTCAAGAAGGACTCGATAGTTGATAGACATATTAAGTTCGATGGAAAGGTTATTGCCGGTATGTATTCCAACTTCTGGGGGAATATCGAGGCTAAGGAGGTTTACCTCGGTAAGGGCTGCTATGTTGGTGGGGCTATAATATGCAAAAAGGCTGTAGTGGGTCCATATTCAAAATTCTCCCAAATTTTGGCAGATGGAGATGTGGTAATTCTCGATAGATGCACTGGAAACTACATCAGGGCAAGAGGGGATGTCAAAATAAGAAGAGGATCTGCAATTAAAATAGTTGAATCTGAAGGTTACATTATCATTGACGGAGCGTCAAAACTCGAAAAAGTTTCTGCCAGAAAGGTAATAGCCTCAAGGGAAGATTAACTACAGTCCTTCAGCATTAGAAAAATAATTTTCAAAAAATAGTTTACTGTGGTTTCTCCATCAGTTTAAATTTGCTCAGAATTCTTCCGTCTTTCGAATGTGGATTTCTGAATACTGTATCGTTGCTCTTTTCAATTTCTCTTGCCTCATCAGCAAGTTTGGCAGCTATTCGCATCATTTCATGGGCTGAGGCTACAAGCGGTATGTACTTCTCCGGATCCTTCTCAACGAAACATCCCTTAACATCGATATCTGCAACTTTCTCAGCAATGAAGTATGCTGCCATTGCTTTTGCTCTTGCATATGGATTCTGGAATTTTGCCGCATTAACGGCCTTTTCCGCAGTTACAACAATTTGCGGCAGTTCAGGTGTTTTACCTTCTTTAATCGCATCAATAACCTTGTCTATCTCCTCCTGAACGAGCCTGAAAGCCCCAGTAGCTGCAAGAACCTTAATTACATCTGAGTTGAACAATGCCATCTCTGTAGGATCCAGAAATTCTCTCCTCGCCCCTATCATTGAATCGGCGTTTAAGAGTATATATCCAAACCCTTTCTCCTTCAACTCATCTTTAACCTTCTTAGCTGGAGCATCGCTAATTACAATAACGGGTTTACCTTCAAAAGATTCTCTTGCAGCTTTTGGACCGGGGAGAGATGCATTTGGAGAAACTACTAGGATTAAATCTGGATCGAATTCATTCAACTTCTCAGATATTTTTGCCTCCTCTGGTTGCATCTTCGAACCACTTGTGATTACCCTGACCTCAATATCTTCCCTGTCAGCCCTCTCATCAAGCAAGTACTCGACCAGCAAGGCTGTACCTATTGCACCCATTTTTACTACGCCTACTTTCACCATGCTCGATCACTGGGCGCACATAATTCTGACAGTATAAATCATTTACTTTTCAACTTGGAAAGCTATTTATTAGAAATTTAGCATGAAATTAACAGGAGTTGATTTCATGGCAGGCTGGCTCAAAAAGATTTTTGGTGGAGAGAAAGAGAAGGAAGTAATTAAACTGTTTATGGAGCATTTAGTGACTGTACGCATGGCCTGTGAGGTTTTTAAAATTGCCATCGAAAAAAACGATAAAAGTTTGCTGGCTGAAGTTTGCGAGCTGGAAAAAGTAGGCGATACAATCCGAAGAGATATTGCCCTGAAACTTTACGAGGGGGCTTTTTTACCGATGGTTCGTGGCAACCTATATAAACTCGCTGAAATAATTGATGAGGTCCTCGATATGCTCGAAGATACTTCCGTCGATTACGCTCGCTTAATTTCAGAGCTAGATCCTGAGATCAGAGAGCTGTGTGTAAGAGTGGCAAAAATAAACTTAAAAATGAGTGAAGATTTGATTTCGGCTTTTGAGGCACTTGGGAAGGAAGAAGACCTGAAAAACAAGACAATAAAATTAAGGGTGCGAGAAAGGGAAGTCGATGCTATAAAACATGAACTTCACAAAAAAATGATAAAGAAGGAAATAAAGAACTATTGGGAGGGTAAGATTCTTTCCGATTTTATAGAAAATCTTGTGAAAATAAGCGACATAATAGAAGATGCAGGAGATATTATCCAGATCCTTAATGTCAGCCTCAGGTAGTCTGGTATGATAGAGCTTATCCCGTTCATTGCAGCTGCACTTATAGCCTTTAGCATAGGTTCCAACGACACATCAAATGCTTTCGGTATAAGTATCGGATCCGGGGCGCTTACATTCAGAAAAGCCATATATCTGCTTGGATTGCTCGTCCTCCTTGGAGCACTGTTACAGGGACAGAAGGTGATGAAAACAGTTGGGAGCGATCTAGTAGATCTGAACCTCCAGATACTCAGCCTTTCACTTCTCACATCCGCCCTAGCAATCCTACTTTCCAACTGGAAAAAGTTGCCAGTCTCAAGTCACCAGGCTATAATTGGAAGTCTTGTCGGTTCCGGAGCTGCCTTTGGCGCAGCTGTGGATTCTGGAACGCTGATAAACATAGTCCAATCGTGGCTGATATCACCCATCGGTGCTTTTTTCTTTTCAATTCTAACATACAAAACAATGGAGCAAACCCTGTCTAAACTCCCCATGTTCGAAATTGAAAGATACCTGAGAAAACTTCTTTTGATTGCCGGAATGATAATTGCATACAATACTGGAGCAAACGAGCTTGCAACCGCCCTCGGGCCGGTTGTTTATTATGGTTTACTGACACCCATCCAGGCAGCAATAGTTGGATCATTTCTGATATGGCTTGGTGCTATGATGCTAAGTGGAAGAGTTATAGAGACTGTTGGAAAGGGGATTACCAGTTTAGATGCTTTCTCTGGCTTCGCTGCTCAATTTGGGGCCGGTGTGAGTGTTCTGATATTTACATCGATGGGGATGCCTGTTTCAACGACCTACTGTATTATTGGTGGAATAGCAGGAGTTGGAGTGCTAAAGGGTGTCGGAACTGTAAGAACCAAACTCCTCAGGAGAATACTGGCAAGCTGGGTGCTAACACCACTTTCAGCATTTCTTGTATGCTATCTGGTCGGCAAGTTGATTCTCATCTAAATTTTTGATGGCGCTGAACTAATTGCTGTAAACTTATTTTAGACCATCTTCCCAAAATAGTTTTAATAAATGCAGATCGAGGTTTGAACCATGAGTGCAAAGGTACTTGTCGTTGATGCTGGTGGAAGGGGGAATGCTATCGCTCATGCCTTCGCAAGGAGCAAAAACGTTGACAAGGTTTTTGTAGCTCCAGGAAATGCTGGAAGTGAGTTCTTTGAGAAATGTGAGCAGGCAAAACTTGATGGAAAGTTTATTTCCTCGATTAGAGCTCTTGACGAGATTGTTAAATTTGCGAAAAAGGAAGAAGTGGATCTTGTCTATGTTGGTCCTGAAGAGCCATTGAGTCTGGGACTTGTTGACAGGCTTGAGGAGGAAGGTATCCCGGCAGTGGGGCCGAAAAAAGAAGCAACAATTCTCGAAGCGAGTAAATGCTGGACGAAAGATTTTCTCAGTAAAATAGGCGTACCCATTCCAGACTACAGAAATTTCGATGATCCTGAGGAGGCAAAAGAATATATCAGAGAGTACTATGCTGAAGGGCGGGGCAATCTCGTTGTAAAGGCCGATGGGCTTGCAGCAGGAAAGGGCGTCTTCGTCTGCGATTCTGCTGAAGAAGCAATCTTTGCAGTGGACGAAATAATGGTAAGGAAGAAGTTTGGAGATGCCGGTAACAGGATTATTATTGAGGAGAGGCTGTACGGTATAGAAGTTGCCTTTACAGCCATAACAGATGGTAAAACAGTAAAAGCCTTTGGTCATGCTAAAGACTACAAGAGAGCCTTTGACCCAGATGACATTGATGGGATGAGAGACTTCTACATAGGGATGACAAGGAAATTCATTACTAAAAGCGATGCAGAAAGGTTGTTCAAGGAAGGCAAACTCTTCAATCCGAACACAGGAGGAATGGGTGCAGTTTCACCACACCCAAGCGTAACGCCTGAGATTGAAGAAAAGATAATGGATATGGTTGTAGAGCCCACAATAAGAAAATTCAAGGAGCTTGAAGGCAAGACGTTCAGGGGTGTGCTCTATCCGGTCATAATGCTTGTGGAAGAAGACGGTGAGATGATTCCTAAGGTTCTCGAGATAAACATCAGAGAATGTGATCCTGGCGGGCAGGCAAAGCTACCAAGGCTTGAGACAGACATGTATGAACTGTCCATGGCTGTAATTGAAGGTAATCTGGAAAACGTGGACGTGAAATTCAGCAGCGACTACTGTGTTGCAGTATGTGCTGTGAGTGGAGCTCTGAAGGGTAGAGAAGGGTTCAAGCCGGGCTATCCGGGAGATCACTACACAAGCCAGCCAATGGAAGGAATCGAAGAGGCGATGAAGGAAGCAATACTCTATGCAAATGGAATTGCTAAGCCAAACGGCTACCAGACCACTGGTGGAAGAGTGATGACAGTCGTTGGCAAAGCTCCAACGCTGGAAGAGGCAAGAGCCAAGGCATATTCAGCAATCGAAAAGATCAAGTTCCCCGGAATGAGATACAGAAAGACGATAGGGCTGGATGTTCCAGATTGAATTGAATAATTCTCCACCACTTTTATTTTTCTCCTATGGATTTATAAATTCTAAGTAGAATATTCTAAAGACTTATCTAGGGGTGAAACTTTAAATATCCAATTTTTATGTTTGAATTTATAGCCGAAATATCTTCGTATTGATGCAAGAAAAGTTATCTTTCCTATTGCTTGCAAGACCCCATGCGTGTCAGGGTGGGGTAGTTCACTCTTACCGTACTTACGGCAATAAGCAGAGAGCTTATAGGCATGGACTTATTCGATGAAGAGTACTCGTTTATGAAAATTATTGCCGTTAGTTTTGTGTTTCTCCTGTGTATTGTTGGGCTGAGGATATTGCCACCATCACAAAAAGGCGAGAAAGGAGCAATAATAAATATATATTCTTTATAATAATTTAGACACGGTAGTCAAAATACAAAAATTAGAGAAGAGTTGCGCATGCAATACCTTTCTTACTCACAATAACTCCACTTGCGTTTCTACCCTGCTGGGGTATACTTTCTACTGTCAATCTCAGCGCATATCCATCTGCACTGAATGTAAGAAGTTCTTCGTCGCCCTCAACATATTCTACGTAGACAACCTTTCCAGTCTTCTTGTTGAGCTTTATGTTGATCACACCCATGGAGCCTCGGCTAACAAGCCTGTACTCGCTGATAGGAGTCCTCTTCCCGATACCATTTTCTGTAAGCGTGAGAAGATCTCCATCTCCCTTCACCATTGTTACCCATGCCACCTCATCGCCATCTCTCAACGAGATGCCTTTGACGCCCTTTGCGCTCCTTCCATACTCCGGGACATCATCAATTTTGAATCTCACTGCATAACCATTTCTCGTTGCGATAACGACCTCTTCACCATCGCAGATTCTCGCATGGATAATTTTACCGCCGGACGCTATTATACCAGCCCTCTTGGCATTTTCAAATTCTGAAAGCTTTGTTCTTTTCACATGCCCATCATCAGTTACAATCAGAACCTCTCCATCGAAGTCTTCAATAGAAATTACTGAAACAATCCTCTCCCCTTCCGAGACGCTTATGAACCTCCTTATGCTCACACCTTTAGCAAGCCTGTCCTGTTTGGGTATCTCATATGCATTTATCCAGTATGCCTTTCCTGCATCTGTGAAAATCAGGAGTTTATGGTGTGTATTGCAGACCGTGACTATGGATGGTGGGTCGTCTTCCCTTACACCCATTCCCACGATTCCAACGCCACCCCTGTTCTGAACCTTGAAAGTATCAATATCCATTCTCTTAACAAAACCATCCTTTGTAACAACTATCAAATTCTCCTCAACCGCGATGAGTTCCTCAGCAGTTATCTCTTCCTCATCAGCCACAATTTCTGTCTTCCTCTCGTCACCATACTTCTTCTTGATTTCCTCAACCTCGGAAATGATTATCTCATCAATTCTCTGCGGGGAAGAAAGGATTTCCTTGTATTCAGCAATTTTGGCAACGAGCTCATTGTACTCTTTGTTCAACGACTCGATTTCTATGCTCGTGAGCTTTTGCAGTCTCATCTGTAGTATTGCATCCGCCTGAACTTCACTCAACTCGTACTTCTCTATCAAACGACTTTTCGCTTCCTGTGGTGAGGCAGATGATTTAATGAGCTGGACAACATTATCAATATCTTCAACAGCCTTCTTTAACCCTTCAACAATGTGCAGCCTTTCTTCAGCCTTTCTCAGTTCGTACTGGGTTCGTCTTCTAACAACTTCTCTTCTGTGAGAAACGTACTCGGCGATCAGTTCTTTAAGATTGAGTATTCTTGGTTCACCATCAACAAGTGCCAGATTGATAACTCCAAAAGTTGTTTGAAGATTGGTGAACATGTAAAGCTTCTTAAGAGCTGTTTGTGCGTCTCCCCTCAACTCTATTACAACTCTTATACCTTCTCTGTCGGATTCGTCTCTAACTGTTCTAGCCTCACTGAGTCTACCATCTTTTATAAGTTCTGCAATTTTCTCTACGAGTCTTGCCTTGTTAACCATGTATGGAACTTCTTTTATTATAATCGCATTATCTTCAACCTCAACTTTACCTCTAACAGTTATCTTACCCTTACCGGTCTCATATGCCTGGATAATTCCCGATTTACCAACGATAATGCCGCCGGTTGGAAAGTCCGGCCCCTTCACGTATTTCATGAGTTCTCTAACAGTAATTTCCGGGTTCTTTATGTAGGCAATAATAGCATTACAAACCTCGTTTAGGTTGTGCGGTGGAATGTTTGTAGCCATACCAACGGCTATTCCACTGCAGCCATTTATCAGTAGATTTGGAATTCTTGCAGGAAGAACAGATGGTTCCTTTAGTGTGGCATCGAAGTTTGGTATAAAATCTACAGTTTCCTTGTCTATATCTGCGAGCATTTCTTCAGCTATCTTTGCAAGTCTCGCTTCAGTGTATCTCATCGCTGCTGGTGAATCTCCATCAATGCTACCAAAGTTTCCGTGCCCATCAACGAGAGGATAGCGCATTGCAAAATCCTGAGCCATTCTTACGAGGGCATCGTAAACTGCAGCATCTCCATGGGGGTGATATTTACCGAGCACATCTCCGACGATTCTCGCACACTTTCTGTAAGGTTTGTTGCTTGTTAAACCCATCTCATACATTGCATAGAGTATTCTTCGCTGTACCGGTTTCAGGCCGTCTCTCACGTCTGGCAGAGCCCTTCCTACGATTACACTCATTGCATAATCAAGATACGAACTCTTCAGCTCCTGACTAATCTCTCTAAGCAGCTCCATCTTTCTCACCAGGCTTTATAGCTAGACATCAAGATTCTTAACTTCCTTAGAGTGCTCAATTATAAACTGCTTCCTCGCTTCAACATCTTCTCCCATCAGAATCGAGAAGAGCTGTTCAGCCTGCTTTGCATCTTCCAGCGTCACCTGTATGAGTATCCTGTTCTTCGGATTCATAGTGGTCTCCCATAGCTGTTCGGGGTTCATCTCACCGAGACCCTTGAATCGCTGAACTTCAGCATCGCCAATTCTTTTGAGCAAATCTTCAAGTTCACGATCAGAGTACACATAATACGTTTTCTTACCCTTTTTCACCTTATATAGAGGTGGCTGAGCGATATAGAGGTAACCATGCTCAATCAGAGGTCTCATATATCTGTAGAAGAACGTGAGAAGGAGAGTTCTTATGTGAGCTCCATCCACATCAGCATCCGTCATTATTATAATTCGTCTGTATCTTGCCTTGGTTATATCAAAATCCTTTCCTATCCCGGCTCCAATTGCGGATGCAATAGCCTTTATTTCTTCATTTTTCAGAACTCTAGCCAATCCTGCCTTTTCAACATTGATTATCTTACCTCTAATGGGTAAAATTGCCTGAAATCTTCTATCCCTTGCCTGCTTTGCAGAACCTCCAGCAGACTCACCTTCAACGATAAATAGCTCCCTTTCTTCCGGATTTCTTGAAGAACAGTCGGCAAGTTTACCCGGCAGCGTTATCGAGATCTCTCCTTTTTTCCTTACCAGCTCTCTTGCCCTTTTGGCTGCCTCCCTGGCCTTCATCGAGAGCATGCACTTCTCAATTATCTTATTTGCCTCATTTGGATGCTCTTCAAGCCATCTGAGCATTTCAGAGTAGACTATGGATTCTACAATTGTTTTCACTTCGCTGTTTGTCAGTTTTGTTTTAGTCTGGCCCTCAAATTGCGGTTCAGGAACTTTTACAGATACAATCGCTGTCAGACCTTCTCTAATATCTGAGCCGCTGAAAGGCTTGAATTTCTTAACATACTTCCTTCCATATTCATTGATGGCTCTCGTTAATCCAGCTCTAAAACCAACCGCGTGGGTTCCTCCTTCAACAGTATGGATATTGTTTGCAAATGTGAGTACATTCTCGATTTCAGTATCTGTAAACTGGATTGCAATTTCAACCAGTACACCATTTTTCTCTCCAGTAATATATACAATATCATGA
>CAZZAF010000041.1:0-13175 GCA_964652135.1 uncultured archaeon
ATTTAACATAAATGTCTATCCGTATATCTCGATAAATCGTTCTAAATAGAAACATCTTTATATGGATGATTTACAACGGAATCAGAGCGTTTTGCGGAGGTGTGGTGATGGGATTAAGCAGTGCCGCATGGATGACATTACTGGTTCCAACAATTTTGGGTATTGTTGTAATGGTTTTGTATGGTTTCTGGGATAAAATAACTGGTAAGGAATATCTGGTTACTGATGAAATTCTGGGATACGATCAGGAACTTTTGGAGGAGGAGTAAGAAATGAGCGGTGTTCTAATCGGATTTCTGTTCTATCTGGTAATTCTGATATACATTGGCTGGTGGGCGAGCAGGTACACAAGGACAGAGGATCAGTACTTTGTAGGTGGCAGGAAGGTTCGCATTATTGCTGCTGCCCTGAGTGATAAAGCAAGTGACTTCAGTGGCTGGTTGATGCTTGGTTATCCTGGTCAGGCATTTAAATCAGGACTTGGAGCTTTCTGGGCAGCGATAGGATGTCTGTTTGGTACCCTTGCCGACTACGTTTTGATAGGACCGAGGCTCAGAATCTACACAGGAAAGTTCAGAGCTATAACTGTCCCCGACTATCTTGAAGCAAGGCTTAAGGATGACACCAAGCTCATCAGAATTCTTGGAGCGATAATAATCCTTGTATTCATGACAGCATACGTATCAGCCCAGTTTGCCGCTGGAGGTAAAGCTCTGGCTCAGGCGTTTAATCTGGACGTAAACACCGCCATTCTGATAACAGCCATTATAGTCACGGCATACGTTTTAACGGGCGGGTTCTTTGCAGTAGTCTGGTCGGATGTTGTTCAGGCTCTGTTTATGGTTACCACATTGATAATAGTCCCAATCCTTGCTTTAGTGAGTGTTGGTGGTCTGGATAGAGCAACAGAGATAATGGCACAGGCAGACCCGACTCACCTCCATCCGTTTGGTGGAGCAACGGGCTTAGCAGCCATAGTCTTTGCAATAGGTTATGCCTCCTGGATAGTTGGTTATCTGGGTCAGCCCCATATAGTTACGAGGTACATGAGTGTTGAAGACCCCAGGAAGTTAAGGAGGCCGGGAATATTTATCAGCGGTATCTGGACAATTATTGTTCTCTGGGGTGCATTCTTTGCGGGATTCCTCGGTTTTGCTTTGGCCAAGGGTGGAATAATTCATGTTGAAGATCCAGAACGTATCATTCCAGCAATGGCGCTGGAGTTGATGCCTTCCTGGCTGGCCGGTTTCGTTATAGCTGGAATCCTTGCAGCAATAATGTCAACTGCTGACTCGCAGCTTCTTGTGGCATCATCAGCCGTCTCAAGGGACCTGTATCACAAGGTGCTCGGGAAGGAGCTTGGAAAGAAGCAGATGGTTAATATTGGAAGACTTGTAGTCATTGCCCTTGCAATAGTTGCCCTCTATTATGCAATGAGCGGAAACAAGATCGTTTATGCAATGGTCGCCACTGCATGGGGAGGTTTAGCTGTTGGCTTTGGACCTATCCTGACCCTGAGCCTGTGGTGGAAGAGAGTAACAAAGGAGGCAGGAATTGTTGGAATGGCCTACGGTTTGATATCGGAGGTAATTCTTGAGTCATCGATATACGGATGGTCTTTTAATCCAGATGCGCCGGGAATATTTGGATCTATAGGTGCAGCTCTAAACGGAATACCAGTGTTCTTCGTGAACTTCTTCATAACCCTGCTCGTCATTGTGGTCGTCAGCCTGCTAACAAAGCCACCGGAAGACGTTGTCAAACTCCACGGGGAAATTTTCAAGAAGGTACCAGTTAGCGTGATGGAAGCGAGGAGCAAGAGCCAGGCAGAGAACGTTGCAGAGTTTGCTAAAGCAAGGAAACTGGCTTAATTTCTTCTCGTTTTTTGTTTATTTTTTGTTTTTACGATTTTTGATTGAAACTACTATGTGAGTCAAACACCTCAGCCCCCTTATTTGCTCAGCTTAAAACACGAATAGTAATAAACATAAATAAAGAAAGAATAAAAAATAAAAGCATTGGCAACCTCTATGGAAATATGAGGACAATATTCTGGGATGGTTGCGTGAAGCTGATCGACCAGACTCTTCTGCCGGACAAATTCGAAGTTATTTCATGTAAAACCATCGAGGAACTTGCTGATGCGATAAAGAGACTTGCTGTAAGAGGTGCCCCAGCCCTCGAGGCTGCAGGTGGATATGGCATAGCTCTGGCAGCATATGAGAAGGATTTCAAGACAGTTGAAGAGATAAAAGAACATCTGAAAAAGGCTGCCGAATACCTCTCATCTACTCGCCCCACTGCTGTTAATCTTTTCTACGGCATCGAAAGAGTTCTGAATAGGGCACTGGAAGGAAGCAGTGTTGAGGAAGTTAGAGAACTCGCATTGAGTGAGGCAGAAAAAATAGCCGAAGAGGATGTTGAGAGAAACAAGCTCATGGGTAAGCATGGAGCCAGGCTTCTTGAGGATGGAGATACTGTTTTGACATACTGCAATACCGGCAGGCTTGCGACTGTTGACTGGGGAACAGCACTGGGAGTGATAAGGAGCGCTGTTGAAGAGGGCAAAAACATCAGGGTTATTGCATGCGAAACACGCCCGCTCAACCAGGGATCGAGGCTGACAACATGGGAGCTGATGCAGGATGGTATTGATGTAACTCTCATCACTGACAGCATGGCTGGCATTGTAATGCAGAAGGGAATGGTGGATAAGGTCATAGTTGGGGCTGACAGAATAGTTAGAGATGCCGTATTCAACAAAATAGGCACCTACACTGTTGCTGTGCTTGCAAAGGAACATGGCATTCCGTTTTATGTTGCCGCTCCTGAAACAACATTTGACTGGAGCAGGACAATGAATGAGGTTGTTATTGAGGAAAGGAGCAGGGAGGAGTTGATCTACTGCCACATTAAGTGCAAGAGCTGCCTCATAGCTCCGAAGGATGTAAAGGTTTACAATCCGGCTTTCGATCCGACACCCCTGAAGTACGTAACGGCGCTGATAACGGAGAAGGGAGTAATACATCCGCCATACGAGGAGAATGTTCCGAAAATACTGAACCTCAGGTAGTGAAACTTTTTTCTCCAATTATTTTGGATAGGGTTTTATGATTTTGTCTGTTCATGGATACTGAAGGCGAGTAACTTTTAGAGGGGTTGTAGAAATGACTGACAGAATCCTGCATGGAGATGTCTATGCATGTCTTGAACAACTTGACGACAACTCTATTGCTGTAGCCATAACTTCGCCACCGTACTGGAAACAGAGAAATTATGGTTTTGAGGGACAGATAGGGCAGGAAAAAACACCTGAGGAATATATTGGCCGCTTGACTGTAATATTCAATAAATTAAGACAAAAACTTCGCAAAGATGGTATATTCTTTCTTAATGTGGGAGATAAATATCTGAATCGATACGGAAAATCTCACCTTTTACAAATTCCTTATCGGCTGGCCTATCATATGGTTAAGGATGGCTGGCTTTTGGAGGACGTAATTATATGGTATAAGCCCAATCATATGCCGTCGTCCGTAAAAGATCGGTTTACAAATACTTATGAGCCTGTTTTGGTTTTCGCTAAAAGCGAGAACAACATCTATCGGAAAGGGCTGGGTAATGTGGTCAAAATACCTCTTCAACAGACTCCCTGGAAGCATACTGCGGTTTATCCTGAGAAGTTAGTTGGTGAAATGTTGAACAGGGTTGAGTTAAGAGATGGTGATCTGGTACTGGATCCGTTTGCAGGAACAGGGACTACTGCAGCAGTGGTCATAAATATGAGAAACAGCCTTTTTCCAAAAAAAGTTTTCTCAGTCATGATTGAGAAAGGTGATGAGTTTGTTGATATCATTCAGAAGAGAGCTGGTATAAAGGAGGTAGTTAGAGTAAAAGACATACCGTACAATTGGGAACCTGTTAAAGAAGAAAAATTGCCAGAGGTAGAACCTCGTGAAGTAGTTACGGATAAGTATGGTGAGGTGTTTATAGCGGAAACCAGTGATGAGTTTCTTTCTGTCCTCAGGGGGATAACCACTGAAAAATTCAAACGTTTTCATAGAGAAGATGCTCTTTATTTCTTTGGAGTAAAGGATTGGACAATCAGGGATCTTTACTACATTCACCGGATCTTCCATGAGGGTTATGTTTTGAGGAATATGATAGTCGTCTCAAACATGAAAACATGGTATCCCGTGTTTATGTTTGCAAGAGATAGTACGAGGGTTGCATACAGGTTTTATCTTGACCGAGTCAGGGTTAAGCCAAAAACTGAGGAGAATAGGGATTGGTGGAAAACGAACTTTGTGGGTGTAAAAGTTAGGGATATCTCTGGAAAGAAAAGTAAGGAAGGTTGGGTGGTTAAGGTTGTAGATAGGTATGAAAATGGTTTTCCAAAGATTGTTGTTGTTCAGTGGGATGGACATGCTTCTGTTGAGTTTGTGCTCCATCCAGAGAGAGATGAGCTTATAATGGAAGGTCTGAAGTTCATCTGTCCGAAATGCGGTAAAGAATTGGAGGAACCTTATGATCCTGTGGGTGAAAATATATGTCCTCAATGCGGCATCAAATTGTGGCAGGATCCTGAGACCATTCCGGTTATAGAAGAACCAGAAGAAGTAGTGGAAATTATTGATGAACTGGAAAGAATGGATTACTTTGTTGGTCAGGTTACAAAGATCGAGCAGTTTGAGAAAAGAAAGGCAACAAGCAGTAAATTTGCAGAACTTGAGAGGATAAACTGGGGCGCATCTCCCGGAGCAAGAAAGTTGATGCTTGGAGAGTATTTCACAAAGATGAGACTTTATAGACTTGATCAGCCAGCAGTGGCGCAGTATCTAAATATCTTACGAAAAGCTAGAGGAATGAGTATACAGGACATAATAGACAGGTTACCTAAAGAATATTACCACACGGTTGGTCACTGGTTTAGGAAAGATTTTGGAGGTTCGATACCAATACCCGACGATGTAAAGTTTCTTAGAGAAATATTTGGCGAAAATAAGATGTTAAAAATACTGGAAAGAACGGCCTTAAAATTCCAGACTGTTAAAGCTTCTGTGAAAGGTAAGAATCCTGGAGACTTTTTTGAGGGGTTAGACGAAGAAGAATTGGTAGTTTATCTAAAAAAGCTATTCACTCCACCATACCATTATGTCAAATTACTGGAGAAACACAACAAATGAATAAACTAAATAGACGACTTTTTACCTCTTTCTTTTTACCTCTTTTTTGAGATGCATGTAAAATAAACACAGAATTTGATTTTATTATCTTGCACGTCTTAGGGGGATTGAGGAATAAATGAGCAAACGTTTTTTAAGTGGGACTTAATGCTTTGATCATGCCGTATGAGGATCTCAGAGAGTTCATAGCCAAACTCGAAAGCGAGGGTGAACTTGCAAGAGTAAAGCATGAAGTAAGTCCAATTCTTGAGATGACTGAGATTGCTGATAGGGCTGTTAAAGGAAATGGAAAGGCAATTCTTTTTGAGAAACCCAAAGGTTATGATATTCCTGTTTTAATGAATGCTTTTGGAACAGAAAAGAGAATGAAAATGGCTTTGGAAGTTGAAAGACTTGAAGAAATTGGTGAAAGGCTTGTTGAGATGACGAAGGTAAGGCCAGCATCACTTCTTGATGGTATAAAGAGTGTCGGAATGCTCAAAGATGTTGTCAGCTTCATTCCTAAGAAAGTCCGGAATGGACCCTGCAAAGAAGTGATCATGGATGAACCAAATCTCGACAAATTTCCGATTCTGAAGTGCTGGCCTAAGGACGCTGGCAGATTCATCACGTTCCCCGTTGTCATTACAAAAGATCCTGAGACAGGAGAACTCAATGCCGGAATGTACAGAATGCAGGTTTTTGATAGCAAAACAACAGGCATGCACTGGCAGATTCACAAGCACGGGGCGATGCACCTTAAAAAGCTTGCAAAGAAAGGCGAGGGCAAACTCGAGGTTGCCGTTGCCATAGGTGTCGATCCAGCCATTTTGTATGCCGCAACAGCTCCTCTGCCAGAAAACATAAGTGAGTTCATGTTTGCCGGATTCATAAGGAAGGAAAGGGTGAAAATGGTTGATTGTGAAACAGTAGATCTGCAAGTTCCCGCTACAGCCGAAATTGTGCTTGAAGGTTACGTTAAAGTTGATGAGCTTCGAATTGAGGGGCCATTTGGCGACCATACTGGATATTACACTCCTCCGGAGCCATATCCTGTGTTCCACATAACCGCAATCACGCATCGTGAGAATCCAATTTACCATGCAACGGTGGTCGGAAAACCGCCTATGGAGGATGCATGGCTTGGTAAGGCAACAGAGAGAATATTCCTGCCACTTATAAGGATGATTCACCCTGAAATCGTCGATATGAATCTGCCAATAGAGGCAGCATTCCATAATCTGGCAATTGTCTCGATAAAGAAGAGCTATCCGGGGCACGCGAAGAAGGTAATGTTTGCACTGTGGGGAATGGGAATGCTTTCGCTTACAAAGGTCGTTATCGTAGTCGATGATGATGTGAACGTTCACAACATGCAGGAAGTAATCTGGGCTGTAATGAGCCGCTTTGATCCTGCAAGGGATGTCGTGCTTATACCTGACTCGCCAATCGACTCGCTGGATCATTCAACCTACAGGCCGAATCTTGGTGGAAAGCTGGGTATAGATGCTACTAAGAAGTGGAAGGAAGAAGGATTCGAGAGAGAGTGGCCAGATGCAGTCGAGATGGATGAAGAAACAAAGAAGAAAGTGGATGCAATGTGGGATGAGCTGAAGAAAATACTGTTTTAATAACTCTTCTCTCCTTTTTGGACAATCACTGGCTACCTCAAAATATTTTTACAACGCACACAAATTTCTGATGTGGAATACGTACATCATCCGCTGATAAAGGAGAAAACTGTTGAAAGAAGAACGTATCAGATTGCAATTGCCGCAACAGCTTTAATGCATAATACGCTTGTCATCCTGCCCACTGGATTGGGAAAGACTGTGGTTGCTTTACTTGTTATAGCTTCACGTCTTCACAATAAAGACGGCAAAGCCCTTGTTCTTGCTCCAACAAAACCGCTTGTGGATCAGCATGCTGAATTCTTGAAAAGGACCCTTAAAATTCCAGAAGACGAGATTATTGCCCTCAGCGGAGAAGTCTCTCCGGAAAAAAGGGCTGATCTGTGGGAGAAAGCCCAGGTAATTGTATCCACCCCGCAGGTCATCGAGAACGATCTGCTTGCGGGGAGAATATCTCTCAGAGACGTTGTACACATTACCTTCGATGAAGCCCACAGGGCGGTTGGAAACTACGCTTACGTTTTCATCGCAAAAACGTATTTCCAGCAGAGCAAGGATCCACATGTCCTCGCTATAACAGCATCTCCTGGCAGCGATATAGAAAGAATTCAGGAGGTTATTGAGAATCTCGGAATTGAAGAGATCGAGATAAGAACAGAGTACGACGTCGATGTAAAACCATACGTTCACGAGAGAGTCATTGAGTGGATAAAGGTTGAGATGCCAGAAGAACTCAAGGAGGTAAGAGAAAAGTTTCAGAAAACTCTGGAGCTCAGATTCAAAAAACTCGAAAAACTGGGCGTTCTTGAGGGTTTAAAGCTAGAAGACATGAGCAAAAAAGAACTTCTGGCATTCCAAGAGGCGTTGCACAGCGAGGCGGCAGAGACCAAAGATCCTACGCTTTTCGAAGCAATATCAATTCTTGCAGAAATAATGAAAATTCAGCACGGTATAGAGCTTATTGAAACACAGGGGCTCGATGCGTTGAAGCAATATCTGAAAAGGCTTGTAACGGAAGCCCGGTCAAGAGGTGGTAGCAAGGCAGCGAAGAACATAATTAACGATCCTGTTTTCAGAGAAGCTGTTTTAAAAGCCCTGAAATGTGAGGTAGATCACCCGAAGCTTGAAAAGCTGAAGAAGATCGTCAAAAAGCAACTTGAAAGCAATCCCGATTCGAGGATCATTGTTTTCACTAATTTTAGAGATACAGCCGAAATAATAGCCAAAGAACTACAAAAGATTGAGGGTGTCAGGGCTTCGAGATTTGTTGGTCAGGCAAGCAGAGCCAATGACAAGGGAATGAAGCAGAAGGAACAGATCGAGGTGATACAGAAATTCAGAGATGGAGAGCTAAATGTTCTCGTTGCAACATCTGTTGGTGAGGAAGGTCTTGATATTCCATCCACAGATCTTGTAGTTTTCTACGAAGCCGTGCCTTCAGAGATTAGAGCCATCCAGAGAAAGGGTAGAACGGGAAGAGCGAGAGAAGGAAAAATAGTCGTTCTGATCACGAAGGGAACAAGGGATGAGGGATACTACTGGGCCAGCATAAGGAAAGAGAGGATGATGTACGACAGGCTCTACGAACTCAGAGACAAGCTTCGGAGCATCATGGCAGAAAGAAGAGCAATTGACAGAAAGCAGAAAAGTCTTGAAGATTTTGCCAGCGGTGATATAAAAATACCGTCCATTGTTGTTTATGCTGATTCGAGAGAATCAAAGTCGGGTGTTGTCAAAAAACTGTATGAGATGGGTTTGGCTGTCAGAGTCCAGAATCTAGATGTTGCAGATTACGTTGTGAGTGACAGGGTTGCGATAGAGAGGAAGACAGCCGAAGATTTCCTGGAGAGTCTGATAAACAAGGAGAGGGACCTATTTGCCCAGCTCCTGAAACTCAAGAAATCTTATTCAAAGCCAGTTCTCATAATTGAGGGTAACAACCTGTATGGAAAAAGGATGATCCATCCAAACGCCATAAGAGGCGCTCTGGCAACGATAGCGGTGGATCTCGGTATACCGGTTATTCAGACTTCTTCACCGGAGGAAACAGCAGAAATGATAGCAACCATAGCGAGGAGAGAACAGGAAATGAAGGACAGAGAGGTCTCATTGCATGCCGGAAAGACCAAGAGAACCCTCAAAGAGCAGCAGGAATATATTGTCTCTGCGATATCAGACATCGGGCCGGTTCTTGCAAAAAGTTTGCTTGAGCACTTTCAGACAATAGAGAAGATAGCAACTGCGAGTGAGGAAGAGCTTCTGAAGGTTCCTAAAATTGGCAGAAAAACTGCCAAGAAAATAAGGCAGCTTATGACAACACCCTATAGCGAGGCAGAGTGATTGGTTATTTCAGGTAAATGCCTTCTTCATTTCTGAGTATCTTGTTCACGAGCTTCCTTACAAAATCGACAACATCGAGGGAGTCTATTTCGTTGAGTTTGACCCATCTGGCATCTACAGCATCACTTCCAACTCTCAACTCCCCGCCAGTAATGTTTGCAAAGAAGTCGATTATTATGTAGTGGTATTTTACATTGCCATTATCTCTGAAGACCTCTTCACTAACACACGCAACATCATCAACATCTATCTCAAGTCCAACCTCCTCCATAATTTCTCTTTTCAATGCATCAACCAGGCTCTCGCCTGTGTTAACCAGCCCACCAGGAATTGACCATTTCCCTTTGTTTGGCTCATTGCCTCTTTTTACAAGAAGAATTTTCCCGTCCTTTATTATTACGGCTCCAACTCCTACTACGGGTCTTCCCTCACGCATCCCTAACACCTGCCAGTATTGTGACAGCTAGTGCCCTGCAGTACCTCTGGTCTATGGGATCTGTTTGTGTCAAGCCCCGTATTTTTGCCCTCCAGTCAGTGTAGCAACGCTGTACTTTTATCCAGTCTTTCTGTAAGTTCGATTACTTCTTCAACAATAAAAAGTTTTATCTGGTACAGTATCGCCCTCTCCACAGTGGCTTTATGGATCCCTTGCAATCTTTAGGCTCTCTGGCGTTTTTTCCCTACATTTTGGGATATTTATCCTAACTCCTCCATTATTCGGGCGATTTCGCCCTCAATTCCAACAAAGACAAATTCGACAGCTATTGCTGCGAGAAAGATTGCCATAAGTCTTGCAATAATGTCTGAACCGCTCTTTCCGAGAAGGAATAGTAGCTTTTCGCTGTAGATGTGTGTGAGCCTGACAATAATGTACACGAGGATTATGCTCAGTATTACGATTCCTCTCATTATTATATCTGATGCCTCCGAAGATAATACGATTGCAGCCGTTATAGCTCCGGGACCTGTGTAAAGTGGTAGTGCTATCGGGAAAACAGCAAGAGAGTCAACATCGATATTCTCTATACTCCTTCTTGTGTATGTCTCTTTTCTCATGCTCCCCATGAGGATATCAACGGATACGGCGAAAAGAAGGATACCTCCAGCAACTCTGAGACTGTTAATCGAAACATGGAAGAATTTCAGGAATAGGTCCCCCACTATTGCAACGAATAATAACAAGGAAGCGGCGATTATTGTGGATTTCTTGGAAACTCTTTCTCTAACTTCTGGGGGGAGTCTGTCTGTTAGGGTAATGAAAAACGGGATGTTGCCAGGTGGATCTATTATCACAAAGAATGTTGTGAAAGATGTGAGGAAGAAGCTCAGGTAATCCATATTAGACCCCGCGGAATTCGTCTAGGGCTTTTCTTATATTGCTGAGCAACAGTGCTGCACACTCTTGGTTTGGGAAACTGAAGAGACCACAGTCCGGGCCTACATAGGCTATTCTGTCTTCGAATTTCGCGTATGCGTTCTCGATTCTCTTCTTTATTACTTCCATGCTCTCCATTTCTTTTATAGCATCCTCTATTAACTTTACATCTCCCCACGCGTTGGTTTTGTGGAGCTGGTTGTATTCGGCTATAATCGAATCTATATCACTCCTCGCAATTCCAACTCTCAGTTTTTTATCGTAGGAGTCTAACTCTTCGGCATCAACAAAATCGAGGGCTTTTGGATCTTTTGCAGCTTCTATGCCGAAAACGTCTATCTCCTCAACATCGAGGAGGGATGTGTAGTAGAGTGGTGAGTGCAGGTGAACCTGAATATCAACTTCAAAATCAAGATGCTCGAATGCCAGCTTTAGCTGTTCAGGAGTCGGTTGCAATTCAGGATTTGTTCCCAGACTCGGCTCATCAATGCTGATTGACTTAACATTTAACTTTGTTTTTAGAGCATTTTCAACAAACCTTGATACTGAAATCGCGATGTTCTCAAGTACATCGTCGTAGATTACTCCACCGAACTCTTTGTAATACAGCTCAAATGGACCTGTTACGCAGACTCTTACTGGTCCGTCATAATCAATTTTCTCGATGGCTTCAAGCTCCTTTATTACAGCAAACTCCTTTGAAACAAGATAGGCACTTTCCTGAAATTCAGGGTTTCTTATTATTCTCATAAACTGTTCTACCATTTCCTGAAATTGAGGGTAGTTGGGGCACTCGACGCCAGCCTTAACCTTCATTAGGAAAACTCTCTGAACCATTTCTTCATACTCTTTTGTGTTCAGGTTTTTAACGACCCACTCTCTGTCTATTCCCTCAGGAAGTGGAAAACTACCAATGTCATCGAAAATCATTTTTCTGAACCTCCTTCCCACTTTTTTACCATCATCCTGAACCTCACGCAAATTTTACATCTGCCGTTTCTCCATTTAAGCTCTACCGTTCCATCTGAATTCCCGAGTATATCGGGGATTCTTTTATCCTTTCTGGTAAACTCTTCATCTTCAGCCGGAAACTGACTTATTGTTATCCTTAGCGATTGCTGGAACGTTTTTCTCGGTTATCTTGATTTCTATCATTCTTCGAGCTTACTGAGGAGTGCATATTATCTTGGTATGTTATTTGACAATTTCTGGTTTGTTTAAGGTTTGCCGTGCAGTGCTTTTTACTCTAACACCTTTTTAGTCTATCTGTGGTAGTGAGTCGATTTGGGGCAGGTGAGGAGGAGCAATCAGAATTTAATATTTAGCTTTATTTAGCATTTCCTATAAACCCTGAAACTTTACTTTTCCTCGATGAAATGTCTATAGGTATTTTTGTTTTCTTTCCATTTTGCTCGGTGCAGGAAAACCTGCATGTCGTCAAACTCCATGAAAGCGAAAATCTGACTCCCCGGATCTACAAAAATTCGGGATATGTATTCTGAATACTTCATGAATATCTTTCAATATGTGAATTGATACCCGCAAGGCAGGGACTGTTGTAAAGGCTGTGTTCAGCCAGAGGACAATAACTTCGTTCTCTTCAATGGTTTACAGCAGTTACTTCGATAGATTTTTCCCTAGGAAAGAGTAAGTAAGGTGAGATGTGCTTAAAAAGTTTTTAATTCTACATGTAGTCTTCTTTATCAGCAAAATTTAAATAGCGATATTATTTTTGGATGTAGCGAGGAGGTGAACAAAGCATGGCAGAGGAGCATGTAGTCTATGTTGGCAACAAGCCCGTTATGAACTATGTGCTGGCAACCCTGACCCAGTTCAATGAGGGTGCTGAGGAGGTAGTGGTTAAGGCAAGAGGAAAGGCAATAAGCAGGGCTGTTGACGTGGCAGAGATCGTCAGAAACAGATTCCTGCCAAACGTTGGCGTGAAAAGCATAAAGATCGACACGGAAGAGCTCGACTCCGAACAGGGAAGAAAAGTGAACGTTTCAACGATTGAGATTACACTTGCAAAGCAGTAAATTTGTTTTTTAAATTTTAAAATTTTAATTAAATCTTAGAAACTTCCAATTGGTCTTGTTTTTCTAATATCCCCCTCTATATCTTCTATTTCGTTCGCATATCTTCTGCAAACTTCTATTGCAAGTTCTCTTACGTCGCTGTATCCCATTTCCGTGAGCGATGCATATTCGTCGCTTTCTATATTTATTCCGAAGTGAATTTTTGCAGAAACAGGAGAAACTGCTGCTATACTCACACTTAGTTTTTTTCCATTCCAGTATAGATCATTACCGTCTCTTATGATTTCACATGTCTTGTCAATGAGTTCTTTGGTTATACAGGCGAGAAGACGCTGTCTTGCACAGATGAGTCGCATACTTACCTCATCAAAATGCTCAACTATGAAGTGCAGCATTTTTGGAGAGTATATTCGCTCCCCTTGCAGGGAGTCCTCCATATCAATCATCAGCTCTCCTCTAACGTTACACGGTCCTATAAATGAGATTATGCTATCTTCTTTTATTCCAAGCTGTCTGAACGCCCATAAAGATTTTAATTGTGACCCGTCGTATTCCATCTCATTCTCGAGGAACGCCCAGTCCATATCACTTCACCTTTGTCTCTCCATTACCATCCTATATTTAACCA
>CAZZAF010000042.1:0-12844 GCA_964652135.1 uncultured archaeon
GTGAAGCAACAGAACAAACACCAGTACTAAATAATAAAATTTTAGAATAAAATACTATTACAAAAAATCCAAAAAATACTAAGGTGCAAGTAATTTGTAGCAGCATAAAGGGGTTGTACAAAATGGGGCGCTGCAGGGTTGGCATCGATATAGGAGGGACATTTACAGATCTCGTTTACTTCGATGAAGAGTCAAAGACATTCTCCATAGTAAAAGTTCCAACAACTCCAAAACGACCTGCAGAAGGAGCACTTAACGCTGTAAAGACAGCCAAGCTGAATTTCCAGGATATCTACATGCTCGTCCATGCCACCACTCTGGGTACCAACATGTTTCTCGGCCAGGAAGGACTCGTGCCACCTAAACTCGCACTAATAACAACAAAAGGGTTCAAAGACGTTATCGAAATAGGGAGGCAAAGAAGGGCTGAGCTGTACAATCTGTTCTTTGAAAAACCGAAGCCAATAGTGCGGCGAAGAGACAGATACGAGGTTGAGGAGAGAATTGGTCCAAAGGGAGAAATTATCACACCGCTTGATGAAGAAGAACTACGTAAGATTGCCAGAAAGATATGCAGCAAAGGATACGAGATCGCAGTAATATCATTTCTGCACAGCTACAGGAACCCTGTACACGAAAAAAGAGCTAAAGAAATCATTAGGGAAGAATGTCCAGGTATCGAAGTAATTACCTCCCATGAAATAGATCCAGAGTACAAGGAATATGAGAGATCCAGCACAACTGTGATAAACGCATTTCTAAAGCCTCTAATGTCAGAATATCTGACCAATCTGGTTGAAACACTGAAAAATGAGGGTTTCAGGGGCAGATTTCTTGTGATGCAGAGTAGCGGTGGAATCTCCACATTAGATTACGCTATCGAGAGGCCGGCAGCGTTCATAGAGTCTGGACCTGCTGCAGGAGCTGTTGCAGTTGCATACTATTCGAGAGTTGTTGGAGATTCAATGGTTATCGGATTTGATATGGGTGGAACAACGGCCAAGGCATCCACAGTCGTAAACCATGAGCCAACAGTGACTTCAGAGTATGAGGTTGGTGGCAAAGTTCATGCAGGACGCCTGGTAAAGGGATCTGGTTATCCTGTCAGATTCCCCTTTATTGATCTGGCAGAAGTGAGTGCTGGAGGAGGGACCATTGCATGGGTTGATGAGGGTGGGGCGCTCAGAGTTGGGCCAATAAGTGCCGGAGCTGATCCTGGGCCAGCTTGCTATGATAGGGGAAACACCGAACCAACCATCACAGATGCAAACCTCTTTCTCGGTAGGTTAAGCGACAAACTCAGTGGAGGCACACTAAAGCTGAGGAAAGATTTGGCTAGAGAAGCAATATCCAGGCTTGCAGACAAACTTGGAATAAGCATGGAGGAGACAGCGTTTGGCATAATAAAACTGGCAAACACAGTGATGGCAAAGGCATTGAGAATGGTTACGATAGAGAGAGGCTACGACCCCAGAGATTTTACGATGTACGTTTTTGGTGGAGCTGGACCCTTGCACGGCGTGGAGCTTGCCGAAGAATTGAATGTAAAGTCTGTGCTGATTCCTCTCTGTACAGGAGTGTTTTCTGCACTGGGGCTTTTGCTCTCAGATTACAGAGCAGATAAAGTAAGAAGTATTATAAAACCGGCGGATAGGGTCGAAGAGGACGAGATTGAAAGAATATTCGGTGAGCTTGCCGACGAAGCAATCAGAGAAGTCAGCGTTGAGAATGTTGAAGTAAAGGTAATCCAGCAGGTCGATCTGCGTTATAAGGGTCAGGCGTATGAGATCACTGTCCCGTGGATAGGATGTGTGGAAGAGTGTGTAAATGCGTTTCACAGAAAGCATGAAGCTCTCTACGGTTTTAGCTCTCCTGAAGAGCAGGTTGAACTAGTCAACCTGAGGGTCACAGCTATCGGTATAGTATCCAAACCAGAAATAAAAGCTGAACGCGAAGAAGAATACTCACCAAAACCGGAAACATACAGACAGGTTTACTTCAGCGAGGGATGGGTGAATACACCCATTTACAATAGAGACAGGCTAAAAGCCGGGGCAAGAATAGAGGGGCCAGCCATTATTGAGGAGTACGATTCTACAATTGTTGTTCCTCCAGATTATCTGGCTTTTGTGGATCGATATCGCAGCATAAGGATCAGGAGGGACTGATTATGGATGCAATCACTATCGAAGTGATAAGAAACTCCACAGC
Source organism: uncultured archaeon (assembly GCA_964652135.1). Lineage (GTDB taxonomy): Archaea > Halobacteriota > Archaeoglobi > Archaeoglobales > Archaeoglobaceae > CAZZAF01. Next base: position 2,212 of record CAZZAF010000042.1, read on the forward strand.
ATACATTGCAGAAGAGATGGGAATAATCCTGAGGAATACAGCCTACTCGCCGAACATCAGAGATAGAATGGATCACAGCTGCGCTGTTTTATCTTCTACCGGTGAGCTAATAGCCCAGGCAGAGCACATCCCGGTGCACCTAGGCAGCATGGCAATTGGAGCGATGAACATAGTTGAATATCTTGAAAGAGAGGGGATAGATGTTGAAGATGGTGATGTAATCGTTGTAAATGATCCATATATCGCAGGAACACATCTGAACGATATTACTCTGCTCAAACCTGTTGTGTACAACGGTAAAATGCTCGGATTCGTCGCAAATAAAGCCCATCATGTCGATGTTGGTGGTAGCGTTCCGGGAAGCATAAGCAGCGATGCAAAAGAGCTTTTCCAGGAAGGTATTGTAATCCCTCCTACAAAGCTCGTCAAGAAAGGTAAACTCGACAAAGAAATTCTCAGATTAATAGCTTCCAATGTAAGAGTTCCAAAGTGCACAATTGGAGATTTGAAGGCTCAGATTGCTGCATTGAATGTTGGCACAAAGAGAGTTCTGGAACTGGTAGAGAAATATGGCCACAAGGAGGTTCTCGAAGCATGGAATAAGAGCCTGGAGTACACAGAGAATTATCTGAAATCCAAAATCAGCCAGATTCCCGAATGCAAGCATGAAGCTGTTGACTACCTTGAGCTTGGTGATGAGCTGGTAAATCTGAATGCCAGAATTGAGGTGGAGGGCGATAGACTCAGGGTAGATTTCTCAGGAACACATGAACAGGTAAACGCTCCTTTGAATGCAGTATACGGGGTTACTGCTGCAGCAACATCCTTTGCGTTGAAAGCAGTTCTAGATCCTGAGCTTCCAATGAACTATGGTTTCTTCAGAGCTGTTGAGATCTATGCTCCGGAAGGGACTATTGTAAACCCTGTAAAACCAGCTCCAGTGGCTGCAGGCAATGTCGAAACGTCCCAGCGTATTGTGGATGTTCTTCTAAAGGCACTGTCGAATATCTTTCCAGACAGGGTTCCCGCTGCATCTCACGGCAGCATGAACAACGTGGTAATGGGTGGTGTTTACAACGGACAGTCGTGGGCATTCTATGAGACCATTGGAGGGGGCATGGGTGCAAGGCCAACGAAGGATGGTGTTGATGGTGTGCATGTGAATATGACGAACACGATGAATACACCAGTTGAAATCATCGAGAACGAGTATCCAATACTCGTGATGGAGTATTCATTGAGAGATGATTCCGGAGGAGCGGGCAAGTTCAGAGGTGGGCTGGGAATAAGAAGAGCATTTAAAGCGCTTTCAAGAGCCACGCTGTCCATAACGGCTGAGAGAGTTAAAACCAGTCCATGGGGCCTAAATGGTGGGCATAACGGGGCATTAGGTGAACACTACATACTGAAAGCTAACGGTGAAAAACTGCTTCTTTCTGGAAAAGATACTGCGATACTGAATAAAGGAGATACCATTGTTATTAACACGCCCGGAGGCGGAGGTTACGGAGATCCCGCAGAAAGAGATCCAGATCTTGTTTTGGAAGATGTCAAGGATGGGAAAGTCTCCATAGATTCTGCTTACAGAAACTATTTGGTTAAAATTGTTGAGAGAGACGGAGAGTTGGTTGTAGATTATGAGGAGACTGCAAGATTGAGAGCTGGAAAGTAAAATAAAATTCTGGAGGTGGATTATGACCCGGAGAGTGATAGATGAAATCGATTCCCATCTGGGGTTTAGGAGACCAATAGATCTGGCTTTGACAGCGGCATTCGTGGGATTCTATGCCCTGATTTTTGCCGTTTATGCTGTAAACAGCGCAGAACCAACGGTGTGTGGATTGAGCGTTACATACTTCTATTCGCTTGTTTTGTGGATTGTTGGTTTGGCAATTGTTGTGGCTGCTGCCAAGATGGCCTGGAGGTGACATAGATGGAAGTCTGGGCAATCACAACGGCAATAATCATTGTATACTGTCTGCTATGTATTGGTATAGGATATGTTGCCGGCAGGAGTTTCAAGAAAAATCTCGAAGACTTCTTCGTTCTGAGCAGGAAAGCTGGGCTTATAGTTGTGTTTCTTGCTATTGCCTCCACATATCATAGTGCATTTGCATTTCTGACGAGTGTGGCTGTGTACGCATCAGCAGGCATATCTTTCTGGATTGCTGCAATGGCCTGGGTGATCCTTGCAGGTGTATGGGGCTACCTTTACGGAAAGAGAGTATTCCTGCTGGGTAAAGCCAAAGGGTTTATCACTCCAGCTGATCTACTTGCAGATTACTACCAGAGCGAATCAATCAGACTGATAACTGCCCTTGTGCAGGCACTCTTCGTCATCGCATACATAGTTGTTCAGGCAATAGGTCTGGGAATTATACTGGCAGTGGGTAGTGGAGGACACATCCCGTACCAAACCGCTTCACTTGTACTTATTCTGATAGCAGCAATATACGTGATAATTGGTGGTTTAAGGGCTGCTTACTGGACAGACGTATTGCAGGGAGTCTGGATGTACATTGGAGTCTGGATTGCTGGCCTGCTGATAACGTTCAAGTTCTTCCCGCAGGGTATCCCACAGCTCATGGACGCTGTTAGGGAAGTGAATCCCAAGATGCTCGTTATGACCTGGAAGCCGGAAATGTTGTTGAGCTTTATCGTGGTTTATGGCGCAGGACTTATGCTGCTCCCACACCTGTGGATTAAGTACTATGCTGCCAGAGACACCTGGACGATCAAGTGGTCTAGTGTTGGAACCGTAGCATACCTGAGCAGCTACTATATACCAACAGCATTTGTCGGGCTTGCAGCAGCTGTGCTGAATGCCAAGGGTGTTCCAGGAGTCATTGAGCCGGGATTCATTTCCGAGCTGATAAAGGCATTCGGTTCGAGAGATGCTGTCATGGCATACATGATTTACAGCTTCACCCACCCGATTCTCGCCGGCTTCCTGCTTGCCGGTGCTGCAGCAGCGGCAATGTCAACACTTGATTCATTCCTGGGCTCCACATCACTCATCCTGACAAGAGATGTCTACCAGAAATACATAAAGCCAAATGCTGGAGAAAGAGAGCTTGTTCTGGTGAGCAGAATTCTGCTCATAACATGGGCACTTATAGGATGGTATCTTGCCGTATTAAAGCCCGGTCTTATCTTTGACATAACTGCCATAGCCTGTGCAGGTGGTTTGCAGTTCCTTCCGGCAGTTGTTCAGGCAATATACCCAACAAAGAGGGCATGGATCAACAGACAGGGTGCTCTCAGTGGTATAATTGTTGGATCGATCATAACAGTGTTGCTGGCAAAACAGATAGGTGGTAAGCTCGGATTCCCACTGATCTTCCATCCTGCAATGGCTGGAACGATAGGACTCGTATTTAACATAGCAGTGGCAATCATTGTAAGCCTGATTACATCACCACCGCCTGAAGAAAAGAGACTCGAATACTACAGAATACTCAGAGAAGCTGCGGAATAACCAATTCTATTCTCTTTTTTATTAACCCCTACAGACAAAAACCAACAGGCCACTGGAAAGTTTAGAACAAAACTCGTTTCGCAATTCTCAAAGATGTCTGGATGTGTTCAGCTGCATTTCCTTCCACTATCTCTTCGTGCCCCGGATAAAGATTTTCCACATCGAGTTCTGCGAGCTTCTCAAGAGATTGAATCAACTGTAAAGCATCTCCCCCGGGCAGATCGACTCTGCCAAAGCTTCCATGTGGGAAAACCGTATCGCCACTGAAAAGCCATTTCTTTTCAGCCTCATACAGGCAAATGCTACCAGGAGAGTGTCCAGGCGTATGAATTACTTCAAGCGTTATTCCACCCAGGTCGAAGACTTCTCCACCCTTCACAAGCACATCCGGTTCGAATGGTTTGGCAAAGAATGGCGACGAAAACGCATGAGATCTTAAAAGTTCGTACTCTTTCTCGTGTATAACTATTTTACAGCCAAACCAATCCTTCAAATCGCCAGCTGCAGTGGCATGATCAAAATGAGAATGAGTAAGAAAAATAAATTCAATATCCTTCGGATTCACATACTTCCCCAAAGCTTTAACAAGGAACTGGGAATCCCCGCCCACATCTATCAGAGCCGGCTTCTCAGCTTTTAATAGGTAAGAATTTGCCCCTAGGGGCGGGGTTACGATTACAACGGGCTTCATCACATTACACAAGTTCTACGGATTCTACCTCTACGCTTTCGACACCATCAATCTGCTGGATCTTCTCAACGAACTCGTCACTGATACCTTCCTCATCTGGCATAACTGCGGCAACGAGCAGAGCTTTCAGTCCAAAAGCAATTGGCTGAATTCCGAAGTCTCTGATCTCCACTTTCTCTGGAGCTGCTTCCTTTACTTTCTCTTTCAAAGCTTCGAGGTCTACTTCCACGTCGTTTGGCATTACCTTCAACTTCATTACCACATTGGCCATTTCTATCACCTCATGGGCCTACAAAACCACAGTTTTCACATTTATACGGGTTCGCAAGCTTTCTGCACCTTTTACACCTGTATATCATCTCTCCACATGCTGGACAGGGAAATGCAACATAATTCGTTCCTACCAGGTTAGCTCCACACGTGATGCAGTGGTGTATGTCCATCCACACCCCTCCTATTTTCCTTCAATTAGCGTTCCTTTGGCTCTTCCTCTCACTATATAACCTTTTACCCTTCCTCTCACCATTCCGTTGCAGACGAACATATCGACTCCAGAATCCTTCATCAAGCGAGGAGAGTAAGGATCAACACATGTTTGGATTTTGTTTTCTATAAGGAAGGATGCAGTGGTTCTCTCTATAAAATTTCCTCCGATATAGATTCCATCAACATCCGTCACCTTCACAACTTCCCTGCAACCAATCTTCGATGCAAGCCATACTGCTATGCTATCAGATGTTACATCCCATAAATGGGGAAGTTCATCGTTTTTCCGTAAAAGTCTGTATGGGAATAGAACGGCTACTCCTGAAACCCCAATATCTGCTGGCTCGTTAGCATCAACTGTGTCCACTCCAAAATTTGAGATATAATGCGCATACATTTCCATCGCTGCAATCGCCATCCAGTGAGCATGCGATGGATTCAGCCTTTCTCTGCTGTCAATTTCCCTGACCATGTCTGCAAAAACCCAGCCACCAGGAACAATGAGTATATCCTCGCCAGTTTCCTTTAACTCTCGAACAACTTCCCCTATTCTTGCTGCTACACTTCCACCAACTTTTACGATCCTCATAACCCCTCAACAAGCTTTGCCATTGCATATGCCGGAAAGAGCTTTGACATCTCACCATATTTTTCAGTTAGAGAGATGTAGTGCAATCCAGCTTTTTTAGCTGCTCTTTCAAGAATGAATTCTCCCAAACCGCATCCGATAACCTTGTCCAGCCCATACCTCTCAGAGATCTCCAACATTGCCCTCTCTACTTTCTCAACCATTTTTTCCTTCACTGCACCTGCAATTGCCATAATATAATCGCTGTCCACCTCTTCGAGATCGCAGCATACAGTTCTTGCAAGCCTGAGCATGCAGCTTTTTTTATCCCTTCCACCACCATCCGGCGTATCACATATGTAATCCGATGGCTGAATATCTCCCGTTAAAATGAACGCATCAGCCGTAATTGCGAAGTATTCGGGAACGAGCGGAACGTCAAATTCCGGAAGTAGGTAAAACACGGGTGTCCTCAAAACACCGAAGTAAATGAGTTCTTTCCTCTTCAATCGCTCATAATCTGTTTTTGCTGCCATGATTTTGTCAGTTACAGGTATGAGATCCGTTGTGGTTGAGCCCATATCTGCAAAGACGAAGTTATCATAGTTTTTGAGGAGAAAAGTTGCCGATGCCACCCAGTTACTTGCGGCAAAATTCCTTGGATTATCAATTCTATCCTTCAAATTTCCATCGATGTCCATGAAATATATTTCAGAGTTGGGGAAAGCTTTCTCGACAGCCCTTGAAACGTATAAAACCCCTTCATCCTTGCTTTTAAAAACATCCGCAAGTTCTGCCGTTATAACCACACCCACCCTCTCTGGCCTGAATTCATCGTCGATTTTTTTCAAAACATCCGCAAGCTCTTTCCATCTTTTCCAGATAGGAAAATAAATGATCTTTCCTTTGCTTGGAGTTGCAAATTTGAGGTTTGCACCCCCAATATCGAGCCCGAGACTAGAGGAACTCATCCAGAGTTGCCTCCTCACCAAAAAGAAAAGTCTGGAAATCGCTACCGAGAGGATATTTCTTTACCGCCACATCGTGGGGTGGAAAGAAATGACCCAGATGAGTCAAAACAACTTTTTTAGCCCTTATTTCCTTTGCAAGCTGCAAAGCTTCCTTTGCATTCATGTGTTTCTTGAACCTATACCCTTCCGGAGCCAAAGCCTCAACGATAAAGAGATCTGCATCCATCATCTCGGCAAGGCTCTTGCTTGGCAAATTTTTGTTTGTATCTCCGCTTATAACAACCTTAAATCCTCCGCAATCTATTCTCACACCGTGACTTCTCCTCAGCGGTGGGTGGTTGACATCGAACAGTGTGATTTTCATGCCAAATAGTTCAAACGGCTCATAGCTTTCCACCTCTATTCTCCTGTATTTCATGAATTCCATGTACTTCCCAATATCTTCATGTACCTCGCCAGAGGTGTAAACGTTTACGTTGCTCTGCACTCTATAAAAATCCCCGAAACCTGCAAAATGATCGTAATGGCAGTGTGTCCATATCACCGCATCAATTCTGTCTATGCCCATAGAAAGTAGCTGAGATCTCATATCTGGCGATGTATCGATGAGTAGGTTTTTGCCCTTGTTCTGTATGAGTACTGAAAAGCGCTTTCTCTCCCACCCATTTTTTCTAGCATCCTCACACGTTTTACAGTGGCAACCTATGACTGGCGTTCCCGGAGAGTCACCGGTCCCAAGCAGTACAACTTTCATAGTCAGTAGGATTTCTTGAGGTGCAACCTCGCTTTAACGTCTTCAACAGCATTCCGCAGGTCTTCCTGAGTTATTTCCTTTCTACCTTTCAGCAGGGCTTTTAGGACTGCCTCTCTTATCACAAGCTTTATTTCCGCACCGGTAAACCCATCCGTAATTTTAACCAACTCATCAATATCGTATTCGCCTGGAATCTTTTCCAGCGTAAGCTCAAAGATTCTTCTTCTAACTCTCTCTGAAGGTTCAGGGAACTCCACAATTTTATCAAATCTTCTCCAGACCGCTGGGTCAAGCAGGCTTGGGTGATTGGTTGCAGCAATAAGAATTACTCCGTCCTCGACGAGATTTACCTCATCGATTGACTTAAGCAGCGTATTTACTGCCCTCTTAACGGCTGCATGCTCATCGCTCGTTCGCGTTTTGGCAACATAATCGAATTCATCAATGAAAAGGATACACGGATTGAGTCTCTTCGCTATCTCAAACACTTTTTCAATGTTCTTCGAAGTTTCACCAAGGTACTGGCTTGTTATCATAGAGAGTTTTACCTCAACAAGAGGCAGATGGAGTTTCTTACTCAATGCTCTTGCCGTTGTCGTTTTACCTGTTCCTGGAGGACCAATAAAGAGGAGCTTGCCAATATCTGTTAAACCAATCCGCTTCAGATAGTTGCGTTCTTCAATAGCCACTTCAAGTTTCTTTATTTCTTCAATCTGATCATCATCCAGCGCGACATCACTAAGATCTACTTTTATGTCCTCTGGTGAGTAGATTCTGACCAATCCAAGCATCTCAGCTGTGTCCGGATTCTTCTCAAACTCTGCAATCACACTCTTGAGCCATTCTCTATCGCTGTGTTTTGGCTTGTTTCTTCTCTTTGCCTCCTCGTATGAAACTCCTAGAGAATCGTAGTTCTCATAATAGTAGGCCAGAACCGGGTTGTTCTCTATTATCTCCTTTCCGGCCTTCTGCGCGAACCATTTTACTGCTATTTCAAAAGACGTAAGTTTAAGCTGCTTTGTGAAAGTATTGAAATCTATGAACGGCATCGTTCTTATTATCTGATCCACATTACTATCTCCAATAAACTTAGCAGCCAAGTCAGCCTTCACTACCAACGGTCTGCAAATTCCATTCTTTCCATAGAATAGCTTCCTAATTTCCTTTGGAATATCGTCTTCGCTCAGCTCCTTGAATTTATTATATATCTCCGCCGTTAGCAGCAGTTCAACCAGCCTTATCTCCATGTGGACACCTCGATAATCCAGAACAATCAAATCCTCATGTTTTAAATCTTTTGCTGAACAGTGCTATAATACTGCCATGACCCCGCAATATTTTATCGAGAGTGTAAAGTTTAATTAGCATTTATCCCGAGCCGTCGGAGTTGTGTTTTTATCCTTTTCGTTTTTTGTACCAAAACTAGATATAATATCTCAAAACCAATATTAATCTCACCCCTCTAATCTACAAACTCCTTTATTTCAAATCTCAATTCTTCCTCGATTAATCTTCTCAACAGATCGTCAACCATGCTTTCGGTACAAGCAACGATTACACCGCTCCCGTGATGTGCAGCTTCAACACAAACATCCTTGGCTCCAAAGAATATTGGCTCTATCCCGGTTTTTCTGCATGCTACCAGCGCTTCTATGCCTATTGCAACCACGATGCTTCTGGGTCTGCTTTTAATGAATTCTCTGAATGCAGAGATATTCACTTTCCTGCTTCCACCTTCCCCGACATCCGGGATTTTAACAACCACTATTTCCCCCTTCTTTGGCGGTTCAAATCCGCTTGTTGGTTTAATGAGTACATCTTCGCCATCGGTTGCAGATGTCATTGCAACACCATTGCCACCTTCTTTTCTCTTTGCGTAAATGTATCCATCCTGGAACCAGTATTCAATAGGATCACCCTCAACAATATCTCCAACAGCAATCGCGACAAGAGACTTCGAATACAGTTTCCTTACCAACTCCTCAGAGAATAAATGCAGGTCAAGCAGATTTTTTGTTAGCCACTCAATTCCCTTCTCCGTTACCTCGTAATAACCTTTATGAACAACGACAATAAAACCTTCAGCAATGAGATCTTTAAAATGTTCCGATATAGCTTGCGGCGTAAGACCAAACTTCCTTGCAATATCTCTCTGGTTGCACTGCTTGTTTATGATGAGCTCCGACAGTATGAGAAGTCTCATTGTGTCCTTTCTGCTAAGCAACAGCTTCATTGATTTTGATAAGAATACCATATTTTAAATATTTTGATTACACTAGATTTGTATGTCATTGTATGTATCAGTATATCCTTACAAAAAACTTTTTCTACTAGTTCTGTAAGCTACCAACCAGCTAGAAGGTGGTTAAAATGCACAAAGAAGAGCTCGTACTTCTGCATTTGACGTTGTTCCACATGAAAAGGTTTTTCGAAGAAGCAGGTATTGCTAACGGGCACTTTAAAGCCTATGATCAACTTGGTGTACAGCCAGTGCATATCCACAAAAGCAAAGCTGAGCATAAAAAAGCTATCCTTACCCTGTGTAAGGGAATATCAGAAGTATTTAAGGAAACACCACCAGAAGAGATTCTGAGAAATCCAAAAATCAGAGAGTTTCTCGAGTTATTGCCCTGCGAGGTTCAGCACCATTAGATACGCGTCTTCCCCATCGTAATAGTAGTTGGGGATCGTTCCAACGATTTCAAATCCCTTTTTTTTTGTATAATCTCTGTGCTGCCTCATTGGACACTCTTACTTCAAGAAATATCTTTATTTTTCCTTTTTCCTTACATCTTCTAATGGCAGTATCAAGTAGCCTGTTACCTATCCCTCTCCTCCTAAATTCTTTTTTAACAGCAAATGACAGAATTTTTGCCTCCATTCCAATCTCCATGATAGAAATATACCCCACAATCTTACCACCAATGTCTGCAACGAGCAAATCACTGCCATATGTTAAATACACATATACGTCATATGTCGGATTTTTTGGTGAAAATGCCTCGCGATCAATGGACACTATATCCTGAAAATCCTTAATACTGTAATCCCTAATGATTATTGACAGCACATTTTTAAGTTTGTTAAGAGAGTTATAAAAATGTGCGCCCAGAAATAATTGCCAGATATATTTCAAAGAACTACAGCGGAAAGGTTGTTGAGGTGGGAATTGGCAAAAACTGGACTGTTGCAAGGCTCCTAGCCAAAGAAGGGTTAGAAGTCTTTGCTGTAGATATACTTGACCTGGAGTCTGATGGAGAGATCAGATACATTACTGATGATATTACAAATCCAAAACTTGAGATATATCGTGATGCTAGCCTGATTTATTCAATAAGACCACCAATGGAGCTTTACCACCACATAATTAGAGTCGCAAAGCTTGTTGGAGCTGACTGTCTAATACGACCCCTCAGCAACGAGTTTCCAGATGGTGGCAGGCTCGTAAATTATGGTGGAGAGTGGTTTTACTTGTGGAGTTTTTGAGTATTGCAAAAATTTTAGCTTAATTTTAACCTACTGACACTGTTGTAACCTGTTCTTGCGAATACAGCTTTCAATCCTACTGTAGTCTGATTTTAACGCTAGAGAGAACCTCTGTTCCATCGAATACCAGCCAGTCCTTTCAATCCTACTGTAGTCTGATTTTAACATCATATAATCGATTTTAACCTGAGATCTATGC
>CAZZAF010000042.1:12944-13023 GCA_964652135.1 uncultured archaeon
TTTAGAAAAGATTTGTCCGATATGTGATTTTAACATCATATAATCGATTTTAACCTGAGATCTATGCTTTAGAAAAGAT
>CAZZAF010000043.1:0-11717 GCA_964652135.1 uncultured archaeon
TTTCATCTATCGCAACAAGTCTTCTTTTCTTCTTTTCCGGTTTTAAGACTGCTTTTAGTTTGTGGTAGTAGATTCTAACCGATTCGTGACTTATTTCTTCGAATAGAGATAGGAATAAGCTTGTTTTCCTTAAAGAAAGGCCGAAGAAGTATAATAGTGCTGCTAATATCTTTAGCTCTATATTTTTCTTGTTCCTCCGAAAGACTTTTGTGGATTTGATGTACTCTATTAATTGGTTGAGTTGGGGGTGCATATATTGTATTTCTTTTATTTATTTTTTGTTGCTATTCTTGACAGCGTCGTAACAGGAAGATAAAAACATACTATATTTTATAAACTTCTATTTTTAAATCGGTTATTTCACTTATCCATCTGAAATGCTTTTCATTTCTCGTGACTATAGCTTCGCATCCATTATTGATTGCTATTGCGGCAACAATTGCGTCAAGTCCAACTTTCCTACTTTGCTTCGCTAACTTTCCACCGATTTTAGCAGCCAAAACAGCACCCCTATAAGTAAAGTTCAGAATCTCCAGCTTGCTGAAGACTTTCGTGAGCTTATCTCTCATTTTATTTCCCTTGTCTCCGCTCACTGCAAACGCACCGAAGAGAGTTTCATACACATTCACTACTGTCGTAGCATGAATACCTTCAGCGTCAAGTTTTTTGTGAGTTCTCTGATTGATTCAGGCCTTCTAATCATATCGATGAAATAAGTCGTATCAAGACATTTCATTGAAAACTCCCCAAACATTCATTAAAAATGCAAAGTATGCTTTGAGTTCAAGACACTTCATTAAAGACTTTCTCCAAGCGTTCATCAATTACTTTTCTATTGGTTTCTATAGATTCTTCGAATTCTTTAACATCTTTTAACTCAGGATATAAGTCTAGCACTTCACTGAGTCTTCCTTTACACCCTACAAGCCTTTTAATAACGTCTGAGAAACTTTCGTTTTTTCTTTTTATGCTTTTTAGCAGGTTATATGCTTCATCTGAAAGTGATATTGTTTTTACCATATGTGCACATACGTGTGCATAGTATTTAACAATTTGGGCTATTCGCAATCAACTATGTGAAGTGAACTACCCCCCTCCCCACGGAAAGGGTCTTGCAAGCAGCGGGAATAAAATAGCAACAGAGATTCATCATACTCAAAATCTGAATTGCGAACCCCTCAGATCAATCAGCAACTTCAAAACGCCGTCAAAAGTATATTCAGCAGGCATAACCGCTTTTACACCATATTCCTCGAGAACTTTCTTTGTTGGAGGGCCTATAGCCACTGTGTGTATGGTGTTCAGTCCTCTCTTTACATCTTCAAAGAGTTCCATTGAATGCGCAAGTTCCATGAAACTCTTCACCATCATACTGCTCGAAAAAACAACTGCATCGATGTTTCTCTGAGCAACATGCTTTATGAGCTCTCTCTGTCTTTCACCCCATTCCCTCTCGATTCTGTAGAGAACAATTTCCTCGATATCGGCCACTTCAGCAAGTTTGAGGAGTATTGGGTCGCCCTTATCACTTCTCAGGATCAGAATCCGCTTACCCTTAAGCTCATCCACAAACTCGTGATAAAGCGTTGCAGAATCGTACTTGCTCGGCAAATCTGGATTTATCCCAAGTTCAGAGAGAACTCCCGCCGTTTTCTTACCTATTGCAATAGCTCTTTTACCATTCAAAATTTCTGGACTATGCTGAGCAACAATCCTTGCAGCGGTCTGACTTGTTATAATCACTGTGTCAAAGTCCTTTACAGTCTTCAGCCTCTCAATTCCCTCTTCGTTTCTCACTATTTTAAGAAAAGGTGCTACAACTACTTCGAAGCCTCTAGATTTTAGTAGATTTGCCGACTTTTCAATATATTCCTCGGGTCTTAGCAATGCAACCTTCATAATATTCCCCAAACATATTTATTTCCTAATTCCAGCAACATTCTACATGCAGCTCGTGCGTGACGTCATCGTGCCTGGATTTAAACTCTTTCTGAGAAATCCAATGATGATCGGAATAATTTTTCTAGGTATAGTTGTGATATACATGTTCTTTATTGCAGCCATACTATCCATAATCCCTCCAGACAAAATTTTGGATGTTGCCCAGGGTCAGCCCGAGGAAATCGCTGAAGAATTTTCAAACTTGTTAATGGAAGACATACAGAGAACTATTTTTGTCTTTATACTGTTCGGTAGCATGATATTTGTCATCGTCGAGTTCATTATAGCTGGCATAATCGGAGTGTCGATGGAGATTAACACCGAAGGAACGTTTAAGTTTTCCACGTTTATGGATTGTGGCTTTCTGTACACACCAAGAATTATTGCGCTTGAAGTACTGATTTCGATGGTATTGATTTCGATAATCATGCCTTTTTCAACCATCCAGCTTATAACTGAGAAAAGTTATGTCGTTGAGTTTTTATATAGCTTAGCCATTTTTACTGTGAGTGTCCTAACCATACCATCTCGCTTTGTGCTTATAGCTGAAAACTGCAGCGTGTTTGACGCTCTTGTTCAGGGAATAAAATTCGCTGCAAGAAATCTACTTGATGTTTCAGCAATTCTTGTTATTACAACATTCTTTGTGCTCCCGATAATGGTGGTTCCCGGACTTGGCATTATTCTGGCGTCGATTGGTTTCTCGCTCAGCGCAATATGGTATATGCGCTTATATCTTATTCAAAAATCCTCTCGATCAACCACTTTGAGTCAAACTTGACGAGGTCGTCGTATTCCTGCCCAACACCAACAAAGAGGACTGGCTTTCCTGTAACGTAGCTTACCGAAATGGCTGTCCCACCCTTGGGGTCTGCATCGAGCTTTGTCAGGATTATACCATCCACTCCAACCGCTTCGTTGAACATTCTGGCTCTTTCAACAGCATCGTTGCCGGCAATACTCTCATCGACAAATATTGTCAGGTCTGGCTTTGTAACTCTCTTTATCTTTTCAAGCTGATCAATGAGGTTCTTCTTTGTGTGCATTCTTCCAGCAGTATCGGATAGCACGATATCGATCCCTTTACTCTCGGCATGCTTTATTGCATCGTAGATGACTGCTGCCGGGTCTGCTCCAGCCTTGTGTTTGATTAACTTGACCCCAAGCCTGTTTGCATGTTCTTCAAGCTGCTCTATGGCTCCAGCCCTGAAAGTATCTCCTGCAGCAAGCACAACACTGTAGCCATTGTCCATCAATCTCTTTGCAATTTTTGCGATGGTTGTTGTCTTTCCAGTTCCATTAACACCAACAAAAATTATGTTGAGGGGTTTCTTCTCCTTGAGTTTTGAAGACACAAACTCATCAAAATCAAACTGATTGGTATCAAGAATTTCTTTGATAATTGTCCTGAGTTCATCCAACACAATATCTGAAAGTCTTTCCCCAATCTTCTTTCTCCTACCAACAAGCCTCTCCTTGAGTCTCGAAGAGATCTCCTCAACAACCTCAAAAGCCACATCACTCTCAAGAAGAATCATTTCGAGCTCAGGAAGAATTTCGTCAAGCTTTCCTTCATCAATTAAAATTTCCCTGCGAAGTACAAGAGCGGTAACCTTCTCCTTAAGACCGATCTTTCCTTTTTTCTCCTCTACTTTTTCTTCCTCTTCTTTCTTCTTAACAACCTCTGTTACTACCGGTTTCTTATCTTCTACTACCTTCTCCTCTTCGACTTTTTCCTCAGCTTCTTTAATTTTCTCTTCTTTTATCTCCTCTTCACTTACTTCTTCCTCTACTTTCTCAGCTACCTCATCCTTCTCTTCTACTTCCTCATCAACTTTCTTTCTAAAAAACTTGAGTTTTTCTTTTAGAAATTTGAACATTACTTACCACTCTCTTTCGAGAGCTCGGCAATCTCCATCTGAATCTTTTCTGCCTGGTTTACAATCTGCTGAAGGGCTTGCTCCAACTGCGAAACGTTCTGCTGGATGTTTTCCTTCCTCTTCTTGAGAGTTTCTATTGCATCCTTGACTTCCTTTTCAATAATTACTCCCGCTCCAACATCCACAAGCATCTTCTTTGAATCCTTGACATCAACGTAAGCAAATACGCCACCGCCAAGATTCATAAGGGCTTCAACACTACCATCAAGAGAGTCAAAATATTCAAGGCTCTCAATGGTTTTGTCAAGCTCTGACTGGACAAGCTCAAGCTCGACAATCTTTCTCTGAATTGCCTCGCCCTCGCTCTGTAACTGCTGGAGAACCATGAGTTTCTCCTGAATTTTTCTTGAAACTTCTTCTTTTTCCATATATATCACTCAGCCTTCTCCTCAACCTTCTTTACACTTTCGATTTTTATGAGGTTTCTTTTTACCTTGTGGTTGCTACCAATAAGGGAATACGTTTTCTCGATTGCAAATTTCTCGTTGTGCGCCTCTACAACCTTCCTGAAAGGTAGCCAACCACCAACATTCTTAAACTTACCGCTTACTTCAAACATCATGGTATCACCTCACAAAAAGCCTAAAGCTTCTTCAATAATACCAAGCTCAAATCCCGTCGTATCTTCTCCAGCTATGTACCCCTTGCTGTTTGCAACCAATCCCGTTCCGACCATATCACTCCCGAAATTAACCGTTCCGGTCATGACATCAATCTTAAGCATGTCCTTAACTTTCTTAATCTCCCACTCGTTTGCATTTGGGTTAAGCAATCCACCATTGTTTGTCACAGTTGCGGCCATGCCCACTGTCTTCACTCCTCCAATTGTCCCGCGAGCAATGTCAACATCGAGTACATCTGTTACTTTCTCAACAACAGTATCCTCGATTTCCGGATGAGCCACAGCCCCTTTATCGTTCAAACAAAGAATGTTACCAAGGCAGGTCATATGGGTGTCAACGACATACACATCGAAAACCCTACTTAGTCTCTCGATTTCCTTCTTTGTGACGTGGCTGCTCACGACGACACCGTTTGAGTTTGCTGCTGCCAATGCTCCGACAAGTTCTGAACCAGCAAGTGTTGTCACAACTACATCAACGTCCAGTTCTTCCCTCAGCAGATTTTCAGCTTTCTCGTCCCTTACACCAAGTATTGCTGCTTCTTCAGTAACCCGCATGTACAGTCCGATCAGCGGGACGCCCCTGATGCTTAAGAGATGCGGCATGTTACGCCAGTTCTGCTTCGACTACACCATCATCGAATTTAACAGCCCTGATTTTGATTCTCGCAGGTGGTTTCTGTGCTCCTCTCTCCCAGATCTTCTCGTTTATGCTCGTATCGATTTTGACATTCTCTGGTTCAACCTTCATGTGTCTGCTGAGGAAGTTTCTGACATACCTTGCAGCCTTCTTTGCCCTCAACCATCTTGGATACTTCTTCATTTTCTGCCTGAGTCTTATTGAGTAAACCCTCTCAACGACAATCTTCGCCATAATCCACCCACCTCACACTTTAAGCTTTGTCGATCTCCAAAATCTTCTCTTAGGGCTTGCAAATACCTTTCTCTTTGTCTTTAAAGTAATCCATACTGGAGCCCTTCTGTTCTGCTTAAGAAACTTTGCGAGCCTTTTCTTAACACCCAAAGTCTTTTTACCCATGCCCCATCACTCCACAGAGAGATTATATAATTTTTCCCTCACTTTCTTATGATCCTCGGTTCTCTTTTCTTAGGCATTATTCTTTTGAGTATTTCAACAAGCATTTCATCAGATATTTTCTGAGAGAGCCTACCTGATTGAGCTAAAGCAATAAGCTGATTCTCAACAGCTTCAGCAATATCCGGATGAGCTAGCTTGAGTCTGGATAACCTTTCTTTAGCTTCAGGTTCGAGTATTGCCCTGAGAATTGCCTTTTTCTGGAGTTCAATTTGTCTCTGAATCTCCTGCTGTCTCTGTAGCTCTTCTAGCTCTCTCTGCCTCTGGGCCTGTAGTTCCATCAATTTCCTTCTTCTAATCTCCTCTAGTTCGTCCATGGACTTCACCTCTTAAAATTTTGATTAAATAAGAATAAATATTTTGGGATTAGTACTTTGCAAGTGCTGGTATCTGCTGTACGAGTTCCTTCTTTATCTCTGCTGCTATCTTGTCAAGAAAAGCTCTCCCCTGAGGTGTAACAACCCTACCCTCTTCAGTCTTCTTAACAAATCCAGCCTTCTCAAGCTGATGGAGAGCATTTCTTATGATCGCACCACTACCCTTCCTAAACTTCGGAGGTTCAACACCTCTTCTTTTCCTTCCACCGTAGGCTGTTCTCAGTCTCTCGATACCCACTGGACCGTCTATATACACTTTTCTAAGGATAGAAGCCACTCTGATGTACCACCAGTCTGGCTGTTCTGGGGATCTCTCCTTGTGTACTCCTGTCTTCACGAACATTGCCCACTCTGGTGGGGTAAACTCCTCCATTTCTTTGAGCCTTTCTGCCACGCGCTCTATCAACACATCAGCCGGAACATCATACACCGTCGCCATCTTAACACCTCTTAAAGGTGAGCACGAAACCTCTAAAGTCTACCAGTTTACCATTAACCCTTGAAGCTATTTCTTCCGCGAGCTTCTTTTTATCTTTTCCCTCTACGAGGTTTATACTCCTGAAGTTGCGGAGCATTCTAACCTTCACTACTCCGCGCTTCTCAAGTTGGAGATTTATCTCGTTTATTAAGTTTTCCGTCAGACCGTTCTTCCCCACATTTATTGTAACTATCTTCTCCTTCTTGGATTTCATCCTAACCACTCTCTACGCGTTGCACCATTTGTTTAAAAAATTTGTCGAGAGTCACCCTCAAATCTCGATAGAGACGAAGGTTAATAAGACCCGAATCAGATCGGTAGCTATGCCTCATGTCTTTGATCCCTCTAATAAACACGAACTTGAGTCGGATAAAAGAAGGGAGATACAGCCCCCCGACCCACTAGTTAAATTTGTTTCAGAGATTCCCGATGAAATAAGACAGATTGCAGTTGATGTTGGAGCCGGGACCGGGTATTTTACAGTCCACCTTGCAAAACTATTCAAAAAAGTATATGCAATCGAAATTAGCTTTGAAATGGCTGAATATCTAATAAAAAAGGCTCACGAATCCGGTTTGATGAATATTGGAGTTATTGTATCTGATAAACCTCCCGAACTGGATTTCAATGTGGATTTTGTTCTTTTTGCCAACGTCTTACATGAACTGAGCGATCCGCAATCATACATCCACTGGGCAGCCAGCAAATCCAGAACCATTGTTGTGATTGACTGGAAAAAAATTGAAACACCTTTTGGCCCTCCACTGGATGACAGAATCCTGGAAGAAGATGTGATCACCATGCTTGAAAGGGAGGGGTTGAAGGTTGATGAGATTGATGCTTACCAATACCACTATTTCATAGTGGGGGAAAGAAAATGAATGTCATAGTAAGCGCCTGCCTCCTCGGGATACGATGCAGATACAATGGTGGTTCCAAGTTCAACAGAGATGTTATTGACTTTCTCAAAAGAAAAGGATTTACTCCCATCCCAGTATGTCCGGAACAGCTTGGCGGCCGCCCAACACCACGCAAAAAATGTGAAATCGCCGATGGCGATGGATTTGGTGTGCTCAAGGGTAAAAGCAAAGTGTATACAGAGGACGGAGAGGATATAACCAAAGATTTTATTAAAGGGGCTGAGGAAACGCTAAAAATCGCCAGACTCGTTGACGCAAAACTGGCCATCATGAAATCACTCAGTCCATCGTGCGGCACTGGAGAGATCTACGATGGGACTTTTTCAGGGAAGATAATAGAAGGATGGGGCGTTACAGCAGCTTTACTGAAGATGAACGGAATCGATGTTGTAAGTGAAAAAGACATTGCCAAGCTGGATGACCCTCGTTAATCTTTTGCATAAGTTTACTCAACTCACTATAATTCCACAAAAAGAAGAGAATTAACGAAATTAAATTATCCAAAGAAATCACTAATCTTGACCTGCTTCTTCGTTTCGCTTTCAAAGAGTGATCTAATTTCAAGATCGATCAACATCAATCTCTGTTTTGTATATTCTGATAGGTTGTATGTGTCGCTAAGCAATTTAGAGATGTCAAGGTACTTCTTTATCGAGCCTCCATGGACTGTGAGAGTGAGCTTTCCACCACACTTTGTGCATTTCCCGATGAGAGGAATTCTCCTGTACTTCTCATTGCAGTTGACACACCTGAATTCTTGCCTAGAGAATGCTCTCAGGTTTCCGATTATATCCGGCAGGAAGTGTGTTTTGATAACTCTTTCAGCCACATCGTGCTCATCAACCGCTATGATTTTCTCTGCAAGCCCCATCTGGGCTCTGACTTTATCCTGCATTGAACCAAGCGATTTGTATGCACTCTCTTTGACACCAGCAGCGATATCATCCGTGTCGTGTGTGAATGCAAGCCCGCAGTAACGCGTATCATCGTGCAGTCTATCCTCAACTCTCTCCACAACTCCGACAAGCTCCTTGGGATCCGCATACCTCAGCGTTGCATTATAGAACTCGAGCGGATATCTCTCAACAATATCCATGTTGTGAACTTCTCCATCGACTTCTCTCGGGTCGAGAATAACCGTCAGGACAAGAGGAGCGTCCATCTGTCCTCCTCTCTTGTCTGGCAGATACTCTTTAGAGAAGTTCAGCAAACCATCGAGCAGAAGCATTACACAGTCTTCATCGCCATCACAGTTCCTTCTTTTGGCAGCATGGAAGTACGGATGTGCATATCCGGCAAGCACATCAGCAAAACCAATAATTCTGCCAAGCACACCGGCTGATGTGTGTGGTGCTAGCCCAATAACCAGATGTCCTATGAGATCCTCTGGCTTCTCAACATTGTAGTACGGCTCCAGACCATAGAACTTCATAAGCAACTCGTCAACGAATTTTGCCACTCTCACAAGATATTCTGCTGCACTCTTGGCAAGTATTATGTCCTGGGGTTTCAGTTCAACAATCTGATCTTCGCTTTTAAGCTCGTTTCCTTTCCAGTCAACGGAATATCCCAGCTCCTTCAGCTTCTCAACCGTCACACCAATTTCTCTCGGCCTGAAATGAGTAACAGGAATATCCGTCATGTCATATCGCGCAGTTCCATCCTTGAAAACGTAGACGTTGTATTTAGCTCTCAGAATACCTTTCTCAAGCCTTTCTGGAAACTTATTCTTTGAAGTTAAACCAATTACACCCTTTATCGTATCGAACGTATCCCTTTCACCAAGATTTTCCAGAGCCTTTTCATAAAGTTCTCTTATGTTAATTTTCCTCCTGACGTATCCTTCTGCCTCGTCCCCGCACCTGGGACATACCTCACTGTCCGTTCTTGTTCTGCATCTATGACAGTAATAGAACTGTTCTGTTAAACCGCCACACTCACACTTTAACCAGATTGTTTCCTTTCCACATTCCTTACAGACCCTCAAAGGCAGTTCAACAGAAATTTCACCCTTGACAGCGTTGTAAGAACTAGTATAATTGATTGCATTTTTGATGTCTCTTGTTTTTCCTCCACTCTGACCAAGAGGGAAGAGTATGTGCGGTGGAGGATTCATCTTTCTTTCCCTGGCCTTCTCAGGTCTGCCCATCCTGGCTCCTATTCTCACAGGAGCTCTTGCCCTTACATCAAGTCCGGAGAGTTTTCTGACAAGATCGAGTGTATTTTTAGCATCGTCTACATTCACTGCTGGCTTTAAATCATAACTCAGACCAAGACACCTGACGAGAACCTTCCATTTTTCAATGACAATCATCCCATCCCTGATCTTGTGTTCAACAAGCAAACTTTCAAGTATCTCCTTGGCCTTCGCATCATATTTGGCAACAAGAGTGCTCTTTCCGTACTTGCCCTCCACCTTTCCATTCTCCGCAAAGAAATTCCTGAGGTAGTGAACATCATCCACGCTTATGTCATGCCACAGAAACGTGTAATCAGGATGAAGCGGGACATTATATTCATCACACAACTTTAACGCAGTATCCTCGTCGATCTTTCTGTAGTCTCCCTTGGGCACCTTGTCTTCAACTTCCTGAATCCACCACTCGTAAACATAGGATGCGGGAACGAGAGGATGGTTGTTCTCGAGAAAATCTCCAAAATTAATGAGAATCTCACCCATATCAAGGATCTTCTCGACAGAATCCTTCACAACCAGAGCTTCCTGAATTGTGTTCACCCTGATTACATCACCGTTCTTCAGCCTTACCGTCGGTCCTTCAATTGAGGTTACCGGCACCACACCCCCAGCCTTTCCGGGTCTTTCAACCTTGAGCTGGGTTCCCACCGCAATAAAGTTGTCAGCTATTATCATTGTGGCCGGATTTATTCCAACAGTTGCAAATCCGGAGTTTCTTGCCCTACCATACCTGAGCCTGAATCCACCCTTCCTTGATGGATGGCTGAATACCGGTCTTCCAGCCACAATGTCTGAGAGATACTTGTCCTTGGGCTTTACGACGACACTCTCTTCCTCTTTCTTCTCTTCCTCTTTCTTTTCCTCTCCCTTTTCTTCCTCCTTTTCCTCTTCCTTGCTGTCGCTACCCTTGTTGATTAGAGTGTCGAGCCACTCCCAGCCATCAATTCCAAGAGCATCAACCATTTTCTTCAGCTTGGGAGCCTTGAGGGCGATACCCTCGGCAATAACGAGGGCCATACCTCCTCGCACTCTATTCGTTTCAACACGGGGCAGATTCCTGTATCCTGATACTTCAGCATCCTCCGTCGGCTCTCCATCTATACACACCGGACAGTTCGACACGATCAGCCTAATTTCATCATCACTCGGCAAATACTGAAGGTTTGCAACCTTCTTGTAGAGGGGTATTTCCTCAATATATCTCAGAATTTCCTCCTCTGTGGGAATGTAGCGATTTAAACCAAGAAGTCTTCTGACGTAATCACCAACGAGAACGGATATGACCTGAGCAGTACCACCGGCACTTCTTATCGGGCCGGCATAGTAAATCTTGAGAAATTCGCTTCCATCGTGGTTCTTATCTATTTTAACCTTAGCTATACCTTCAATGGGTGCTGCAACAACACCTTCAGTGAGAATGGCTACAACACTTCTCACAGCTTTATCGATGGCCTCAAGCCTGTCAAATTCGCCGAACTTCCCTTTTACGATTTCTTCTGCAATTTTGAAGCATATATATTCTCTACCCAAACCCTCTTCTTCAAGTTCAATAATCCTGTCAGAGATTCCCTCTATGCCAAGAAGCTGCTCAACTCTCTCAGCCATGTTTCTTGCAATTGGAATTTCAACATCGAGGGATGGATCTAAACCTTTAGCTCTTGCTTTTTTAGCAATTTCATATGCTTTATTCACTTCCTCAAGCAAAAGCGCGTGATATCTATGGATTTCATCAACCAAAACTTTGATTCTCCTGTCTTCTTTTTTAGTAGCTTCATCATCAAAAAGTGGAAAGAACTTATCAAGTGTAACGTACATTACCACCCTCATATTACTCCCGACAAATAACATTTCTGGCTTTTGTAGGAGTTATGTCCTGTCGATTATTATTCTAAAACCTATCACTATAATCAATAACCTGTAATAGTCATCCGAAATAAAAATAATATAAGTCAATAGTTCTATATAGAATTTATTTAAATTATGGATTTTGAAAGCTACACCCCATGATGGGATTTGGCCTCGCGTCACGTACGGAGTTTAGAAGTTAGACTATCAAATCCAACACCCAAATTTTATCTGCACAGCACGAATTACCAATTAAGTCAACTTCTGGATGTTTTCCTCCAAATTCTTTCCAGATTGTACA
>CAZZAF010000044.1:0-11681 GCA_964652135.1 uncultured archaeon
GACAAAAACTTTAATATACTCATTATATGCTCATTATTGTGAGGAGGGGTGAAAAAGTGGTCGTAAAGATACTTATCGTAGATGATTCCCAGTTCATGAGAAAACTTCTGAGACGTATTCTCGAGAGCAACTCGGGATACAGTGTTGTGGGCGAAGCAGAAAACGGTGTGGAAGCTGTTCAGAAGTTCAAAGAGCTAAACCCAGATGTTGTTATGATGGACATAGTCATGCCAATTAAAGACGGCATTTCAGCAACTGCTGAAATAAAGAAGATGAACCCCAAAGCAAAGGTTGTAATGTGTACCTCTGTTGGACAGGAAGAAAAGATGAAACAGGCCATCAAAGCTGGAGCTGATGGCTATATAACCAAGCCATTCCAAGGGCCGAAAGTTATAGAGGCCATTGAGGGGGTATTGCGATTATAAAAGTCCTCGTTGTCGACGATTCCAAATTCATGAGGACTCTTATTTCAGATATTCTAAATTCTGATCCGGAGATAGAGGTTATTGGCGAAGCCGGAAATGGTATTGAAGCTATTGAGAAAATCAGATTACTTGAGCCAGATGTAGTCACAATGGATATCGAGATGCCTAAAATGGATGGTCTTACCGCAGTAAGCGAGATTATGAAGCTTCCATCTCCGCCTGCGATCGTAATGCTTAGCGCTCATACCCACGAAGGAGCTGATGCAACGCTTGAGGCCCTCAGAAGGGGCGCTGTAGATTTTATGCCCAAACCATCAAGTACGATATCTCCCGATCTGAGAAAAAAAGGTCTAGAGTTGATAGACAAAGTAAAAGCCGCCGCAGAAGCCAAAATAGTCATACCAAAGAAGGAAAAACTCGTAGAAAGGAAGCGTGTTAGCCCGGTCGGTAAATTGATCGTAATTGGCGCATCCACAGGTGGGCCACCCGTTATTGAAAATATAATGTCTAAGCTACCCCTTTCCGCCCAGTTTAGGATTGCAATTGTCCAGCACATGCCAAAAGGATTTACAGAGAGGTTTGCCAGGAGGTTGAATTTCGTATCAGAATATGAAGTAAGAGAGGCAAAAGATGGCGATATACTTGGAAAGGGGCTGGCACTTGTAGCCCCAGGAGATTACCATCTGGTTCTGGAAGGAGATAATAACAGAATCGTGGTAAGACTGAACAAAGATAAACCGATAAACGGTGTACGGCCGTCAGTTGAACCGACGTTAATTTCGGCATCCCGTGTTAGTGGATCGGATACCATTGCAGTAATTCTTACCGGAATGGGTAAGGATGGCCAGATTGGAGTACAATTCATTAAGAAAGCCGGTGGAAAAGTCATTGCCCAAAGCGAGAGGACTTGCGTTGTCTACGGAATGCCAAAGAGAGCGATCGAAACTGGATGCGTAGATGTTGTGGCCGACGCCACTGAGATCGTAGATGCAATTCTTAAGCTAGCGGAGGCTTCATAAATGGACTATCTAGAGGCTTTTGTGGAAGAAAGCAGGAGTCTGATAACTGAACTAAACAACCTACTTCTGGAGCTTGAAAAAGATCCCAACAATGTTGAAGTAATGAATTCCATTTTCCGTATTGCTCACACCCTCAAGGGAAATAGTGCAGCTATGGGTTTTGATGGGCTTTCCGAGCTCGCTCATGCTATAGAGGATTTGCTTGATGCACTAAGGCAGGGCAAGACTCAGATGGACGATGAATTGATGAACGCCATCTTTAACGGCGTTGACATGCTCGAAGTTATGCTCAATGAGGTCATGGAGGCTGGAGAGCCACAATCAGACCCGGATAAGCTGATTGCAATTATCAGAGGTGAGCTTGAAAAAAGGCTGGAGGGAAAGAAGACTGAAGAAGAGACTGAGACAAAAGAGCTCAGAGGAGAAGGCATCAGGGTGACAATAAAGACCGATCCCAACTCCATGATGAAGGGCATTGATGCAATGATAATTCTCAAAAATATAGAAGAAATTGCAGAAATAACTGATAGCTCACCATCCCGTGAGGAAATAGAAGATGGTAAGTTTGGGGAAAGCTTTCAGCTCCTTGCAAAGGGAGATGTCGAGAAAATAAAAGATGCTCTCAGCAAGATCCCCCAGGTTCATGAGTTCTCAATCGAAGAGATACAGGAAGGGCAAAAAGAGGCAGAGGCAGTGGATGACGAATCCGATGAGCTAGAGGAGGAGGCAAAAGAAGAACCCGGGAAGGAAAAATCCGAAAAAACTGAGAAAGGTAGCAAAAGAGGGCTCAAAAGTAAAGTAAAAACTCCAAAGTCCGGCAATATTCAGTCGGTTCGTGTAAGTGTACAGAAGCTTGACGATCTGATGAACCTCGTAGAAGAACTTGTTGTCAGGAAATTGAAACTCGAGAATTCCCTCCCACCCAAAATAAGAAGAAGTATTGAAAGAGAATTCCTTGTTTTTGAAAGAGTTATCAGCAGACTTCAGGACACAGTCATGGAGCTTCGTCTAATCCCGTTGAAGTATATAGTTGATCGCTTTCCCAGAATGGTGAGGGATCTGAGTCAATCTCTCGGAAAGGAAGTAGAGTTCGAGATAATTGGTTCGGATGTTACAGTTGACAGAATTGTTCTCGACAAAATTCAGGATCCATTAGTCCATCTAATCAGAAATGCGATAGATCATGGTATAGAGCCGCCAGATGTCAGGGAGAAGACTGGAAAGAGCAGAGTTGGAAAAGTCAGACTTGTAGCAGAGAAAATGAGAGATCATGTCCTAATAGAGATATCCGATGACGGAAAGGGTCTGGATGTAGAGAAGATAAAGAAAAGAGCTGTGGAAAAGGGCATAATCACCAAGGAAAGAGCAGAGGAGATGTCAGACGAGGAAGCATACTACCTCATCTTTGAGCCTGGCTTCAGCACTGCAGAAAAAGTAACGGATGTGTCCGGTAGAGGCGTAGGAATGGATATCGTCATGAGTACGGTTAGATCGCTCGGAGGTTCGGTAGAGGTCAAATCCGAGAAGGGGAAGGGTACAACCATAAGACTTCGCCTTCCGCTTACAATGGCAATCGTCCAGATACTGATTGTAAAGGTTGGAGACGAGAAGTATGGAATCCCAATAAAAGACATAGTGGAAGTGAAACCGATCTCGAGATGTGAAATAAGAACTGTAGGCGGATCGCATAGATTGATTACAGATAACGGATCCATTCC
Source organism: uncultured archaeon (assembly GCA_964652135.1). GTDB lineage: Archaea > Halobacteriota > Archaeoglobi > Archaeoglobales > Archaeoglobaceae > CAZZAF01. The sequence goes on from CAZZAF010000044.1 coordinate 3,163, forward strand.
AGTTGTCCATCTGAGTGAAGCTTTGGGAGGGTGTTCATATGGAGAAAGAATGATAATAGTCGTTTCTTCTTTTGAGAAGACTTTCGCGTTGGCATGTGATGATGTGTTGACTCAGAAAGAGGTTGTTGTTAAATCGCTTGGTGGTGTTTTGAAGAGTGTTCGTGGTATTTCGGGTGTTTCGATTTTAGGAGAGGGGGATGTCATACCAATTTTGGACGTAAATACGCTCTAGGAGGTGGTAAAATGAAGATAGACATAAACAAGCTTGCGAAACTAAATCAACTGGCTAAAGAAGGAGCGAATAAGGTCGCGGAGAATCTGTCCCAGCTTTTGGGTATAGATGTAGAAATGAAAATTACAAAAATCGATTTTGTAACATTGACTGATCTGCCACAGGAAATTGGCAACGATGAGACAGTTGGAATACACCTCTCATTTACAGGCCTGCCATCGGGATATCTGGTCGTACTTTTCCCAACAGAAAGTGCTAAAAAAGTAGCCAGTCTTCTACTGCAGGGAATCGGTGAAGAAATCAATGATAACGATGAATTTACGGATATGGATAGATCAGCTATCAGCGAGGTTGCAAATATTCTCACAAGCTCGTTCATAGATGGCTGGGCAAATGTTCTAAAAACTGAAATCGATATTTCCACCCCCCAAATGGTGCATGATATGGGTTCTGCTGTCATCGACCCCATACTCATTGAACTTGCAAAGGAAGTTGACCATGCATTCGTATTCAACAGCCACATTCACGCAAAAGACAAGGATATAAAATGCCAGATTTACGTATTCCCTGAACTGAACAAGCTAATGGAAGCAATTGAAAAACTATGACTCGAAGAATTAGAGTCAAAATGGCGGAATTTAGAGTTGTAAACAACGGTAGTGTACTCGTCACTACTGTTGGTTCTTGCGTAGCGATTGGTCTTGTTGATCCAGAAGCAGGTATTGGTGCTCTCGGACACGTAATGCTCCCAAATCATAACGGAAAACAAACAGAAATAATTGGAAAATATGCAGACACCGCAATTCCGGCTATGATAAAAGAAATGGAGATGAAAGGCGCTAGAAAGGATAGGATAAAAGCCAAAATCGCCGGTGGAGCAAAAATGTTCAACTTTCCGTCCAATAGCTTTTCAATAGGTGAAAAAAACATAGAGGCGGTCAGAAAAATATTGAAGGAGTACGGAATCGAAGTTTTGGGGGAAGATGTAGGAGAGAACTACGGAAGGACGATCGAATTTCACACCTCTACCGGAAGAATGGTGATAAAAAAGGCCAATAAAGTTCTGAAGGAATTGTAATTATGGATATTCTCGATTTTGTAAAAAATGAGTTGGGATTGGCAGCATACAAAGACAGCTACCTCCTTAGACGAATAAATGCAAGAATGATCAGAAGAGGAATAAAATCGAAAGAAGAATATCTCAGGATTCTCAAAAGTGATGAAAAAGAGGTAAAGGCCCTTAAAGATGCTCTAAGCATAAACGTTACAAGCTTTTTTAGAAATCCAGAAGTGTGGGAAAAGCTAAAGGAGTTGCTGAAGGATGATAAAACCCCTCTCAAAGCCTGGAGTGCCGCATGCAGTGAAGGTAGAGAGCCATACTCTCTAGCAATACTGTGCGAAGAAATTGGAAGGGATGTAAAGATAATAGCCACAGATATTGACGATGATGCTCTCTGGACCGCTAGAAAAGGTATATACGAGGACATGGGAGTAACAGATATTGGAAAAGAGTTAATGGCATTTATCACCGATGTGAAAAAATACTTTGACATTTACGGTAATACATACAGAATAAAACCTCACCTAAAAAAGAAAATAACATTCATTAAACATGACATAATAAATGATGAGCCACCGGCAAAAAACTTCGATCTAGTTTTATGCAGGAATTTCCTGATATACGTCGAACCAAAATTTAAACCCGTTATAGCAGAGAACATTGCAAAAGCTCTAAAAAAAGGTGGAATACTCGTTCTCGGTAAAACAGAAAACATTCCAGCAAACGACTATTTTGAAGTTGTGGACAGAGTAAACAGAATATACGTGAGGATTTGAATTAGCTATTCAGAGCCTAAAGCTTCACTTGCGAGATTCTTACCCCTCGTTGTTAACACTACTTCTTTACGCTTTCTAACTTCTTTCAATACTCCCAGCTTTATCAGTTTATCATATATCTCCTCAACCTGGTCGACATCCAGTCCAAGGAAATTGGGAATCTCAAACGGAGAAACACCCGTATACAGCGACATAATTATCTGCTTTTCTACATCTGAGAGCTGGATGTCGGCAGCAACCCTATCGAAACCATTGTAGATGAACTGCTGTAGAGCATTGAGTATCTCGTCTCTACCGTGGATGTAACATTCAACTGTGAACTCCATTTCATCTTCCAGCTCAGAAAATTGAATATCAAGAACTTGCTTCATTTCCTGGTTAACTTCCCTTTCATCCTTTTTAACCAACTGAATTTTATCAAGATCAATTTTTATGAGCTTCCCAGACTCCGTAACCATTCTTATTTTATTATCCTTTACCGCAAGCTGGGCTTTTTCCCATTTGACATTTCTCTGGACAACCCCACCCTTCTTGACAGGATATTTTATAAGAACAATTTTTCTATTGAGCAAAAGCTCAAGAAGTGAAGACCTGAATTTTTCCAAATCTTTCCTATTGCTGGATGTTATTAAACTGACCCTATTCTCCTTCTGCGGACCATAGTGCTTTATCAACAGGTAAATTGGAGTTCTGGCTATTTCATCATTGAGGTCAAGCCTGCCTCCAATATCAAATATGTGCCCAAGAGGGATTTTTCTTTTCCTGTCTTTTCCAATTAACCATATATTTTTATTTGAAAGAATTAACCTGCCAGGTACCCATCTGGCATCTCTAAATACTTTACCACCAGATGTTAAAGGTGATATAAATTTGCCAATTATATCTTCAATTTTGACTTCCTTCATAGCCACATTATATTTTCAGGAAATTCCTCTATTAAATCTTTCGACCTTGTTGATCGCCTGAAATGCGACGCTTCTGACTCTATCGCTGGGATCTTCGAGTGCCAGGTTTAATATCTCCTTTGCCCTAATATCTCCGATCTCACCAAGAATCCAGCAAACCAATCTCCTGACTTCTTCATCACTGTGCTTTATTAATTCCCCAAGCCGATCTACTGCATTCGAACCCATTTTTACCAGAGATGTCGCGGCCAATCTCTTTTCATCAGCTGTTCCGCGCTCAAGAACCTTCAAAAGAGGCTCTAAACCCTTCGGATCTCCAAGCTGGCCTAGCAACCAGATTGCGTTCTTTTTTATTGCACCGCTTTCAGCTTTATCAAGCACTTCTATAACTACTTCCGCTACATCTTTTGCTTTTACCATTTTGTCACTCACTTTCTTTCTAATAACTTCACTCCTCTCAACAGGAACTCTGGCAAGACATCCCAAAAGGGATTGAGTTGCTGTTACTCTAACTTCCCTCACCTTATCTTCTATCGCCTCAAGAAGAGCTTCCACTGCAGCTTCTCCACCCTTTTCCAGCACCATGGCTGCCAATTCTCTTACACGAGGATCTGGGTCCTTGAGACTCTCCTTTACTTTTTCAATATCTTTTTTACTGAGATTGAGATCAGTGAGAGATTCCAAAGCTGCTTTTCTTACCTCAACATCCTCGTCATTCAACCTTTTCAGGAGTGCATCAACTGCAGCATTATTTCCAATCATACCCAATGCAATGGCTGCTGCTCTTCTCACTGCAGGTGATTTATCATTCAAAGCATCAATAAGATGAGGTACTGCCCTATCATCACCTATCCTACCAAGCGCAATTGCCGCATGCATTCTGATGTTCTTGTCCTTGCTTTTAAGCGCTTTAATCAGATAGTTAACAAGTACCCATGTCGCACCTTTTATCTTAACCCCCTCAATTTTTTCAAGAAACATTTTAAGGGCTTTCTCATCAGCCCACGCAATTGATTTTGCAGCTGAGCTTTTTACCATCTCACTATCATCGCTAATTACCACGTTTATAAGCTCCCTGATAGCTCTCTCCCCACCAATTTCTCCAAGTATTTCAACCGCTCTCGCCCTAACTGCTTCATTTTTCGAGTTACGGAGAATTCTTATTATTGCATCCACATCTTTTCTTTTTTGAAGCTCGTACAGGCTCGGCATGGCAACCCACTATATTTTTATCATAGAACCAATACCCACATCCGTCACCAATGCAGACAGAGCAGATATCCACAGCATTACAACAAAATGGAAGTAGGCATTAACCTGGTGACCTCCATCAACTATTTTGATCATTATGGATGACAATGTGCTGTGAATAATCAGAAGTAGAGCTATCATAAACTGCACTTCTGCCATATTGTACTGCTGCAGGCTAATTACTGTTGCAGCAGGGACTCCTTCCGGTAATTCCATTAACTTGAAGGATCTGCTCATCAGATCTATGACTTCCACTCCCACATAAAGGGCAAAGGCAAGGCTAGCAGTCATACCATACAGAACGCCTATCAGGCTCGTTGTGGTCTGAGATCTATGCATTCTCAGAGCATTTATTCTCTCAACATTCTTCGAAATAATATTACCAATTTTCTCAGGCACACCACCTTTTATCCTGGCATCCATATACATTTCACTAAATCTATGGATTATATAGGTCTCACACTCTTTCATGAACATCTTCCAGGAGATTTCCTGATTTATACGCATATTTAGACGTTTGTAAAGGTTTCTGACCATTTCCGTCAATGCACCAAAATCCTTACGCTGAAGGGTTCTGAGTGCATGAGTGGTAGTTGTTTGTTTAGCTGATTCGGCTGCACCAAGTGAACGAATGAAACTTGGATAGTTCTTGTCCCTTTCTCTCAAACTTCTCTCAATTTTTCTCGAAACGTATCCAGGAATTATAAAAGGAGTAAGTGGAAGGATCAATTTCATTATTAGTGGCATTTCAATGTCGGTAAAGGGTATTGTCGAAGGAATACGTCCTAAAAACATCAACAGAACTACCACTGAAAGGGCAACAACCCCAATAAGTGCTATCATGATACATAAATCTATTTTCTTCTCCGACTCTGTTTTTGTTTCAAACCTGGACCACAGTGGATCTTTTGGCACTCTTGTCTTCATGGCATAGAGAAATCCAGTTTCAGTAACGGCGAAAAGCACAAGTGTACCAATCAAGAGGATGGTTGGTGAAGTCCCAGTTAAAGCGGGAAGAATGGTAGCAAATACAACCGCAAATGCGATAGAAAGAACCATTGAAAGGAACAGATCCTTAAAGATGTCAACATCCTTAAGAGAGTTCAGATACATCGTTTCAAATTCAGTCATTAATACATCCTGTTCAGACATCAGAAATTCTTCCATTGATTGCCCGGCATCGATGTTGTAGGCCAATCTCTCAAGAAAATCCTTAAAAATTCTGCTTGGAGATCTCTTTGCCTGAAATTTGCAAGCTTCTGGTAGACTGAGGCCCCACTCCCTGATAAGCTTTGCAATAATTCCTGCCTGCCTGGCTAACTCCTGATACTCTTTCTTTTTTGCAATTGTCTCAAAGAGTTCTCTTCTATCCACTTCAGCAGTAGATAAGGTACCAATATGCGTAATGAACAGGTGCAGATTCTGTTCAATTTCAAGCCTCTTTTTGTCAGCAATCAACTTTGGATAGAGTACGGCAAGAAGTATAGCAAAACATGGAAGCAAGAGGAGAATAAAAGACAGGCTGCCCATTAATCGCCCAAGAAGGACATATAGGATAGCAGTCGCAGCAATTGAGACAATAACAAGAGGTAGTGCAAACTTGACAACGTATTCTTGAGGGTCGATTCCTATGACCTTAAAGACGTCGGCATATTCACCCATGGCCACCCTCCCGTCCCGAAATCAGTAGAGGCTGAATGGCAATCCTTCCAGACCGTTCAGTCTGTAAGCCTTTATTATCTCATTTACTTCATGATAGTCGAATATTCTCTCCTGAACCATTCTTTCGATTATTTTCGCTCTTTCCTTGAGGATCTCGTAAATCTGTCTCCTGTCAGGCAGCCCCATTTTTGTAGCGATTTTATCTTCGAGAATGTATGAATTCGCAAAACCCTTAAAGATTATCTCATCCTTGACGTAGTCATACTCAAAGACCTCCCTTGTAACTACACCATTGAACTGCTTTGAATAACCTTCAATCTCCTGAATGCTCGTAACTCTTCTCACACCCTTTCCTTTTATGTAATTCTGGAACAGTGCTATGTTACAGTTTCCTATAAATGCCATTGGCACGTTTATGGGATCGCTTGTAAGCCTCTGCACAAGAGACTCAATCGATGCAGCGTGAAATGTGAAGAGGACAGGGTGTCCGGTCTGCATAGCCTGGAATGCGATTCTACCCTCCTCACCTCTAACCTCACCAACGATTATGTAGTTAGGTCTTGAACGCAGTGCAGCTTTCAACAGATCGAACATCGTCACTCCGCCTTTGCCACCTTCACCCTCTCTCGTAACCATCTGCTGCCATGCATTGTGGGGCGGAGTGACTTCCGGAGTGTCCTCTACAGTATATATTTTGGCGTCATGATGAATGAACGTGAGAATTGCATTCAAGGTTGTTGTCTTACCGCTTGCAGTTTCACCACAAATTATAATACTCATATCATTTTCAAGAGCCAACCAGAGGTATGCCGCCAGAGTTGGAGTTAAAGTGCCCCACTTGACTAGCTGAGTTACTGAGATGGGCACATCCTTCGACTTTCTGATTGTTAGAGATGGACCTCTGTATGAAACATCATCACTATATATCAGGTTGAGACGTGAACCATCTGGAAGTCTTGCATCAATAATAGGACGTGCATCACTTATCGGCTTTCCAAGTCTCTCTCCAAGGGCCTTGAGATACCTCTCGTATTCTTCTTCACTTTCCCATTTAATATTCGTCCTGACCATTCCAAAGATCTTGTGAACACCGTAAGTGATCTCACGATTTATAACATGAATGTCCTCAAAATATCTGTCTCTCAGTAAAGGTTCGAGGGGGCCCATTCCCACAATATCTCTGTTCAATCTGTATCTGAATTTCTCATATGTCTCCTCAGTAACCTCTACTTTCTTATCGAACTTGAATAGTCTCCTTAATATGCTTGTTATACTGGCCCCTCTCCTTTTCTTTCTAATTACAACAGACTTGTAGAGAATTTCCTCAATAATGTCTGTAAATTCCTCATCCGATGTCGGTGTTTTACCCTGAACGGCTTTATCGAGAACAATTTCAAGAACAGTCCTGTATTTTACTCTCTCCTCCTCATTTAGTCGTGGTTCAATAACATAGTATTTTGTTTCCTGCCCGGCCTCTCCCCAGATATGGGCAAACAACAGATCGCCAATAGGATAGATCACGTTTGGACGCCTAATTTTCTTATCTTCATCCGTGAGATCCTCTTTATACTCTGGATACTTCCCAGTAATTCTCTTAAAACTAATTAAATGATCTCTAAGATGAGGATATCTGTATGCTAGATTTTTGAGTTCGGGCTGTAATTTTGTCGCCGCCATGCTTCAGTAGTATATTTTTGTTTGATGTCAACCACGACGAGTCAGATTAGACAATAGCTCTAGCCTCTATAACAATCCCGATTCCACTCCTGACGGAGAAACCTATCTTGTCTCCCACCTGCTCACCCATACCTGCAAACCTGTTGACGTTTATCGTACGTCTAATTTCATTACCAACTTCTATCATTTCTATCTCTAGGTAAACATCCGCTATAGCCCTGAATGGGTTGAGAACCTCGTCGGAGAGGTTGGTTGGGTCTACGGTAAGCACAATGGTTTTACCCTTCCCGATCATGCTTCTGAAGAATGAAATTATCTGCAGGGCAGCACTTCTACCCTTATCTTGCTTTACAAGTGCATCAAATGTTGCATCGTTTCTCAATATGGCATCAAAAGTGTCAATTATGATCACATCTGCTCTCCACATTACTTTTGCTTCCATCATCCTCTTCAGCAGTTCTCTCTTACCCTTGAACTTACCAAGATCTGCATGCAGGAAAAGAAGTCTCTCATTTAAAAGATGACTCTCTATCCTCCTGTAACCCAGAGAATGCATTTGAGTTAGGAATTGTCTGATGCCTAATTCAGTTGAGACTAGAGTGACTTTGTACCCAGCCTCACATAGACCATATGCAAAACGTTGACTTAAAACGCTCTTACCACCACCATAATTGCCCTCAATTAACACGATCGAACCTTCGGGCAATCCCCCACCTAACTTCTCGTTAAGCCTATCACGATCTTCTAGATCAATTGAATACATTATATCCACCCCGCCTTATAATAAACGAGTATCAAATATCACAATCATTATTGTGAGCATCTACTAATAAAATTTTCTGTCAGAAAGACAGACGCAAATAAAAATTCAATTAATCAATTAAATCTAAAATATTCTATAAAGAATATCAAAAAATTAATATTTTTCATATCCTGAATCTCAATTCATCCCATTC
>CAZZAF010000045.1:0-4727 GCA_964652135.1 uncultured archaeon
AAAATTGCATAATGCTTTGTAACGCCCTTCAAAGCCGATCCCGGAATGTAGGGGATCCCATAGTTTCTGTGAAGCCTTATGGAGGTTTCATAAACACTCTCATTGCCCAAGCCGATTATTAGACGGGACTTGGTGCTTAGTTTGAATGTTTGTGCGTTGATTTCATCCCACATCTTCCCCCGTAGTTTATAGTATTTCTGATATTTCTCCAGGGCACCAGTTGGAAGTAGAATTCTGTATCCCAGCGATTGGTATCTAGGTTTTGGCATCTCTCCGCCTCGTTTTTTTGGACTGTCACCTCCAAACGGAACGAACTTCTCTATCTTTAGGGAAATGTTTTCGACTCCGTTCCAGTGCTCTTTAACGATCTTCTCTATGTAAGAAGGGACAAAGAGTCTCATTGTTACTCCTCCTTTTCGAGCATTGCATCTGCAAACCTTCTCATCCAGCTGAGAAGTTTTATCGTCTCACGTGTTAAATGTATCATTGTCTGAACTTCTGACTCCTTAAGCATGTACTGGAGAGGATCCATACCTTCTGTAATTCTGTTAGGGGATCTTTTAGCGAGCCATTCCGAGATTTGATAGAACAGATACGCGTAGGCTATTCGTTCGGCTTTGTTTTCAAAAGCTTTCTCACCTTTCTCAAATTTCTCTAACTCTTCTTTGATCTTTGTGTATTCGGTTTCACCCTCTTTGATCTTTGAGAGATAGAATGCAAGGGTGCTGGGTAAACCATTGGTAAGTATCAATGCTGGGGCACTTTTGACGTAAGAAGCATATTTTTTCTGTATATTTTTATCCCTAGAATTGCTGATCTCTTTGACTTTTGTAACAGCTTCATATGCAAACTTGGCTCTCTTCTGCTCAAGACTTCTCAGAGCCATTCTCCTCACCCCAAATCGTCAGTTTAACAAAGCCTTTGCCCACTGTCTCATTTCCCCCTATCTGAACGAATTTTCCATTGAGTGTATTCAGCTTGCTGATTATCTTGTCGGCTGTGGATAGTCCCTCGATTTTTTTCCTTGGTTCCCCAACCGCGATGACTGAATAGAGTAGGGTGTCAGAAGGTAGGTATTCTTCGTACCATAGTGCACCGGTTTTGACAGTTCCAGTTTCAGCATCTATCTTCACCCTCGCGACTATTTCCGTGGCTGTTTCCACTAATGCTCTAAAGAGATCATCTGAAACTATCACAAATCTCCCCTTTATTTCCTTTTTGACGTTTTCAGGTGCGATTTTTGTTATCAAGTTCAGGAGATGCTCTAATTCGTTCGGTTTATTTTCCGGTACGTTGAACAAAAGGTCCTCGAGCACGACGTACTTTTTCCCATTCTTTTTTATCACAACATCATCGCTGAATACAACGGCTGTTGATTTCTCCTGAGAGTCTTCGCTGGATAGTAGAGTATTAACCTGATTAATTGTGTCCTTATATTTGGATAATCCATTCGTCTTAAGGGCAAATATCAAGTCGTCGATGAATCTTTTCAGAACCAGGGGGCATGTTACATAAGCGAAAACACCTTTAAGGCTTCTGACCGGGAATAGCAGAATCTTGGCGTCCCCAACACTTATGGCTCCACCATGCTCGGATGCAGCTTCAGTTGAAGGGCCGAAGATTATCTCTGTTATAGGTGGATCTCGTTTACCTTCTTTGACTTTTTTGACATAGTCATCAGCTCTTTCTTTGTAAATTTCATTTGCTAACTTTTCCCAATCTTTGTCGTTAATTTTTAGCTTTCTATCCATCTCCAACTTTCTGAATGAACTCCTAAGAACTCCTTTCAAACTCTGCCCCCATATAACGGGAAAGCCTGTGTGCCTCTCCCTTTGGATTGGCAGGTCTATAACGCTAAGCTCCGCTCCACTCCCTGCATGCACGGGCGTTACGCTATATAATCCCATTACCAGAGATTTTTCAAACATTTTCATTCACCTCCTCAAGGTTAAACTTTAAAGCTCCGATTGCAAATTCCAAAACTTTATCTTGGTTTTTATAGAAGAGGACGAATTCTCTACCATTGTATCGGATCCAAGTTAAGTTATATTCAAATCCTGAATGTGCTATAAAGTTCCTAAGCGTCGGCTCTTTATTGGCACCGGATCCAGAAAGGGAATAATAGTGAAGATTTCTCCTTACCTCCAATAATGGAAGTGGTTTACCTCTCTTCAGATCTCTTATCCACCCCTCTTTAGGTTTCTCGTAAGCTATGTAATCTCTTAGCCCTTTCTTTCTAGTTAGTTTATTGTCTTCGTAATCCACCTTGCCTTCAATTAGTCTCTTTAGATCCTCTAACTGGTTTTCGAGTATTATGCCTATCCTTGGCATTTTCCTGAACAGAATCCTTGAGACACTCTGAAGCTCCTTGAAGGTAACCTCTTTCTTAGGGAAATCATTAAACTCTGAATTAAAGACTCTCAACATATAGTAAAGTTTAGCTGCAGTTTTGAAATCCTCTGAGAGACATTGTTTTCTTACCACCCTCTTTCCATTATTGAGGACCTCAATACTATTCTTGAACTCTGCAAACTCTTTCCCGAGGAATCTTTCTATCTCATTGAGGCTTGGATAAAACTCAGCAAAGACCAAAGGGAGTCCATTGGTAACCGAACTTATAAAAGCGTTCCACATGCCTTTTTCATCTATGGTGGAATATAGTGGCTTGGGGAGCATTTTTGTTTCTTCTACCTTTCTTACGTGAAGGACAGTATTTTTAACAACTTCCTTTTTCTGTTCCCCAAAAAATCCTTGAGGAAAGGGTTCAGAGTTTAGAACAGTTATAGTCACATCATCTAGATAAGCTGCAATACCAAGAAGATTATGAAGTGCTCTGTATGTTAAAGTGGGCATGAAATTGATCCCGTGAGTTAAGTCTAAATAAACTTCCAACGGTTCAGCATTTTGAAGATCACTGGGAATACACTGGGCAAGTTTGTAAACAACGAAATGGTAAAAATCAATCATATTCCCCTCAATAGTTATGTTGCCAAAGACACCCACACCTGGAGCAACGCTAATCTCAATCTTTTTATTCTTGAGCCCTTTTTTCAAGTTGAGTTTTATATGTTCATCTTCCAGTTCTTCTATTATACTATGGTTAATAAACCAGTGAACCCTCTCTTTAACGTCAGCAACAATCTCCTCATAGCTTGAAAATTCTCTTGCTTCAACATTGGGAATATCTCCATTTTCAGTTTTTCTTTTAAAGTTGGCCAGTGTATCAAGAGTTACGATGAGAGTTTTTTCAGGATTTAAGGCTTCGAACAATATTGGCAACGTGCTCCTACTTTTTATCTCGTACCCGTTCATTTTATATGTTATCGGCTCCCACTGGAAAGGATTTCCCCATGGGATAACTAAAACTTTCATTACCAAACCCCCACAAAAGTTAGACCATATCCAAGTTTTGTAAGAGCGCCCAGTTTTAGATACTTAGGTAAAGCTACGGGAGCATCAAAACCAATAAAGAATAAACTACCTGGGGGTATGGCATGTTTAACTCCTTTTGGTTTGTTTTTTGCGTAATCCCATCCAGATATTGGTATGGGCTTGCCAAAAACAGATAAATGCAATTGTGGTTTCCTTCCATTTGTCACATCCTCAATCTTGCGTAGAATTGAGTCCACTGCATCGCGTCCAAGTATTGTCGGTGTAGCAAAATATAAGAATAACCTTTTACCTTCCACAGAACCAAAGGATAATTCAAGGGGTTCTGTATAAAATGATGCAAATCTGGACTCTCCCCCAACCTTGAACGTACCTCCCCTCTTCTCCCAACACCAATCCTTAATCCAAACAGAGATAGCATCCATCCGCAGGAATTCCACGGTGTAGAGATGCCCTTCGAGAGCAGTTTTCGTGGAATCGAGTGCTATGCCAATCCTCTTCTCTCTCGGGATTTTTTTAGGTTTAATGCTATTATCAATTTTTTCGGAGAGTATTTTCATTAACATGTCAAAGGGGATAAACCCTCCAGCTGGCTTTCCTTCATGTGGTAAAAAGAGCCTGTCCTTAAATTCTCCGGGTTTAACAACTGAAATTTTGCAGTTATTTTTAACGACATTTATGGGTGTAGCAACAACCTCTTCCCTCTCGATCACAGGAAATACCCCAACAATCTCAAACTCCGGTTCTTCTTTTTTATATCCAGCGCACTTCTTGGCTTTTTCTGAAAAGTTTCCATTCACTAATATAAAGCTTCTTAGCGCTCCTGCTATAGTTTGGGGAAGTGGAAAGAGAGAACGAGCAACGTGGCTTTCCCCAGCAAAAAAAGGCCTGCTCTCTCTAAATAGTAAAACGTCGTTTGGCACTATCGTAATTTTTTCAATCATGGAGACACCTCCATATCAAGGAGAATTTTTAGAAGAGTGAATAACCCTTTCATCTTTCTAACCAAATTCTCAGCTCTAACGTTGTTGGAAAGACGAATTAATGAATCCCGTACTTGCTCACGTTTGTCTTTGGAGACATGTCTGTGGATCTCGTATTTTAATAAATCCTTCACACCCTCTTCTGGCCAGCTATCGATGTCTTCAAGAACATGGTAGATGAGTCTCTTTGATCCTTCATCTTTCAAAATTTTAATAACATCATCTAGTTCTTTACCAATGACTCCCCACTCAAGTATTGTTTTGTAGTAACTTCCATTGTGCTTCAGCAATCCTATGGTTATGCAGTTTTTACCATGCTCTTTAGCTTCTCTCTCGAGTTCTTTTGCTTTATCA
>CAZZAF010000045.1:4827-11422 GCA_964652135.1 uncultured archaeon
TATGCAGTTTTTACCATGCTCTTTAGCTTCTCTCTCGAGTTCTTTTGCTTTATCATTTTTACCATGCTCTTTAGCTTCTCTCTCGAGTTCTTTTGCTTTATCAAGGGCATCATACAGGGGATGTTTATAATGCACTATGAGCAATCCAGCGCTCATTTTTCCCGCCGGGAGATAAGAATAGCCATCGTCGTCAAAGGTCCTTCCGAATTCATCCCTAATGCCCTTAGCGACCTCCAGTGCTCTATCTATAGGTAGTATCGCGAGAACGTCATCTCCACCTGCGTATATAAGCAAACCATTTTCCTCAACTTTCTCCTTGACCTTTTTTAGGGAGAAGTTTGTTAGAGCTTCGCTTATAGCTCTGTGAAGCTGAGGTGTGGAGTAATACTGTACGTTGAGTTTACTTTTCATATCCTCAGGGATAATTTTTGCAATTTCTGGGTGGAGATGGTCAATAATTGCTCCAGAACACTCGCCCGAGATGACCTTCCCCATATTGTCTCCATCCATCATGAGGATTGCATAGTATTTTGAAGGTTTTCCAATCTCTCTGTCCTTATAGGCTTTCATGAGGATTTCTTTAGCCTTTTCAACATAGTCCCAGTTGATTTCTTCTATGTTTCCTCCAAGCTCTTCCACTTTTTTCCTTAAGCTGTTCTCTGATAAAGTCTCCAAGTAATAGAGATCGGCATCCCGAACCTTTCTATCCCTAATGAGGCATCTATGAATTCCGTTCAATGCTTCTATGAACCTTGCCCCATACTCTTCATCAAATTTCTCTCTCCAATTCTTATATAGAAGAGCCACATCAACAATGGATTCAAATTTTTGTCTTGGATATCCCTTGTTCTTAAGCCATTCGGGATAGTATCTCTTTATCATGCAAACTGGGCATAAAGGTTCTCCCTTCCATCTTCCTTTTAGTTCCCTTTCCTTCAGGACATTCCCCAAGATAGCGAGGTTTTCACCACACATATGACACTTCCAACCCGGTGGTTGTTCCCCTTTTTTGAACCTTTCCCCACTAAGTTTTGCTTCTCCCAGCCCCTCAAGAATCTTTAGCAAGAATGGATACAATTCTATGAACTTTCTCTCATATTGAGCTTCTTTCATGGCTTCCATCCATTTCCGGACATTTTCATCAACGAGGTTTGCTTTCTGTAAGATCTCCCCTGCGTTATCCCAGTCTATGCCACCATACAATGGAAGCCACTCCACCGATACTGTAAAGTATCCTTCCAAGATGTGCCAATAGGTTTCTCTGTGTTCTTCGATCATTTTGGGATCCAAGTTATATTCCTTAATCGCCCAGTCCAAGGAGGAATTAAACATCTCCTTCAGGATTTTCTTAACGTTTTCTTTTATCTTCTTCTCAACATATCCTGCTCTATCCTCAGGTATTACAACCAAAGCTTTGTTGGGTATGTTGGATATCATCGCCGACTCATCTGGGGCGTTTAAGAGCTCCGCCTTCAATAGCGGCTGATCCCTCAAAGCAGGGTATATAACTACCTCAGGACCGAACTCCTCAATTATCGGTTCAATGGCCTTAAAGGTTAGGAAAGACACCATATGACTTCCTGCCCACAAGTCAAGCTGTTTCCTCGCATTTTTTATAAAGCTCTGAACTGGTACAATCTTTATTCTCATTAGAACAGGTTTTTCAACTGCTAATGCAGAGGTTAAATCAAGATGATGCCATATTGTATGATCTGGGAATCTTGTTTCCGCTGGAAGATGTATGAGCTCCTTAACAAGGGAATTTAAATTTATGTTAAGTTTTTTGAAAACATCCCCATGTTCTTCTTTTAGTTTTCTCACCAAGTTTTGTTCGAGTCGTTGAGGAAAGTTGTTCCATATGTAGACCCAAGATTCCTGGTAAAGTTCTTTTAAGGTCTCGCCTTCTACCTGGACAATCACACCAATAAACTCTTCAGCACCTTTATAGCCCAATGTCGAGATTAAATGCCTGAAAAGCTTTCTTAAATTTTCGAATCCTTTCCTACCCTTCACTGGATTTACCGGATGAACAAGGACTGGATACCCAACCCAATAATATTTACCGGAAGTCCTTCCGTAAAAATCGCTTGCTGGGTCTTTATTCCCCACCTTGAATACCAAACGCTGGGCAGCAGATGCCATCCTATCGGCTTCTTTGATTAACTCGGATTCTTCAAAGGAGATACCAACTTGATTCAAAATCTTCTTAGCTCTCCCTTTGTGTCCGGTTATTTTGAGCGCTTTATCAGGCGGATCGTGGAAATATGTTTTGAGTTTTTGATCAAGGTTCATTTGAACACCTCCAACGATCCAAAAACAGGAAATTCTTGAATATTCTTATCAAATAATCCCATGATGTTCCAATCTGAGAATCTATTTAGCTCCATATCGGGATGATAAGGATTAGTTTTGAACTTTACAACCCGAATGTGAGTTTTTCCACCAACAGAGGTTACCCCCAAAATCATCGGCGATGCTCTTCTTGAATTCTTCAGTTTTGATTGAAGTCCGGATATCTCCTGTATATCCTTCCCTCTCAGGTTTATTGGTAAGCCAAAGATGATCCTATCCTTTTTACTTACACTTTTCTGTCTAAACGTTTTATATTTGTTTTGGAATTCTCTTAAGGCTTGAATGGGATCTTGAGCCTTGGTATCCAAAAGCCCTATAAACGAGGTTTTCTCGTTGAGAATAGGGTAAGGCTGTGGTTTTAAATTTCCTCTTGGTTGTACTCCCAATTCCAGACGTATAATATCAATTGCTTTTAATATTGATTCTCTTAAGTCGTTTATAGTTGCATACGTCCACTTAAGAGACAAATCTTTGAGAATATCCAAATCTCCCCCAGTGAATTTAAAACTTCCGGCCCCGCGTCTATTCCTGGAGCCAATGTTACCAAGCGTAACTAATGTCCAAAAAGTTGCCAATGCTATTTTGAAAGACTTATGGTCCGGTGAACGCAACTTAATCGTGAACTTTGTCCCTGCTGGGTAATACCTCTTAATTTGCCCCTTCGAAGCCAAAATCTTTAAAGAGAACCATATATATGGCAATTCGTGAATATGAGAGTATTTATCAAATATTGGTCTATTTCCTTTAAACTTAACTATTATATCTCTCGGTTTTTGATTGCAATCTACATGAACTTCAACCCTATTTCTCTGATTAGTGCTCCCAAAAACGTACTCTTCAGCCTTCCTCAGCCCGACGATATCACTCCCAAAATAGTTTCCTGCCAGAGCCCTGAACCACCATCTCATCAACCCCTTAATCGAGGATGCTCTAATCTCCGCTCCCCTCGGGTTCGCCCCCCTCATAAATATCGGCGTTATAGCCTCAACATCAAATTCAGCTTTGTACATTTACAACACCACAACATATCGATTTTCGAATTCAACTGCTTTGATTTTCCCCTTAGCAGGATAAGCAATAGGAATCGACACCGTCCTGTACTCCACACCAAACGTCCTTCCAGCCCTCACAAACCTGTAAGGCACCTTCTCCACAACACACCCCTCATGAACTCCCTCAACAACGCTCCAAACCTCTTCTGCCTCCACCTCCTCCACCTCCACCGGCTCAAAAACTTCCACATCCACCAGATCGTCCGAACCACCGAGATACAGCGGTCTTTCTGGGCTCAAAAGAGCTGAATGTACTTCTTTAATTCTCTCATCCTCTCCGACCAGAAATATCTCGTAGCTCGGCTCCACCAGAAACTCCCTGAACATGGGCGAAGAGGGAAAGGTTCTCTGATAGCTCCTGCCAGTCCCCTTCAACTTCAGAACCTTCGCCATCTCCCTGCACTTTTCAAAGTTCAGCGGTTTCATTCCGATTTTAAACCATTCCTGAACTCTCAAGTCATCTCTGGGCAGTCCAAGGGCGTTTGAAATCATGCCCCTGATTGTGGTGTAGGGTGGAATGTGGTAGCTCAAAATAAGGGAGGTGGACGTTGGCTCCCTGAACGTGGTGAAATACGGGCATTCAACCCTGAACTTCAGCCCGAGCATGTTAACACCGTTACAGCGTTTGTTCATTCAGGTACTCCAACGCCCCTGTTATGGCCTCATTTGTGCTCCTGACCTCGACACCAAGCTCCTCCAGCTTTGCCCTCACATCGTCATCGTTTTCAATAACGCCCGGCAAAATTCCCGCGATCATCTTTGGACTGTATTCCTCAACGTCTTTGATCACGGCCTCCAGCCTCTGCAGATCCACAGCCCCATTATTTACAGAGAATGCTTTCTGCAGCCTGTGAGAATACACGTTCTGGAAGGCAATCAGAATCAAATCTGGCGTGAAGTCCGTAAGCAACCTTGCCTGCTTTGAATAGTCCGAGAGGTACCTGATGGCCTCAAGAACCTTAGAAACCCTTTTCTTTCTTTCCTCTCCATCCAGATAGTGCTCTATCCTGACCGTCCTTTCCTTCTCGTCAACCCTCTCCTCGCCACCGACCCGTGCGACATCTACAGCCATTCCGCACTTGTACAGGTTGAGACCGACCTCAACGTTGACGATGTCACCACTCATCTCCCCTTCAGACATTCTGTGCCTTCTCGTCAGGAAATCGACAACAGCATTATCCTCAAATGGTAATAAACCAACTGCAGGAGAAACTTTAACTGGTGAAACTCGCGTAATAGCTCCTCCTGGATGACCATTTGGGTAGCCAGGCAGTACTGTTCCTTTCCTGATAGTTGTCATGAATCCAAATAGATCACATCCAACACATTCCTGAATGTTTCCACAAGTTTCCCCCTTGTCGTTGGGCACGCACATATACTCATTATCAAGATCCCTTCTAATTGCCTCTTTGATGTAATACCTCATCGCCTGCCCAGAAACATATGGATATTCCACACCATTTTTCTTGTATTTTTTAACATCAATAAAATTCGCTTCGCCCTCACCCGAGTTTAGATTGGTTAAATCGGTCTGAGACAACCACACAAGACTTATACACTTCATTTGCTGCCACCTCCACTTTTAGACATTTTTTTCATTTTCTCAATCATATAATACATTGAAGAATAGACTACTAGAAGATCTCTAATTTCTTTCCATAATTCTTTTTTACTTTCTACTTCTTTAACAAGCAGTACCAATTCATCTAAAGATTTAGGTTTTATTTTCGGGTTTCCTTCACTATCAACTAAATCCTTCTGTTCCATAGTCGTTAATCTTTTTGCAATCTCTCTGAGGACCGACCAAAACTCATCGATATTTCTTACTTTATCCAATTTGTACAGTAAGGCAGGGTTCTTTTTTTCACTTATCAATGCGATAATATTTCCAACACTTTTTACAGCATCGAGTTTTTCCTTTGGAATTCCCATTCTCTTCCACCTCCATTCAGATATCAATTCCTCCAAAGCTTGTCTAACTTCAGAGGAGAAGAAAACATAGCCACCCTTTCTAGGTAATAAACAGCTGGTAAAACCCCGAAAATCATCTAATAGAAAGAACTTAGACAAATTCTCCTGAATCTCTCTCGTTATTTCCCAGTCTATCGAGTTTTTAGTTTCTGAGAAGAAATACACTTTCTTAATCGAATCAGAATATATTCGTTCCAATTTACCGCTTTCTTTGAGTTCGTTAATTACACCCAATATGCCGTCATTGATGCCCACGAAGTCAACCTTTATGTTCTTAACTGAACCAAATGGAATTTGTAGTACAACCCATTCGTTTGCAAGAATCTCATCGGTAGAATTTTCCACAAACTTCTCGTAAAAACACAACAATGTAGAGTACTCGCCTGGAGTATTTTCAACGTCGTCAGCATTCGGATTGACACGTATGTTTGAATATCTTGCTGTATTACTCAGTATTCCAGAATATATACAAGATCTCTTGAAATCGTGTAACTCCTTCAGACTGGAAAAATATGGGAGGTACAAAAACGATTTGTCTCCCGGAAAAGTTCTGTAAATTAATGCTTCATCAGTCCATTCAAGAATTCCAACAAGATAGCAAAGTGGACAGAGGTTGTTATAGTATTCCTTAAGAGATAGAGCCTTTCCATCTTTGTAACTCCTCACACCACTCAAACTCGCTATCTTTGTGGCAAAGGGGTAATTAGCCTGCTGTAGCTTTTTAACAGCCTTATCAAACGCACGACCACACAAAATACATCTAGCTTTACCATCTTTTAGACCAAATACTCTCGAAACGATTTCGGCTGCCCTTTCTGGTTTGTACAAATCCTCTTTAAAAGCAACTTTTCCTCCTATTTTCTTCTCTTCTTGCAAGATCAGATGATCTTTCTTTACCTCTTTCGTCTCGTTAGTTTTCTTATTTTTCTCAACAATAATTAAATTCTGCCTTTTTTCTAATATCTTCCTTGATAAATCTTTGGTGAACATTTCTTTATTCTTTATTTCAAGTTTAATCGAAGTATCCGTTAGCTCAACATTACAAGAGTCTAAGCTTTTCAATATTCTAAAAAAGTTCTCAAGCCCATTATCCATCCACGGATCTTTGTAAACTCTGAGTTCGACATTCATAATCAAACCCTCTTTTTATTTTCCGTTTGTTACAACCTTCACCATCCCGAACCCCATCGAATTTCTCTCACCAAACCCAGCCTTGTACC
>CAZZAF010000046.1:0-11244 GCA_964652135.1 uncultured archaeon
AGTCAACTTCTGGATGTTTTCCTCCAAATTCTTTCCAGATTGTACAGGGTGTCCAAGGTTGTTAAAGTTTGTCTGAACCTGTAGAGTGTGCGGGGTATAAGGTGCATGGTATTTAACGAACCATCTTGGATGAATGTGCATGTGTGCCATTATTGTCTGAACGTCGTGGAATACTGCATGTTTGATTTCCTCCTTAACAACATCTTCGCTTGATTCTCCTTCCTCCTTGAAAAACCTGAGTAGCTTCGCAGCAATTAATGAAAGTACAGCAGAGATTACAAAAAGGAAGTCGTAACCAGCTAAATGAATTGCTGGGATCTCTACGAAGCCAATAGATGACTCTATATCCACCTTTACAGCAAAGTTTGCTGATAGAGCTGCCGAGGCGATACATCCACCACTTATAGAGCCTAAGGCTGCAAAAGATGATGCAATAACGTTGTATACTGCATAATACGACGCTGATGACCCTTTAGCAGTTATCTTTGCGATCATATTCATCGAAGTTACAATTGGAATGGACGTGTAAAATCCATCCAGGATGTAGATTACAAGAAGTAAAAGAGGTGTCAGTGGGTGTTTTTCCGGCATGGTTGTAAATGTGAAGATAAAGACTGCCATCGAGAAAGAAATGAAAGAGAGAATCATAACGGGCTTGTTTCCAAATCTGTCCATAATTCTTCCCGATATGCGAAGGAAATACGTTGAGCTGAGATGGCTGATGGTTGTTAGCACTATAACAGCCCACAACGGGTAATTTAAAACGGCGATGATATAGACTGAATAGAACGGTAAAGACATTTCAGATGCCAATTTCCACAGTGAAAAAGATGCTGTAAGTTTCAGAAAGTTCGAATCTTTAAGAGGTTTCTTAAGATCTCTCCTTCCTCTATATTCAACCTCCACATCTTCTATTCTCTTCATAAAGAGCAGGCTTAACATTCCTGCTATGAATGCAACCAAGAATATGAGTGGGAACGCATCACTGCCGAATACATTGAATATAAGTGCAAAGATGAGAATAACCATAGATCCCGCAAGCTTTCCGTAAGCAATTCTTCTTGAGTAGAGTTCTCCCCTGTTACGCATTGGAATGAGATCCCGCATCCACGAGTTCCAGGCAATAATGGAGACTTCCTTGAAAATATTGTAAATCGCAAAGAGTATTACGAAGGGGGCGATGGTTGAATGTCCATCAATGTACAATAAGATTCCCAGAAGCAGTAATGAAATTCGAGAAACAAAATTTGCCATTATTGAGATCTTCTTTCTGCTGAATCTCTCGGCAAACATCGCCGAAGGGATCTGAACAAGCTGTGAGATGAATGGAATCGCTGCAACAAGACCAATAATTGATGGGTCTGCATTTATGGAAACAAGGTACAGACTTATAACGGGTACCGTGATAAGGGAAAACATTATCTGAGACGCTATTCCCTCCATCAAAAGGTTCCTGATGCTCCTAGATAGGTCTTCTCCTTTCTCCTTCTCCATAGAAGGTCTTTCTCCGATTTAGCCCACATTTTAACCACCTCACGATATTTAAGGATAATGGTGATAACAACTTTCAAACTATAAATTGAAATTATTCAAAAATACAGAGAACCATTGACTATCACACACCCAGAAATAGTGCAAGTCCATCAGCAAAGTTCAAACCCGTTTGAGAAATTTCAGTAAAGAATTAAAAAATATTGAGAAGTTTAAGAATTAATGCCCCCATTCAGAGACAGAACTCTTCAAGTGATATTTGGAGTTACCCTGATGGGAGTAATAGGGGTATCGATTATCTCGCCTACCCTTCCTACAATAAGAGACAGGTTCGGTGTAACTGATGCAGAAGTCGCATTGCTTATAACAGCTTTTACACTTCCCGGTGTATTCTTCGCCCCCGCAATTGGTATTTTAGCAGACAGGTTCGGAAGAAAGAAAATTCTAATTCCATGCCTTTTTCTTTTCGCCATTACTGGAGTCGGGTGTGCCTTTGTGGACTTAAAAACCATGCTAATACTCAGATTCTTACAGGGCATTGGTGGTTCTGCCCTGACTGCTCTATCGGCAACACTCATAGGAGATATCTATACTGGACTGGATAGGGCAAAGGCTCTTGGCTATAACGCAAGTGTTCTGGCTATTGGAACCGCTAGCTACCCATTCATAGGTGGGATTCTTACTCATTTCGACTGGCGTTTTCCATTCTTTACATTCGCCCTCGCCTTTCTAGTGGGTATCGGAGCCATGTTCATCACATATCCAGATGTTAGACCCGCAAACTCTCTCAGAGAGTACATGAAAAATAGTATGGCAATTTTAAAAAACGCAAAACTGGTTTTTGAATTCGTTTCAGGTGCTGCTGTGTTTGTGATCTTTTATGGAGCATTTCTTACGTATCTGCCCTTCCTACTTGACAGAAGGTTTCTTGCAGATTCTTTCGTGATAGGAATCGTTATTTCATCAATGTCGGCATTCACAGCAATAATAGCCTCCAGATTTGAGCTCTTCATTAAGCGGCTGGGAGTTATTGGGACAATAAAGTTCGGATTTTTGAGCTATGCCTTGTCGATGCTCATAACACCATTTATCCCATCAATATATCTTTTTGTCATCACTACATTCCTTTTCGGGCTGGGACAGGGAACAGTTTTACCAGCTTTGCAGAACCTAATTGTCTCCACAGCACCAACAGAGAACAGAGCAATCGTCATGACTACATATAGTTCGATTATCAGGGTTGGACAGACTGTCGGGCCACTCATTGCCTCGCTTTCAGCACTACACTCGCTAAATGCCGTTTTCTTTGTATCAGCATGCATTGCAATTATCTTTGTTTTTGCATATGGTTTTCTGGGCGTTGAGAAGGCTGCTTGGTAAAATTCACACTATCGTACCAAAGTAGCCAATCTCTTCAAAGCTGCCTTTTTCTCGAAATCCCCCAGTTCAGCCTGCTTTATAGCATCCTTCATGAACTCTATTACTTCATCATAACTCCGTCTGTCTACAGGGAAGGGAATTCCATCTTTGCCTCCCACGGCAAAACAGTACTTTGCCGGATCCTGCCTGTCATATTCCGCATTGTAAATCAGGTCGGCTATGAGCGCTAGTGCTCTTACAGCCCCCTTGCCCACACCCCTGATGAGAATCAAATCCTCGAACCTCTCGGGCTGAAGATTATACGCATACTCTATTGCCTTCCAGTCAACCCTTCTTGGAACGCTGAGCCCATCTCTAAATTTAATAATCGACAGCAGCCTCCTATAATCTCTCTGGAAACAGCCGTCTCTCACGATGTCGAGAGCTGTCTCTCTGTTTTCTTTGCTCCTATCTGCAACGAGATTTATAATCTCTTTTTCTTTTCTCTCTGCAACTATTCCAGAGTGTATTCTCTCCTCGATGCTTGGCATTTCCGATTCAAAGCTCCAGTGATATCTTCTTGCCATTCTTACTGCATCATTCATTCCCTGCTGAACTACAGTCCAGTATTTTCTGGAAAATATAATCGCGTGATGGTAAATATCATAACCATCCTGCAATGCAACATTATCTACCTTCGCTGCCAGTCTGCTTATGTTTATCAGCTCCTCAGCTTTACTACTTCTCAATCCAAGCTCTTCAGAAAAATTCAGTATCTGTTCCGGCGTTTTTCTTCCCTCGTTGCCCTTACCACCTGCTATACGTATGTCAAAGTCGGGCGTATTTAATACAGATTTTAGCACACCTGTCAGCACAGTTGTCGAGCCAGATGAGTTCCAATCGAACCCGAGAACATTGGAGAATGACTGAAAGAAGATAGGATCAGAAGTTCTCCTGAAAAATTCCCTCTCCCCAAACTCTTCCAGTATGAGCGTAATTATGGGCTTGGCAAGTTTTTTCATTCTGTTAAGGAGCCAGTAAGGAGCCTTACCGTAGTGCAGTGGTAGATATATAGAGCCCATAATCATAGATTATCTGACTAAAAATTTAGTATTTTGCTGTGGTGTGAAAGTATTTGTCCTGCCTACTTGGAGAAGTCCCCTAGTACATATATACATAATTATTGTTATATTAAGATAAAAATGCCTATCTCCACCCCATTCCAACTTTCACAACAGACAAAACTAAAATAACTAAGGTTGGAGACATGATTTTGTGATAAGGTTCGTACACATGGCCGATGTGCATCTCGGCTACAGACAGTATGGTAGTGAAGAAAGGTTAATCGACTTTGCACAGGCATTTTTAAATGCGATGAAGTTTGCAATTGAAAAGAAAGTTGATTTTGTTATCATTGCAGGTGATCTATTCCACAAGAAAAGTGAAATGGATCCGATTACATTAACGCAGGCAACAAAGGTTCTGGAAAAAGCAAAGCAGGCTGGCATCCCTGTAATAGCTGTCGAAGGTAACCATGATTCAACATACTTCAAAGAGCACTTTTCCTGGATGGATTACCTTGCGAAACATGGGCTCATCGTGAATCTCAAACCCTCATTCGAGGATGGAATGGTTATTGAGGAATGGGATGGAGAAAGTGGAGCATATGTTGATATTGGAGATGTGAGAATATATGGGATGAAATATTACGGTTCACTCACTGAGAAAATTCTGGAAGAATACACCAGCAAAATAAAAAAGAAAGGTTTTACGATATTTACTGCCCATATTGGAATCGAAGGATACATGAACATTTACGGATGCATTCCCTCATCGAGATTGCACAGAATGAAGGGTAAAGTGGATTACGTTGCACTCGGGCACATTCACAAGAGTTTTGTTGAAGGTGATTTCATCTTCAACCCCGGAAGTCTTGAAAACTGCGATATGGGTGAAGTTGGATTTGAAAAGGGAGTATTCTATGTTGAATGGGATGGTGAGCTGAGATATCAGCTCATTAAGGGTTTTGCAAGAAGAGAATTTATTACAATCAATTACAGAATGGAAGTAGGAGACATCTATGAAGACTTCAGAAGATTCCTCGAGAAAAACAAACGTGGAGAGAGACCAGTAGCTTACATAAAGATTTCAGCAAGCAGAAGTTTGAGAAGGACAGTTAATACCGAAAAACTTGAGAAAATTGCAAGGGAAGTTCTTGATCCAGCAGTCGTTAGAATTCACTGGGAAATAACGGACGGGTTGTATGAACCGGTTGGAATAGACCTATCATCCAGAGAGACAATTGAAAAGACAGTTATAGAACAATTGCTGGAGAGTTACAACTACGGAAATATTGCTGAAGAAGTTCTCAGGCTTAAATCAATTTTTTCCTCATCATTTGATCTCCAATCGGTTGACAATTTCATCGAATCCATTCTCGACGGTAAGACTGGAGAGAGTAAGGAGATAGAGAAGAAGGAAATGATCAAAAGCAAAAGAAAAGAAGAGTCGCCAAAAAGTGGAATAAAAGCAGTTGTGGGAGAATCATTAGACAGATCAGAAATACAGACTAAACCAGAAGCGAAGGAAGACGATGTAGCAGATCAGGAGGAAGACGAAGAAGTCTGGGACTGGAGGAGAGCATATGATACGCGAAGTAAGACTCGTAAACGTTAAGAGTTATTCTGACCAGTCAATAAAATTCTCGGAAGGTGTTAATGCAATTATTGGAGAAAATGGAGCGGGTAAAACAACAATACTCGAAGCAATAGGATTTGCTTTATTCGATTCTTTACCGTACAGAATAGGAGATTTTCTGAGAAGGGGTGAAAAGAAGGGAGAAATAAGAGTAAAGATTGTTGGAAAGGATGAGAGAACCTACGAAATTGTAAGAAGGATAGGAGAATCTGGAACTCAGGAATATTATGTCAATGATCCAGAAACGGGAAGAGTGGCGGAGGGTATTGCAGAGGTTACGGAATGGATAAAGGAGAACTTCGGTTTTGAGGTAGATCCAAAAACAATCTTCGAAAACGCAATAGGCGTTTCACAGGGTAAAATGGTATCCCAATTCCTTGAGAGTCCAAGTGTGAGAGACAAAATATTTTCTCCAATTCTCGGTGTTGAGGGTTATAAGAAAGCTTACGAGAAGAGCAGAGAATACGAAAGTTACGTAAAGGACAGAATTACTGATGCGGAAAAGAAAATAGCTGTACTGAGAAAGGAAGTCGAGATCAAGCAGAAACTTGAAAAGAGAAAAGAAGAACTGACAAAACGGCAAAAAGAACTGCTAAAATACCTAAAAGAAGTTGAAAAGAACATAGAACCCGTAAAAAGGAAACTGGATGAACTTGAGAGAATTTCTAGCCAGCTCAGATCTCTGGAAGTCAAAGAAGCGCAGATCTCAGCACAAATCGAAAGTATAGAAAAGGAAATTCTACATGCTGAAAAAGAGCTTGAAATGATCCAGAACGCTGAAAAAGAGATGAAAGAGCTCGAGCAAAGCTACAGGAGCTACACAGAGGCAGAAGAAAAACTTTCTGCACTCGAACCGAAAAGAATGGAGCTTGAGAAGAAGATCGATGAGCTAAGAAAGCTCAGCATTGGGCTTGAAAAAATAAAAGCAGAAATAGAGAACATCCAAGAGAGACTCGAAGAAATAAGAAGAAAAGAGGAGGAACTCAGATCAATCGAACCGCTGGCTGAAAAAGAGAAGGTGCTGAAGGACGAGCTTAAAAACATAGAGGTTGCTGAAAAAAATCTTGAAACCCTCACAGCCCAAATCGACAGCCTGAAGAGAGAAATCGATAGCAAAATAAAGAACCTAGATGAAATCGCGGAGAAAGAGTCAAAATTAAAAGAACTCGAGTCGAAATACAAAAAACTCCAAGAGGCTGATGAAAAGAGAGACGTATTACTTAAAGCAATTAGCAGTCTTAAAGCCCAAATAGAGTTTAAAAAAGAACAGTACAAACAGCTCAAGAGTGGTGTTTGTCCTCTTCTCAGAGAAGAGTGCGACAGAATAGCTTCAGCGAGGGATTCAAAAAAGAAAGAACTTGAAAACACGCTGAAAAAGCTTAAAGAATGCAAAGAAAAATACAAAAAACTAGAAAAGATTCTTGAAAAGAAGAGGAAGGTCGAGGAAGCAATAAACAGACTTAAAGGAGAAATAAAGATTAAAGAGAGGCTCATTAGAGAGATCGAGGAGAAAGAAAGAATTCTGGGTGATTTGAGCAAAAAAATTAATGAACTCGAAAAACTCGTAAGCAGGAAGAATGAAGTTTTAGATGAATTTAAGTCTGTTGAAGGATCTCTGGAGAAGAGGGCCGCAATACTCCAGGCCTTATCTGAAAAAGAATTGCTTGAAAAGAGACTGAAACAGAAAGAAATTGAGAAAGACAAGATTTCAGAAAAAGTTGCCGTTCTCCCAGAACTAAGTGAGCAGCTTGAAGAGATACGAAAAGAGATAGAAAAGCTTAGAAGTGTAAAAGACAAAAGTAAAGAAGGATTTCAGAGATATCTTCAGCTTAAGGATAAAGTTTCAAGAAAAGAAGAAATCATAAAAGATTACGAGGAACTCAAACAGAGGAAAGAAGAATTAAACAAGGAATATGCAAAAATTTCTGAGACGCTAAAAGATCTCAGAAGTGTCTACAACGAGGAGGATCACAAAAAGATGAGGGATGCTTTGCAGGAATTACTCAGCAAGAAAAGCGAGGCTGAGGGAGAATTGAGACTTGTCAAGAGAAGCCTTGCAGAAGTGGAGGAAGAGCTGAAGGAGACTAGCATGAAAGAAGATGAACTTGCAAAGCTCGAAAAAGAAAAAGAGAAGCTTGAAAGGAAATACAGGTTTATAAAAGACTTAAGAGAAATATTCAAGACAGCCATCCCAGAAATAACGAAAGCATATGTCGAGGCTGTATCAATAGAAGCAAACAGAATTTTCTGCGAGTTGATGGACGATTATGGCTGGGAACTGCGCTGGACAGAAGATTTTGGAATAAATGCCAAGTACATGGGAAGGGAAATCGACTTTGCACAGATGAGTGGTGGCGAGCAGATGAGTGCAGCGCTATCAATCAGACTTGCACTGCTCAAAATTCTGTCAAATGTTGGAATTGCATTTTTTGATGAGCCTACGCAAAACATGGACGAATCAAGAAGGAGAAATCTTGCATCTCAGCTATCGAAGATTGAAGGCTTTAGGCAGATATTCGTAATCAGCCATGATGATACCTTTGAAGAGATGGTTGAGAATGCCATCAAGGTGAGGAAGGTCAGCGGAGTTTCGGTGGTTGAGTTCGGTGGTTGAGTGATTTTATGAAATATAAGCATCGCAAGGCGGTTAAAATTAGGTTAAAATTATATACTCTCTACTTCAACTTCGACACTTTCACCGAAGAGCATCACGTGGATGTGGTACGTTTTTCCATTGACACTCTTACCGAGTACAACGTCCGATTCATCATCCAGTATGTCAACAACTTCGTACTTCAAAACGTTTAACACGGCTTTGAGGTCACCACTCCTGACTTCTCTCGGTAGATCATAACTCAGATAAATGAAGTCCTCGCTCTCGATCGCATCAACGAGTTTGGCGTCTCCAAATACTTCTTTAAGTGCTCTTTTAAATTCGCTATCAAAAAATTTCGAAATTTCTTGCTTGACTTCAATTTCCGGTATGTTATAGGGAGTTTCGATAGGTGTTCGTGTGCTCTCGGGTACTGGCTGTGTGGGCTGTGTTGATGTACTCTCTTTATCTATGAAAGGAATGCTACAACCACTCAGTGCGAGAGATACAATAGCGAAGACTGCCAAAACGACTCTCGTAATCATATAATTTTTAATCAGATGGCAAACAATAAGTAAGTTTCGTTGTCCGTGCTCGCTAAAAATTCTGAGTTAAAAATTGATAAATTAAAAATAATTCAATTTAAAAAATTCAACCCGACTTGAGTGGAAGGTAATCGGTGTTGTTCTTATTGATCACATAAGCCACATCACATATTCCATCTCCATCGCTATCACTGCACGTCTGCGAATAACCACTTCCATCCGGCTTCAGCCATGCGTTACCACCGATGTAATTTCCACCCACAATGTTGCTGCCAGGCTGCTTTGTAACATTCCACACACTAACGGTAGAAGTGGAAGCTTTCACGTTCACCGTGTTATTGAACAGGTTGTTGTAAATCAGGTTGCCACTCGACTTAGACGTAACTTCAATTCCCACGTACGAGAACCCCGAAACGACGTTTCCCGTAACCACGTTGTTGCTGCCGTGGTTTATCGTTATACCTCTGCTCGATCCATTATTAAGGATGTTGCCCCTGACCGTCGTTTTGTCGGTGAAGTACAGATAAATGCCATTCATGACGTTGCTCACATGATTACTCTCAATGACGTTTTCTGCCACCCTCGAACTTGAAATTGCGGTGTACGTGATGTTATCCACAACGTTTGACGAAACGACGTTCTTCGACGAATACAGCCTTATTCCGTAATCGCAATCTCTGACCTCGTTGGATGTTACCAAGCATCCGTCACTACGCCAGCCCACGTATACACCGCTTGTAAACTCCGATATCCTGTTGTTCTTTACGTTGTTCTCACCGCTCATGTAGTAGATGAATACGCCGATGTATCCTCTCTGCCCGCCGCTCAGCACATTATTTTCGATGGTGTTGTTGCTACTGTACCTCACCACATAGAATCCGTATTTGGCGTTGCTTATCTGGTTTGAAGAAGCAACAGAGCTCGAAAGTTCTCTCATGTAAACTGCGGAACTGCAGTTATCTATTCTGTTGTTCTTGATCGTATCGTTGCTGCCCGTTGCGAATATTCCTGTTCTGGCGTCGTTTATCTCGTTGTTCTCGATTGTCTGGTTGTTTATGTTTACGGAAATTGCAGTATATGTTATATTGCTCAGGACGTTTGATTTGATGACGTTGTCCGTACAGTACTGAGTTCTTATGCCGTACTTGCAGCCTTTAACTGCATTAGATGCAATTACGTTGTTACCGCCACCCTTGTTAACGAATATTCCAGTGTAAGAGCCCGATACCTCATTGCTTGCTATGACGTTATTGCCGCTGTAATGAGTGTAAATTGCTCTGTAAATACCTTCCACCACGTTGTTCCTTATTGTTGTGTTATCTCCATAGTACACGTAAATTCCGTAGTATTTCGATCTGGTTACATGATTCGATTCGATTAGCGTATTCGAAGCTTTAACGTAGATTCCATGTTTGTATTCAGACGCATTGATTTTGTTGTTTATTATGGAGCACCCGTTTCCGTAGACCTCAATCTTCCCGTAAACTTCGAAACCATTGATTTCCACGTTTTCAGCCTTCACCGTTATGACTCCATCAATCACAGCATTTCCGAAAGATTTTATCCTCAAACTTTTGTCTACGATTATATCCTCGGTAACGTTGTATCCGGGATATACAAGAATGGTATGATGATCCTGTGCACTTTCTACTGCCTCGCTAATCGTTCTGTACCAAGTCAAAGTGTCTCTATTGAGAACAAGATAACTTGAATTTGGAGGAGTTGGTGTTGAGGTTGGAGTAGGAGTAGGCGTGGGGGTTGGAGTTGGCGTAGGGGTTTTTTCAACTATACCTTTCACCAAAACATTGCCCTTGAAAAGAGTAGCTTTAGTCGGATTGTGAAATACTACGACATTGAGAGTTTCGCCCTGCACCACGTTCATGTTTAGCAATACTCCAAACTCCTCACCAGCAGAAAGAGTTCCATCGTCATCATAGAGGAAAGGATAGGTGTGTTTCTCAACTTCGTCTTTTGATGTTACGATCACCTCGATCTCAGTTAGGTTTAATGAATCTCCACCTAGACTTTTAATGATTATTTCACCGTTTCCATCCCCACTAACTCTAAATCTGGCTTCCAGTACTACTTTCGGAGTTTTGGATACTACTAAATTTTCAATTACTTCCGGATGAGTTATCACAACTACAGACACTGCAGAAATGATCAGTAGCACAATCAGACTGACTGCCGGTGCAATCCCCCTGTCTTTGTCGTTGCCCACCATAACACATCTACCTGCCACAGCAATAAATATTGTATTAGAATATTGTATATATTTCTTTTTACTGCTAGAACATATTGTGGTGCTCTCAAATAAGTATACACCCTTACCCCATTCAACTCAAAAGTTCTCGTAGAGACTACTTAAACAAGTTAACCCTCTTCAATAAACCTCAAGCTTGAGTTTATTCAATCATTATTAAAGTCTTTAGCATTGAAACTCTAAAACATAAAAACAAAAATATAAAAAATTAGGAAATTCGCCAGGATTATCTAACCGTAAGCTCAGTGTCAAGTATAAGCTGGCTGGTTGGGTCGTGTACGATCTGAACTCTGAGG
>CAZZAF010000047.1:0-9616 GCA_964652135.1 uncultured archaeon
TTGAGATGGTTGTAAAGGATGAGGACGTTGATGCAGTGGTGGAGACGATAGTCAGCGCTGCTAAGACTGGTAAGTTCGGGGATGGAAAGGTATTCGTTATACCCGTTGAGAGGGTTGTGAGAGTAAGAACGGGAGAAGAGGGAGAGAGCGCAATTTAAGTTTTTTAATTTTATTTTTATTTTCACATCTTAGGGATTTTAATTTATGTTAGTTTGTTTGGACAACATAGTGTCAATGAAAGCTATTTTAACTTTGTTTTTTACAGCATATCGTTGTTTCTGAAAGAGGTGAACAGTTTGGAGAACAGACTGGTGGCAGGCATCGATGTTGGATTGAAAAAGAGTCATGTAGCTGTGTTAGAGGGTAGGAGGATTGTATACATTGGAGATTTTGAGGATTTTATTAGGAAAGGCTATGATATCTCTGCAGCAGGAATTGATGCACCTCTGAGTTTTCCTGTTGAAGGTAGCTTGAGGGACTGTGAAAGAGAACTCCTCAAAATGGGAATCAGACTTTTTCCGTCTGGCGCCAAATTCTTCAGGAAAATTGCTGAGAGAGGTATTGAAATTGCCGAAATGCTGGAGAATCGAGGGGTTGAGGTATTTGAGGTATATCCCTATGCTACTCGCCTTATACTCAATATTGCTCCGAAGGCAAAAAAATTTAGAAAGGAAGGCAGGATACAGTTAATTTCCGGGCTGAAAAGATATGTGGGTAATGTCAATACGGGTCTCAGCCACGATGAAATTGATGCTGTGCTTTCTGCATTGACTGTTGCTCTTTTTTGTGAGGGAAAGGCAAGGCTTGTATGTGGGAAAGATGGCTGTATACTTATTCCTGTAGGCATTACCACACTGTAAGAGGTATAGAGTCCAGTTTATCGGGTTCCAGTTCTCGAACCTCTCCCTTTGGTCTCTTTCTTGCGAATGCAAAATTCTTTGCTTCAACTATTGCCTCACAGTATCCGGGACACTTTCCGTTTACCAGTATGTTGAGGTTTTCACAGGTGGTACCATTTGTGCATTGGAGTGTCTTCTCTCTCCTGGTCTTGATATCAACAACTATTATTGCTTGAATTCTTGATAATTTTACGGATATGTATTTTATGTTGGTTGTTTCAAGCATTTAATTTCACCTCATTATTATCAGGATTAGTATCATTATTACAAAGGAACTATATCGACTTAAATTTTTCGCCCGGTGAATAAAAATAATATTTCTTATATTAATACTTGGATTGGTTTTAATTCTTATTGATTATGCTAGCGTTCATACACCCTGAGTATCCTACTGTCGAGAAATGGAACGGTGCATGGGCACTTAGAGAGATCAGTCGCCTCTGCTTTTTAAAACATGGGGCTCAAACATCAGAATATAAGATGGTTCCAGGCTTTTAGGACAGTGTTCTACACCTTTGGGTATAACTGCCATTTCTCCTTCATGCAGAATAATATCCGGCTGATCTTTCAACTGAATAATGATACGTCCTTTTAGTACATAAAACAGCTCATCCTCGTTGGTGTGTTTGTGCCAGTGGTATTCTCCTTCAAGTAACGCCATTCGAACAACCTGGTCGTTCATTCTTGCTACCTCAATGGGTGACCATGGCTCGTCAATTTCCTTAATTTTACTTTCCAAGTTAATTTTTGGAATCATTGCCACCACCCTCTCAAGTTAAATTCGGGTTTAGCTATTCTGATTTTTACTGTTTGTATGTGTATAAATTCTTTTTCATTTTTTAAATGTTGTAATGGTTCTGTAAACCAATTTGATAAACAGCTAAAAACGTATATTTTTTATATATTTACATCTTGGGTTTGAAATTTGCAAAGACATAATTATCTAATGAATGCTTATTAAATTGAGGAGGTAGAAAGGTGTGAGTTTTCTGGTGATTGGATACTGCATCTCTATTCATCGAGTGTATGGATGGAATGGCCATCTACGAAAAGAACAGAATGAAGAAAGCTGTAATCGTTAATCTCGCCATTATTACTCACTTTCAAAAAATTAGGAAGTTAAGAATACTCAAAGCTCTCTCCTGGTCTCAAAACAACAACCTTCGTCTTCAGCCCCCTCTCCTCAACAGCCTTTACAAATTCCTCTGGATCCTGTTCAATGACTGGGAATGTGTTGTAGTGCATCGGGATTGCGATCTCTGGTTTGACAAGCTCTAATGCCTTAACAGCCCCATTAATTCCCATTGTATACCAGTCGCCAATTGGAACGAGCATAATCTGAGGTTTATGCAGCTCACCAATCAGCTGCATGTCGAGGAAGACATCTGTATCGCCTGTGTGGTATACTTTAACTCCATCCAGCTCAACTATAACTCCCGTGGGGTTACCCACGCTTATTAGTGTGCCGTTCTCCTCAACGTCGGCGGAATGAAGAGCCTGAACCATCGTAACTTTTACATCATTAACTTCTGCCGTGCCACCCATGTTCATGCCAACCGCTCTAACATTCTTTTTGGCAAGATATCTGGAGAGTTCATGAATGCAAACAACTGGAGCATTACATCTCTTCGATATCTCGACTGCATCACCTAGATGGTCTCCATGCCCGTGCGTAACTACAATCAAATCGACACTCAAATCTTCAACCTTCACACTTGCCGTTGGGTTTCCTGTTATGAACGGGTCAATCAGTACCTTCTTGGAACCTTCCAGCAAAAAGGCAGCATGTCCCAGCCATGTAATTTTCATACAACCACCTCCGTTACCTGTTATATGGGGAAAGTTAAATGTTTTTTGTGAAACATAATGCAAAATTAACGGAAAATGTGTTTCTTCTCAACATCCATCCTTATGAGAGGTTTGGATAGGTGTCTTCTTGCGCATGGTGGGACTTCGTAGAAACCCTCCTCGAGATCTCTTGGGGTCTTTTTCAGAACTTTTTCCCTGGCCTTTGTTTTACATTTTCTGCATCTGAATCCTTGGTTTCTCCCTGCAGACTCCATCTTCTTTCCGCAGACTGGACATTTTGGATTCTCTTCTACATATATTTCTGCGAGTTTTATGATGTTTATCTTCTCGAGGTTTATTGTATCCCTCTTCATTGAACCGTAAACTTCCACCACATCTCCTGATTTCAGTTTTCTAATTACATTTCTGAACTGCTTTGTTGGTTCGAAAGCTGCACATTTAACCAGACCAAACTTCGTCTCTATTGAGAAGAAGACGTGTCCACCTTCTATATCATAGGGTTCCTCTATCACATCTCCTTTCAAGATGTATGAACGGTAATTTTTCAGTTCGTCTATATCGTTCTCGTGGATAAGGTGCATATCGGTGCCCTGATTCGTTATAAACAGCATGTATTTATCAACCGGTTCGGTTTTGACAATATCGAAGGCCTCTCTTATTGCGAAAAGATCGTCTCCTCTTATTCCGAAAAGAACTGGATCTGGTGAGCTTGGCACGGCAACAACAACTCTGTTATGCCAGTCTACGGTATCCCACGTCCTTGGATAGGTTTTGGCATCAGCCTCATAGAATGAT
This sequence comes from uncultured archaeon, assembly GCA_964652135.1. Classification (GTDB taxonomy): domain Archaea; phylum Halobacteriota; class Archaeoglobi; order Archaeoglobales; family Archaeoglobaceae; genus CAZZAF01. The sequence continues at coordinate 3,504 of CAZZAF010000047.1, forward strand.
TCCTCGTCGTATTCTCTTTCAAGCCCAAATCGTTCGGGTTTTCTGTATGCTAGCAGTTCGAGTGTGTAGTCATATAACTCGAGACCAACTGCAGCCAGAGCACCTATCAGACCTCTTCCAAGCTTGTATTTTAAATGAGGAATCATGTACTTCCCTATGATGAATAAAGCTTCGTCGATGCTAACAACCTCTCTAACAGCCTTGAGGGCGAATCGCGAGAGTGCATTCATGACATCATCGCGCTCATCATCAACAAAAACGGCTCCTGGATTGGTTCTTTCATCATCAAGTTCTGCAAAACGGAGAATATTTTCATTGACAATATCCATAACTTCATCCAGCGAATCTGTCTCTACAAGGAATGAAACGGCTCCATTGCCTCTTGTTTTGTATGGTATTGTCGGATTGAGTCTGATCAGTCTCGGAAAGCCCAATACATTCATTCCTTTTTTTTCGAGCTCTTCTATTATGGTAACTGCAAGATATGTTGAGCACATTCCTCCTGGTGAGTCGGTGTCATCAATTCCAACCCAGAGCTTCATCTTGTGGAGGATTTGCGTTGGGATATATAGAGTCTTGGATGAAAGGTTTTTATATCTGAATATGTATAGGTTATAACATGACGGAGAGGATCACGTTCTGTGAAAAAAGGAAAAGATTAAAAGAGGTTGATTTTGAGTGCTGGCTTTGTGGGGAAAATATAATAAATAGCGGATATTGTCATCCATAGCATTCCAAGAAATTCATGCCTGGAATTGAGCTGTATTAGAGGTAGCCGTGGTAAAGTAACTCCTTAATCTGATCGGGTAAACCGGCTTCCTTAATTCTCTCTTCAACATCACTTTTGCTGAATTCGAATTCGAACATGGCTACATCGGTTGTTCTTGTATCTATAACTGCGAATGTTGGTTTTGTTCCTCTTATTGGTTGCAATCCAGCGCTTCCAGGACATACCAGCCTTCCGTACTTCGTTTCTGCAACGAATGGTTCTCTTCCTGCAACTACAAACACTTCGAATTTTTTGAATGGTGCAAGAAATTGTTCGTAGTATGTGGACGACCTTTTTGGATGTATCTCACCGTTTATCGGGTTGAATGGGTCACCATACACAAAGAAGAATTCGTTCTCTCCAAATTTCTCTGGAATAAATGCGGGCACATCGTTCCTAATCCAGCTTCTCCCTTCATGATTCAGGGTTTGCCAGTTCCACTCAATCATCTCGATGGCAAAATCTGGTAAATCTTCTTTAAGATCTTCTTTTTCTCGCTCATCCATGTCGCCCCATCTGGCAATCAGGTGGTCGTATTTTCCTCTTACGGGTATAATCAACCCATCTGAACCCTTAATCATTTCAAAAACTTCTTTTGGGTAGGGCATAAAACCAAAAACTCCGAGAATATATAGCTTCTTTATATCTCTTCCATTTTCCTTTAATTTCTCTATCTTCGAAAGAATGCTTGCCAGAGCCGGTAGATTACCATGAATATTCGATGCAACAGCTATTTGCATTTCTAACACCTCCTAGAATCCAATAATATTTACTTATGACTTCATATATAGGTTTTTCGAGCTATATCGGAAAATTTAAATTTTTTAAAGCTCAATTAGAAAATATGTTTGATGTATTACTGTTCGGTACCCTTTTGATTATCTCTATCGTCTTTTCAGGCTTCTTTCTCTGGATAGGGTTGAGAATTATCGGAAAGAGGAAGGGTATACTTGAAGCTGGGCTTGCAAACATCGCTGCTGGCATATTCGCATTTGCAGTTCTTACGGTTGCGGGAACAATCCCATTTTTTATTATAATGTCCCCTGTTATTGGTTATCTGGCTTATCTTTACGCTTTGAAGGTATTGCTAAAAATAAGCTTGTTTGATGCTTTTCTGGCATCCATACTGGCATCCCTTGTATTCTACGTCTTGGCTATGGTGATCAATTTGTTTATGGGTATATGGTTTTTCAAGTTCGGGATGGTTCCTATGCCTCCCCGCCATATTCACTTCTAATTTTTTAATCAATCTGATGGGTGTTTATTTCTGATTTCTGGCAATTCTATACCCTTTACAACCACAACTCTTTAACTCAAGTCAGACAGTCTTCTGGATTCACCACATGCTGGGAGTATACTTGAATTCAAATTCATCTACTCTTTCCGATGGCAATCCAAGATTAATAAACATCTCCTTGAAAACACTCCTGTATTCTTCTTCTGGAATTTTTTTCTCCTACCGCAAGTTTAATTTGAAGGATTACGCCTCCGAGTTTATCAATTTTGATAATATATTCGTGTCCTTCAGTCTTGTGGATTATTCTTACATTTGGGACGATGTAGACTATAGTTCCAATCTTCCTGTTCCCACTGTATAACGTTTCTTTGCACAACCCTTCTCCAGCAGGGGGTGAGAATGTAGAATTGCTGCTCGTCTCTTTGAAGTTAGTATAAACTGCCAGGAGGTTGGGCACCTCTTTTATCGAGATTCTCGGCCCTCGTTCGTTGATGGAGTTTTTGAGTTGATTAAGATAGTACTGTGCCTCCTCCTCGTTCAGATCAAAAATAAGTTTAAATTTTTCAGTAATCCACTCATCTGGTGGTAGATCACTTTCTTTAAACGGTGCAGTAAAATCTTTGCTGTGGTTGAAGAATACTATAGCAGTTTCACCATTGTATATGTCGCGTAAAGCTATCTCGAATCCTGAATCATCTGTATAGTAGAATTTCACCAGGAGAATTCTATAATCCTCTCCAAACCGTTCATCTAGTTCGTTTACGTCGGGATGAAGCCCGAGTTTTTGCTTTGTATTGACATAATAGGGCCCATCAACCAAATATCCTGCTTTTTTTGCGCTGGAGATAACACGATCGTAATCAATTTGACCGATATTTTTTCCGCTGGTGTAGTAGTAGGCATGGTCAGAGGATAAAAGAATTGATGCGAACAGTATGTACCCCACAACAATACTCCCTGCCAGGAGTATCAAACATAGGAAAATTTTTTTCTTGAGCTCTGCCAATATCTCACCCCATAATTTTATTGAATTCTCCTAATTTTGATTTTATTTATGTTAAAAAGGTTGTGATATTATTATACACGATGATGACATGAATGCTGTAGGACTGTCAGCACAATCCATTGTTTCACTGTGAAGTCATGACAACTAATATGTCTGCTTCTTAATAATTTCAATTAGTATTTTAATTGTTAAAAATTGTCGCAAGGGTTATATATTTTAGGAACCATTAATATCTATGAAAGAATATGAATTTAAACCAGAGTTCGGGATGGCAAATCTCGCTGTTTTTTGTGAAAGTAAGAGAACACGTTTGGTTTATGATGTTTATACGCCTGCGTTAGCTCTTCTTTTTCGCCATTTCATTCCGTGCGCGGCTATAAGGGGTAAAGATTTGTATTTTATTGTTTATTCTGAAACGATGTCAAGAAGGCTTGCAAATGCGTATAAGACAGTATTCTATGAAGTGGATGAAGAAACATTGAAAGTCAAGAATGCTCTTGATCGTGCAAAAATCGTGAAAGTTGGATTGGAAGATAGTGTGCCTTTTGGCAAACTCATGCGATTTATAAAGGCTGGTGATTTGAACCGGGTAATTGATGAGCTTGCTCTGGCGATTTCCGGTGTTGTGGAGGATGCTGTTGTTTTCTGTTATGGCTTACATCTAATTTCTGAAGCTTACGATGTCGATGGTATTGGGAATGCAGTAAAGATTCTTGACTCTCTTGATGAGAATGCAACTTTAATAAACGTAATACCTGGTGAGATTCATCGTAGTCAGGCTCTTGAAACTCTGTTCAGTGACCTGTACGATGTATCACTGAAAATCGTTTGCGAAACAAAGCTGGGAGAATACGACGGTAATGTTTTCATTCTTGGTGTGATTCGTAGTTATAGTCCTGAAATTCGAGGATACATGAAGGTAAGATTGAAGCCAGGCTATATATTGGAGAGACTTTAGTTTTTGTGTTTTAATACGTTTCTAGCCAGTCAACAGATTATAGAAGTACTTTCATTCATGGAAATATCCTCCAAAGATTCTTAAGTCACCATCTCTTATCTGTCTTCTTAACCATGAGCTCGGAATTAACTCGCTACATCAACAAACTCAAAAAACTGGTTGAGCTTGAGAGGAAAACAGAAATCGAGGCAATGCGGAATGAGATGAGGAGACTTAGTGGTTTTGAGAGAGAAAAACTTGGAAGAGCAATTTTAAATCTCAATGGTAAGGTTATTGGTCATGAATTTGGATATAAGCTCGTCAAATATGGACGAGGAAAACCATTTGAAACGGAGATTGGTGTTGGAGATTTAGTTTTAATAAGTAGGGGAAATCCACTGGCAAGTGATCTGGTTGGTACTGTTGTTGAAAGAGGCTCACGCTTTGTGGTTGTGGCTTTAGAAAACGTTCCAGTATGGGCTCTGAGGAATGTTAGAATTGATCTTTACGCCAATGATATAACATTCAGACGAATGCTTGAGAATCTTGAAAACTTGAGTGAGAGTGGAAAGAAAGCTTTAGAGTTCCTTTTAGGCTTGAAGGAGCCAAAAAAACCAGAACCCCTACAATTTAAACCCCTTGATAAAAATTTAAACAGAAGCCAGAAGGAAGCTATAAGTCTGGCTCTGGGTAGCGAGGATTTCTTTTTGGTTCATGGCCCATTTGGAACAGGCAAAACGAGAACTTTGACCGAGCTAATAATTCAGGAAGTCAGGAGAGGTAATAAAGTTTTAGCAACAGCGGAAAGCAACGTGGCAGTTGATAATCTGGTTGAAAGATTGTTTGGGAAGGTCAAGCTTGTTCGTTTAGGTCATCCTTCAAGGGTTTCAAAGCATTTAAAGGAAAGCACGCTGGCTTTTCAGGTAGAGCAGCATGAGAAGTATGAGGCGGTTAAATCTCTTAGAGAAGAAGCGGAAAAATTGATTCGGCTGAGGGATAAATATCAAAAACCAACACCGCAGTGGAGAAGGGGTTTGGAGGACAAAGATATCTTGAAACTGGCTGAGAAAGGTATTAGAGCAAGAGGTGTGCCTGCAAAAATCATAAAGTCAATGGCAAAATGGATCGAGCTAAATAATAAAGTTCAGAAGCTCCTGGACGAAGCCAGACAGATTGAGGATGAAATCATCAGAGAAATAATTGAAAGTTCTCAGGTGGTCTTAAGCACCAACTCCTCCGCAGCTCTGGACTTCATAAAGGATGTTGAGTTTGATGTGGTGGTGGTTGATGAAGCAACCCAGGCAACAATTCCGAGTGTCTTAATTCCAATTGCCAAAGCAAGGAGGTTTATTCTGGCTGGCGATCACAAACAATTGCCTCCAACGATCTTGAGTGAAGAGGCTAGGGAATTAAGAGAAACGCTATTTGAAAAGCTGATTGAAAGGTTCCCTCAGAACTCGAAAATGCTCGAGGTTCAATACAGAATGGATGAAAAGCTGATGAAGTTTCCGAGCGGGGAGTTTTACAGTGGTAAAATTAAGGCGGATAGGAGCGTTAGGAACCTAACTTTAGCTGATTTAAATGTTAAGAAACCCTCTTTTGGAAAGCCCTGGGATGAAATCCTGGATCCAGAGGAATCTCTCGTTTTTGTGGATACTTCGAGATGCCAGGACAAATGGGAAAGACAGAGAAAAGGATCGCTCTCGAGGGAAAATCCGCTGGAAGCCAGAATTGTTAAGGAGATAGTTGAAAAGCTAATAGAAATGGGTGTTAGAGAAGAATGGATTGGGGTAATCACTCCTTACGATGATCAGGTTGATTTGATACACTCCTGCCTGGATAATGTTGAAGTCCATACCGTCGACGGATATCAGGGTCGTGAGAAAGAAGTCATCGTTTTATCCTTTGTTAGAAGCAACAGAAGAGGTGAACTGGGATTTTTAACCGATTTGAGACGTTTAAATGTAGCTCTGACGAGGGCAAAACGGAAATTAATAGCAGTTGGGGATTCTGAAACTTTGGCTGTTAATGAAACCTACAAACGTTTTATCGAGTTTGTAAAAGAGAGGGGAAAGTTTGTTGAGCTCTACTGATCTACTTTTGAGTGAAATTTGTGAGAAAATAAACTATAAATACTACTAAAATATATTATATTATGGTGGAA
>CAZZAF010000048.1:0-9547 GCA_964652135.1 uncultured archaeon
CTGAAGATTCTAGCCAAAATGTGATTATTTTAATTTATTTAGCTCTTTTGCATTAACGTTTATGTTACAGTCGTTCTCTTCTTCGTTCCAGACCATACACTTTCTTTGTGGCATTTTGATGGCATTAATTGGCATTTTTCTGGTGTAAAGTTCGGCCAGTTCTTTTGCCATTGAGAATTTGGTGGTGATGTACTCTTTTTGATCCAAACTGTTTAGTGGACTGAACAATACTATATATGTTGCTGTTTAGTAGATTGAACAACTTGCTGGAATTGTGAAACATAATATTTGTTATCAGTGATAGGCCGTAAGTTTTCACCTTATATTGTGAAAAGTGTTTGACGCAACCACATTAGTTTAAAAAAGCCTAGATTTTGAGATGTAAACTGAAGCTTGTAAGATTGTTGACAAAACAGATCCTGAAGAGATTACCTTACAATTTAATATATGCGCTCCCAGCTCCAATTCACTGTCAAACACGAGAATAATGAAATGAAATTTAACGATGTTTTACAATCCTTTTCCCCCATTCACAGACTCATCAGATCAATCCATCTTTCACTCAAATTCACTCAACCCAAACGCTCTGGGACCAACAATCTCCAGACCATTCTCAGTTTTCCATTTTCTGTCAGAGGGTATCGTGATAATGTACACATTCCTTCCACACTTAATTTCCTCCGCCATAACAGGTTCCAAAGTATCCTTATCCAGCAGAGTTATTATATCCGGAACTGTTACCCTCTCAACGCCATTTTCCGCTACTAGGTACTCATTCTGGAAAATTACCTTTACTTTCTTTTCACCAGCTACCTCTATTTCTCCGCCATAAAACCTCTTGAATCTCTTTCTCGTGATGTTTGTTACCTTTCCCTCCCCCAGCGACGAGCCACCCGTAATCTTACAAATTTCTTCTATTTTTGATTCATTTGGTTCATCAGACATCAGGATTTCTCCAATTTTTGCTGATTTTGTGATGGTGTTCCTGACTGCAGATTTCTTCAACTCCTTACCTGTCATGGCGTAGAGGGATAGCCACGAGTAACCACCCATTAGAACTGTTATGCCTCTTGCAAACCATTCCCCGTACTCATTGTTGATTGAATCAACAAATATTGTGTTCCCTTTCTCATCAGAAATCGCCATTGGAGTGATGGATATACCATGGAGATGGAACGTGGTCATCTGCAATTCGGGAAAAGCCCTTCCCATCCCGTCAGCATCTACTATCGGTATGTTCGAATTCAGGCCCGCAACAATGGGTGTCAGCGAGTTCAGTCCGGCTCCCTCTACCGGAACAATTGCATAGGTCTCCTCTCCAAAGTAGTTTTCGAGTAGTTTCAGGACATTTATTGCTTCCATTCCATTTGGTAACTTCTCCTTTAGAATTAGAGGTGAGCCCATTAAAGCCACAGATAGTATCAGGGCATTATTGGGAACATCATCAGGATCAATTAAATAGGTTGTTTTGTTCTCATTCAGGAGCTGGAGAGCCATGAATTCAGAGATATAGGAGTGTCCCCCTCCTCCACTACCCAAAATTTCTGATCCCTTTGCTATCTTCCTCACCAGTTCTTTATCGATTCTGATCATGGTATCCCCAATCTTATATTTTAATTCTATATTCTTTTTTCTTGGTTTTTACTATGATAGCACTTCTCGTATCAATTACTCCTTTCATTTTCCTGATCTTCTTAATTACTTCCATGAACTCTTTTATATCCTCAACGACCAGTTTAACAATCAGGTCAAAATCTCCGGTAACCCAGTAAACCTCCGTTATTTCATCGAAAGAAGAGAGTGCATCAAGCACTCATCCTCATAATTTGGTTGAGTCTTAATTTCAACAAATGCTGAGATATTCTTACCAATTTTTTCAGGATCCACAACAACAATTTTTTTCTTGATTATCCCTTCCATCTTCATTCGCTGAATTCTTCTGTGTACTGTGGCTACTCCAACGTTCAGCTTGTTGGCTATCTCACTTAAAGAGATGTTTCCATCTTCTTGCAAGAGTCTGAAAATACTTTTGTCTATCTCATCCAGCATCCCTTTTTCCCGCCTGTTAGAAATTATTTTAAATTTACGTATATTATTCCTTTACTTCCACGCCCAGCCCTGGTTTATCAGGCAAACGTATCATGCCATCCACAATTTCCATCCCACCTGTAACAGGATCATCCTTTAAAAAGAGGTACGAATCCAGATCAACATACTTTATATTCTTGAAAGCAAGAGCCAGGTGGGCTGCAGCTGTGAGAGATATCCTGGATTCGAGCATGCAGCCAACCATACAGGGAATTCCCGCGCTCTCAGCAATGTGAACTATTTTGATAGCTTCAGATATACCGCCACACTTCATGAGTTTGATGTTTATTCCATCCACGGCATTGTATTTTACAACCGTTAAGGCATCTCTTGCCGAATGTACACTCTCGTCGGCAATTATTGGTATCTCACTGTGCTCTCTCACGTACTTCAAACCGTCCAGGTCCCAGGCCGGCACGGGCTGTTCAACAAATTCCACATTAAACTCTTTTATCTTTCTAATGAATCTAACAGCCGCCTTTGGCGAAAATCCCTGATTGGCATCCACTCTTATCCTGACTCCCAGGTCGTTTAGAACCTCAATTCTTCTGAAATCTTTCTCCAAATCTCCTTCAACCTTAATTTTTAGTATCTTATAGCCTCCAGATATTACCTCCAGAGCCTTTTTTCTGACGTTTTCTGGAGTATCAATGCCAATTGTTATGTCTGTCTCCACTTTTTCTTTATAGCCTCCCAAAAGTTTGTAGAGAGGTTTTGAAAAGTGCTTGCCAATCAAATCATACAGAGCAATATCCAGGGCTGCTTTTGCACTGCTCATCCCTCTGAAAGCGTTTATCCTTTCATTCAATACCTGAAGGTTTAACTCTTCACCAACCAGCAGTGGAGAGATAGAATCTATAAAAGACAGACACCCTTCCTGGTTGTCTCCTGTAATCATGGAAGTTGGCGAACCCTCGCCTATTCCAACGTGCTCGTCACTAAAAATTTTTACAAGTACATTTTTAGCACTGGTAAGTGTTCCCAAAGCAATCCTGAATGGTTCCACTAAAGATAAATCGTATTTCCTTGCCTCTATCCTGATTATTTTCACTCCAATCCCCTCTTTTGATTCATTACAAGATCCGACCGAAAACTTCTGAATTATTAAAAAATAGTGAAATCCAATTTTCTTTTACATCCTTCTCTCTTTCTCAGGCGGCTTCATGTAGGTTAATCTGCTCTGCTTTACACCTAACCCAATCAAAGCCTCCAGGAACTTGATAGATGCTGCAGCAGGGTCAATTACAGGCACATCGTATCCATCTTTCTTCAGCATTTCATGCAAATCGTTTGCAACACCCATCATTCCCGTGCAGCCCAGAATTAGAACGTGAGCATTATCCTCTTTGATGGCTTTCAGCATTTCCTCATACAGAGCACTCTTCAATTTATCCCTGTCATGGAGTTCGAGAACGGGAATGTTTACACTTCTAACAGATGCAAGTTTCTCATATACACCCAGTACCTTGGCAATGTTCTCTATCATTGGGATAACATTCTCCAGTACCGTAACTACAGAGAATCTCTGTCCCAGGGAGCATGCGAAGAGCATGGATGGTTCGGCAGCACCAACAACCGGAATGTCAACAATCTCTCTCGCAGCCTTTACAGCAGGATCACCAAAGCAGTCAATGATTATACCGTCAAAGCCTCTTTCTTCTGCCTCAATCACCTTGTTGAGGATGTCTGGCGCAGCAAGACTTTCATCGAACTCTGATTCTATTGATGCTGGACCCTTGTCCAGATGGACAACCTCTATTTCTGTTTTTTCCGATGCATGAGCTCTAAATTCATTTTCCACCATCTCATCAAAAATATCTGAGATTATTGGGATGATCACTCTTATTTTCAATTTTTCAACCCCCATCTAAGTTGTTGCTTTTAAGAATATTTTGCACAAAATACAAAAAAATAAATATTGATTATTAATTACATTGGCATAACTTCGGGCCACGTTCCTCTAACCTTTCTGTATAAAGCCGTCAATACAGCCTGCAGAACTACTGCCACAATAAATGCATCCACTGCCGGAACTGTTGTCAGTGTAAACAGGCCAAATCCATTTGGTGGTGGTGTTGTGCAAAACGCTACCAGAGATCCTCCTGCCCACGCTAGAAACATCAACGGGCGCCACTTTGGTATTCTATCAAGATTTTCGTATCTGTACATGTCTCTGTGGAACAGGAAGTAGTCTGTTACGTAAACTCCTCCAATTGGCGGTATGGTTGCACTTAGAAGCATCAGCCACTGGACAAATTTTCCATAAATTCCTGATAAAGCTATGATAATACCAAGTATTCCCGCAACCAAAGTGAGTTTCCACTTTGGCCATGTCCTGAATATAACCGAGAGGTTGAGCGCCGCTGAATACAGATTGTTGTCATTTGTTGTCCACTGGGCAAGAATCAGGACTACTATTGCAAGCAATCCCCATCCAAGCCCTATCATTATCTTTACGGCATCCCATTCTCCAACCGCATGAGCCAGGATGGAGCCAAGGTACACCATCATGCTGAAACCTATTAGGAATCCGAGGATTGCTGCACCGACAGCATGCTTCCTGTCTTTTGCATATCTCGTTATGTCCGGCCCTATGACTGCACCAACCATGAACGATCCTGCAATTATTGATGCAGCAACTCCAAAGGGCATCGGATCGCCCGGTGGTGGTTCAACAACCAGCTCGCTCCAGGGGTGCTCGCTCAAAATCCTCACCAGTGATGCCAGAAGAATGACCACCATCAAAGGCACTGCAACCTTACTCAGCAGTGCAATTCCTCTGTAGCCATAGATGGCTGTTGCGAGCATGAGTATACCGCCAATTACAATCAACAGCTGTGTACTTACAGACATTCCTGTGATAAGGTTGATTCCTGTTGCTGCAGTCTCTCCAAAGAGACCGAGCTGAACGGCAAATCAGCCATAGCAACCCAGTGCCAGGACGGCAGCTGTTACGTAAACACCCTTGTCTCCAAAAGCAAATCTTCCTATCATTGCTGTGGATAGTCTTGTATCGGCTCCAACTATCGAACATAGGGAGTTTACCACCGTTAGCACCAGGCTACCCAGAATTATTGCTGCTGCAGCAGACTTCAGGTCAAGGCCGTATCCTACCACGCCTCCAAGCATTAATGCAGCCAGGCACATTCCGATACCGATCCAGACCAGTCCCATTTCAAGCCAGTTCTTTCTGAGTTCTGCAGGCACTGGCTCTCTCTCGTAGTCCTTTAGCACTTTTTCTATCTCTCCACTTTCCGCCAAGTCAGATCACCACCTTCAAATTTTAAGATAACCCGCAGCCTTCACTCTGATTCTGATGGCATTTCCGGGGAGATACGCCAGCGGAATCTCGTCCACATCAACGATCTCAACGGTGCTCGGATCTGCTCCAGCCTTGATAGCCTCTTCAACAGCTATTTTCTTAGCTTCCTTCAGAACCTCTTCTCTGCCCTTCTCCTCCAGAGAGAATACCTTGTCAATCTCTCCGCTGACCTGAGCTATTGCTGCTCCTATGGCGTTTGCAACTTCAAAGTGTGGCGGTTTGATGACTTTTGAAGCACCTCTCAATTCATCCGGAAGAATGATACTTCCTCCACCTACCAGTATAACAGGAACTGGCTCTGGACTGGTCTTCATTTTGTCTATTGCATCCTCAACCATCGTCTTTATTTTCTCAGCAGCCTTTTCAACAAGAGTTCTATCCAGATTCTCAACCTATCCAAACTCCTCACCTAACACCCTCCCTGTTCGCAATATTTTCCAAGCCTATATATACTACCTAGAATCAATTTCCTATGCTATTTGGTGGCACGATTAAGCATGAAAAATTTTTTCAGACTATTTAAGCCTTTCGAAAACATCTTTCGAAATTATATGGTGTCCCGCATTCATTCGTTTAATTCGTATTTCAAGCAGTAGAACAGTACGCTGTTGATTTCGAATCCAAATCACGTATATTGAATGGCAAAGATGTTTTTGTAGCTAAGTAGTTTGATGCGATAAATGTCATCGAAGCCTTTTAAGATACTTGAAAAATTTTTTACTTACTATTTAACAGAATAGTGTTACCAAGTCAGATATTTAAGGCACAATTTAATCGAGCATTCAACGAGTTTAAGACAAAGCAAAAAAGCAAGAATAAATAAAAAATTTAAATAGACTGTATATGCCCCTTTACAAGCTTTTCAGCATCCAGCCAGATGACCAGCTCAACCCTGTCACCCACTTCGTTCTTTATTATCCCCTTTGTGTACTGACTGGTGTCAACATCAGTCTCCACCTGGTCTGGAGCGACGTCATCCACCGAAATTACTTCATCAACTCTTATACCAACACTCTTGTCTCCAATGTCAAGCACTATCACTCTGCTCTTTTCATCATTAAAACTCGATGTTATATTCAGTAAAACCTTTGGATCGATTATTGTACACACATCTCCACGCAAGTCCATTACTCCCAAAACGTGTGGTGGAGCGTTCGGAATTCTCGTAATATTCTGCGATTTAACTACCTCCTTCACTTCCTCTACTGAAATTGCAAAGTACTCTTCACCCAGCCTGAACTTTACAACCTTATTCATCTCCATGATCTCCCCCTTATATTCCCTCCTTTACCCTGAACCTCTTAACAGTCTGGAGAAGTTCTTCAGCCATCTTCGCAAGTTCTTCAGCGGACTTGGTTATTTCATCTATGCTTGATGTCTGCTCTTCAGCAGCTGCAGCGGTGTTTTCAACTTCCTTGACGTTATCCAATGCTACCTGATATACTCTGTCAGAGAGTGCTGCAAGGTTCTGTACAGCATTGGCCTGGTCATCCATTGCCTTCTTGATCTCCTGCATACCCTGTACAGTTTCCTCTATTACCTTCTTGATCTTCTCTATTCTCTCTACCACGTCATTGACACTTTTCACAGCCTCATCTGTCTTAATATTGGAGTCCTGTACAGAATTAGCCAGTCTCTTCATGCTCTCCTGAATCTCCTTGATTAGAGCGCCAATGCTCTTGGCAGATTCCTGTGTCTCATTTGCAAGCTTGCCAACTTCTCCTGCCACAACTGCAAATCCTCTTCCCTGCTCACCAACTCTAGCAGCTTCAATGTTTGCGTTTAGTGCCAGCAGGCTGGTCTGTTCAGCTATCTTGGTTATTATGTCAACTATTTCTCCAATCTGCTCAGCCTTCTTGACGAGTTCTTCTACCTCCTTGGCCACATTGTAGTTAGACTCTGCAAGTTCATCCATGTTCCTTATCGCTACTCTGGACTCTTCGACGCCCTTTTCTGCTGCTTCCTGCGCTTCATGGGCAATGCTAAGGACATTCTCAGCACTGCTCGCAGTCTCTTCTGTAATTCCAGAAATGTCCTCCAGCAACTTGTTAGACTTCTCTATCAGCGATGCCTGCTCTTCAGCTCCAGCTGAGATCTTTTGAGCAGAGTCGGATACAGACTTCGATGCGCTGTTTATCTCTTCTATGCTTGCAGATAGTTCCTCTGATGCAGAGGAAACTTTTGTCGCTGCGTCGTTTATCTTTGCTATCAGGTCTCTCAGATTGGCGCGCATCTGCTCGAATGCTTTAACAAGTCTATCGAGTGCGTCACCTTCTCTTGTTTCAACATCAAGCTCGTAGGACAGATCACCCTCTGCTGCTGCTTCAACAACAGGTAGTATGGCGTTGACAACGCCTTCGACATATTCCTTCTCCTTCTTGAGTTCGCTCTCCTTTTCCTTGATTTCTGTTACATCCTGGAATACCTCAATCGCTCCAATTACGTTTCCTTTCGAGTCATAGAGTGGGACTGCTGTAAAGAGGTAATGTCCTTTCCTCCCTCCTCTAAACTCAAACGCTCCTTCAGCTGAATAGGCACCTTCAATGACTTTCGACTTCCAGATATGTGAATAATATCTGTCAGCATCCTCCGGATTGTCCATAACAATGTCCGCAAGAATTGGTCGCTTTGAATCATAGAAGGGTTTCCACTGGTTGTCAGTACCAACCATTTCCCTAGCCGTATAACCAGTGAGGTCTTCCATAGCCTTATTCCAGTATTTTATCTTGTGATCCTTGTCTAGTACTATTGTGGGTATCGGTAGCTTATTAACAAGCTCTCTGAGTTCACTCTCTACCATCTTATACTCTGTTATATCAATCCAGATGTCCAAAACACCTATCATCTTTCCTTCCTTGTCGTAAATTGGAACACATGAAACAAGGTCTGGGAACTCCACCCCTCTCGTTGATTTTGTAATCCCCTCAATACCTAATTTCGGTTTTCCCGTTTCAAGAACTTCTTCAACTATGAACTTTCCACCTTCTTTTACAAATACCTCACTTATATGCTTACCTATAAGCTCTTGCGTATCTCTAAAGCCCAATCTCTTTGCAACCTCATTCGTTGCATATTTAACCCTCGCATTAGTATCGAAGAACAATGCATACGCAGGATAGGGTATACTTTCAAACAACTTTTTAACGAAGTCCAATGCATCCTGAGTTTCCTTTTCTTTTTCTTTTACTTCACTCATATCTACTACATACTCTATTGCCCCTACAACTGTATCTCCCTCAAACAGAGGAGTGGCAATGTACATTATTGGAATTTCTTTACCACCTATCCTTGCCACGGTTTCTCCCTTCTTTGTAATACGATCTCTCATTGCCTGATAAACTCTACATTTTTCAGTCCTGCAGTGCTCTGTGTTGAAAAGCTCATAACATTTCATTCCAATAACCTGCTCAGGAGTTTTTCCTACAAGACTTGCTCCAGCTTCGTTTATCATTGTAATATTGAAGTCTCTATCAACACCCATAACTGGCGTTGCAATACTATCCAAGTACGTCTTCAGTTCTCATTCTTTCTTTTTCAATTCGTCAATCATTCTTGCTAGATTTTCCTTCATCTTTATACTCGATTCCTCAAGGATTCTGACATCGGTAATAGCAAACAATCTATTCAGAAACGAGTCTTTGTGGTTAAGATTTAGTTCCGCATCAAGGTTTCCTCCTGCAACTGCACTCATAAATGTTGCCAGAGAGTGTAGAGACTTTCCAACGTTTCTTACGAAATAGTAGGTTACACCCAGCACATAAACCAGAAAACCCAATACTGCCACGGATGCGTAACCACTTATCTCACTGCCTAATCTTGGCACAACCCTCTCATGTAATATAAAAAGCAACAGTATTAACAAAATGCTTATCAGCACCCTACCTTCAAGGCTCGTTTCCACCTTAAAGGATTGTTCTCCACTGTACTTCCCCATTATATCCAACCTCCATCTTTATTGAAGATCGAGACTGTTGTCAGACCATACAGACCCTTACATCAAGGTTATCACACTAATCATGTGATAATAGTAATGACTATAAAAAGTTTGTCTCATGATTGTAATGAAAAGTAAAAAACAGCATTCCTTAAAAAATTATAGATAATTATACTTTACAAAAGATGACTACTGTAAATAAT
>CAZZAF010000049.1:0-9346 GCA_964652135.1 uncultured archaeon
AAATCTAGCAGGGATCAGATGCAACGACGCTGTATAAACATTCCATTCAGCAAAAAGAGAAAGTAAAAATAACGAATTTAACTAATAAAAAACTAAGATAAAAAGATGGACGATTGAATTAGCGGTCTTAAAATAAACAATAGAAAAATCTAAACCATCAAATCAGAAATCAACCAGAAATAAACAGGGATCATTCCAACCAGGACCATACTTACAATCACCTCAAAAGAAGTCTACAGCAGGATTGCTACCCTAAAACCCTCCAGATATGACTGTGGATGTCAAAATCCACTAACGCAAAATGTCCTTCGTAATGCATAAATAACCACCTGCCAGCAGTGATTTTACTCAATTTCATCCAAGGTGTCGGTCATGAGCGAAACAATTCATTGGGCTGATGTTGTAGCGGAGGAACTTCTGAAGAGGGATAAGAAACATAGAATAGCCACGGGTATCTCTCCTAGCGGACACATTCATCTTGGAAATTTGAGAGAGATGCTTACGGCTGATGCTGTAAGAAGAGCCGTAGAAGATAAGGGCGGAGAGGCAGAAATGGTGTATATTGCCGATACGTTTGATCCGCTCAGAAAGCGCTATCCATTCCTGCCCGAGAAGTACGAAGAATACATCGGAATGCCTCTAAGCGAGATACCGGATCCAGAAGGTTGTCACGAAAGTTATTCTGAGCACTTCCTCACCCCCTTCCTCGAATCCCTCGAAATCCTTGGTATTGACGTTACTGTAGAGAGAGCAGACAGAATGTACAAAGAAGGTAGATACGAAGAACAGATAAGAGTAGCACTTGAAAACAGGGACAGGATAGCCCAGATTATCAAAGAGGTAACGGGAAGAGAGGTTGGAGAGGACTGGTATCCATTCATGCCTCTCTGCGAGAACTGTGGAAGGATAAATTCCGCAAAGGTAACAGGCTATGATGATAAGTGGATTTACTACACATGCCAGTGCGGGCATGAGGGCAAGACATCCTACAGGGGTGGTGGAAAGCTCACATGGCGTGTGGACTGGGCAGCACGCTGGAAAATCCTGGGAATCACATGTGAGCCATTTGGAAAAGATCACGCTGCTGCTGGAGGTAGTTACGATACAGGAGTAAGATTTGCAAGGGAAATCTTTGGAATTGAACCACCATTCCCCATCGTCTATGAATGGATTCACCTCAAAGGCGTTGGAGCCATGAAAAGCTCCAAGGGAATAGTCATCCCGGTTAGAGAAATGGTAGAAGTTCTCCCGCCCGAAATTATCCGCTACATCATAATCAGATCAAAGCCGGAGAGACATATCGAATTCGATCCAGGAATGGGTTTGCTCGATATAATTGAAGAGTTTGAGGAAGCTGTCAAAAAGAAAGATAGAGCTGTGCAGCTCTCAATGGTGAGGGAAGTCGAGTACTCAGATGTCCCATTCAAACATCTGATTGTTGTCGGGCAGATTGCCAAGTGGGATGTAAACGAGACGCTCAAGATTCTCGAAAGAACAGGCTACAAGATAGATGAAGTGACAAGGAAAGATGTCGAGAGAAGGCTTGGTTATGCAAGAAAATGGCTTGAGCGCTTTGCCCCAGAAAAACTGAAATTCGAGATAAAGGATGAAGTTGATGCAAGTTTCAACGAGGATGAAAAGAGGTTTCTCCAAAGCTTTGCAGATTCATTAAAAGAAGATGTGACGCCAGAGGAAATCCACGCCCTCGTATATGATGTTGCACAGAAAGAGGGTATAAAGCCAGCCAAGGCGTTTCAGGCTATCTACAAAGCCATACTTGGCAAGACGTACGGTCCAAGGGCTGGCTACTTTATCAAATCTCTCGGAATAAACTGGGTTAAAGAAAGATTTCGAAGAGTAGCATGAAGATGGCAAGAAAAATGACAAAAATTGAGGCGGGAAGCTACTACAGCTATTTAACAGAAGGGTGCAGGATTTGCAGGAGAGGAGCCAAGCTTGTGCTTTTTGTTACAGGCGAATGCATGCATTCATGCTACTACTGCCCCATTTCAGAAGAGAGATGGGGTAAAGATGTCATTTTCGCCAACGAAAGACCTGTTAACAGCATGGACGACGTTCTTGAAGAACTGGAGCTGATGGATGCCGAAGGTGCATCAATAACTGGTGGAGAACCACTCATAAAACTTGAAAGGGTTATCGAATATCTCGATCTGTTCAAATCCCTCGACCTACACATCCACCTCTATACAAGTGTTCCAGCCAGAGAGAACGTAATAAAAAAGCTGTACGAACACGGACTTGATGAAATACGATTTCACCCAATAGATCTGAAAAATATCAGGGCATATGAGGAGTCGCTGGCTGTATCAAAAAAGCTTGGAATGGAGGCAGGTTTCGAAATACCATCTCTGAGATTCTCACAGGAAATTGCAGACATCCTCAACAAGTACGATGCTTTCCTCAATCTCAACGAGCTTGAATTCTCTTCAACAAACTACTCAAAGCTTGTAGAAGCAGGATACGAGGTTGGAGAGTTCTACGGCGCGAAGGGAAGCGATGAGATAGCAAAGATGTATGCAGAAAACGTAAACAAATTCCATTACTGCACAGCCCTATTCAAAGATAAGGCTCAGTTGAGGAGAAGACTCATAAGAATGGCATTCAATCACCCAGAATTCTATAAGGTTACAAAAGAGGGAACAATCATCTGTGGATTCATAGAGGGAGATAAAAATGCTTTAGAGAGGGCAAAGAAGTTGCTTGAAGACCTCAATGAAGAGTACGTAGAGGTTGAGGGTGGAATCGAAACTTCCATTGAAGTTGTTGAGGAGTGGGGTGAACATTTAAAAGCGGAGGGGTTGAAAGTTAGCATCATAGAAAGGTATCCCACGTCAAAAAGGATTACAATAGAAGTGACACCATTGTGAGGTGTAGTATGAGGAGGGCCGAAATCGAGGCAAGGCTTAGAAAATATCTGGAGAGAGACAAAAAAGGCATTAGGAAGGAATTGCTTAAACTGCTCCTTCAAGGGGGAAAATATACGACTGAAGATATCTATAAGGAACTAAACCATAGAGGTATCCAGCTCAATATAAGAGGAGTTTCTGCTATGGTTGGCCTGATGAGTGCAAGGCTTGGAATTCTAAAGATGGAACTTGGAGAAAAGAACAAATATTACCTGAAACCCGAATATGCTGATTTGGTTGAATCAATTTTAAAAGAATTTGAATCAAGGGAATAAGATGCTGATCTATGCTTTTTACGAAAGAAAATTAATGAATGAGGTAAAAAAGTGGAGAATTCCCAATCATGTAGCCATTATTATGGACGGAAACAGACGATTTGCGAGAAAGAGGGGTCTGCCCCCCAAGGTTGGACATGTTTTCGGTTCTAAAAAGGCTGAAGAAGTTCTGAACTGGTGTTGGGAACTCGGAATAAAGAATGTAACCGTCTACGCATTCTCAACTGAGAATTTTAAACGGAGTGAGGAGGAGAAGAGAAACATATTCAATATTGTTGAAAAAGAACTTAGAAGGCTTGCTTCCGACAACAGGATTCACAAAAATAGAGTGAGAGTTAAAATTGTAGGTAGGAGAGATTTGCTCCCTGAAAGAGTCGTCCAGGCCATTAACAATGTTGAGAAAGTTACCAGAGATTACGAAAAATTCAACCTGAACATAGCCCTTGCCTATGGTGGTAGGCAGGAACTTATGGATGCTATCAGAGAGATTCTCAGAAAAGTAAAAAGTGGAGAAATTAAGAGTGAAGATATTAACGAGAAGCTGATAGAGAAACACCTCTATAATGAAGGTGATTATTCCAGCGTTGATCTGGTAATAAGGACGGGTGGAGAGCAAAGGCTGTCCAATTTCCTTCCCTGGCAGGCTGCAAACAGTATAGTGTATTTCTGCGATGTTTACTGGCCCGAATTCAGGAAGATTGATTTGTTGCGAGCAATAAGGGCATGGCAAAATATGTCCAAGGCCAGGGAAAGTAAAAAAATCGCGTGGAAACAGAAGATATTTTCAATATTAAAACCATTCAGGGTGAGTGATTATGAGTTCAAAACTGAAGTACGAGTTCAAGAAAAAGCTTGAGGAACTTGAAAAATATAAGGGTAGAGGAACGGAGCTTATCACGCTATACATTCCTCCAGATAAGAACATAGCTGACGTTGCAAATCAGCTCAGGAACGAGTTGAGCCAGGCATCTAACATAAAGTCGAAACAGACGAGAACAAACGTTATGGCAGGGCTGGAGGCTATTCTCCAGCGATTGAAATATTTCAAAAAACCTCCCGAGCACGGAATGGTCATCCTAAGCGGTGTGGTGGATCTGGGAGGTGGCAAGCAGAAGCACATTACAGAGATAATAGAGCCACCAGAACCTGTCCCGCTGTACAAGTATCACTGTGACTCTACATTCTACCTTGAGCCGCTTAAAGAGATGCTGAAGGAGAAGAAGGTCTACGGCCTTATAGTGATAGACAGAAGAGAGGCTACAATAGGTTTGCTGAGAGGAAAGCGCATAGAAGTTCTGAGTTACACAACATCAATGGTCCCAGGAAAGCACAGACAGGGTGGTCAGAGCAGTGTAAGATTTGAGAGGCTGAGACAGATTGCAATACACGAGTTCTACAAGAAAGTGGGAGAGAAGGCCACCGAGGCTTTGCTACCATACAAAGACGACCTCCTTGGCGTGCTGATTGGAGGCCCTAGCCCGACCAAAGAAGAATTCTACGAAGGGGAATACCTCCACCATGAGCTCCAGAAGAAGGTCATAGGACTCTTCGATGTGAGCTATACGGATGAAAGTGGTCTGTACGAGCTCGTTGAGAAAGCACAGGATGCGCTACAGGAACTCGACCTGATGAGAGAGAAGAGACTGATGAACAAGTTCCTTCATGAAATCGCAAGAGATGGACTCGCAGCATATGGAGAAAAAGAAGTAAGGGAGTACCTAAACATGGGAGCGGTAGATACATTACTGCTGAGTGAAGCCCTGAGATACGAGCGAGTCAAATATCAGTGCCCTGTTTGCGGAAAGGAAAAAGAGATCACAGTCAAGGAGGGTATAGAAAATCCACCAACCTGTGAGGAAGATGGTAGCACTATGGAGGAAGTTGAAAGACAGGATATAGTGCTTGAGCTTACAGAACTCGCAGAAAGTTCAGGAGCAAATGTTGAATTTCTCTCGACAGAGTCGGAAGAAGGAGCCATGCTCTACAATGCCTTCGGCGGAATTGCCGCAATACTGAGGTTTAAACCAGACTGACAACTGTATTCTAGCCAATCCAAAAACCAAAGCAAGAAGATATTTTATAACTTTTATAATCCCATTTTTCCCGATCTCGTAAAAAACACGTTCAAAACAATTTAAACAGCAAAATAAGATGCAACTAGAGGAGTTATGAAGGTCTCTATAGCTGCAGCAATTAACAGCATTGGAAAGACGATTTTCAGACATTTCTTAACCGCTTCCATAAAAAGCTGCCCCATCGGGATGTTTCCATCTTTAAACAGTTTCAAGTAAAATTGATTTCCCAGCCACAGTCCGTAGCTACTCGCAAGAAGTATTGCCGGAATCTCAATTATACCGTGCGGGATCAGATACAGCAAAACCCTATCAAATCCGATTTCAAGCCCTTTAACATATACAACCAGCCCCACAAGGTATCCATTGAGGAAAACAAAAGATAGTGGAAACAGGCCAAAGAAAAAGCCGGCAGCAGTAGCTGCAAGGGCCTTAAGAGAGTTGTTCAGAAAGATGAAAAGGAAGATGTAGAGCGGATGAGCCTGCTTAATAACCTTAAATCCCGCAAAAAATGACTCAATTTTTTCTTTTGCTAGCTCAGGATTTGCTGCTGCGTGATAAAATCCAATAACACACGAAAGCATAAAGATTGCTGCAAGCAATAGAAAGTACCTGCCAACTTTTTTGATGCTGGGTTTTTCCATAACTGTAACTGTACTAACAGACTCCATGATACACAATGTAACTGCCCGGATCCTTTATAGATATTGTGGCTATATTTTTTCCTGGAATGATTCAGTCGTTTTATATCGCTTTTACAAACTCTGATTGCTCTGTCCTAGTGAATAAACTTCAAACATGGAATGTCATCCTCAACGCATCTCTCAATCCAGGAGCGAGTCCAAGGACTATCAAAACGAACTTGATGAAGTTCTTAAGATCTTCATCCTCCTCCATCGTGTCAAGCAGGTAGATAATGGCCACAAAAAATACTAGCTTCAAAGGGACCATTACCCATGGGCCAAACGTTGAAATGAAATACCTCGGCAAAACATGGAGTTCCCAGTAGCCTAGATACTGAATGCCCAGGAATGTTGCCCATCCATCTACCATGTGAGAGAAGAAGATGGCTTTGCTGAGTGGATTGCACATACGTTCAAAATACCTTGCCGTAATGAAGTGATATACCAGCGTGAAAAGGAGTGCAAATCCGAGAGATGCTGGAAGGACCCACCAGTTTATCACATCGAGATTTGAAAACAGGATTACCAACGTGGCAGCAGATAGAACTAATCCCAAGGAACCATAATGGATCCAGTAATTCTCCCTTCTAAACTTTAAGGATAGAACAAGCGTTGGATATGCTATTGAGAAAATCAGGATATATATCAGCGGAGTCATGAACAGGTAAGAAATCGGCGGTTGCAGGAAACCTGCATCTTCCACAACCCTCACAGACGAACCGAGAATTACGAAAGGAGTGTTCCCGGCTACAAATTTCTCATCGAATTTGACATTATATTTCCTAAGAGTCCTATAAACCAGAATTACCGCCAGAACAAGGATAATTGCCCAGGTAAGAGTGTTAACAGGATTGTAGCCCTCTTTATAGACAATGGAATCAATATAATATTCCTTTATGAAATTCCATATATCCATACTGTATGCGATGCATATCAGTTATTTTTAATTTTGGTTTTGGTTTCCCCATCTGCCTAAAACCAATGCCAGTGCTAGTGGCCTTCAAACAATCTGCTGCATAACGCCTCAGGCAATTCAGCTTTTTGTACTGCCTCACAAACTTCTTCAATATCGTATTCCACTCTCTCAAGCCTGATCTTTCCTGTTTCAGTATCGAGAACTGCATATGCTGCCCTAGGATCTCCATCCCTCGGCTGTCCAACGCTTCCAGGGTTTATGAATGCTCTGCCGTTATACTCTTCAATGAACTGGATGTGTGTATGCCCCACAACGATATTCCTGTCCGAATTTTCAAGAAATGTCTCAATTAAAGGATCCCCAGGAAATATGTAAACACTGTAAGCAGATTCGTCATCAGAAGGCATTCCGTGGTAGATGCTAAAGTATTCAGTCTCAATTGAAATAGGAAGGTTTGCAAGCCATTCAATATTTTCCTTTTCCATAATCTTTCTTGTAAATTCTCCTGCAACTCTTGCAACAGGGTTCATCCCGGAAAAATCAGATTCCGCTACTGCCTTATCGTGATTCCCTATCACGCTCTTTATTTCTTCCTTAATACATATTTCCACAACCTCGTTAGGGAAAGGATAGTAGCCAACAATGTCACCTGCACAGTATATCTCATCGCATGCATTCAATTTTTCCAAAACCTTTTCAAGGGCTATAAGGTTGGAGTGTATGTCCGAGATAAGCCCGATCTTCACAAATAAAATTTCAACTCTATCGATATAATAGTTTACGAATCCAATATACCCCTCTATTCAAACCTAATACTCCTTCCTCATTGTTACAAGCTTAATTACAATGAAGGCTGCAAGAGTGCTTACAGAAAGCATCACCAGAAAGGAATCAAGAGGTGGAAAGCTTGTATCCATGATCCACATTACTCCATTCACAACACAGATAGCCATAAAAGTTGAAATGGCTGAAAGTAGGGCTCCTCCAGCAAGAAGATACGGCATCTGCACACCTCTATGCTCCAGAAATACTGAAAAGAAGATGAAGAAGATTGTAAACGCCAGCATAACATATGAAAGCTTAAAGTATATTTTGAAAGTTGAGATCATTCCGTAGAGTCCATAGCCCCAGAGAAAGAGCAGAAAACCGAGAGCAAATGATGCGATAACATAGATGTAAAATTTTCTGGATACTTCGTTTTCAAGGATAGGTTTCATGGAATTCCAATTAACTTTAAAAATTTAAATATTTTTCCAGTTCGTGGCCGAATTAAATCCTGATTACGAAGAGAAGTTCTGTCGTTGGATCCTTGAGCAGTTCAATCATTTCCCTGCTTAAATCTCTCGCTGCTTTGTTGGCTTTTATCAACAATGTTCTACCGCACACGAAACTGCTTTTCCTGATGACGATGTCCGTAGGATGATCAAATGTCATCGCATTACTACCGTAGCCCTCTACCAGCTCCTTTAAACCGTATTGCGGTAGACTAAGCTCTATCCTCGCCAGTGCATTTTCTTTAAGCTTCTCCTTAATTTTATCAGAAATCTCAGATATGCTTTTATCAGCTCTAACACCGATGATGCAATCTCCCCTTTTCGTCAGATGTTCCTCCTTAGTTATTTCAAATGTTGTGCGATGGGTTGCGGTTATGTTGGGATGTCCCCATGCTGAAATTTCCTCCTTCACTGCCATCCCTCTGCTTTCTCACAAACTTTTCTCCAGTCGCATTCAGAGCATGCATATTTCTTCCATTCCGGCAGGATTTTCCCAATTTTCTCCTTCAAATCATCCCATTTCAGTCTGGATCCGTGCTGCAGGTTGAGCAGTTTGAGTGCCAGCCGATCAAGTTCCGCTATATGCTCATCTGAGTCCTCAGAATAACGACAAATTCCATCCACTAGATATGGACAGACCACACAAACATCATCAGCTCCTGAAATAACCACAATTTCTTTTTCAGCTTCCTCTAGAACTCTTTTAAGATTTGAAACGAATTCCTCATTATATCCTTCTCCCCTGAAGAAGTGAAGACATATGAGGTGATGACCTCTTAGTTTTACCATATTGCTACAGTCTATAAGGATTTGTATAAAACTTACCTCGGACATGTTTTTCATTAATAATGCGAATAAATTACCCTCCCACCCCTTTATTTCCTGTGGAAATTCAGTAGAACGACTGAGGTTGGTAAAAATTGCAAGATAATAAATGTAAAAACCGGAATCGCAATAATATTTGCAGAAAATACATTAATATTAGGAAAACCTGGAATGATTGTAGTATTTTCAAAAATGCATTCTACAAAAGTCGGATTGGGTGATACAAGCTGTATGATCCAAAACAGAAACGTATCAACCTCCACCATCCCCACCCCTTTATTTCCTGTGGAAATCAATTGAGCTGATGCCAAGCATAAGAGTGTAGCTTAAAAGTTTTTATTATTCATATACATTTATTTATTACAATTATATCT
>CAZZAF010000050.1:0-9233 GCA_964652135.1 uncultured archaeon
TCTGGCCGTGAATCTGGACAGATTATACAACTTCACAGATGGTGGGAACTAGGGTGTCTTCAAAGTAATCTGAGCCATACTTCTCAGTGTAGTCTTTTCTGACACCTTCGTAGAATTCGTAGGTACTGTAAGGCTCCTTTGATATTAGTGCCTGAGCATGACCGTGTATTATGCTTGCCCCAGCTCTCCACAAGCAGTTCCACATGAAGAAAGGATATTTGGCACTGCTGTCATACTCTTTTGCCCTTTTGAACCACTTGAAAGCCACATCGAGATAGTCTGCTATCTTTCCTTCATCATAAACGAAGGGAGTGTGATCTTTGAATACGATAACTGCGTGCAGATAATCATACTTGGCTATGTTGCTGGCTGTGATACAGTGTCTTCCTTCTATCCTACCGAATATATCCGAGGGTGTCCGTTCGTGGGGGTTGCAGAATGGGTCACCTTTGCTCTCCTCCACCAGCTTCTCGATGTCCTCACTTGTCTTTGCTTCTATAGGTCTTTTAGCTCTCAGCTCGTTGAAAAGAGTACTTTCGGGAGTCATTTTATTCGAAACCCTAACAATCTGCTGCTCCTCACACTCTCCAAACTTGCTAATAGCCCAATCCCTCATTGTTTCTGGCAGCTTTAGTCTGCCTGTTTCAGTGTAAAAACGGAACATACGGTGGAAAAGAACTTTTTTATCTTCTGGAAGATTTTCAACGAGTTTTGGAAGCCTCGCAATTGACTTGTCCTTCAGAGAACCTGAAAAAGTCATAATGGTGATATTTTTAGAGTGTATTAACCTTTTCTGCTATTTTTCTTCTTACAGGAATTACTTTCACACCACTGTCAATTGACAAATACTGTATGCACTAAGATATATTGGTAGTATGACAAACCAATGTATCCAGTGCATCCACTAAAAGTATCTAATATTCATGATGGTATCTTAATAGGCTGTAATCCAAAGATGGGTGGTAGGGATGGAGCTCAGCAAAACGGCCGAAGTCGTACTGAAGAAGAGATATTTGCTAAAGGACGAGGACGGAAACGTCATAGAGACTCCTGAGGAGATGCTGTGGAGAGTAGCGAGAGCTATAGCAAAGGCAGAGGAAAATTACGGGGGAGATGTGGAAAAGACTGCAAAGCAATTCTTCGAGATAATGGATAAACAGCTCTTTATGCCAAATTCTCCTACACTCATGAATGCTGGTACTGAGCTTAATCAGCTCTCTGCATGTTTCGTTATCCCGGTTGAGGATTCGATAGATGGTATATTCAAAGCGTTATGGGATATGGCAAAGGTTCAGAAGAGTGGAGGTGGTACGGGATTCTCTTTCTCAAGGATTCGTCCCAAAGGTGATATCGTCAAATCGACAATGGGTGTGGCAAGCGGTCCAGTTTCCTTCATGAAGATATTTGATGCCGCTACCGAGCAGATAAAGCAGGGTGGTAAGAGACGCGGGGCGAATATGGGTGTTCTCAATGTCCACCACCCTGACATAGAGGAGTTCATAACAGCAAAATGGGAAGAGGGTGTTTTGCGAAACTTCAACATCAGCGTTGCTGTCACAGATGCATTCATTGAGGCTTTAAAGAATGATGCAGAATATGAACTCATCAATCCGAGAACGGGAAAAGTTGTGAGAAAGGTTCCTGCGAGAAAAATATTCAATCTGATGGTTGAAGGAGCCTGGCGAAACGGCGAGCCAGGAGTTATTTTCATTGACACCATCAACAGGCACAATCCAACTCCTCATGTTGGAATGATTGAAGCTACGAATCCATGCGGCGAACAGCCGCTCCTTCCTTATGAATCCTGCAATTTAGGCTCAATAAACGTCTCAAAATTTGCCAAGAATGGTGAGATTGATTGGGATCACTTGCGAGAGGTTGTATGGACTGCAGTGAGATTTCTCGACAACGTTATCGACGTAAACAAGTATCCGCTCCCAGAGATCGAGCAGATGACAAGAGCCAATAGAAAGATCGGTCTGGGTATAATGGGTTGGGCAGATCTACTCTTCAAGCTAAAGATACCCTATGACAGTGAGGAGGGGCTGGGACTAGCAGAGAAGTTAATGTCCTTTATACAGGAGGAAAGCCACAAAGCATCTCAGGCTCTGGCGGAGGAAAGAGGCGTATTCCCCAACTGGAAAGGAAGTGTCTGGGAGAAGAAAGGCATCAAGATGAGAAATGCAACAACAACCACTATCGCTCCGACGGGAACTATCAGCATAATTGCTGGCTGCTCCAGTGGAATAGAACCTGTTTATGCTCTTGCATTCAAGAGAACGAATATACTTGATGGTGAGGAATTCTTCGAAATAAACCCTGTCCTTGAACAAACTCTGAAAGATCTCGGAATTTACAGCGATGAATTGGTAGAAAGGATTGCAGAGGAAGGCAGCATACAGGAAATTTATGAAATACCGCCAGAGATAAGGGAGATATTCAAGTGCGCTCTAGATATTGCTCCAGAATGGCACGTCAGAATGCAGGCCGCATTCCAGAAGTACACTGACAATGCAGTCTCAAAGACAATCAACATGCCAAACCACGCCACAAGGAAGGATGTTGAGAAAGCATTCCTGCTTGCATATGAGCTGGGATGTAAGGGTATAACAGTTTACAGAGATGGAAGCAGAGAAGAACAGGTGCTTAAGACGAAGAAGACTGAGAAGAAGAAAGAGGGCAGAGTCATTAAACCAGCGGGAGCATACATCGAACCAAGACCAAGGCCAAAGATAATGACGGGCAGGACGATAGAAACCCGTACTGGTTGTGGCTCTCTCTACGTAACAATAAATGAGGACGAACATGGAATCGCTGAGGTTTTCGTGCAGCTTGGTAAGAGTGGTGGCTGTGCAGCATCTCAGACTGAGGCAATTGGCAGGTTGCTAAGTGTAGCGTTGAGGAGCTGGATAAATCCTGAAGCGTTGATAAGACAGCTTAAGGGAATTAGATGTCCATCTATTGGATTCGACAACGGTGAGATAATAACGTCCTGTGCTGACGGAGTTGCAAAGGTTCTCGAAAAGTATCTCAAGGGGGAATACAAGAAGATCAAGATTGACCTGCAGGGAATCAAGCCTCTTACAGAGTTCGTAGAGGGTGAAGAGAGAGAAGAGCACAAGACCAAGCTAATAGGTGGCGTTTGCCCCGAGTGTGGAAACGTATTGGAGTACGGCGAGGGATGCATGACCTGTAAGATGTGTGGATATACGAAGTGTGGATAATTTTTCCTATTTTTGTTCAATTTAGCTTTCAGTCTTTTATTTTATCCACTCGGGATGAATTGGTTTCTATCAGGACATCCGAAGCAATAAACATTATTTCTATTGAGTGGGAGGACATTCTGTGGAGATCTATACAATAGGTCATTCCAACCGCACTCCTGCGGAATTCGTACGACTCCTTAAAAAGTATGGGGTAGAGGTACTCGTAGATATAAGAAAAGTGCCATCCTCACGATTCGAGCATTTCAAGGCCAAAAATCTCGGACGAATTCTAGAGAATGAGGGAATCGAGTATATCTGGATGGGAGAGCTTGGAGGATTCAGAAAAAAGGGGTTAAAAGACTCCCCGAACATTGCGATAAAGAGCAAGGGCTTTAGAAATTACACCGACTACATGCTGAGCGAGGAGTTCGAGGAAGCTGTGAACAGGTTGATGAAGCTGGCTAAGGAGAGAAAAACTGCTGTAATGTGTGCTGAAAAGTTCTTCTGGCAGTGCCATCGTGTATTCCTCGCTGATTACCTTTTCGTTAAAGGGTTCCGAGTTGTTCACATAATAAATGATTCTACAATCCAGCACACGTTAACAAAAACGGCCAGGATTGTTGATGGTAAGTTGATCTATGACAAGGTAGAGTCTTCAGATAATTGATGAGACATTTCTAATTCTTGAACATTGGGTGGGTCTGTCATGTCAGAAGGCATATGCCGGTGACATATGGGTAGATGTAATATGATTCTTCAACAACATTTGTCTGGGTGAAATGAGTCAGGTCAATGCCCAGCGGAACCTAAAGATTTATATAAGAGTAGTGATGGAAAATAGAATGTAAAAGCCGGAAAAAATGCATATTTTAGTAGTTGGAGGTGAATAGGAATGGAGTTACCACTTGCGCCGGTTGAGAGAATTATTAGGAATGCCGGAGCTCCGAGAGTTAGCGAGGCTGCAAAGAAGGCCCTCGCCGAAGCAATTGAAGACTACGCACTTCAGGTTGCAAAAAAGGCTGTTGAGCTTGCAGCTCACGCTGGAAGAAAGACTGTAAAGGCTGAAGACATTAAGATGGCTGCTAAGGAGCTTTAATTTACTGTAAATATTTTTCTATTTTTATTTTTCAGAATTTGGTTTCAGTCAACTTTTGCTGTTTTTTGCAATTGTAAATTATTGGGAATCAAAACGTTAATATCATGTATTATAATTTGAATTATCAGGTGGTCGAATGAGGGTGAATGGTGTAGAAATTGAAGACACCTTTGCTGAGGCATTTGGAATTAAAATTGCACGTGTTTTGATTACTGCTTACGACTACGACTGGGCGATGGTCGCAGCAACAGAAGCGACAGGCTTCGGAACGTCAATTATCATGTGTCCTGCAGAGGCAGGGATTGAAAAGAAGGCATTGCCAAGCGAGACGCCTGATGGCAGGTCGGGAGTTTACATTCAGATCTGTCATATGAGTGAAAAAGGGCTTGAGCAACAACTTCTCGCAAGAATTGGGCAGTGTGTGCTCACCGCTCCGACTGCAGCAGCCTTCAACGGATTACCAGATGCGGATAACAAATTTGACACTGGAAATAAACTGAGATACTTTGGAGATGGATATGAAAGACGGTTTGAGCTCAATGGAAGGAAGGTCTGGGCTATACCCATGATGCAGGGCGAATTCATTGTCGAGAACGATATCGGTTATGTTGATGGAATTGCCGGTGGCAACTTCTTCATTATGGCTGAAAATCAACCATCTGCTCTGGCAGCGGCGAAGGCTGCGGTGCAGGCAATTGCAGATGTCGAAGGTGTAATCACACCGTTTCCTGGCGGGGTTGTGGCATCTGGCTCAAAAGTTGGGGCTAAGAAGTACAAGTTCCTGAAAGCTTCGACAAACGAGAAATTCGCTCCCACACTCCGTGATGTGATCGAAGATTCACAAATTCCTGAAGGAGTAAGTGCTGTTTATGAAATCGTGATTAACGGACTTACAATCGACGCTATAAAGGAGGCAATGAGAGCTGGAATTCTTGCTGCGACAAATATTCCAGGAGTTGTAAAAATAACTGCTGGAAACTTTGAGGGTAAGCTCGGAAAGTATCAGATACATCTCGGTGACCTGTTTTAAACTCGTTCTGAATTGAGTAGGTCTTGGACTTTATTTTATTTTTCCATCAAGAATTTATAAAACAACGTCTCATACCACCTTTTATGACAAAAATGTTCCTCGCGAAAACCCCGAGAGGCATGGAGTACGTGGCTGCCGATCACGTGAGGGATAAAAATCCTACCGCTGAAATATCTGTAAGGCCCGGCGGATTTCTTGGTCTCTTGCTTGTTAACGGTGTTGAAAAGGAGGATTTACTGGATATTCCTGAAATTGAACGTATAATTCCCATAAGTATCGTATGTAATGCTGACCTGGAGGAAATTGTTTCAAAAGCTGGGGAAATAGTTGAAATTGCCGGCCAATTCAATTCATTTGCTGTAAGAACTACGAGGAGAGGAAAGCGTGATTTTACAAGTATTGACGTTAATGTGAGGCTCGGTGCAAAAATCAAGGATTTGACAAATGCTGAAGTAGATCTCGATTTTCCGGATAAAGCCATTTATGTTGAGATAATTGGTGATAAAGCGTATATCGGCGTTGTAGATGGAAGCGAGGAGAGGAAAAAGTATACACCGGACAAAGTCGATTCGAGAAAGTTTTTTGAGAAAGTTTCTGTAGTTCAATTACCCTACCTCTCAACGGGTGCAAGGGAGATGGGGGAGAGAATTGGCAGAGCAGCCCAATCTTTTGAAATTAAAGAGCTTGTGATAGCTCCATATGGCTATGTCGATGCTTTGGAAATGTTTGAATTCCTGAAGGGTGTCAGGAAGGGACAGTGGACCAGACTCAAAATCCAGAAGAAAACGTACGAAAGGGATGTGAGAGTAGTCCCTATCTTTCTACAGGATCTATACCAAACCGCGAGGGATAAAAGAAGGAAAAAGAATGTTCTGATTGTTACAGATCCGACCGGTAAGCAGATTGCAGATGTGAAGGAATCTCTCGGAAAGGATCTTAGATATGCAAGAGAAGTTGTCGTATTCGTAGGAAGCAGGCAGGGAATTCCAAAAGGGTTGTTCAGATTCGCAGATTATGTGCTGGATTTGGCCCCATACATAACTTTTGCAACAGAACACGCAATTCCTGCTTCACTCATAGCTCTTCTGGGTGTTTATGAAGAATTTGTAAAAAATCAGGATGGCGAAAATAACGGAAATGGGGCAGAGGGGGACTAGCCCCCGACATAGCCCCGCCCGGATTCGAACCGGGGTCGCGGGATCCAGAGTCCCGCAGGATTGACCACTACCCTACGGGGCTAGTTCGCTAGTTCTTTTCAGCCTGCATATTAGCACCGCTGTAGGATATTTGAAATTTATGGTTACTGGCTGGTTGATCAAATCCAGTCTGCAGCTCTACATCAATTGCCCCCATTAAAATCGGCAAGATGTGTCTTCAGCACCTCCAGGAAGCGCCAGCAAACCAGCAGCTTGGCAACCTCAATCGCGTTCACGTATTTGTTCTGTTTCTTCCAGTACTCTTCGACTCCAATAGCTCCAGCCTCTTCTTTTAGTGCCTCAAATAAAGCCTCAAAAAGCTCGACGTTCATGAGGCCGTCAATGTCAATAAAACTTGCTGGTTTTGAGTAGTAGTAGTCGGAGAAAAATCCAAGGGCGAAATCCTTCTCGCTAGCCTTTACGAAGGCTGAAAGATCAATGTTCAGCTTTATTGGATTCATCGAGCCTTTTATTTCATTTTTGAGAATAAGCCTGACTTTATAAACGTCATGCAGGAAATCCTTATCCATCAGATAGGATATTCTTTCAACGCTCTGTAGGGATGTGGGGAATATTTTGATTATTACGTCGGCGTAGATCTTCTGGAAGTCTATGTAACGTTTGTAGTCTGGTTCTCTCTGTATAATCTCTTCGATAACTTTCTCTCTGTTGTAGCCTCTCTCTTCTACGTCTCTCTTAATCTTCCATCGCCTTTTTATGTATCTCGCCGGATCTACGAAGATTTTGAAGTCTAGCTGGTCTCGAATTCCATCGTAGAGGGTGTGGAGCCCCTCCACAATGATTACGGGGGTTGGCACAAATTCTTCCCATGGGCCAAATGTCCCCGTGTTGTGGTCGTAGGTCGGTTTCTTTATTGTCTCACCTTTTTTGAGAAGCTGTAAATGTGTTTCAACTAGCTTGAGGTTGTTAGCATCAGGATGTAATGGGGTTATTTTGAGCTTCCATCGGGTTTTTCTGTCGTAAATATGGTAATCGTCCAGAGTTATTGTGCTTACAACGTCTTCTCCAAGCAATTTTCTTATGGCATTCGCAAAAGTCGTTTTTCCAGAACCGCTATCTCCAGCTACTCCTACAATAAAAACACGATTCGATTTTTTGAGCAAATCTCTTAACGTCATCTTAATTTATTTTTTCTTGAAACATCCTTTATAAGTTCTGCGTAGGCAGGGAGCGTTTTCCAGTTTGTTAATTGCATTGCAGATATTTTACCTCAAATATTTTCTGAGCAGCATTTCTTCCCATTCGCTCAGAGATGGGCATATCGTACAGCCCAGTCTGTAGAACCCTTCATAGTATAGAGGGTGCAGCTTTAGGCCGTTCATGAGTATGTATAGCTGGACCATTGCACCGCTCCAGTATTTAATGGGGAATATCTCCTTCCTTGTGTTCTCTATTACTTCCGGACGGAGTCTCCTGACCCTACTTTCTGCATCTCTATCTCCAACAATAATGGAGCTGGTAACAGCACTTTCAAGAGCTTTCAGCTTTAATCCGGTGCACCACCTGTTTTCAATGGTTGGCATACCGTATTTTTCAATGTCGAAGTTGACTTTTACGGTTACAAGCTCCACTCCTAGCTTATCGATGATATAGTTCACGTATTCATCGGTAAATGGCATGTCGTGGCTAGTTTTAACGTAGATTGCTTTAACGTCATCAATTGCCTTCTTTGCAAGAATAAGTGCTGCTGTACTGTCCTTACCTCCACTGAATGGGACACATGCACTATCAAAATGGCTTCTTATGAAATCTATGGATATTTCTTCGAGCTTTTGCATCCATTCTCTGTTTTTCTCGATAAGTGAGTCTATGCTGGCATCACTGGTTGTACTTTCAAATGTTCTGACTCTGATATCTTCTCCAATCTTCTTACTAACTATTGCTTTGAGTTCCGGGGAGTAGTACCATTCCTCGTTGTACAGCTTCCTTATGACGAGTGGATTATCACCAACTTCAACTCCAAGCGCCTTCAAATTCTCTTTGAAACCATCTCCCATTGCGAAGTAAGCATCATAATCAGGGTGGATTTCGATCCCCATTCTGTTTGATACTGAGAAAACAAAAGCCTCGTCAAAATCGAATCCAAGCCTTATTCTTGCCTTAGCGTTTTCAAATGCTCTTCTTATTTCTTCAAGTCTTGCGTTTCTCACTTCTTTTGTTCTCAGAATTTCTATCGCGTAGATGGGTGTGTATTTTCTTATTTCGGCAGCGATATCTCTTGCAAGCTCGGTTTCGTTCCTACCAAAAAGGAATACCGGGATTTTGTCAGCATATTGTGAGATGTCTATGCTATCAGCACTTCTCACTCCACCAAGCGACTCCACTTTTCTATTCAGAGCATGCGATGCTGCTTTTGCATCCTTTCTTGCTCTGGTTATGATTCCAAGCATCTGGACGAATTTGGATGGATATGCTACTTAATATTAGTTGAGTAGATGTGGGGGTTTGGGAAGCTTGTATGATATGCACGGGTTTCCATTGGTAGAGTGATGTATCCCTGCCAGTTTCGTATTGATTCGTGAATTAAGGATTTTCTGACGTTTATATTTGGTTTAGCGGTCGCTGACTTGATCGTCTATCTTTTTATCTCGATTTTTTATTGGTTAAATTCGTTATTTTTATTTCCTTCTTTTGCTGAATGGAATGTTTATACAGCGTCGTTGCATCTGATCCCTGCTAGATTT
>CAZZAF010000051.1:0-8399 GCA_964652135.1 uncultured archaeon
TATTCATTAAACCATCTGAAATAAAAACTTTTTCATTGAATTAATTAAAATTGCTGAACAAACAAAGAAATGTAAGTAAATTGATATACTATAAAAATTACCATACCTAAATTAAAAATTTTAAAAATACTTAGTTAAAGTACTCTAAGATCATTGGGTTTCAAATTTTCAGCAACTCCGAAATTTTGATGGTGATAGTTGATACAGCGCTTAACGTATCTTTATAGCACAGACTCTATAAGATCCCTCGAAACTCTGATATACTTTTGAACGACTGGAATGAAAATTTCTTTTTGCATGGCGAAAGTCATCCAGTATGTGTCCTCAAATCCGTCAATTTCATCAAGTTCCTTTACGATCAACCTTATCTGCGCATCTGATACTTTGTATCCTCTACTTTCTAATACAGTTCTCAGCTTTGAGAGAGAACTGATAAAATAGCCAATTTTCTTCCCTCTATCTGATGAAACATTTTTCACCGTACCACACTTCTCACAGTAAGGATGAAGCTTGATAATGCCGTTCTGCATCGGAATCCAGTCCTTACCATCTGATTCATGAGAACAATGCATCGAATATAACCTCCTATATATTATTAAAAATTTTTAATTATATCTCCTACTACCAAAACTTTACCTGTCTGTAAACAATAGCTGCTGCAATTAGGCCTAGTAATCCCCAGATAAAACTAAACCCCGGTATGTGAATGGTCTTACTTGTTTTCTGAGTTTGTTGACTTGTACCTATGTTATCAGGTTTGGTCGTTTCAGGATGTGAGGTATTTTCACTCGTGTCTGGTTGCACATGAGTACTGTTTTCCTGGATGGTCTGAGGAGTCTGTACATGAATGGGTACTTGTGTAGGTGTTGGTGTCAGTGAGGATTTTGGGGTTTGCGTGGGTTCTAAAGTAGGTGTTGCAGATTCTTCTCCTGGTGGGCTAGCAGAACCTCCTCCCATCCCCCCAGAACCACTGGAAGTTTCTCTCAGAGTAACTACCTTGGATATGCCTCCTACCGAAATAACGAATTCCCCCGGTGGCATGGACGAAGTATCATACGAATAGCTGAACTTGCCATTTTCACCAGCCTTTATGTAGCCGGTTGCCGTGATCTTTAGTTTAACTGAACTTCTCCCCGATTTTCCATGTATATCTACATCATATGTACCAGATGGAACACTCTGAGAAATACTTGCAGCATCATTGGTTGCATATCTACCTAATGTAATCCATGGCATATACAAGCTACCGATAATCTGTTTTCTAGCACTCACATCTAAATCTATACAACCATACGCTGATACAGTAAACCTGTTTTTTCCATCCGGAATTTTTATCCCGTCGACAGAGAAAACATACTTCCCATCACTTACCAATACAACTTTCTCAAACGAAATATCTATTCTTACCTCCTCATTCGGCTGAGCAGTCCCAGACACCGTAACTGTATCCCCTTTCACCGGATTTTCAGGCCTTACGTTAAAATCAATAACTCCTGCACTAGCCGTTTCCACCAGCGAACCACAGACAATAAATAAAAATAAAAAAACAAGAAGCGTTGCTCTCACTCTCTCTTCCTCCTCAGTGCCAAAGCAGCAGCCAGAGCAGCAATTGCCAGCACAACTTCAAACCCTGGAATCCTCCACCATGGTTTTGGAGTTGGTGTTACCATAACCGGTGTCTCAATTGGAACGGCAGTAGGCGTTACAGTTGGAGTTATAACCGGTGTAGCTGTAGGTGTTGGGGTTGCTACTACTTTCGGCTTAGTAGTTATCGCGAATATACTGAAGGATTCCGCTTCTGCCCTGTAGTAATAGTAGTTTTCATCTTCGCCAACTTCCTCTGTTTCAAGTTCTATCCACTCTCCATCGTACTTCATCAGAACGATATCTGAGGAGACATGATCTTCAACCTCGAGCCAGTCTTTTGAAACTCTGAAGTTATTGTAGCTTTTCAGCTTCACATCATACATGCTCGTGTATGTGATAATTACTTCAAATGCCACGTAGACATCACCGGGCGGGTTGGGGACTCTTTCCGGAAGCTGATCAATCTCAGACACAGTCAACCGTGGAGTGATTCTTTCAGACGATTCAATAGAAATTGACATGATATCTGTAGCATCCTTAATTCCACTCGGCATCTCGAACGTTCTCTCAACATTTGCCGGAATGGTTGCAGCAATTTCATATGTAACTCCTGATGGAACTTCAAGGGCAGGAGGGGGTGCAGCTGCACCAGCACCACTCACATAAACCGGAGCCGGTGTAGGTGTAGGCGTAACTGTAGTAATCTTCACCACAGCCTGCGAGAACGCTACAACCCTTTGAGAAGAATTTGTAGAGTCCCACGATGCAATATTTAAATAGTAATCTCCATCCTGTAAACCTTTAACCGGTAAAGAAAATTCATACATATTCCCTTTTATCTTTTCTTTTGCAAGGCTAGCTGAGTTTGACGGAAATGCATCTCTTATCCAGTCATAAACAGTAGTGGCGTTGACATTACTCAATCCGACTCCACCAACCTTAAAAGACTCGACCAGAACAGCTCCATTGGCTTTGAGGTCGGTTGTTTCCTTACTTCCATTGCTCTCAAGTTTTATCTCAACCGAGTATGCATCATTTCTTACCAGCGCAGCTAGATAAGTGTAATATGCATCACTACTTCCACCAGATACCGTAAACTTACCTTCCAAAAATACGGTGTCAGACACCGAAGATCTCTCAACATCGCCAACATCAATAGTGGACTTATACTCCAGAACTTCAAGGGTGGTTGCAGATATTAGAGTCATGTTTGCATCAGATGAAGTATTCAAAGTTGCAACAACAACATAATCACCAGGACTCAGAGTTCCAAATGAAACCGTTGCATATCCACTACTGAGATTTACTGTCTTATTCTGAACATAACTATTAAGCAGATTTCTTAAGGGCTGGGTATTACCATCTACTGCTGAGCTCAAAGAATTCTTGAGTTCTGTCGGATACGTTTTCACTAGATAAACATAAGCCGTTTCACCGGCAAGATCACTTGTCACTGTTATTTCAGCAGTAACGGAATCATCCTGATAGTACACCGGGTGCTTTGTGAATGGATAATTTACAACATAATCTTGAGAATCCAAAATTCCATATGTCGTTATTTTGACCGTTTTATCTCCTTTGGTGTATTGAGTGGAATTGATACCGTTATAAACCAACTTAACACTTGGAGTGATCACATCACTACCACCAGTCAATTTAATCCAATTCCTGTCATTTTCTGGCTTTTGAACTGTTAAACTCTCGTAATAGCCCGAAGTCGTGTTGGTTATCTCAACTTTCACAAGAGGATTAGCTGACGCTGGAAAAATTAGCAGTAACAAAAGTGATGGCAACAGTATTTTTGTCCACATAACTACAAATGGTTTTTGTAGACACATATATAAAATTTTGTATTTTAGATTACCCGAATAATTTTTTATCATCCATACTAAGTCATCTGTTAATTAGATATTTACAATTTTAGAAGTTATATTCTTTCATAGAGATCATTAAATTAACAAATTAGATAAGAATTAAAAAATTAACTATTAAAACATTCAAAACCATCATAATCAATAACCATTAAAAACTAAACTGAATCAAACTCCTAATTGTTGCAAATGGAACTTAAATGAGTATGAAAGTAGAATAGGTAATTTTTTCAAAAAGTAGACTGAGATTCGAAAATACAACTATTTCTCTCTAAGAATCAGGTTTAAAACCTCCATAGGCTGGATAATTCAAAGTCATACGAAAGAAAGATATGGTAAAAAGATTAACAAAAAATATTCAAAAAAATCAGTGAGAGTACAAGTGTCTCATTGGAATCAACCTCGCGTAATCCTCGTAGCTCAGCACAGAGTCCCAGTTACCTGTAGCTTTAGCTATTATGACTGCAAGGAATAGAATGCCGAGAAGAATTGCCGGGTAGAGCAGAGGGTTTATCTTTCTGATCAATCTTATTTCGAGCGCATCTCTTGGGCATGATGCGACACATTCGAAGCACGCTATGCACTCTTCAGAGTTGATGCCGTGCTTTCTGCTGACTTCAATGTTCGACGGGCATGCTCTATCACAGGCTCTGCACTCATTACACTTGTCAGGCAATCTTACGACCCTTGTCGGAGAAATGAGCGATATTATACCGAGTAATGCTCCGTATGGACACAGGTATCTGCACCAGAAATTTTTGATGAATAGGGATGCAAGTGCAATAAGCGATGTTACGACTATCGTAAGCGTTCCGGGTTTAAGCCAGAAATCGAGGAGCTTCGCGTCAGCCACAGCCCAGTAAGGTGACATCAGGAAAGCTGAGACTGCATATCTGTCCATATCGATCAGTATCACTTTCAGGAAGAAAAATAGCAGAAGATACTTGATAGATCTTAACAACAGGTCTGCCATGCCACCTATTCTGAAATTTCTACCCGTTATTTTTCTACCTATTCTCCAAAAGTACTCTGAAATTGTTCCTACTGGGCAAACCCAGCTGCAAACCCCCCTTCTGACAATCAAAGCTGTAAGCAGTATGGCTGTAAATATAACCAGACCTGCAGGGTGGACTGGGTCGACATACCCATTCACTATGAGATTTTTGAGGGCGATAAGAGAGCCTATGGGTAGAAACGCATCAATGGACTGGGGACGGGGAACAAAGGATGTACCGTAATCAAAATGTCTTACAAAAAGATAGAACTTCCACCATATATATAGTGTGAACAGTAAAAATGATAGCTGAACCGCTTTCCTTACCGTCGTAATTTTGATGCCATTCATTAAAGTCGCTTGCCAAAGGAGGGGATAATTAGTATTGTTCCGAAAGTATTCGGAATTGGGAGTGAGCTAGCAGCAACTTGATTGTACATATTGTATTGTTGTATGGAAAAACACTATCACCTGGCAGTTAAACACACCTATTCCAAACTTTGGAATGAAAACAACTTACTAAGGTAATATAGCAACAGTTTACTAACACAAATTTTCTATAATTTTTCTCGCTTTCTCATACACGTTAACGTTCAACCACATAACATTTGCAAGCTTCTCCAGATCATTTAGACCTTCATCTTTTGAAATTAATCCCGATCTAACTGCTTTAATGATTATACCAACTGAACCTACAACTTTTAAGCCTAAACCCAAAGCGAATTTTCTCGCATCTGAATCGTCTAACAGCACGGGAACTTCCAGAGATTTAGCTAACAAGATTGCACACGCTTCGCTAGGATGTATTCCAACTTTCTCAGCTAACTGATATGCATTGGTAGGATCATCTATAACTTTGATCCAATCAACAGCATCAATCAGAAAAGCATCGGGCTTTCCCTTCTCTCTCCCTTTATCGATTACTTCTACTTTTACCGCTTTTGGGATTATGATTTCGTTAAAGATTTCTCTGAGCAAATTCAGCCTTCCTATTTTTGCTAAATGAATTAATGGACCAGCGTTGCTAACGGCTGTCATTTCATGGCCCAGCTCATATCAATTTCGAGGTCTTCCAAATCGTATTTAAACGGAATGTTCTTCTTCCTTAGCTCTTCTAAGGCCTCTCTGTAAGTTATTCCTGCAATCTCAGCAGCTCTCCATAATGAGACTTTTCCTTCCCTATACAGCTCTAAAGCCCTCTTAATCTTGTATTCTCTGAGCGATTCTGCTATAAGCTTGCGAATAAGCGTTCCCTTGTCTATTCCTTCCTCTTTGCTCAATTTCTCAATCTCTTCAACTACTGTCTTAGGCAGTCTGACCGATGTAGTTACCATCTTCACAACTACATCTTGTTACAAAGTATACTTAAAGTCTTTGGTTTTGGGATGTAGGATTGGAATATCCAAGGAAAGAAATTGCTCCAGTTAAGCTTGGACTGGCTAAGGAAGGAGGGTGAACAACTCCACCCCCCACAGGTGGAGCTTACTGCTTCACTGAGAGAACTTGCCCTGCGATCACCTCTCGATAAGAGATCACGCAGGGTAGAGGTTCTCCCTCCACAGGCGTTCGGGACCGTCCCAGCCCCACATCCAACACGTTTAGGGAGGCGTTGTAGTCCCTGTCCGCCTCCCAGCCGCATACAGGGCAGGTGAGGGTTCGATCATGTAGTTTCAGGCTATTTACAACGTGGCCACATTTAGCACATCTCTTTGAGGTGTTCTTTGGGCTTACTTTGACTACTGTGCGAGCAGCTCTTTCAGCCTTCTCGCACAGCAGCCTTACGAATTTAGACCAGGCTGAATCGTGAATGTGTCGGTTGAGAGCTATAGAGTTATCTTTTTCGACCAGCTCTTTTACGTCTAAATTCTCGACAACTATCACGTCGTAGTTGTTGACGTAGTATCTTGATAGTTTGTGCAGGAAGTCGTTTCGCTGATTTTCCAGTTTCTCGTAGAGTTTTGCTAGCCTGATCCTTACCTTTTCTCTGTTCTTTGATCCTTTCTGTTTTCTTGATAACTGCTTTTGAACCTTTTTGATTTTCTCAAGGGTTCTGTCAATGTACTTCGGATGCTCGAAGTAGTTTCCGTCGGAGTCGACGCAAAAATGAGTGATTCCCACATCAATTCCCACAGTTCTGCCCGTTGATGGTAGAGGTTGCGTATCGTCTACTTCAGCCTGAACGATGGCGTACCACTTTCCTGATTTGGTTTTCTTGACGATTACACCCTTGATCTTACCTTCGATGGGGCGGTGTAATTTAATGGGTATTGAGCCGACCTTTGACAGGGATAGTTTTCTTTTCTCAATATCGATCTTAAACCCAGACTGGTTGAAGTTGAGGGTCTTGAAGGAGTTCGGTGAAGTCTTGTAGCGAAGCCAGCCAACCTTCTTTCCTTTCTTTCTTAGCTCGTTCAGAGATTTTATGTTTGACCAGAGCTGGTGGTTTACCATTTGCAAGACCTTGGAGTATACTTTGTTCAGTTCTGGTTTCTCTTCACGCTTGACTCTGACGATGAGGGCTTGAGTGTCTTCTCGTCTTATCTTTCTACGTTCCTTCCTTGCTTTGTTCACCTCTGAGAGCAAACGGTTGTAGAGCCAACGACATAGCTCAAGCTGTTCATTGAGCTTAGCCTGAACTGTTCGGGAAGGATGAATGCGAAATTTGTAGCTGATCAGCGTTTACTCACCCTGTGAGGGGTTTGTACTCAATATCTCCTATTCATGATCTGCATTTCGCGAATACATATCTTGAGAGTGGTGTGAAAGTAGAGGACCCTCATCCTTTCGCTCACGCCCATACGGTTAAATACGGAGAATTACATCCTACAATTGATGAGAACTTCTGGAGAGCCTTAATCCACGAAGTTCTGAAAAAACAACCCCATGAAGACATGGTAATTCCAAAAAATGCAGTGCCAAACCCAGTAGAGGAGGGCTTCATCGAAACAATTGGAGAGCCAAGGGGCCAGTTGAAGGATTATGAGCTAACGCTCGAAGATGGCAGGAGAATCCACGTCAGAGAGTTCAAGGACCACTATAAAGTTCACTGGGATAATGTGAGCCTCCTTGTTAGTCCGATTGATCACCTTAGACACGATGCTCCCCACTGGTGGATAACACTCTGTGCATTCATAGGAGCTGCTACCAGTTATATGGTGTTTAGAAGAGGAAAAATGCTAATCGGAGGTCTAAAACTTGGCCTGATACTTGGCGCTGCTACATCAGAGGGGATTAAGTCGATCAAAAGGTTCATCCGCTAAATTGTGCTAAATTATTATTTGCTACCTCACCTTTCTACCTCTAACGAACTCGTAAATTCTCTTTGCCTGCTTTTCACCTATTCCTTCCACCCTCATTAGCTCAGGTATAGTTGCGTTAACAATTCTGTGAATGCTGCCAAATTTTTCCAGCAATCTTCTCGCCTTCTCTTCCCCAATTCCGGGAATTGCTGCAAGCATAGCAATATTGTCATCTAGATCTCTCTTCCTGATTACACGTGGCACTGTCCTAATCTGTCCCTCTTCAACCTGCTTGTTGAGCGATTTAAGCATAGAGCAGAATTCGTCTTCGGTTTTGAGTATGAGCGGGATAACAGTTCCGAAATTTCTTCTCAATGCAACAGAAACAATGCTTCCTATGAATGCTTCCCTTCTGAATTCTCGCTCTTCTAGAGCTGCATCCACATCCCCAACTATACAAAGGAACGAAAGTTCATAACGTGAGGACATCCTGTGGCATTGATCGAATAACCTCCCATCAATTATAGAGTTGAGATAATCGTTAACATCCTTTCTTTCAACAGGAACTTCTATTCCACGAAAGGCAACCAGATAGTCTCCAACTTCTAGTCTTTTTTCAACGACATAGATACCCATACTCTTCAGTTTTTCAGCGATTCTCGGTGGTTCTCTGTCATCAATGAAGATCATGCAGGTATGTTACCAGGT
>CAZZAF010000052.1:0-7955 GCA_964652135.1 uncultured archaeon
TCTCAATTCATCCCATTCCATACCCCTAACATAAATTCTCACAATATGTGATCCTGGAGAGAGGTTCACATCTATCTTGAACTCAACAACATCCCCTGGCTCCCATTCTGTGTTTCCTGAAAGAGAAGTCATTGTGTAGTTAATCTGGTAAACTCCGTCCACAAATATGTCAATAACTTTTTTATCAAGGGGGATTGTGGAAAATCCAGTATTTTTTACATATATTATCAAGGGATTGTTGGATACATTTTTAGGATCGTTTATTATAGTAATATCGTCCTTCATACTCTCAACAAGAGCCTCATTTTTCTGATGTAAAACGCTCGAAACTTCTTCGACAGTACTAATCATCATTGCCGCAACAGTGGATGATACAATCAAAGCTGCAATGAATAGTATTATGTGCGAAGCGGATTCGGATGCCATACTACACCTCCCAGTAAGCCGAGGCTCCGTTGTGAGCTACGACTTTAACTCTGCTTGGATTTATCGAGGAGTTTACCTTAATCGATAGTGTTTCTTCCGGTAGCCAGAGAGTTACCTCGACCCCATCAACCGTTGTCGATGTTATGTTTTGGGTATAAATCCGTCCATCAAGCAGCACATCAATTTGATCTGCCAGAATTACAGTACTCCCTTCGTTAGTAGCATTTATAATTACTGTTTTGTTTGCAGCATCATAAGTAACATTGTCAATAGTTATGAAAGTGTGAAGTTTTTCAAATTTTAGTTCCATTCTCGTATTTTCAGCTTTTCTGACAATATCCTCACTAGCACTAAGTACATTGTAGATTACAGTCGCTGAGCCTATGATGGCTACTAGTAAGATTACGCTAGCAACTGATGTTGAAAGCCCCATGATCTAGCGGGACAACTTCACCAACTTCTTTTTCAAGCTCTTCAATTTCCTTTATAACTTTCTCAATTTCTTCAATCTTTAACTCCTCCCCACTGAGTTTGGATATGAAAATCAGGGACTTTATATGATCCTTAAGCGTTGGCATATTGCTTACATTATCTTCAACAAATTGCATGTCCCTGAGTGTATATCCTCTCGAGCAATTTATGAGAAACTCCTTTACCTCCCTACTTATCCACCCAATGTCAACATAGAAATCCAGCAACTCTGCCATCCGCTTCAAACCAAAAGTGCCAACCAGATAATCAAGCCACTTCAGAACAAGTATATCTGAAACATAATCTCTCTTTATTGATTTAAGATATGGAGCGGATATTCGTCTGGATACACTAGGCTCTGGAATTTCGTACTGAACACCTGCATCATGTACATCATGCCGTACTTCATTATCTGTTTGTAGTTCTTCCACCTGCTCCTGAACTACCCCAGATTCTGGATGCGGCTTCTCTTCCTCGAATACATCTTCAGGTATGTCTTCAGCAAATTCTTCCTTAATTTGTTCATCCGCGGATTCCGATCCCTCAAGTTCTTTCTTCAGCTTCTTGAATTTTTCTTCGGGAGATTCTTCAGAATCTTCTTCCGCAGAGAAGTCCTCAGCAGTAGACACCTCAAGATCTTCATCATCATCTAAATCCTCAAAGAAACTCTCTGGCTCTTTCGACAGAATTTCATCCGGTACATCCTCGTCTCCCTTGTTCTTGTTTAATGAGCCAAAAATCCCAAACCCATCCTCACTACTCAACCCACCAACATCTGCTGCAAATGGGTTAATGCCCTCCGTAACCATCTCATAAATACCAAGCAATTTTCTGATATTCTCTTCAATTTCTTCAAGCCTCTTACCAATTTCCTCGTTTTCAGCCTTTATTGTGTTCAACTTAGATGAGATTAAACCCACTTCGTTTTCAAGGTCTTTAATTCTACTCTCTATTTCTGTAA
The DNA here is from genome assembly GCA_964652135.1 of uncultured archaeon. Taxonomy (GTDB): domain Archaea; phylum Halobacteriota; class Archaeoglobi; order Archaeoglobales; family Archaeoglobaceae; genus CAZZAF01. The sequence goes on from CAZZAF010000052.1 coordinate 1,859, forward strand.
ACTTGCCTGTCTTTTCAAGATCTGATTCATCCTCCAAATCATCGCCAAGTTCGTCGAAACCCTCGAAACTCTCCCCCTCAAACTCGTCATTGACCTCTACAAATTCCTCCTCTTCAATGTCTGACTTTTTCCTATCAATAGTATCATTCTTTGATCTTGATAACTTACCAAAAATTCCTTTCAGCATTGCAACCACCGGAGCAAATATTCTACCTAACAACAATCATAATGATCACAGAGACATATTTAAAATTTTTGCCTATAGAATGGACAAATGAAAATCAGCCCAGCCAATTCGTAAAAATCTATTCAATGCTTAAATATATCTTTATATCCGAAGTAATATAATCAAGCACTGTTCCAGCTGCTCTTTTAATCTCCAAATGATTTACTATCTCCTCAAAAACACCTCCAGCAAGACCGTTAGCTATCAGTGCGGCGCCCTCAGCCGATTGTTTAGCATGTCCAAAACCTTCCAGTTTTTTGATCTCGTAGCCGAATTCCTCCGCTTTTTCCTTGAATATTCTCTCAAACACAGGGATGTCAAAGATCCTTCCAGATAAAACCAGTAAACCTCTATTCTTCATGGATACTTCAACAGCTCTGATCCCTTTCATTATAAACTCGCACAGCCATTCAGATACTTCGCCAGATATCTCCTCTACCCTCTCTACTTCAATCCCTCTATCCCTCGCAAGACTTCTAATCCCGCCGCTGAATAACATGCATTTTGGAAAATCAGAGATAAGATAAGCCAGTTCCCCATCCATAGAACCAAGAGAGGAAAAGGAAGGAAAGCCAGATGTGCCACCAATTCCATCAACTATTTTTCCTCCATCAACTGCTATAAACGCATTGAATCCGTAACCTGCTTCAACGAGAACAAAACTCTGCTCCTCATAAGGGATATCTCTTGAAAGCTGATAGAGAGCTAGCGCTACTGAACAGAGCTTATCGGAAGTGCCCATATCAATCCGGTTTAACTTCCTCCAGAATGGTACAGTAGGGAGATGAATTACCGCCGGAAGGGTATACATGTTCAGGTTCTCCTTCCTTGCAAGATCGATTAACGTTCTTAGACCCATCGCGGTTTTTTTGTCCTTATTTAAAGTCATGAGAAAAACATCTTCATCACTGAGTTCAGAGAACCTCTTTACAGGCAATCCGTATCCTGAAGGGCCGGCTATTATATCCGCCTGAATTTCCGAAATAGCGTCAAGTAAAATTTTGGGATTTTTTCTAACTTCAGAGGTTAGTAGTGAAATTTTGCGATGAGGTTTTCCATCTTTCAATGCAAAAATATCATAACTCCAGGTTCCAGCATCTATACCAGCAGCGATCACCACAGATTCCCCTTGAGATGGTGCAATATTTTATCGGTTGTACCCATCATATATTTTTCCAGATACACGACATATGTGCCATTATCCTCAACTGGCTCAGAGAATTCTGCATCGACGCCCATTCTCCTCAAATGTTCCTTAAAAAGTTCAAAAACTTCAAGACTCTTAAATCTGAGCCTGTATTTTTCTACAACCTTTTTACCTTCACTTACTTCCTTTATGCTCTCAATCATTGACTTTAATATGGCTTCCCCGAGCCTTAAACACCTTTCCTTCAATTCATTTTCATTTTCTTTGAACTCAAAGCTCTGAAATGCTTCCCTAACAATCCTTGAAAGCATGAAATCCTTTGAGTATTCATTGAAATACCTAAAAGCATATCTTAAATCCGAACAGTTCGACTGACTTGTAGTATATTTTATAGGCGGCGGATTCATCTCAGGATCCTTAATGATTACCCCTTCTCTCCCTTCCTCACCAAGCTTCCTGATTATGTCAACAGCTACCTCATGAGCCTTCGAGGCGTGAACAACAGCCAGAATTGGGGCAATTTTGAAGCCGTATTCGTCCGCCAACTTTTCTTTTTCTCTGACAGGTAAAGGAGTGTTCGTCTTCCTATCACGTATATCAAATACAAAGAAATCGATTGTTTTTACACCGTAGACGTCCTTTGGAACAAATGGGGATTCCTCACCCACGGCTTCGCTGCAAAGCATTAAATTAGGATGATCTTTAAAAAATTCAATGTCAATCAGCTCTCTCGCCTTTTCGGTAGTATATGGACATACAAATCCTCTTCTTGTAACTGCATAAATGTTTCTCCCAAAATGGACGATTCTGACATTGTATCCATTCATTTTCTCTTCCAGTACCACTTCTCCCTCAAAATGCTTCATTATTGTAGGGTACAGTGTTAATGCTCTTCGTATCTTGGGGTATCCCCTTACAATATCAACCCCATTTTGCGTTTTGACGATGAGAGTCCCCTCTTCATACTCTCCAAACTTCTTTTGGAGGTTGTATGCATCCAGTATATCAGAAAAAAAAGAGTGCTTAATTACAGCCTTTCTCAATATATTCCGATCCTCCAGCCTTCTCGCAGCTGGAGGAGCGAGATGCAGAGCCTCTGCAACAAACTTCATTTTTTATCGCTTTACCGAGTAAAGGAATTTCACCAAATCTCTCTCAGTTATTATTCCCTCGAGTTTTCCGTCCTGAAGGATTAAAGCCCCTCCGTGATTCTTGTCAATCATCTGTTTAGCGACATCAGAAATCTTGGCATCAGGCGGGAAGACCAGAGGCTCCTTATACTCAATAACACTATCGCTTGAAAGTACAACAGCCAACGGTTTTTCAAGAACGTCTCTAACATTTCCAGTTATAATATTCCTGAATGCTTCACCAGTCCCAAAATACCTGAGCAGGGTTGTAGAAGTGATTAAACCTACGAAAACACCGTCTTTTATAACGGGCAATCTCCTTATCTTCTTCGAAATCATCAATTTCATTGCTTCCTCAATTGTTGTATTGGGCTCAGCCGTTATTACACCCTTGGTCATATAATCCATAACATACCCGTCAAATTTGCTCTGGGATGCGAGAAACTCAAGAATGTCTCTCTCGGTTACAATTCCCACGATCCCGTTATCTCTATCGACTATTGGGCAGCCACCCACCCTGTTTTCCAGAAGAATTTCAACTGCATCCTGCCATGATGAAGTAAAATCCACTGAAACTACATTTCTTTCCATTATTTCCCTGACTTCCTCATTAACTGCCGCAAGAAGATTACCATCATAGCGCTCCTCAACAATTTTGTGTTTGTCTCCCCCGCCAAAGAAATTGATTATGTCTGTACCCGTAATAATCCCCTCAAGCCTCCTGGTACCTGGGTCAGCGATTGGAAGTCTCCTGAATCCATATGTGACCATCGTCTTAAGAGCGCTCATTATTGTGGATGTTGGAGGAATAGTTACAATGTCCGTCGTGGCAAGATCCATAATGCTTCCAGGCTTCAGAATATTCTTCTTATCATCATCTCTCTTGCCTGGAAAAATATTCTTTCTAAGTTGCATTAAAACACCTCAAAATTTACTCAAAGGACTCCATACAATCTTCACATAACCTCGAACCATCCTTCTCAACCAAATGTTCTGAGAACTTTCCACACTTCTCACATTTACCCGCCATTACCTCTTCAAAACCCAATGATCTCTCCCTAACCAGAGCCATTAACTCACCAATATCCAGAGATACGCTCAAGATATCTGTATCAGTAACTATACCAATGAGGTTGCCGTCGTCAATGACTGGCAGTCTTCTTATTCCCCTCTTCAACATTATGTTTGTAGCTTCTCTTATACTCGTGGTGGGTTTGACTGTTATAAGAGGAAACGTCATAATTTCCTCGAGCATGACTTCAGCAGGAGTCTTATTCCTTGCAACAACCTTCTCAAGTATATCTTTTTCAGTTACAATTCCCACTGGTGTGTTGTTTTCAACAACCACAATACTTCCTACGCCGAATTTAAGCATCTTACGTGATGCGTTTAATACAGATTCATCCTTCGTCCCCTTACAGACTTCCCTAGTCATTATTTCCTTCACTGGAAGATCGGCCTGCATAAGATTCACCTGAGCATACATTCACAGTAGGTTTTAAAGCTTTTTCCAAAGATAGAAGAACTACGACATTAAGCAGTAACATCCTATATAATCAAGTATAGAACAGTTCTGGTCATTTATCAGGGGCTGTTTTGTGGACAAGTAATAGGTATTGTGAAGGCTAAATAATGATTAGATATTTTGTATTTACTTATGTCAAATAACGATAGAAATTTATACTATGTGTATCAAAATTATAAAAACTCAAATGGGATTGATTAAGGAGGTGGTTATATAGATAAACCGCAGCCCGCACACGTAGCATATGTTAGGATTAGGAGAGGCATATCGGCAGATACCTAACACTAATTAAAGATCATTATGGCTGAAAAACGTGATTTTCGTTACGACCCACTCTATAGAGTAATGGATTTAACGGAAGAAATAAGATATATCGAAGGTAAATTCAAAAGGTTATTTGACAGACTAAAAGGAATTAGCAATTTAGGCCTAATTCCTGAAATACTTGAAATGGCTAGATATCCTAAATACGAGCATCATCTGGGAACAGTGTATCAGGTCAATTGTCTATTGGATTGTGTGGATAAATATTTAATTCCTGCTAAATATCGCCTACCTCTTAAGTTGTCAGCCCTTTTCTTACACGTAGGTCATCTTCCTTTCACCTATTCTACTGAAAGAGCACTTTTGTTAGCCAGTAATTTAGGGACTGACAAGAGAGATAATAAAGCCAAAGAGTATGTTAAGAAAAAGGTAGGGAAAGTTCTTAAACAGATAAATTTCAACCAACGAAAGCAGGAAAAGCATTTGGAAAGTTTATTTTCACTAGAAAACTATAAATCCCTTTATAAATATTTTTCGTGTTGGATTTTCCTTGAAAAGTGGAGTACAATAAAAGGAAAATACGATTTAGAGGACGACCAGAAGGAAATTATTATCAGGAACCTGATTGAACCTGATAGTGACGGATATAAATTTTTAGAACTTGCCGATAAAGTGGATTTTGTACAACGGGATGCATTGTATTTTGGAACAGTTAGATTAGAACTCTCTCCGAAACACCTTTACGGAGGGGAACCATTAGAAGCCACAAGTGAAAATTTTTCAGTTGATGAAAAAAGGCTTATTGATATAAATCTTGATTATCTCAAAGAGAGATTCTATGATAGTGATAAAATAAGATGGTTTAGCAGACTTTATGAGAAAATCGTAGCTAGTTTAATTTTAAGTTCAAACTTTAAAATGGAGTGGTTAGATGAATTTGATGATCCAAAATTTAAGAGACTCATTACAGAGAATATAACACAAAGTAATAAACCTGCAAAACTACCTATAAACTGGATAAAAAGAGCTCAAGATTTGTTTGAAAGTCGTATCGAATTCTCCCTAGTATTCAAACTTCCAGACGTTCCTTTCGAAAAACAAAAGAATGTTATTGAAATTGAGTATGACTTGCTTCAAAAAAATAGAAGCACAAGAGGGTTACTAAACTACCCCTTTGAAAAAGGAATATTACTTGATATTGATTACTCGACAAAACCTGAATACCCACTTCATCCAAATTATCAGCAGTTTTCAGTAAGCGTTTTTCAAGATAATACGCAAACCAAGTTCATTGAATTGCTAAAAATAATTGAACAGCTTAGTAAATATTGCTCAATAATTAGCCACATAAAGAGTATAAGAAAGGGGATATGCAAGCAATTTTCATGGACGGGATCAGCTAGAGTCTATAATGAAAATGTTATTGATGCGATATCAGAGGCTATTACAAATATTGAGAATGGGGATATTTATAGTAAAGGAGAGTTTATTAGCAGCTTTTTAAAAGAGATATCTTCTATTAAAACATTCGATAAATTATGGCATAATATTGAAAACCAAGCATGGTTGTACTATATTAAACACATCGTAGAGAAACGTAAAGAACATATTGAAAAATCTAACATTAGGAAGTTTTTCGTGGAGGGATTACTCTCTCTACCAGTACGTTTGTTGCAGTTTAAATTTACAAAGAAACATATTGACGAAATCTACAGTATGTTGCTTGAAATGATTTCCTCCGAAGAATCGAATGAGAAAAAAGGATATTTATTTGAATCTCTTTGGTTGATAGATAGAATTAGAAA
>CAZZAF010000053.1:0-5909 GCA_964652135.1 uncultured archaeon
GAATATAAGAGTAACTTAAATTTTGGTACTCACTCAGCCGAACTGAGCTCTGCTATGAAGGGAGGCTGGTTGGGGGTAGCGGAGCCATTTTTGATTTTATTATTCCCTGTTGCTTGCAAGATTCCCTGTGAAGCGAGAGGATAATTTGTAAGGATATTTGATAAATGATGTGATACATTATGTGTGGAATTATTGGATATATCGGGAATAAAAACGCGCCTGAGCTATTGGTAGAAGGTTTAAAGAACCTCGAATATCGAGGCTATGATTCTGCTGGAATTGCTGTGTTAAACGACTCTATGATCGAATTCAAAAAAGATACTGGAAAAATTGGTGAAATAAGACATAAGCTAGACTTCAACAATATTGGGAGTAGTGTAGGTATAGCACATACTCGCTGGGCAACCCATGGTAAAGTTTCAGCTGAGAACGCTCACCCACATTTGGATTGTATAAATTCCATTGCAGTGGTGCACAACGGTATAATCGAGAACTATCTTGAATTGAAAAAGGAACTCATCCATAACGGCCATATCTTTACTTCTGAAACTGATTCAGAAGTTATTGCTCATTTAATAGAAGAAGGTGTGAAAACAGGACTTTGCTTGGAAGATGCATTTATAGGAGCTCTTTCTAAGATTGAAGGTAGCTACGCTATTCTGGCAATTAAAGCTGGGGAAGAGAAGATCATAGCTGCGAGAAAAGATTCTCCACTCGTTTTAGGTATAGCGGACCATGGCATTTTTCTTTCATCAGACATACCTTCATTCCTCGAATGGACAAAGAATATTGTTTATCTCCACGAATACGATGTCGTGATAGCTGGGAGAGATAGTGTTAGGTTCTATAACTTAGTAGATGGGAACGTTTCCAGGCCTATAGACTCGGTGGAATGGGATGCTATACAGGCAAGAAAGGGCGGATTTGAGCATCACATGCTAAAAGAAATTATGGAACAAACAGAGACCATACAGAGGGCTATACAGCAGGATAAAATGCTTGTAGACAAAATAGTAGAAGAAATTAAAGATGCTCATGGCATTTTCTTTGTTGGATGCGGATCAAGCTACCATGCATGCCTCGCGGAAAGTTATCTTTTCTCTAGAGTATCCAATCTACATATAAATATAGTATTTGGATCGGAATTCGAAAATTACGAGCATTTTCTCACAGAAAATACGCTTGTTATTGCAGTATCTCAGTCTGGAGAGACGGCCGACATTCTCGAGGCTATGAGGACAGCGAAAAAGCATGGGAGTAGAGTTATAAGTATCGTAAACGTCATGGGATCCACTTTAATGCGCGAAAGTGACTCATGCTTGCTTATGAATGCTGGACCGGAGATCTGTGTTCTATCAACAAAAACTTACACATCCCAAATAGCTTTGCTGACGGTTTTATCTCACGCACTTATAGGGAAATATGATGAGAGTATTCAAAAGCTCAAAAGCCTATACATGGATGTTTACAACCTAACTTCGAGGACGATGAGAGATCATTTGAAAAAACTTGCGGAAAACCTCGTAGGTAAGGAGCACATATACTTAATTGGTAGAGGACTGCAGTATGCAACAGCCTTGGAGGCTGCCCTTAAAATAAAGGAAGTTTCATACATACATGCTGAAGCTTTTGCAGGAGGAGAACTTAAGCATGGTCCCCTCGCCCTTATCGAAGATGGTACGCCGGTAATAGTTTTTGTTGCTAAAGAAAATGAGAAGAAAATAATTTCAAATGCAGAGGAAGTTAAAACTAGGGGTGGGTATGTTATAGGGGTTTCAGCTGAGAAACACGATATTTTTGATTACTGGATAAAGGTTTCGGAAGCGGGTGATTTAAATCCGATAGTTCAGATAATACCCATGCAGATTCTAGCTTACAAACTGGCCGTGCTTAAAGGATTGGATCCTGATAAACCCCGCAATCTGGCAAAAAGTGTAACGGTGATATAAATTCGTTGAAAAATTCTGGTTGGTTGGGTTGTGGGTTTAAGTTGAACTTTTCTCAATTAAAATGCACTCTTAGTAAGTTGCAATTTTTGCACGACTATTAGGTGAATATTTCATGAAAGCTGTTATTCTTGCTGCTGGCAGAGGGGAAAGATTGCAACCTTTAACTGACTACAAACCAAAAGCAATGCTCCCTATTTGTAACAAGCCACTCGTTGATTATCAGATTGAGATGTTAAGACGTTATGGGGTTGACGAGATTGTCATTGTTGTTGGCTTTCTGGAAAATACGATAAAATGGCATTTGAGAGATGAGGTAAAGTTCTATAGAGACAAGAAGATTGATGGCACTGCCTCAGCTGTATATGCTGCAAGGGATTTTATTGATGATGAATTTGTCCTGATTTATGGCGATCTTTTCTTCGATGGATCAATTGGTGAATTGATAAGAACCCCTAATTCTATGGCTGTATTTCAGGTTAATGATGTCTCGAGATATGGTAAGGTTATTTCTCGAGATGGAAAACTTGTCAGTATCGGAGAGAAAGAGGGAAGAGGAAGAGGATTTGTGAATGCTGGTATTTATCATTTTGATCCTTCGATTCTTGATTTTATAGAAAATACTGAACAGAGCGAAAGAGAAGAATTTGAGCTAACTGATTCGGTAATGATGCTTAATTCTGTTAAAAAGGTTAGAGTCACCCTACTAGATGGATACTGGAGCGATATAGGATATCCATGGGATTATCTCGATTCGAACATGTATATGCTCGACAAAATAGGTTTCTTAGTTGGTGAGAATACAGATATCTGGGGCAATGCTACAATAAGAAAGCCAGCTGTAATTGGCAGCGATTGTGAGATAAAGAATTGTGTAATTGAAAGATCTGCAATAGGAAACAATTGTGTTGTTGGTGAATCCTCTGTAGCGAAGAGAAGTGTTGTTATGGGCAATTCCAATGTACCCCATCTGAACTACGTTGCAGATTCTGTTATTGCTGAGGGATGTAATTTGGGAGCCGGAACCAAAATAGCAAATCTTCGGTTTGACAACTCCAGCGTTAAGGTTACAGCTAAAGGTAAGAGAGTCGATAGTGGAAGGAGAAAGCTTGGAGCGGTTATAGGACATAATGTGAAAACAGGTATCAACGTTTCAATTTATCCGGGAGTGAAGATTGGAAGTGATAGCTGGATTGAGGCAGAAGTTTTGGTTAAGAAGGATGTTGAGAATGGGAATTTCGTAAAGAATGTTTAAGCTTGAAACCATCCTCCACAAGTTTTTTTGGTTTTGGGTGATAATTTTTTTTGAAAATTCTAATTGGGATAGTAGTTATGATGTTTGTTTAAATCGTGAGGTATGATAAATGCAGAGTAATAATAATGTTGTAGCAATAATTCCGACTTACAATGAAGAAATTGCTATAGGTAGTGTTGTGTTAAGGGTGAAGAAATATGTGGGTACAGTTGTTGTAGTCGATGACGGTTCGACAGATAAAACAGCTGAAGTAGCCAACCTCGCTGGTGCTGAGATACTGAGGCTTGATAGGAACTATGGAAAAGCTTATGCTATGATGATAGGATTTGAAAGAGCAAAGGAATTGAATTGCTCCGTTATCGTAATGCTGGATGGGGATGGGCAGCATAACCCCAATGAAATACCTCTGATTGTTACACCAGTATCAAATGGAGAGGCTGACCTCGTCATAGGATCGAGATTTCTAACCAAGAACAACACGATACCTAAGTACAGAATTTTTGGACAAAAAATTCTTAACATTTTTACCAATCTAAGTTCTGATCACAAAACAACAGATTCTCAGTCGGGTTTCAGAGCTATGAATAGGGAGGTTCTGGAAAATCTCAATTTTGAATCTGAAGGTTTCGGTATAGAATCCGACATGATTTCTCATATCTCATCGAAGGGGTTTGTCATAAAAGAAGTTCCCATTTCAGCAATCTATGATGTTCCAAATAAGCATAAGAAAGGTCCATTCTTTCACGGCATGGGCGTTCTGTCAAACATAATTGGCTTGATTGGATATAAGAGACCACTACTTTCCTTCGGTATTCCTGGATTTGTTTCAGTTGTAATTGCGCTGGTATTAGGCTTTGTAGCGTTTTCAGAGTATTACGTGACCAATAAGCTCCCTTTCGGACCTTCGATAGGTAGTGCATCATTTCTTATCCTTGGATTGGTCGCTATTATGGCTGGTTTAATCTTGAATTCTCTTGTGCAGATAATGAAAATTAGAAGGTAAGAGGACTAGAGCAACTCCTGAGGATAGTAGTAAACATGACAGATGTGTCAATCGTTGTGTTATATTTCATATCATTTCTACTACTCTGGCAATTCGTTGGGTATCCTATTCTAATGGCTACAATAGCCTTCAAAACAGGGCCTAAAAACAAGGATTATTCATATTTACCGTTTGTGTCAATTGTAGTACCTACTTATAACGAGGAGAAAGTGATCAAAAAAAGGATAGGTAATTTACTCAGTTTAGATTACCCAAAGGACAAGTATGAGATAATTGTTGTTGATTCTAGTTCTACTGATAGAACGGTACAAATTGTGGAGAGCATTATAGAGAAACGTATCAACTCTAAACCAACTCTAAAACTCGTTGGAGAAGGGGAGAGAAGGGGCAAAGCCTCAGCCATAAATTTAGGGAAAAAATACGCGAGAGGTGGGGTTGTATTAGTAACTGACGCAAACTCAATTTTCGATATAAATGTATTGAAGGAACTGATGCCATATTTTAAAGATCCAAAAGTGGGAGCAGTTGGAGGGCAATATGTCGTTTTGAATCCTGATAGTCCTCTTACTTTCTCTACGCAGTTTTATTGGGATCTAGAATACATTATGCGTAGAGGTGAAGCAAACCTAGATTCTGCATGTCTTTTTCATGGGGAGATAAATGCATGGAGAAAAGAGTTGGTCAATGCAGATGAAAGGATGCTTTCCGAGGACTTAGATATGGCGATACAGATCAGAAAGAAAGGATACAGAATAGAATATGAGCCGAATGCGATAGTTTATGAGCCTGCACCAAACACTGTTGAAGACCAGATAAAGCAGAGAAAGAGGACCAGTGTAGGTACTATTCAAAACATGGTCAAGCACTGGGACTATTTTCTATGCCCACGAGACTGGTATAGTCTTCTAATATTTCCATCGCACAAGGCATTGGCAATGTTCTCACCGTTTATTCTTCTGGCGATTCCGATATTATATGTGGTTGCATGGGATATGTATGCAGTATTTATTCATTTTCTCTTAACTTTACTCATTTTCGGCCTACTATTAGGTCTACTAATGCATCTGAAATCGAAATTACAAAAAATCAGAGGAAATACATTTTCGATCATATTAATACCAGAAATAACATACTATGTGCTCCTCAACGAATATTTAATTTTATTTGCCTGGAAAGATTTCATTCTAAGGGAGTATTCGGTATTATGGGAAAAGGTAGAATCTACAAGGAGGATTAGCCTATGAAGGTATCATATACGTCTATCAAGGTTGATATGCTTAGCAGATACATAAGGAATCAAGTATTTAGGTTTTTTGTGAAGTATGTATTCTTTAATTTATTCTTTATGAAGTTTGAAAAAGTTCTTGAAGCGAAAATAGCATTTGGGTATCTCAACCCAAATCCGAATGAGAAAATATGTGATATAGCATGTGGTTGTGGGGAGTATGACAAAAAGCTATTGGCTCGTGGTAGCAACGTCGTAGGAGTTGATATTGATCCAAGGAGTATTAAGGTTGCTAAAAATCTAGTTAGAGATGGGGAGTTCATAATTTCAAATGCGGAAAAATTGCCATTTAAATCCAATACTTTTGACAAAGTGATCTCAGTTTGCGCATTAGAACACTTTGAGGATGATAGATTAGCCATATGTGAAATGTACAGAATACTAAAACCTAATGGTTATCTAGTTTTGACTGTTGATAGT
>CAZZAF010000054.1:0-4368 GCA_964652135.1 uncultured archaeon
GCCCAGTCCATATCACTTCACCTTTGTCTCTCCATTACCATCCTATATTTAACCATTCCTTTTTTTAATATTTTCGAAATCTTATAGTTAAGCTAAAAATATTTACTATCTGGACTTGCGTATCTTTGCAAATGCATGATATATTTAGTAGTCTAGTTGACAAATGTTATTAACAAGTCATACGCTTGACCCGCAAATGTTATTAACATATGTCAATTACGTAGCACGGAGGTGGTAAGTTGCACATACCAGATGGGTTTCTGGACTTACCTGTAGCAGTTGCATTCTATATCCTATCTGTGGTTGCTGTGGGCTACTCAGCCTACAGGGCGAGGAACGAACTTGATGAGACAAAAGTTCCACTGGTTGGTGTTGTTGCAGCAGCAATATTTGCAGCCCAGATGCTCAACTGGCCGATTCCTGGAGGCACATCTGCCCATTTTGTTGCTGGTGCTCTTGCTGGTATTCTTCTCGGCCCATACCTGGGATGTCTTGCGATGACAGCGGTTCTTGTAGTGCAATGTCTTGTTTTTGGTGATGGTGGTATCACAGCTTTGGGAGCTAATGTCTGGAGTATGGCTGTCGTGGACGTCTATGTTGGTTACTATATCTACAGAGCACTTTCATCGAAGAACAAATCCCTTGCTGCATTTGTCGCCGGATGGCTTGGTATTACGCTGGCTGCAATATTTATCGGCATTGCAGTGGGACTTTCTGAGTCTTTCGCCTATGGAATCACAACAACAGTTTCAGTAATGGGTATATGGCACTGCTTACTTGGCATTATAGAGGGAGCCATAACCTCAGCAGTGGTTAGCTATGTCGCAGCCTCTCGTCCTGATGTGCTTTATACTGAGAAGGGGGTTGTTGCCCAATGAAGAGGGCGTGGATTGCGATCGGGATAATGATCCTCCTCTCACCTCTCTTTGCCTATGCTGCTGAGCTTGTTGGCTATTCGGAACCACTGGAAAACGTTGCTGAGATGCTTGGAGCTGAGGAGAATCAGGAGTACACGGGAATATTTCCAGACTATACAGTGCCGGGACTTGACCCGTACATTGGGACAATTATATCAGGAATCGTTGGAACGATCCTGACACTCGGATTTGTGTACGTGGTTGGGACAATACTGAACAAAACGAGAACATGAACATGGAGCTAATTGAGAAGACAGCAAAAGAGGCATCAGCTTTCTTTCAAAATTTTTTCAGCTATGAGGTAGTGGGTAGTGGATTCCTCCAGAAGATAGACCCTCGTATAAAGATGCCCGGGTTGATTGCTCTTGTTGTAGCTTCTGTTTCCACATTCAGTTTGGAAAAGCTTATCTTGCTTCTTTTGGCGCTGGCAATTCTTTTTGCATCATCTAAAATTTCTTTTAGGACGTATTTTTCAAGAATCTGGATGATCCCTCTGTTCTCCTTTGTTATCGTTTTACCACATGTGTTTTTTACTTCTACAGGTATTGAGTATGCTCTGCTGTTCACATTCAGGGTCTTTCTGGCAGTTTCTTTCCTCACTCTGTTTATGCTTACTACGAGATTCAGCGATGTTTTATATACACTGAGATTCTATAAACTTCCCGATATTTTTGTAACAATTCTTTCAACGACCTATCGTTACATCCATCTGATGTTCTGTGAGCTCTACAGGCTATTGCTTGCAAGGGAGAGCAGAAGGGTCAGGGAACTGGGTTCGAGAGAAATATGGAGGAACGGGGGAAAGATGCTTGGTTTCTTCTTCATAAGAGCATACGAGAGAGCTGAGCGAGTGCATCTGGCATCAGTTGCAAGGGGTTACGATGGTAGAACAAAAGTCTATGGAAAATGTTTTAAGCTAACAGCCAACGAACTTCTATTCGCTCTACTGATATGCATCACGCTGGCCGGGTGGTTCAATGCATGAAAGCTATTACTGCTAAGGATGTGACGTATGTTTACCCAGATGGCACTGTCGGGATAGTCGATGCAACGCTTGAGATTGAAAGTGGAGAAAAAGTAGCCCTACTCGGGGCGAACGGAAGTGGAAAGTCAACACTTCTGCTCCTGTTTTCAGGGCTTGTAAAGCCGAAAAGCGGTCATATCGAGATTTTTGGTAAAAAAGTGGATAAGAGCAACTGGGAGTTCTTCAGGAGAAACGTGGGAGTTCTCTTTCAGAACCCGGATGATTTTCTCTTTAACTCGACTGTTAGAGAGGAGCTGCTTTACACACCCGCACAGCTTGATTTGCCGGAAGAGGAAGCGATCAAACTTGCGAATGAGTATGCGAAGACATTTGGAATAGAGAAGTTGTTGGATAAACCTCCTTTCAGGTTGAGCGGTGGAGAAAAAAAGAAAGTGGCTCTTGCGTGTGTACTCATGATGAAGCCAAAGCTACTTCTACTTGATGAGCCAACTGCTAACGTCGATGGTAAAACAAGAAGGAAGATTGTAGAGATTATAAACAGTCTTGATACAACACTTGTTATAGCGACACACGAACTGGATCTCGTTCCTAAAGTTGCGAATAAGGTCGTTCTACTCGGACTTGACAGGAGAATTCTTTCTGTTGGTGGACTTGAGTTGCTTGAGAATGAGGATTTGCTGGAGAAGGCAGGTGTTATTTAGAGAAATCGATAATTCAGGCATCTCACAGCATTGCTCATCTACGTTAAAAAGAGAGTCGTGAAATGGAGAAATAGAAAGTGAAAAAAATAATAGGAATTGTATGGCTCGCTGGAGGCATCTTTTACATCGGCAGATCGTTTTTGACAAACTGGATAGTCTATTAAAGGTTGTGTATGCTGTCATTGGTCTGTTCTGGATATAAAGCTCGGAGTGAACGGCAATAATGATGAATATGAAAAAAATCAAAAATACGAACATGGATTACAGTGCTAGATTGATGGAATCATAGTGAGTGAAAGTGTGGAGCGAAATGAGGTAGAATCCATTGGAGAAGTACTGCTTGTAATTTTGATCGCTGGAGCATATGCACGTTTTTTGCAACATACACTACTCAAGCTTTTCAATGGGAGATGTCTTACATTTATCTTTGCATTTTGGATTCTTTACTGTGCAACGATAATACTTCTGATTTACCTAATAAGGAAAAGAGAAGGTTGGACTCTAGAGGACTTTGGCTTAACCGCAAAGAATCTTCATAAAAACGTTGTATATGGAACAGTTATGGCCACCCCACTTTTAGCAGTAAGTATCATTGTAGACTTGCTTTAATCGATGAATGTCTGAAAAACCCGGCATATACATTCATCCTTGGTAAGTTAGGCCATATAGGGGGTTTACTTTATGTACTCCTACTACATCCCGTTCTTACTATTCTGTGGGCGGGACTACCAGAGTTCATTTGTCGTAGCTACATGCAGAACCTTCTCGGTAGAAAGATTGATGAGTTTGTAGCCCTGCTTGGAGTTTCGATTTACTTTGCATACATCCATGCAATAGTTCATCCAGGCTGGAATACTGTTCACCTAGCTCTGCTTATACTTCCAGCACTAGTATTGGGCTTGGAATACCATATCTATATTTGGTCAAGTTAATCGGATACTTGAAAATGCAACAGCTACCAAATGGGTTCTCGGTATTTTATTGGGGTTGTGTTTGCTTCTTTGGGTTTATTCACTTTTAGCAGTTGCAAAATTTTTGCTTTAGGATGCTAAATTGCTAAAGCTGTGAGGGATTTAGGGAATTATAAATTGGATATTAAGCCGGTGAATGTTTATATCTGGTTATGTAAAGTTGGTACAGGGTAACATTTAAATTCAACAGTTAACCCGAATAAAAAAACGGTTAACAAATCTTGAATGGTGAAGGTGAAAAAATGATTCCCCGCACAATGAGCACACAACACCCTGATAACGTAACGATTCCCTTCTTTACCGAATCGTCGATTATCAGGGGAGATGATGAGGTAAAGGAAGCATACTATGTGTTCTCCCATCTGAACTGTCACGAGCAGATGTGGGATTATGAGGGTAAGGAGGTTGACAATTTCGTTGTGAAAAAGCTGCTTTCCCGCTATGGACACTTCTTCAAGGAAAACATTCTAGGTAAGGATTATTTCCTGACACTGCGTGTCCCCAACCCCACATGGGAGAAAGCTGAGGCAAAGATTTTACTTGAAACTCTTGAGAGCATTCCGAGGAGTTTCGATGCTGCAAAACTGTTCTACGGCGAGGATATTGCTCCAATTTTTGAAGTGATTCTGCCCATGACAACATCCCACGTTGAGCTAAACAGGATCTTCTACTACTACAAGAACTTCGTTGTTGGTAAGCAGAACAAGAGGTTCTTCCAGAATGATATTACAATAGCGGAGTGGATTGGCGAATTCAAACCTCACGAAATAAATGTAATCCCGCTCATGGAAGAT
>CAZZAF010000055.1:0-4043 GCA_964652135.1 uncultured archaeon
CGCTTTCTCCATGCTGGGAGATGTCGAGGCCGACGTATTCCTCTTCCTCGCTGACACGCAATCCCATTGTAGCGTCGACGATCTTGGCGATAACGTATGTTGCAACAACAGTGTATACTATCGCCGCAATACATCCTACAACCTGAGCTACAAACTGCTCAACGTTTCCGTATAGCAAACCCGTGTACTCGTTGACAGCACTTGTTGCGAATATGCCTGCAGCTATTGCACCCCACAGTCCACCAATGCCGTGGACTGCCCAGCAATCCAGACTTTCATCGATTTTTCTGTCTATTCTGAACAGCATTGCCTTGTAACAGATGACGCTTGATACAAACCCAATAATCAGAGCAGATAACGGGTCAACGAATCCAGCTGCGGGTGTTATTGCCGCAAGTCCTGCAATTGTTCCTGTAACCATACCGAGAGAGCCTGGTTTTCCACTGATCCAGCTTGCAAACATCCATCCGAGAGTTCCGGCAGCAGCTGCAATATTGGTTGCAACGAGTGCACTTGTTGCAATCTCGTTAGCCGCAAGAGCACTTCCACCGTTAAATCCGAACCATCCAAACCAGAGCAGTGCTGCACCCAGAAGGGTCATTGGAATGTTGTGGGGCTCCATGTTGTACTTCCCATATCCCTTTCTGGGCCCGATAAGTAGTGCAAGCACCAGTGCAGCAAATCCAGCGCTTATGTGAACCACAATACCTCCGGCGAAGTCTATTGTCCCAAGCTCAGCCAGCCATCCACCACCCCATACCCAGTGGGCTAGTGGGTCGTAGACGAGAGTTGTCCAAAGAAGGCAGAGCACCATGAATGAGCTCAGCTTTATCCTTTCCGCAAAGGCACTGATGAACAGAGCTGGTGTTATTGCTGCAAACATTAGCTGATAGACCATGAAGAGCAATTCTGGAATGCTTCCAGATTCGCCACCGATAACACCTTTAAGTCCAATTTTATCGAAGCCACCGATAACACCACCAAGATCGGGGCCAAAAGAGAGCGTATAGCCCACCAGTATCCACTGTATACTGACTAAAGCCAGCGATACGAATGAAAGAGATATCATCGAGATAACATTCTTGCTCCTCACCATCCCCGCGTAGAACAACCCGACTCCTGGAATCATCAACATAACTAGGGCCGTAGAGACCAGTATCCACGCTGTATCTCCGCTATCCACCCCAATCACCCCTCGGGTCATAAAAATGATGTAATTTTTAAGCTTTTTTAACAAAAAATCATAAAGATTCATAATTTTTCACAATTTTGATGAATTCGCTACAGAGCATTCAATTCTGAAAAAGAAAATTATGGAAAAATTCAAATTATCTAAACAGGACAAAAAATTCCAGAATTTTCAGAGAAAGAAATGTTGTCCCAAAGGAGATAACAACAATCCTGCAACCAGCAAAATTTCACAAAAAACTTAATGTGGAGAAGTTAGTCTGATACAAGAGATCAGAATAAATAAAATTTATATAATATTCAAAAAGCTTCCTGCCTTTGACCAGGAAGGTATAATACTGAGCTAACAAATATGAGATTGACCAACAACCCGGATGATAGCCGTCGCATTCAGACATAACCTTTAAATATCCTTCTCTTCTTCGCAAACGTATGGCCGAAGCAGAATTCAAACACATTGTCAGAATTGCTGATACTGATCTGGATGGAAACAAGAGTGTAATGTTCGCACTTACAGGAATAAAGGGTATAGGACTAAGAATGGCAAAATCAATAACAAACTTTCTGGGAGTAGATCCAAAGCAGAAGCTTGGTACTCTCGATGATGAAACAATCGAAAAATTGAGGAAGTTCATTGAAGAGGACATAGAACAGTTGCCCACATGGATGCTCAACAGAAGAAAAGATCCGTACACTGGTAAAGATCTGCATCTACTAAGCAAGGACGTTGATTTCGCTAAGATGATTGATATAGAAATGCTCATAAGAATGAAAGCTTACAGAGGCATTAGGCACGCTAAAGGTAAGAAGGTTAGAGGTCAGAGGACCAGATCTACTGGTAGAAAAGGTAGAACTGTTGGAGTTATTAGAAGAAAGAAGTAAGGTGATGATATGGGCGATCCAAAGAGGTGCAGAAGGAAATATGTAACTCCTACACGCCCATGGGATAAAGCTAGACTTGAGAAGGAAGTACAGATTGTCATAAAATATGGGCTAAGGAACAAGAGGGAACTCTGGAGATTCCAGAACATTTTGAGAAAGTATAGAAGAGTAGCTAGAGATCTGCTGGCCAAAATAAACATGCCCGGTAAAGAAGGAGAATATGCAAAGGCCAAGGCCCAGATGGTCATAAAGAAGCTCACCAAAATGGGTATTCTACCTGAAAATGCCACACTTGATGATATTCTAAACCTCACAGTTGAGGATTTCCTAGAGAGACGCTTGCAAACGCTTGTTTACAGACAGGGGCTTGCAAATACTATAAAACAGGCCAGACAAATGATAGTTCACGGGCATATTGCTATAGATGGTAAAAGAGTAACCGCTCCGGGCTATATTGTTGAAAAAGACGAGGAGAGCAAGATAGGCTTCTACAGGAACTCCCCATTTGCAAAGAGGGAGGCTGCAGCTGAAACAGAAGCGGAGGTGTAAATATGGCTGAAAAGAAGAGGGGTAGATGGGGTATAGCCCATATCTTCTCATCATATAACAACACGATCATAACAATAACAGACATTACTGGTAGCGAGACAATCGCAAGAATTAGCGGTGGTATGATTGTTAAAGCCGATAGAGACGAAGGAAACCCATACACGGCCATGCAGGCAGCCATAAGGGCTGCTGAAGCAGCAAAAGAGAAGGGAATTGAAGGTGTGCACATAAAGGTAAGAGCTCCAGGTGGAAACAAGCACACAACCCCTGGACCTGGAGCTCAGGCTGCAATAAGAGCTCTGGCAAGAGCTGGTTTGAAGATTGGAAGAATTGAGGATGTAACACCAATTCCACACGACGGTACCCGCCCACCTGGCGGTAAGAGAGGAAGAAGAGTTTAATTTATATATTACCATATTTTTGGTGTCAGATATGAAAATCGAGTTTCTCGAAGATAGTGAACTTAAGGCTAGGTTTATTCTCAAAGATAGCTCCATAGCTTTCGCTAACTCCTTCAGAAGAGCAATGAAGAGTCACGTTCCAGTGATGGCTGTTGATTACGTTGACTTTTATCTCAACACATCCTTCCTTTACGATGAGATCCTGGCGCACAGAATAGGACTAATACCGATAAAGACAGATCTAGAAAGATTCAATTTACCAGACAAGTGTACATGTGGTGGTGAGGGTTGTCCAAACTGCCAGGTTTCATTCAGACTTAACGTTGAAGGTCCAAAGATGGTCTATTCAGGAGACTTCGTCTCCGACGATCCGGATGTCAGACCTGCCTACGACAACATTCCTGTGGTCGAGCTTTACCAGGGCCAGCAGTTAATGATAGAAGCTGTTGCAAGACTTGGAACCGGTAGAGAACATGCAAAGTTCCAGCCCGTTTCTATCTGCGGCTACAAGATAGTTCCTGAAATAAAGATCGACCACGAGAATTGCACGAAATGTAAAGAGTGCATAGATGCATGCCCAAGAAATGTCCTTGCTGAGGATGAAGAAAAGGTCGTAGTCAAAGACGTATACGCGTGCTCAATGTGCATGGAATGCGTAAAGGTTTGTGTAGAGAATGCAATCAGCATAGAGGAAACAGACGACTTTCTCTTCACCGTTGAGGGCGTTGGTTCGCTACCGGTCAGAACAGTAATGAAGAAAGCTCTCGAGATCATCAAAGAGAAGGCAGAAGAGATGAATAAAATACTTGAAACCCTTGCAGTTTAAACATTCATAAATTCTAAAAGAGAACTCTGGCAATGTGAGCTTAGATAAGTCATCCATTTTCTTTTATCTGTTTTAATTCTTGTAGCAGCTTTCTCAACTGCTTCGCTTACGGATTCACAGACCTCGGGCTTTGATGTTAGTGCCTTCCTCACCCCTTCCTCCACAACCCACACGCCGAGAGGTGCATAATATTCCGG
>CAZZAF010000056.1:0-4027 GCA_964652135.1 uncultured archaeon
AAGAGGAGCTATACAGAAGGAGATGGGTAATCTCAACAATTAGAAATCCAAGGGCGATTAGGTTTGTAATTATGCCTCATGTAAATGAGGAAGTCTTGAAGAGCTTCATTTCGGAGTTCAGAGCTGTTGTGAAAGACGTACAGTGATTTTTATTTTGATAAATTAAGGTTGAAGGTACCATTAAACCCACACAATATCGCCCTCAACCCACCCGTACTTAAAAACGAGCAATCTAAACGGCTCATCACTCTCATTGACGACCCAGTGAATACTTATAGGCTTACACAGAAAAATATCACCGGCCTTTGCTTCCCACTCCTCCTCACCAATCCCGAGCTTTGCTTTACCACTCAAAACAACAAATACCTCTGTTTGCTTTTTATGGTAGTGCTTTTCAACAGTTGAACGTGGCTTTATCTCTGCAATTTGAACGTATGAGTCGTCAGCTATATCGAAAACTCTCATAACCCTGTATGTCCCTCTATCCTGCCACTCTCCACCTTCAAACTTCATATATCACATTAAAAGTTTAATTTTTTAAATTTTGGCCGCTTGAGTTTCAACAATTGGAGCATTTAATTGAGTGAAAATCCATACCAGATCCACCGAACTCTCTTTGCATCTTCTCCTGCCATATCTACACCCAATCTTCGAAAAACCAATACTGCCAAGGCCTAAAACAGAACACCAAAAATTTTATTAAAACTAAGGTCTGGACCTTTAGACTCAAGATGCAGAGTATAAAATTGGCAATAAAGAAAATGAACATTATAAAGAAAAATCTAAAAATCAAAAAAGTATCTGGTATTATCTTGATTGCATCTCCAGGAATTGCAGCATACCTTGTAAGCAGCCTTTATCCTCCTCTCGATGCACTGTTTCTCGCGCTTATTTTTGGTATAACTTTTGGAACTCTTATTGATAACAAGGAAATTAAAGATCTAGCCGAAAAATCTCTTGCTGTAACACTTCCTGTTGGCATTACGCTGTATGGTGCCAACGTTAAATTCCCTCTTCCAGGAGATTTTCCCGCCCGAGTAATAGTTCTGACGTCAATATCAGCAATATTGATGGGTGTGGCCGTATACGTTTTTGCCAAGAAGTTTAAAATTGGAGAAAAACTCTCATTACTTCTGGCATGCGGTACAGCCATATGTGGGGTTTCTGCTATAGCGATTATATCGCCCCTAATTAAACCGAAAAAAGAAGAATTTTCGGCTGCCATTATCATAATAACGGTCGTAGGGTTGACGGGTGCTATACTCTACCCTTCTCTGGGATATCTTCTAGATATTCCATCCAGCAGCTACGCAATAATGAGTGGTGCAACACTCCACCAAACGGGGCTCGTGAAAATTGCATCAATGCCTTTCGGTTATGAAGTGGTTCAAGAGGCTCTAGAAATAAAGGGAATACGAATAGCCATGATAACAATTGTAGCCCTAGTAGTCTCACTAATGTATGCAGAGCATCGATTTTATATCCCATGGTACGTTGTGGGCTTTCTCGTTGTAGCATTCTTATCCAGTTTTACTCTTACGCCAGAGGTGGTCAAATCGATTAAGCCTCTGTCAACCATAGCATTCTCAATAACTCTCGCATCCATAGGGTCTGCTGTGAACATCAGAGACATACAGAACATGCGTATGAGCCCGCTTATCGCAGCATACATTGGATGGTTCAGCTCTGCAGCAGTAATCCTGCTACTTTTGAGGTGGGCGGTATGAGGCTGCCGATATTCTTCAAAATAGTTTCAATATCTCTTTTCTTCGCTTCATTGTCTTTGGCTCTTTATACTGTTAGCTTTACAGTCCCAGGTGGTCCTACTCCTGCCTACTTCTTATATATGCTGATAATCATCCTGGGAATCTCATTCTTCGTCGCAGGAAGTATAACTGAGCCGCTGGAAAGATTGAAAAAAGGATTTGAGAGTATCCTGAACGGCAACGAAGTTTACGTTGAAGTAAACACAGGAGATGAGCTTGAAGACCTGGCCAATGCATTCAACCATACAACAAAGGAGCTAAAAAAGCAGAGAGAAATGCTAGAGAGAAGTGAAGAGAAATACAAACACCTTGTAAAAGATATAAACGACTGGGTATTTGAGTTGGATGAAAACTTCGTCTTTACGTATTCTAGCCCCAAAATCCAGGAAATTCTGGGTTATGAACCTGATGAGATTCTAGGAAAGAAACTTTTCGATTTAATGCCAGAAGAAGAAAGAAGGAAGGCAATTAAAGAGTTTAATATGATCAAAAAAGAGCAAAACCCATTCTGCGGAGTAGAGAACGTCTTTAAAAGAAAAGATGGAAGTCACGTTGTCCTCGAAACTTGTGGCAGACCATTCTTTGACGAATCTGGAAATCTCAAAGGTTACAGAGCAGTTAGTAGAGATATAACCGCAAGAAAACATGCTGAAGAGAAGCTAGCATATCTTGCAGGAATTACCGAGCACTCGGTTGATGCCATCGTGTCTCTTGACCTGGAGGGGAAGATTGTATCGTGGAACAAAGGTGCTGAGATGATGTTTGGATACACTGAGTCAGAGATCACAGGAAAACCAGTCTGGACAATCATGCCTGAAGGATTCTGCGAAGAATGTAAAGAAAACTTCAAGAAGGCAGCTAGAGAGGGTTACGTCAGAGATATAGAAACAGTGAGAATAGCCAAAGATGGTAGGCTTGTGCTTGTAGATCAAACACTGAGTGCCATTTACAACTCAAAAGGAGAACACATAGGTTATGTTGCAATAATGAGAGATATAACTAAGCGCAAAGAAGCAGAAGAAAAGCTCAAAAAAGCATACAAAGAGCTTGAGGAAAAAACAGAGGAACTTCTCAAATCTCAGAAGGAGCTGAAGTACCTCGCAAACATTGTGGAAAACTCAAACGACGCGATATACTCTGTCAGCCTTGAAGGAACAATAACGAGCTGGAACAAAACTGCAGAGAAACTGTTTGGATGGACAAGAGAAGAAATCATTGGAATGACTGCAGATGTTTTGCTGCCAGAAGAGATCAAAAATGAAACATCATTCATCATTCAAAAGATAAAGAAGGGTGTGAAACACATATCATTCGAAACCAAGAGGCTAACAAAAGATGGTGCTATAATTGACGTCGATGTGACAGTCTCACCAATAGTGGATGAAAGTGGTAAACCCACGGGATTCTCGGTGATAGCCAGAGATATAACTTCAAAGATTAAAGCAGAAGAGGGCATGCTGAAAAGAATTTTGAAATTCGATGTTGACAAGGGTAAAGTTTACCTGATAGAAGAATCTGTCCCAGATCTAGCAATAGAAGTTTTCAATGATTTGGTCAAATGTGGTTACTCTGGAACGATAATTACAAGAAAGCTTCCTGACGAGATAAATGTTGAAAATAATTCAACACATCTCTGGCTTTCTGAGAAAAAAGGGAAGAACACATTATCACCAGATATTTCCGAAATTGAAGCCACAATTATGAACCTGCCAAACTGGAACAATGTGGTATTGTTGGAGCTTGATTATATCATTCTCAAAAACGGATTTGACAAAACATTCGAATTTATTCAGAGACTGAAGGAGACGTTTTACATCCTTAAGAAGGGAATAGTACTGCTGTCTCTAGATCCAGATGTAGTCGATGAGAAACAATTAAAACTCTTGAGAAAAGAATGTAGCAATATCAAACTTAAACCGAAACACCACGATTTACCACCAGAAGTTTACGAGATTTTGAGATTTGTTTACATGCAGAACAGAGTGGGTGAAAAACCCTCTATCAAAGACGTCATGAGCAAGTTCAATATTACAAGAAATACAGCCAAAAAGCGAATAAGATATCTCGAAGATAAAGAATTAATGAAAACGGTAAAAGAAGGGCGTCTTAAAGTACTAGAAGTCACAGAAAAGGGTAGAGAATTATTCCATTAATGCTATCCAATTGACAACCTGTTTTCTCAATCCAATTTTCCATTCATGCAAGTAGATGTGTCCACTTAACACAAACACCACCTCAACCGATTGTAATAAAGCATAAAC
>CAZZAF010000057.1:0-3348 GCA_964652135.1 uncultured archaeon
TGTTCCTCCGAAAGACTTTTGTAGATTTGATGTAATCCACTAATTGGCTGAGTGTGGGGTTCATATGTTGTATTTCTACTATTTATTTTTTATTGATATTCTTGACAGCGTCCATCGTAGATCTAGTTTTTCTTTATTATTCCTAAGAAATACACCTATCCATAGGAAAAGTTTAATCATCATATAGAGGACATCTTAAACTACAATGGTGATACTCTGAGCTGGCAGAGAGGAGTTGCATTCGTCAAAGGAATTAACATGTACAAGAGCAAGAGAATAACCCAGAAAAAGATGCTCAAACTGTGTAAGAGCATTGAGGATGAAAACCTCAGAATCATAGGAATTGTTAAAACTGATAACATAATTTTTGAAAAGAGAGACATCCACTACGCAACTGTGAGCTCAAGACTCGAAAAGGTTCTCTCAGATTATTTCAAAGAGAGAGTGTGCGTAACATCGAGGAGCACGAAAACGATTGAACTTTTAACAAGGTTTAAAGAGTGACTGCGTCCCTTTGACATTGAGCGGAACGAGAAGCCTAAACTACTTAATCCTTTTAACAATCGCATCCTCTTCGCTGAGCCCTATCCACACAATCTCGTAGCCCATGGCCCTGAGTACGTCGTAACCCACATCGAATTCTCTCAGAACTGGAATGACATCTGAAAGCTTTTCCGGATTGATCTTCTCCACTTCATTACGTATCCTCTCAAAAACATCTTTCTTTACTGCATAACTCCCAGCCAGAACGTAATCCTGCGGCAAAACACCCACAATTTCATTTACCGGAACACCATAACTGTTTGACAGCTCTTTCAAATTGACTACATCTCCTTCAAACGATATTTCACTTATATCTCCCCTTAGATAATGGTTTATTCTTCCCACTACTTCATTGTACGGTATATTCTTCGAGAACAGGATAACGTCGGCTGATTCGCTTTTACCACACGCATATTCCTCTCTTGCTACAACTATGAGCGGTACTCCAGATTCCCTAATTTTCTCCACCTTTTTCTTTAAGTAGTCCTCCGTCCAGAATCCAACTATTTCCACATACACTTCTCTGCTGCTCTTTCTTATCAGAAAGTCCGGGATGAACGCATACCTACCAGCTTTAACGACGTCCGGCTCTCTGATTACTTCTACATCTGGCTTTATCGCTTTGATTTTCCTTTCAAACTCCACTTCCAGAGAAGAATCGTACTCAATCTTCTCGTCGTATACCGGGAATAGATGTTTGTGGCTATCATCCATTTCCAGATAGTATATCCTGTTTGAATGTTCATCAAGTATCTCCGCTCTGATCCACCACCTCTCCGCCTTTACAATCGACGGGATGAGTTTGGCCATCGATGTGCCATACTTTCTGGTCATCTTCAGGATTGATGCCGTCCCTGTTATATCTGCCCGTAATTGCCCGTCCTCTTCATAAAGCTCGTACATAAGCCCTAACCACTTTATGCGACGAAATATCTCCTTATGGTTTGAAGAAGTCCAGAATGTTAGCCTTAATGCGTTGAATATGGCGGTTTGAAGCAGAGAAAGGTTGTAAAGTTTGATGAGAGTATCTGCGTTAATCTGCCTGACGTTAACCAGGATTTGTTCCTCATCCCTGTCAGCAAACATGGCTCTCTCAATTTCTTCCGGCGTGGTACTGAAATACCGGGCTGCATATTCAATTATCCGCTGTCTTTCCTTCCTTGAGGTGATGTAGCCTCTCTCAAAGAGATACAGCCTTACCTCTACAGGATCGAGATGGGATGGAGCATCAAACATGCATACTTTTTCACAGAACCTTTCCATAACCCTCGCAAACCCTCTAACCTTCCTGTAGTTGTCTGCATTCTCAACGGATTTCAGGGCTGAAAGAACAGAACCATATTTCTTACCAACTCCAGATGAAAATATCTTGATTATCTTCTCTGCCAGTGGATAATCATCCTTGCCGGCAAACTTGGGAATTATTTTCCCCTTCGATTTCCTGACTTCAAGGAGCTCTTTTGGCAGCATTGCGCCTCCTCCTTCTTGCTGTATTCACTTCCCCCGTTTCCCTCGACACAAGCTCATACAGGATCGCTTTGTCTTTACCTCTGGAAGGGCGAAGAATCCTTCCAAGGCGCTGGATGAATTCTCTCGCACTTCCGCTGCCGCTCATGATGATGCCGATGTTGGCATCCGGGACGTCAATGCCCTCATCAAGAACCTGACTGCTCACGATTGCCTTGAATTTACCCCGTTTGAATCCGTCGAGGATTGCTTTCCTTTCATCTTTCGAGGTTTTGTGAGTTATGGCTGGAATCAGGAACAGTCTGGAGATTACGTAAACGAGATCGTTATACCTCGTGAAAATTATTATCTTATCACCTCTGTGCTTTTCAAGCAGTTCCCTGAGTTTTACCAGCTTGTTCTTGGAGTTGAAAGCGATCCTGCGGGCTTCATCCCACGCTCTCAGTGCATCGTAAGCTTTGGAGTCGTAGCCGGTCGCCATCACAACCCTCTTGAAGTCGTCCGGGCTTGCCAGCTTGATTCCTCTTGTTGATACATATTCCTTGAAGATTCTGGCTTTCCCCTCGTATTTTTCCCTCTCTTCATCCGTCAGCGGAACATAGATCCTCTTCACGATATAATCTGCCAAATGTTTGCCTGCGAGATCGTCAGGCATCAGTTCGAAGACTTTCCCTCCAACCAGCTCTGGCAAAAGGGTGTGTTTGCCATCCTCCCTCTCGTATGTTGCCGTTAAGCCAAGGCGGTAAGGGGCTGCCGACATCTCGGCAATCTGGCGATATGCATCAGAGGGCAGGTGATGGACTTCATCGAATACAAGAAGAAGGAATTTGTTGCCGAGCAATTCAGCGCTGAGGTAGGCTGAGTCATAGGTTGAGACTGTGATGGGTTTCAGTTCCTTCTTTCTGCCCGAGTACTCACCAATGTTTTCGCTACCGAAAATGGAGAGTTTTTCTTTCCACTGGTCAAGCAGGTCAAGGGTTGGAACAACAACAAGTGTTGGAACGGATAACTCCTTTATGACTTCAAGTGCGACGTAGGTTTTGCCTGAACCTGTTGGTAGCACTATTACGCCTTTTTTGTCTTCCATCCATTTTTCTACGGCTTGCTCCTGATACTCTCTCAGTTCAAGATCAGCATCAAAAACCGGGCAAGGGATTGGATCCAGCACGTTATCCTCGTAATCGATTCTTGAGAATTTAAGGTAATCAGTTATGTCCCGATACTTGCAGGCAAGAGCCCTGTAACAGCCTGCCCTACTATCAAATCTGGCGAAAGGAATGTGAGTATCACCTTTGATTTTGAGGGTGCCTCTTTCGTAGCTCAGCTTCGCATGCATCT
>CAZZAF010000058.1:0-2837 GCA_964652135.1 uncultured archaeon
AACCACGCTGTATAAACTCCCTATTCACCAAAAGAATGAAATAAAAATAACA
Organism: uncultured archaeon; assembly: GCA_964652135.1. Taxonomy (GTDB): domain Archaea; phylum Halobacteriota; class Archaeoglobi; order Archaeoglobales; family Archaeoglobaceae; genus CAZZAF01. The sequence continues at coordinate 53 of CAZZAF010000058.1, forward strand.
AATTTAATCAATAAAACTTCCAAATAAAAAGATAGACGACCAAGTCAGCGACCGCTAAACCAAATATAAACGTCTAGGAATCCTTAATTCGCAAATCAACACAAAATTAGTAGGGATGGACTAAAAACAAAAAGTAAATTCAGACCTCTTCTTAAATTTTACAAAAAATTTATATGTGGTTAAATTAGGAAATATTACAAATGATATTTGAAATGTACATAGGTGGAACTCAGGTCAACTATTATTTCATCTGCAAGACAAAGTTATGGTTGTTCAGTCACAACATCACTATGGAGCAGGAGAGTGATGCGGTTAAGCTTGGAAAACTGATTCACAGAGAAGTCTTCAAAAGGGATGAGAAAGAAGTTCAGATTGGTCCCATTGCAATCGACGTTGTTAGGGTTGGAGATTTCATTGAGATAAGAGAGATAAAAAAGTCCAAAAAGATGGAGGAATCTTACAGATACCAGACCCTCTACTACCTGTATTTTCTCAGGAAACTTGGTATAAACGCCAGAGCTGTAATTTCCTTCCCTAAACGAAAGGAGAATATTGAAATTGAACTCAGTAAAGAAGACGAAACTAAAATTGAAGAAATCCTAAAGGATATCGAGAAATTAATCTGTAGCCCTATGCCAAAGCCTGAATACAAGAAAATATGTAGAAAATGTGCCTACTTTGAATTCTGTTTTGCGTAGGTGATTTTATGAAGAAAAAGAATTACTATATTCTTTCGGATGGAAAGCTGAAAAGACATGAAAATACGATTTACTTTGAAAATAAGGACGGAAGGAAACCCATCCCGATTAACACTATTTATGCAATCTACGCTCTGGGATCTTTAAGCGTTACATCCAAGGCTCTATCGTTGCTTGCAAGCGAAGGTGTTTGTATACACTTCTTTAACCGTTCTGGATTCTATGTTGGAAGTTTTTATCCACGGGAAACTCTGATTTCGGGAGACATGGTTGTAAAACAGGTGCTGCACCATATTGACGAAGAGAAACGGCTTTTCCTTGCAAAGGCTTTTGTCGAGGGATCAATCCTGAACATGAGTAAGGTTCTGGCTTATTACGGACTAAACGATCTCAGAGCAGAAGTGGAGAATGCACTCCAGAGCCTGGCTAATGCTAAAACGGTTGCTGAAGTTATGGGTGCGGAAGCAACCGCAAGAAATGTATACTATTCGTCTTTTGATTTAATTCTCAAGAACTTCGAGTTTGGGAAGCGAAGTAGACAGCCTCCTGAGAACGAGGTTAATGCAATGATTAGCTTTGGTAACTCTTTACTTTACTCCACAGTACTCTCAGAGATTTATCACACCCAGCTCCATCCGGCTGTGTCTTACTTGCATGAACCATCTGAAAGGAGGTTTAGTCTGGCTCTTGACATTGCCGAACTCTTCAAACCGATGATAGTTGATAGAACAATTTTCCATCTTGTAAACAAAGGAATAATGAGTGAAGATGATTTCAACAGAGATCTAAAAGGCGTTCTACTGAGCGAGACCGGGAAAAAGAAGTTTATCTCTGCATACAACGAAAAGCTCAATACAACTGTGAAGCATAGAAATCTTGGTAGAAACGTTTCATATCAGCGTCTTATAAGGCTTGAATGTTATAAGCTTGCAAAGCACTTGCTTGGAGTTGAAAAATATAAACCCTTTGTGATGTGGTGGTAAATGTACGTAATCGTTGTTTATGACGTGAACGTTGATAGAGTCAACAGGGTAAAGAAGTTTTTGCGGAGATATCTAACCTGGATTCAGAACTCTGTTTTTGAGGGTGAAATTACACCGGCAGACCTGCAAGAAGTAAAAATGGGTCTAAAGGGCATAATCAACGAGGATGAGGACATGGTCGTAATCTATCGTCTTTCCAGCAGTAAAAGTCTGAACAGAGAGGTAATGGGCGTGGATAAGAGCGGGAGTGAAGAAATCATTTGATTTGTTTGTAATTTTAATAGATCAATAGTTTTTGAGATCATACTGAATTTGTGTACGTTAACATATTTTTCACTTTCACAGCACTCGAAAATGTTAAGTATAATGTAATTTTGAAACTTTAAACATGAGGCTTCAAGTGAATCTTGTAGCTGTATCAAATCCAACATTTATCGATTTTAACCATTCTTATCATCTTGCATCGATGATCTACAGAACGATAGAAAGAGTGGATCCCGAGCTATCGCTTGAGCTACACACTCCATCGACGTTCAAGTTCTTCACATTCAGCAGGTTGATGGTTGAAGGTAGGAAGTTCAGGATTGAGAATGGAAAAATGAGGTTGCTTAATCCGAATGTACACTTCTTCTTTTCTACGTTGCGGAACTACATTGGTGCCACTCTTGTTGAAGGTTTGCTGGAGAAACCAGAGGTGAAGATCGGGGACGCAAAATTTGTGGTTTCAGGGATAAGAGTGCTTAAGGAGAAAGAGATTGGTAGGAAGGAAAGATTCATCACTCTATCTCCAATTAACGTTACGACTGTTTCTGATAATGGTAGAAGAAGAATTGTAGATTTGTATCCTGACAACACGAAATTCTACGAGAATTTGAAGAAGAATCTGGTCAAAAAGTACGTGACTTATTATGGCAAGGGGCCGAAGGATGACGATTTTCGACTTAAAGTCATCAGTACAAAGCCTGTGAGGGTTCAGCTAAAGAATACGTTCCATAGAGCTTCGCTAATAGTTTTCGAGGCAGAAGGAAGCAGAGAATTGCTGGAGATGGGGTACAAGGCTGGGTTTGGTGAGAGAAATTCGATGGGGTTCGGGATGGTGAAGGT
>CAZZAF010000059.1:0-2501 GCA_964652135.1 uncultured archaeon
ATCTAATAGTGTTTAATGCAATTTCTAATAAGTTGGTTTAAATAGGATATTTTTAGTATCGAGAATATTCTCAGTTTTCATTTTCTGATACAAAACACTAGGGATTGTTTTGCTAAACTCCGAATGATCCGTCAGCACCACAATACAATCACTCCCCTCCACAGCCTCATCCAAACTCAAAATAGGATACTCAAATTCCTTCACAAAAGGATCATATATCTTAACAGTAAACCCTTCCTTCTCTGCCAGCTTGATAAACTTCAGTGCAGGTGTTGCCCTTGTATCAGCAATATCTCCCTTATAAGCCACACCAAATACAGTAATTACAGGATTCTCAATACCATTGACCATTTCCTTTACTTTCTTCAAAACATGAATTGGCATTGAATCATTGATATTACGGGCTAATGTAATCAGACTGCTGTTGTTTGCATTTTCAGTAAGGAACCAGGGATCTATAGCTATACAGTGACCACCAACTCCGGGACCTGGGCTGTGTATATTAACTCTTGGATGCTTGTTGGCTATGTCGATTGCTTCCCAGATGTTAATTCCATAATCCTCGGCAAGCATTCCAAGTTCATTGGCAAGAGCTATATTGACATCACGATAGGTGTTCTCCATGAGCTTGATCATCTCTGCTGTTGTGCTGGTCGTTAGGTAGAGATTGCCTTTTACAAAGCATGAGTAGAGGTCTCTTGTGAGCTCTGTAGCTTTGTCGCAGAGTCCTCCGATAACCCTGTCGTTGTTGACCATCTCGTGCAGGGTGTTGCCTGGGATAGCACGTTCGGGACAATGGGATATGTAGAAGTCCTGGGATGCCTCCAGGCCGGATTTTTCCAGTATTTTCCTAACCCTTTTTTCGCAGGTCTTCGGTGGGATGGTGGATTCGATTATTACGAGGTTGCCTTCTTTGAGGTGTGGGACTATCATCTCACAGGCGGATACGACATACTTCAGGTCTGCCATGCGAAACTCTGTGTCAAAGGGTGTGGGAACTGCCACGAGGAAGACATCTGCCTCTTCTACTTTAGTACTTGGTTTGAAACTTTGCTTATCACAGGCTCCATCCAGCAGTTCCTGGAAGCCCTCTTCCTCGAAAGGCATCCTGCCCTCTTTCAGGGTATCAACAACCTGCTGGTTAACGTCCACACCAACAACATCCATGCCATTGTTCGCAAACAGGAGTGCAGTTGGGAGTCCAATATAACCCATTCCCAGAACACACATTTTTTTCATAGTACCACCATCATAGGATTATAATAAATTCATGAAAGCATAATCTGTTTAATTGTCAGCTCGCTCGCGTTTCCTTTTCCGTAAGGGTTCTCCCATTCATTCTCAGTCTCCAACATCTTCCTCACAATCTCAGGTACCATACCATCAGCACCAGCCACAATATTCGCCCCCACATCTACTGTTTCAGGCCGCTCCGTATTATCTCTCAAAGTAACACAAGGCACATCAAGGATACAGGCTTCTTCCTGCAATCCGCCACTATCCGTGAGTATCAGCTTTGCACTACCTTCAAGCTGTAAAAAATCAAGATAGCCAAGTGGTTGAACTACCTTCACTCCTTCCGGTACACCAAGACCAAATTCTCTGATCATTTTCACGGTCCTTGGATGTGCGGGGAAGATGATCGGCAGCCCAAGGTCCAGATTAATCTGCTCGAAAGCTCCCAGTATGTTCTTAAGACGCTCGGGATTGTCCGTGTTCTCGGCACGGTGTACGGTTGCAAGGAAATAGTTCTCCTTTGTGAGACCGTACTTTGCAAGTACATCACCTCTGGATCTGGCTATTTCCAGGTTCTGGTAGACAGCGTCCACGACTGTATTGCCTGTGATGAAGATCTTCTCCTCCGGAATACCCTCATTTAGCAAATATTTCTTTGAGTTCTCCGTGGGTGCGAAAAGATAATCCGAAATATGATCTGCAACAACTCTGTTTGTCTCCTCGGGCATTGAACGATTAAAACTTCTCAAACCCGCTTCCACATGGCCAACTTTGATATGCAGCTTGGATGCAGCAAGCGCTCCGGCCAGCACAGTGTTTGTGTCTCCCTGAACCAGCACTATGTCAGGTGTTTCTTCCATCAGTATCTTCTCTATGCCACTTAACATCTTACCGGTCTGATCGCCATGGGGGCCGGAACCCACGTCTAGATTGTACTTTGGGACAGGCAGTTTCAGATCCTCGAAGAAGACCCTGTCCATCTCAAAGCTGTAGTGCTGGCCCGTGTGCAGTATATAGAAGTCGATGTCCCGTTTCTGGCATTCCCTGATAATGGGACTCATCTTGATGATCTCGGGACGGGTTCCCAGGACGATGGCTATCTTCATGCAGAAACCCCGTTTTTATCATCATACACAAAGCTACCATCTACAGGGAGAGTTTTGCAAAAGTATGAAGAACGATTAGTATTCATATCAAAGAAATTATCAAGAAATCTATCCGCAATCACCATTTTTCACGCACCGGTCTTTTTGGTCCAGGTAACT
>CAZZAF010000060.1:0-2464 GCA_964652135.1 uncultured archaeon
ATATTATATTCTCCTCTTCTTAAGTAGAGTGTAGTAACCACCTAGAAAGCGGGTGCCAGTTGGTAATACATCTGGTTTTTTATACTTAGTATGCTGGCTTGTAGAGACGTAACAGGTACTCTCCGAAACTCTTTTCTAACCCCCCTCATAATCTGATTCAGATTGGCGGATGCTGAGCACAGTTGAGTAGGGCAAAGTATGTATATCTGAGAAGGTGGGGTGTAGAACAATTACATCAATGCGCCCCGGTGGGGTAGCGGATATCCTTGGGGGCTGCGGACTCCCAGACCCGGGTTCAAGTCCCGGCCGGGGCACTTACATCTCCAAAAATTCGATCTATAATATTTGCAACACAAACGATCTTTTTCTAATAACAGTTAGTATTATTTCACTAAATACCTAAAAAATCAGACTTCAACAAGTTTTCCATCCTCTATCTTAAATCTAGCAAAACCTGGCTCAATATCTCCCACAACACTCTGTTCGACACCAACGAGAAAAGTCGTTTCTCCAAAACCTGTAAACTCATCTTCTTTTTTCACTCTGATTATCACGTCATAGAATTTTTCCATCAGTCTGTTTGTTTGATCATCGTAAAGTCCTTCTTGATAGAATCCAAAGAAAGTTACATTCTCGGCTAACGAATCAATCAATCGGAGGGCCTCTCTAAGAGCATTTTGGCCATTGATTGCCACAAACAAAGAGAAACCCGATAATACAATCATATCTTCATCTTTTATCTTTTTGAGGCTATCTGCGAGTGCGTCTAGCCACTTAAAGCTTCCATTCTCACGAATGAAATCAAAAAGATTGCCAAATGCGATACTATCGTTCTGCCCAATTTTTATCGAATATGTTTTATCTAAAATTTTTGCTATATCTGGATATAACTCGGACATCCACTCATACTTTTTCTTTAGCTTTCGACATGCGATATCCGAGTATACAACAAAGAATATTCTCTTTGAAGAGAAATATGGTAGAATATGGTGGAAAAACAGAACGTCTCTCGCCGCTTGAAAGTCATAAACAATTCTTGTTCTCAGTCCTTCCAGCTTTGGTATGAGTTCTTCGAGAGCGTGATATATCATCATCGATTTAATTAATTATTGTAATTAAACTTAAAGTTTTCTACCTATTGTTTTGTTAAACGCATTAATGCGCTTATTCTTATTAATAATAATTTCAATAATTTTAGCCTAAAGGAATAATTAACAAAGAAATGATCTGCAATATATATTTTTTAAATATAGAAATAATTTAGTGTTTGAAAAGTTCTAACTGTTCGGTTTATAGATACATCGGGGCTCGGCAGCTAGATAATCACCTGTCATGGCGTAGGCCCTAGCCCTCGAACCCCCACACATATACCTGTATTCGCATTTTCCACATTTTCCTTTCAATCTATCTGGATCTTTTAAATCCTGGAATATGGGGGAGTTCATGTAAATGTTCTTCAGTGTGTCCTGTCTAACGTTTCCTGCAACAATTGGCAAGAACCCGCTTGGGTATACTTCACCCACATGGCTTATGAAAAACATCCCTCTGCCATCGGTAATTCCGGTCATCCTCTTTATTCCATCTGATGCAAGACTTCTGCCATGTGCCCCAGCAACAATGGGCTTTTCAACGGATTCTATTTCCATCTCCTTTTTGATCTCTTCTAGCTTTGCCCTTAACTCGTGGTAAAGTTTGCCAGGCTCTATGTTGTATATTCCCTCATCCCTCATGTATTCGATTCTTCTCAGGTGTGTTGCCGCCGAACTTTTAACGTTGAGGGGTGTCTCCTTACCCACATCATAAAGCCAGTTGAGAACGTCTTCGAACTCGCGTCCGGATGGCATGTATTCAGCTTTAGCTCTACCAGTTGGCACAACAAAGAAAACGTCCCAGAGAGCTATTTCGTTCTCTATTCCTATCTTCATTATGTTGGGCAAATCGTGAATGTTGAATGTGGTAACTGTAGTGTTAATTTGCCTTGAAATATCCAGTTCCCTAGCCATTTCGAGGATCTCGAGACTGGTCTCGAACGTTCCACGAATACCCCTGAAATAATCGTGAATTTCAGCCTTACTTCCATCCAGACTTATGGCTATTCTTGCAATTCCTGCTTCTTTCAGCTTTTCCAATCTTTCCATCGTTGCAAGCTTCGTTCCGCTGAATGCAATTGCTGTTCTTATTCCCTTTGAAGTAGCGTGCTCGACGATGTCAAAGATATCTTCTCTCATCAGAGGGTCTCCACCAGTAAAAACGACAAGTGGATAGGGCTTTCCGAATTCTGTGATCTGTTCGATGACATTGAATACCTCTTCCGTGGTTAACTCGTTGGGATGCCTTTCCCTCTGAGCTTTGGCTCTACAATGCTTGCATGCGAGCAGGCAGGCTCTTGTGAGCTCCCAGAAGATTATGAACGGCTTCTGCTGCAGGTCGAAGTTATGATGCATACTGTATACACTTGAGTAGG
>CAZZAF010000061.1:0-2375 GCA_964652135.1 uncultured archaeon
TGCCCTTGATACATCAAAAAACTCCCAGCCAGTTTTAGGCAGAAAATATCGATTCATAACTTACACCTCCAGTAGCAAGTCTGTCTGAGATTCTTACCAATTTAGAAAGCAAGCCATAAAGTCTGTAAGCTTCATTCTCATCAACTACATCTAAGTACGTAAAATCAAGCCTATTAGCTGAATCATGGGCTTTGATAAACTCTTTTGGAACACTCCAAACTTCATCGATGAATTTGTCGAAGTGTGGAATTAGACTGTATCCTTTGTATTCTCTCGCCCACGGTGCGTGGTGATGGGCAATAGTCAAATAGAATGCTTTGAACACGTCCTCATCATCGAATAAACTTTCTAAATAAGGTTGCAAGGCTCTTGCTGAAACTGTAGCGTGTGGTGGCAGACCTTTGACATTGGTCTCATCTGAATGAGCTAAGGGCACTCTCTCACCCCAGCCAACTTTTTTCTGCCAATATACATTCAGCTTACCAAGATCATGTAGTGCAGTTATGCACCTGATAAGATTGACGAGCTCATTATATCCATACCCGAAGTAGTTAGCGAAATTTTTGATAACATAGCGATAGCGTGGAATCAGATAATATTCGAGCATCCACAAAGTATTCTTTGCATGTTCAACCCAAGTTTCTCTTTCAAGTTTATATTCTGTGTGGCTTTTAACATCCTCAAATTTCTGTTTATCGGGTTCAAAAGAGTTGACAGCCCCCGGAACAGGTTTATCGAATACAAGTCCTACATCCGGAGAGTAGTAGGCACCACTCAAAACGTAAAGCTCAAACGGAGTCACATCTTCATTACTTCTGACAAGACTTGGTGTGTACTTCTCTTCGTAATCCCCAATTACCGGATTCTCCTCCAATTTATATACCTTAATCCCCATTTCCGCAAGTTTCTCGATTTTGCCACTCAAAACACGTGCATCAACACGTATCTTTGGCAGTGCCAAGATTTTCTCAGCTTCCAAGGATTCGGGATTTTCGTGCAATGTAACATCGCATGAGAAAACTTCTCTAACATTTTGCTCAACTTTCGCTTTACTACCCTCATAAACGGCTCTTGCAAGTTCCCCAAGCCTTTGATAAAAGAATGTTGAATCCATGAAAAATTCAAAATGACTTGAAAGAACTTGGTTAACGAGTTCAACTTCAGTCTGCCAGTCCAGAACAAAGCTCTTCCCTCTACTATTAACCTCTGTTATAGTGCTCTCAACAAGCTCTTTTGAATATGGAGCGTATGGATTTCCGGAACCTTCACTAAGCCCAAACACATGAAGCTCACCGTTGCCACCCCATCTCGCACATCTTCCTGCCCTTTGTATCAGTGCATCAACTGGAGCAGCTTCTGACAAAATCTTTGGAGAAGAGATATCCATACCAACCTCCACGACCTGTGTGGAAATAAATATACATTCGCCTCTACTACTCTTGCCAAAAATTTCCTCGAGAAACTTCTCTTTTTCTGCTCGGTCTTTTTCGAGATATCTGGAATGTAAGAGAAGTACTGGAACTTCTGTTCTGTCTTTTAGTTCCAGATATAGCTTTTGTGCCCGTTCAACGGTGTTAACAACCACAACAAGTTTTCTGTTGCTCTCGACCTCTTTTAGAACAATGTCAGCCGCTAACTCTTCATCAGTTCTGTTTATAAGCTCAACTTTCCGATTTCTCCTTGATTTAATCTCTGACTCATCCTTAACATCTACAACTTCTACTTTGCCTCCGTCTCTCTCCACCCTCTCCCTAACACGCTCAATAAAAACATCTGGCAGGGTGGCGGACATTATAATTGAGGGGAAACCAAGTTTCGCAGATTGCATGGCTATTGCTGCAGTCGTCTGAAGGCCTTTTTCTGGGTCAAGGGTGTGTACCTCATCAAAAACTGCCAAGGCCGATGCAACACCACCAACGAACATGTTTCCCCATCTCTTGGGCATACTTAACGGAACGCTCAAGTACGCTCCAGCAGTCTGGTCGATTGTTGTAACGATTATATCCTCTTCAAAAAGACTACTCGTCGCTTTTTTACCGTGATGAATAGCCGTTCTAAGCTTTTTGGATGAAGCGTATTTTGTTGCTCTCTCACCAATACTTTCGACCAAAGTTCTCGTTGGAAGAGAATAAATTAGCTGAGAAGGTAGAAAATCGTTGACACCATAAATAAAAGGAATTAAAGCAATTTCCGTTTTTCCAGAACCAGTAGGTGCTCTAACAATAAGTGATTTACCTTCTACCAAATTTTCCATAGCTATTTTTTGATATTCGTATGGGTTAACAGCAGTTAATTTACGAAACCCCTCTGTTATCAAACCACCTTCACCATCCCGAACCCCATCGAATTTCTCTCACCAAACCCAGCCTTGTACC